>CAOJDX010000001.1 GCA_948433435.1 uncultured Clostridia bacterium
TTGATTCACTTTTTTTATATAAAATTGTTTCACATCTATTGTAACTCTACACTAAAAAAAATTAAAATTTTCAAAAAGGCTTGCCAATAGTCTTTTTTTGATGTACAATTAATACTGTTAACGGTTGTGTTATGTCTACGTAGCTCAGTTGGATAGAGCAATCGCCTTCTAAGCGATCGGTCACAGGTTCGAATCCTGTCGTGGACACCATACTGATAATGAACTCGAGTTAATTGATTTCGAGAATAATATATTACTAGCAGAGTGATGCTAGTTTTTTTGTAAAGTGGAATCAAAATAAAAACTCTATCTAAACTACTATAAAGTGTAGTGGTTAATTAAAATGGTAAAATTTTATGTGTTGTAAATTATAAATTTGGTATTATTTAATATTATTATGTTTTATTTAGTTGATTTTTTGAGATTAAAAGAAAGTTAGTCAAAAAGAATTTTATTATATTGTATAATATATACGAGGAGTTGATATTATGATTAAACCTAATATGTTGAAAAGAGGAGATAAAATTGCTATTGTAAGTTTATCCTCTGGATTGTTAGGAGAAGAAAGTTTGATTCATAAATATTATATTGCAAGGGAAAGATTAGAAAAGGATTTTGGTTTAGAGGTAGTTACTATGCCACATGCTTTAAAAGGAATTGAGTATATATATAATCATCCAGAAAAGAGGGCTCAAGATTTGATGGACGCTTTTTTGGATGAAAGCATTAAAGGTGTTTTTTGTGCTATAGGTGGTAGTGATGCCATTAGACTTTTACCTTATGTTGATTATGAAGTGATAAAGAATCATCCTAAGGTGTTTTTAGGGTATTCTGATTCTACAGTAAACCATTTTATGATGCAAAAAGCAGGCTTGGTTTCGTTTTATGGTCCTTCTATTATGTGTGAATTTGGTGAGTATGGAGGAATGTTTGATTATACGCAGAATGCTGTTAAAAATATTCTTTTTGCTAATAGTAAAGGATATGAAGTTAAGTCTAGTAAGTACTGGACAAAGGATTTTGTTCCATGGGATATTAAAAATATAGAAGTTTCTAAAAACTTAATTGATGAGCAGCATGGTTATGAGGTAATACAAGGAAAGGGGGTAGCCACAGGACAATTGCTTGGTGGTTGTATTGATGTTTTTCCTATGATTATTGGCACTGATATATGGCCTACGAAGGAAAGTTGGAAAGAAAAAATTTTATTAATTGAAACAAGTGAAGAAAAAATTTCTCCAGAGCACTTGACTAGATATTTAAGAAATTTGGGAGCACAAGGAATTTTTGAAGTAATACAAGGTATTATAGTAGGAAAACCGTCAGAAGAAAAGTATTATGAGGAATATAAAGAGATATATAAAACTGTTCTAAAAGAATTTAATTGTGAATCTTTGCCAGTTTTATATAATGTTAATATAGGGCATTCTTTTGTTATAGGAGTTTTGCCACTAGGGTCCAATATTCAGGTTGATTTTGATCAAAAAACAATTACTTTGATGGAATCTGCTACCAATTAAATATGATTAACCAGTTTTTATTGACTGGTTTTTTTGTTAAAAATAGTTTTTTTCTCTAATTTTGATTTTCATCTCGAATTATAATAGTGGGAGGTGAAAAAAATGAAGGTTGTTAAACAAGAGGGATTAAAAGATTGCGGGGTTTGTTGTCTTTTATCTATCATTAGGCACTACCAAGGCAATATACCATTAGAAGTTTTAAGAGAACTTACTAATACAACAAGAAATGGGGTTAGTGCTTATAATCTTGTAGAAGCAGCCATAAAAATAGGATTTCATTCTTATGGTGTTAAGATGGATATAGTCGATGTTGATCAGGAAATGCTTCCAGTTATAGCACATGTTATCCTTAATAGGAGTTATCAACATTTTATTGTTATTTATGAAATTAACCAAAACAAAAAAGAACTTTTGATTATGGATCCTGCAGTGGGAAAAAAGAAATTGTCTTTTGCTGAATTTAATTTAATGACAAGCAATTGCTATATATATTTAAAACCAGCTAAGAAAATATTAAATTTAGAGAAAAAGAAATTAGTAAATGAGTGGGTAAGACAATTTATTATTGATCATAAGAAATATATTCCATACATACTATTATTAACGTTCATTTACTTTTTCTTAAATCTCATTGCTGCTTTTTATTTTAAAATTTTATTAAATAAGGCAATTTATTATAGTATTACAGAAAATGTATTTTTGATTAGTAAAATTTTTTTAATCGTTTTCTTTTTAAGGGAATGTACTTTATACTTGAAAAGTTTGACTCTTTTGAAATGGAGTGAGTTATTAGAAGAAAAATTAACTAAGATTATTTTCAATCGTTTAATGCTATTACCTTATTTATATTATAGGAATAGAACAACTGGAGAGGTTATATCAAGGATCAAAGATTTAGAAGTTATTAAGTCGTTTTTGGCTAAAATTTTTTCTTATTTTTTAGTAGATTTTGCATTTATGATAATTTTTCTTTGTATTTTGTTTTCTGTTAATAAAAAGTTGGGAATTTTTATCATTTTATTGAGTGTTTTACTATTTATATTAGAGGTATTAACAAGACGACCAATTATTAAGAATACAAATTCTTATTTGAAAAAATGTGATAAGATTAATTCTCTGTTGTTTGAAAATATTAATTCTATGAGTACAATAAAAAGTTTACATATTGAAAAGAAAAAATTAAATGCTTTTACTAGGGAATATCAATTATTTTTAGGGCAGAGTTATAAATTAAATAATTTAATTTTGATTAATAATTTTTTTCATAATTTGATTAATGATTTATTTATGGTGGTAATCTTAACAGTGGGGGCAATTTTAATTATTAATAACCAGTTTAATATAGGTAGCTTAATTGTGTTTCAGAGCATTTTAAGTTATTATTTATCTTCCTATCAAAGTATTTTATCTATATATAAAGAGTATCATAAATTTAGGATTTCTAAAGATAGAATAGAAGATTTATTTATGATTCGACAAGAAAATTTTAACTGTTTGGAATATTTTCAAAAGTATAAATTAAACGGGACAATTCAAATTAAAAATCTAACTTATAGTTATGGTTATCAGACTATTTTTAAGCAGTTAAATTTAAGTATAAAAAGAAAAGATAAGATATTTTTTAGAGGAGAAAGTGGTGTTGGTAAAAGTACTTTAATGAAAATATTAAGTGGTTTTATTCATATTGATTATGGCTATATTTCAATTAATAGCATGGATATAGCTCATTACCATTTAGATACCATAAGGAGAAGAATTACATACATTTCCCAACAAGAAAATTTATTTACTGGTTCGATTAGGGAAAATATTCTTTTTCAAGAAGAAAGTGAGGAAAAATTAAATGAAATTTGTAAATTGGTCAGAGTAGATGAAATAGTAGATAAAGACTTAGGTTATTCAAAAATGGTGGAGGCTCAAGGAGAAAATTTTAGTGGTGGTGAAAGACAAAGAATTATTTTAGCAAGATCAATTATAAAAAATAGTGACATTTATATTTTTGATGAGGCTTTGAATCAGCTTGATGTTGATAAGGAACAAGAAATTTTAAAAAATATTTTAGATTATTTGAAAGATAAAACAGTAATTGTTATTAGCCATAGATTAACATGTCAAAATCTTTTTAATCGAATTTTAACATTACAGAATGGTAAAATTTATGAAAAGATATAAAAAGTATCAATTATTATTTATGTTTAATTTATTCCTTGTGATCTTATTTATTGTATTTTTTATCGTAATTTTCATAAAAAAATATAATGAGTATACTAAAATAAGTAGTATTTACATATTAGATAATATAGTACAAATAGTAATAACTACAGATGAATTACAACAAATACAAAAAAATAATTATGTATATTTGAATTCAAAAAGGAAGAAAATAGATATCATTGCTATTACTAAAAATGTGTATAAAAGAAATCAAATTAATTATCATCAAGTATTGATCAAGTTAAGACCTGTTGATGAAAAAACAATTTTAAATATTAGTATTTTTCATAAAAAAAGAAAGATGATAGAACTATTTTGGAACTGTTGGAAGGAGGAGTAATGCAGAAAATTAAGAAAAAAGATCTAGAAAAAATAACAGGAGGAGAGGTTTCTGTATGGGTGTATGTCGTAGCAGCAGCGATTACTGTTTTTATCTCAGGAATTATTGAGGGATATACTCATCCGAAGTCTTGTCAAACATCATTATAATTCACTCTGAAAGATTAAATGATATAGTAGGAGGAACTACTATATCTGGAACTTTAATTAATGCTTTTACTAACATAATAAAAGTATTACGAGAAGCTGGGGCTGGAGTAGGTTCCTCTATTAGAAGAATAGTGGATAATCAGATTTGTCCATTGGAATAAAATATTATTTATGTAATTTTTATTAGGAAAAAATAGTTGAAATTTGATTTTTATTACGAAAAGTAGTTGATGAAACTAAAAAAATATGTAATTTTTTGTATATTTTTGTTGAATAATTTTGATGGATTTGTTATAATTTTAATAGTTATTGATGAAGGGAGGGAGAATTTATGACACAAGTAACTGTAAAGAATGGTAACTTAGATATGGCTTTAAGAAAATTTAAGCAAAAAGTCGCAAGAGACGGAGTCCCTTCAGAATGCAAAAAAAGAGAATGCTATGACAAACCAGGAGTAAAAAGAAGAAAAGCTAAAAAAGAAGGAATTAAAAACTCAAGAAAAAGAAATAAAACAAATCGTGATAGAGATTAATAAAAGTTGTCAGCAAAGGACAACTTTTATTTTTTTGACTTGTAAAAAGCTCTTCATTTAATATATAATATAAGATGAAAGATAAAAGCTAGGATTTAGCTTAGGAGGTTTTATATGAGTTCATCTTTTATTGTATGTAGTATGTTTTATAGCGCCTTACTTTTAGGGGTCTATTTTTCTAAAAGAAGACTTAATACTTTGGAAAATAGAGTATACTCTACGTTATCCATTGTTAACTTTATTAGTTTGATTATCGAATTTTTCAGTTATATTATTACGTTAAGATATGAGCAGTTTCCAATATTAGCATCGGTTATTAATAAAACATATTTAGTTTGTTTATTAACGTGGTTGACTTTGTTTTCTTATTATACTTTTTTAGTTTCATTTAAGAGAAAAATTAATTTGAGATTTAATAGTAAAGAACTATATAAAAAAATAACAGGTATTTTCTTTAAAATATATTTAATAGCAGCTTTTGCTTTATTGGTATTACCGCTATATTATAATAATACTAATCTAAATCTTGTATATTCCTATGGTCCTAGTAGTTTTTTATGTATCGTTATGAGTTCTATTTGTATTATAGCTAGTCTACTTTTTATGTTAATTGGTTATAAAAATATTCAAAAGAATAAATTCATTCCTTTAATTAGTTATCTTATTATTTTTCCAATCGTTATATTTATTCAATATAAATATCCAGAATTATTGCTGACTACACCTGTTGAAACATTTATTACCTTTTTAATTTATTTTACAATAGAAAATCCTGATTTAAAAATCATTGATGAATTAAGTGATGCTAAACAAAGAGCGGAAGAAGCTAATAAGGCTAAAACAGAATTCCTTCATGATATTTCTCGTGAAATCAGAACTCCCTTATCAACGATAATAGGGTTTACAGAGTCTCTTTCAGATCGAAAATTAGATCGAGAATCAAGAAATGATCTTGCTAATATCTCTTCTTCTGCGACTAATTTATTACAAGTGGTTAATGGGATTTTAGATATTTCTAAATTAGAAGCTAAGAAAATTAAAATTGTTAAAAAAAGATATGATTTGAATAATATGTTAGAAGAGTTGGTTGATTTTGCCAAAGAAATTATTATTAAGAGCAAAGTAGAATTACGAACTTGTTTTGATACAACATTACCTGATGCTTTATATGGTGATTATGTTATATTAAGACAAATATTATTAAATTTGTTGGCTAATTCAATTGAAAGGACGAAAGTTGGATATATAGAATTTAATGTTACTTCAGTAACTAAAAATAACATTTGTCGATTAATTGTTTCCTTAGAGGATACAGGTGGAATAATTAGGAAAGAAAAACTAGATCGAATTTTTATTGATAGAGGCGAAAGTGAGGATCTTGAGGAAAGCCTGTTAGAAGGAATTACATCATCTTTAGCAACGACTAAGAAGTTAGTAGACTTAATGGGAGGTACTATTGTTGCTCAAAATGTGTATGGTAGGGGTTGTAAGTTTACCATTTCATTAGATCAAGAAATTGTTTATTCTAATAAGGTCTTATTACCTGAAAACGAAGAGGAAAAAAATATTCGTAATATTGCAGATAAAAGAATTTTAATTGTTGATGATAATAAATTAAATATTAAAGTAGCTGAGAGGTTGTTGAAGAAGTATAATGTGGATGTTGAATCAGTTTTAAGTGGTAGTGAATGCTTAGAAAAAATTACTTCAGGTGAAGTTTATGACTTAATATTAATGGATGATATGATGCCTAATATGAGTGGGGTAGAAACGTTTAAAAGATTAAAACAAAATCCTGCTTTTCATACTCCTACAGTGATGTTAACAGCCAATGCAATTGATGGAATGAAAGAGAAATATTTACTTCAAGATGGATTTGATGAATATATAGCAAAGCCAATTGAAAATAAAGAATTGGATCGTATTATAAAAAAAATATTCAATTAGGAGATTATGATGATAGAAAAATTAAGACAAGATATGGTTAAAACTATGAAAGAAAAAGATAAGGATCGTTTGACTATACTTCGACAAATAAAGGCTGCAGTAGATATGGAACATATTGATAAAAAAAGAGAAATAACTGATGAATTATTAATCGATGTGGTAGCTCATCAACTTAAAATTTTAAATGATTCTGTGAAGGAATTTGAAAAGGGAAATCGACTAGATTTAGTAGAAAAAGCAAGGCGGGAAATAAAAGTATTAAATGAATATTTACCGACTCCCTTAACAGAGGATGAAGTGGATTGTATAATAGCAGATGCTTTTGAGAAAATTAGACCTCAATCAATGCGTGATATGGGAACTGTTATGAAAGAGATAACGCCAACAGTAAAGGGACGTTTTGATATGAGTAGTGTTAGTAGTAAAATCAAAAATAAATTAAATTAGATCATAAGGTCTTTTTTATTTTATGAAGTTAAAATGTGCTGAATTTTACTAAAAGTAGATAGTTTGCTATAATTAAAATGGTGAAATATAATGAAAGATTTTAAAGAAAAATTAGCATTAGTACCAACAAAACCAGGAAGTTATCAGATGAAGGATAGCGATGGAATGATTATTTATGTTGGCAAAGCTAAAAATTTACAAAGAAGATTAAGAAGTTATTTTACTAGGACTTTAACTGGTAAAACGAAAATGTTGGTTGAAAATATTGCTGATTTTGAATATATTGTAACATCTTCGGAATTAGAATCTTTAATATTAGAAATTACTTTAATTAAAAAGTATAATCCAAAATATAATATTTTATTAAAAGATGATAAGTCTTATCCATATATCGAATTAACTAATGAATTATTTCCAAGATTAAGAGTTGTAAGAAATGTCAAAAGAAAGAAGAATAAGAATCATATTTATGGACCTTATCCTAATGTGTCAGCGGCTAGAAAAACGGTTAATATGATTAACAGAATATATCCTTTAAGAAAATGTGAGCATTTAGCTAAAACACCTTGTTTATATTATCATATTAATGAGTGTCTAGGATATTGTTCTAAAAAAATTGAGCAAAATGTGATAGAAAATATTACTAAAGAAATTATTTCCTTTTTGAAAGGTGATAGTACTTATATTGAGACTAAAATTAAAGCAGAAATGGAAAAAGCTAGTCAAGCATTGAATTATGAACGGGCTTTGGAGTTAAAAAGAATGTTGGAAGATATTCAGATTACTCTTAAAAAGCAAAAAATAGATCTTAATAAGAATTTTAATTTTGATTTGTTTAATTATTATCAAGATCAAAACTATTTATCTATAGAAATTTTCTTCATTAGAGAAGGATTATTATATGGTCGACATCATGATATTGTTCAAACATTAGGAGAAATAGAGGAGGAATTGTTGGAATATATTATTAAATATTATGAACATCAAGGACTTCTTCCTAAAGAGTTATATGTTCCAGAAGTAGTAGATCATGAACTATTAAGTAATTATTTTCATATTAAAGTTATGACTCCTTATCGCGGGAAAATTAAGAGTCTTTTAGATTTGGCAAGTGTTAATGCTAAGGAGAATTTAGAAAACGTAGAGGAGTCCTTGGAAAAAGATGAGATTTCTAGGACTAATGCTTTAAAGGAATTAGCTGATATTTTGAAATTGGAAAAAATATCTAGAATAGAATCTTTTGATAATTCCCATTTGTTTGGAACTTATTATGTCGGGGGAATGGTTGTTTTTGATGATTTTCTTCCAAATAAGGATTTATATCGTAAATATAAGATATCTACTGAAGTCAAGGATGATTTAGCAGCTATGAAGGAAGTTCTTTATAGAAGGTACTATAAGGTTTTGATGGAGGAGTCTTATCAACCAGATTTAATTGTTTTAGATGGTGGAAAAAATCAGGTACAAGTATGTAAAGAAATACTATCTTCTTTAAATCTTACTATTCCAATTGTTGGTTTAGTTAAAGATAAAAAGCATAGAACTAGTCATTTATTAAACGATGATTTGGAAGAAATAGTAATTGATTCTAAAAGTAATTTATTTTTGTATTTGTCCAAAATTCAAGAAGAAGTACATCGTTTTGCTATTACTTATCATAGAAATATTAAGGCAAAAGGACTTTTAGTTAGTACACTTGATATGATTCCAGGAATTGGAGAGGTAAGAAGAAAGGAATTATTAAAAAAATTTGGTTCTTTTAAAAAAATAAGTGAAGCCTCCCTTGAAGAGTTGGAAGAGGTGTTGACAAAAGATGTTGCTCAAAACTTATATGAATATTTACAAAATACTAGTAATTCGGAAAAAAAATAGTTATAATAACTATAAGAATAGGTGATTAGATGAAAAATAATAAGGGTTTTACTTTAGTAGAGGTAATTGCTGTTATTGCGATTATTAGTATATTAACTGGTGTTACTATAACTGCAGTTACTAGATATATGCAGACTTCAAAGAAAAAGACGTATAAAAATTATGAGTCGAATTTAAAAAAAGCGGCAGCTAATTATATGACTTCTCATCCTGAATTGATAGCCGGAGATGTGAATCTTACTTTAAAAGTTGATACTTTAATAGAAGAAGGTTTTTTGGAAGAAATGACTGATCCTATTGATAAGAATAAGGATTGTAGTGAAAGTTATGTTATGGTTGATGGTAAGCGAGAAGCTAATCAATATAATATAGATTTTTCAAATAATAAAATATGTTTAATTTGTCCTAGTTATAGTTCTCCTGGATGCGGTTCTTCTAATCCACCAATTGATACTCCATCAACCTGTCAACCAGTACCTGTTAATATTGAGTATGATCATTCGTCATTAACGAATCAAAATGTTGTAGCTAAAGTAACTAGTTCAAGTTCAACACTTACAATAACCAATAATGGAGGAAGTAATAGCTATACTTTTACTAAAAATGGACAATTTACTTTTAATTATACAGGAGAAAACAATTGTGCAGGAACAGCTATTGCCAAGGTAAATTGGATTGATAAAACAACACCTTCTGCCTCAATTGAATATAGCGAAAGTAAAAAAACAACGAAACCAGTTAGTGCTAAATTAGTGAAAGAGACAGAACCTATTACGATTCTTAATAATAATGGAAAAAGTAATTATATATTCAAGGAAAATGGAACTTTTGAATTTATCTATCAAGATAAAGCAGGTAATGTTGGAAAGACTGTAGCTAAAGTGGATTGGATTGAAAATTCTTCTGAACCACCAATTGATATTCCATCAACTTGTCAACCAGTACCTGTTAATATTGAGTATGATCATTCGTCATTAACGAATCAAAATGTTGTAGCTAAAGTAACTAGTTCAAGTTCAACACTTACAATAACCAATAATGGAGGAAGTAATAGCTATACTTTTACTAAAAATGGACAATTTACTTTTAATTATACAGGAGAAAACAATTGTGCAGGAACAGCTATTGCCAAGGTAAATTGGATTGATAAAACAACACCTTCTGCCTCAATTGAATATAGCGAAAGTAAAAAAACAACGAAACCAGTTAGTGCTAAATTAGTGAAAGAGACAGAAACCATTACGATTCTTAATAATAATGGAAAAAACAGTTATACATTCAAAGAAAATGGAACTTTTGAATTTATCTATCAAGATAAAGCGGGTAATGTTGGAAAAACTGTAGCTAAAGTGGATTGGATTAAAAATTCTTCTGGAGAAGAAAAACCTACTACACCAGATTCTAATGATAAAAATGATCAGGGTTCTGGAAATGGTTCTTCTAATAATCATTTTGATTCCAATGTGACAGATTCAAATTCTCCTAGTCATTCAAAAGATCAAGATACAATGACTAATAAAGAACAGAAAAAAAAGGAAGAAGAAAGGCAGCGAAAAAGGAAAAAATATTCTTATCTTATTATTGAAATTATACTATTTATTATATTGATCTTGATTATTTTCTATATTAGAAAGAAAAGAAAAAAGCAAGATAATTATATGGACTAATTGTTATTGAAAAAAGTTGATGAATTCAACTTTTTATTTTTTCTTGTGATGTATTATATGTTATAATGAGCATAAGAGTGGTGATTTTATATGAGCAAAATAAGAATAATGGATGAAATTCTTGCTAATAAAATAGCAGCTGGGGAAGTTGTAGAAAAAATGATGAATGTTGTTAAAGAACTAGTAGAAAATTCTATTGATGCGCAAAGTGATGAAATTAAAATTGAATTAATCGACTCTGGTACTAAAATGATTAAAGTAAGTGATAATGGAATTGGAATGGATCGAAATGATGCAACTTTAGCATTTTCTAGACATGCAACTAGTAAGTTGAATAGTTTGAATGATTTGTTTAATATATCTTCCTTAGGGTTTCGAGGAGAGGCCCTTCCATCTATTGCTTCTGTTTCCAAAGTTTTTTTAAAAACAGCTAATAAGGAGATGGGAACAATAGTGAGAATTGAAGGTGGAAATATTATTGAGGTGATATCCTCAGACTTACAAAAAGGAACTGATATTACAGTGACAGATATATTTTATAATACACCAGTTAGATTAAAATATATTCGAAATTTGTATTCAGAACTTGCTAACATAGTTGAATATGTTAATAAGATGGCCTTGTCCTATCCTCATATAAAGTTTACTTTAATCAATAATGAAAAAGTTTTACTTTCTACGGATGGTTCTTCTAATTTGTTAAAAGTTATTTATGAGATATATGGTAGTGATGTATCAAAAAAGATGATTGAAATGAAGGGAGAAAATGATGATTATTTTATTAGTGGTTATATGTCTTATCCTGAAATGGCAAGATCAAATCGAAATTCCATTACTACCTTAATTAATGGTCGAGTGATTAAAAATAATGAATTGATTAAAACAATAACTGATGCATATCATACTTATATTCCAAAGGATAAGTTTCCTATTATCATATTAAATATTGATGTTGATCCTATTCTTGTTGATGTAAATGTTCATCCTACTAAAATGGATGTTAAATTTTCTAAAATTGATTCTTTAAAGGAACTGATTGAGTGGACAATTAGAAAGAATTTAAAAAAAGTTTTATTAATACCTGATGTTAGCACTAGAACGAATTTTTCAGTTAAAGAAACGGAATATAATGTGAGAGAAAACTTTGTTGATCAGGTACAGGAAGATATTGTTAAAAATATTGATTTAGACGAAAAGAAGGTACCTGAAGTAAAGGAAGAAGTTTTTTTATCTGAATATTCACAAGTAGTAGAACAGATAAAGCTAGAAGAAAATTTAGAAAATACGAATTATAAAATAAAAAAAATGATTCCTAGAGGAATAGTTTATGAAACTTATATTATTGCAGAGAATGAGGATGGTATGTATATTATTGATCAGCATGCTGTGGCAGAAAGAATTAATTATGAAAAATGTCTTCATAGTTTATTAAGTCCACAAATAGATAAAATTAATTTATTAATTCCAGTTTCTTTAGAATTTCCTACTAATGAGTTTTTGATGATTAAAAATAATTTAGATTTATTGAAAGATATTGGATTTGAAATTGATGAATTTGGGACAAATACATTTGTAGTTAGAACCCATCCAACCTTCATTAAAGAAGAAAAATCAAAGGATGATATTTTGAAAATATTTCAATTAGTAGCTTCTAATGAGGATTTTGACCGAGCAAAATTTATTGATCATACAGCAGCAACTATGGCTTGTCGAATGTCTATTAAGGGAAATGATTATATTAATTTAGAAGAAGCAGAATTTCTTTTGGATACTCTTCGTCAATGTGATAATCCGTTCAATTGTCCTCATGGTAGACCTACTATTATTACTTATACAAAGTATGAGTTGGAAAAATTATTTAAGAGGGTGATGGATTGATGAAAAATATTATTGTTATTGCAGGTCCTACAGCAGTAGGAAAAACTAAATTAAGTGTTTTGTTGGCTAAAAAAATAAATGCAGAGATTATTAATGCAGATGCTATGCAAGTATATCAAAATTTAGATATTGGTACAGCTAAAATAACAGAAAAAGAAAAAGAGGGGGTTCCTCATCATTTATTTGATATTGTAGACTTGGAGGGAAATTATAGTGTCTATGATTATCAGAAAGATTGTCGAGAAAAAATCAAAGAAATTTTAAATAAAGGAAAGAAAGTAATTATAGTTGGAGGAACAGGTTTATATATTAAAGCGGCTTTATATCGATATGAATTTATTGAGGGAACTACGACAAAACAGTATGAGGAGTTGAGTAATCAAGAAATATTGAATCGATTGCAGAATTATTATGATGATATTGATGTTCATATAAATAATAGAAAGAGGTTAGTGCGACTTTTAAATAAATGTGAAAATGGAGAAGAACTTACCACTAAGGGGGATGAGTTGCTATATGATGCTACATTTATTGGTCTTACTACAGAAAGGACTATTTTATATCAAAAAATTAATGATAGGGTAGATACAATGTTTGATGAGGGACTATTACAGGAAGTCAATGATTTGAAAAAATATTATTTAACTTCCCGTGCTTTTCAAACCGCGATTGGCTATAAGGAGTTTATTCCTTATTTTGAACATAGAGATACATTAGAGGAGGTTAAAGAAAATATCCGGAAAAACTGTCGTCATTATGCCAAAAGGCAGTATACTTTTTTAAACCATCAGTTAGATATTAAATGGTTCTTTACCAACTATGAAGATTTTAATTATACTGTAGAAGAAGTATATGATTACATAAGAAAGCAATGATTTTGTCAAATAAAAATTAGGAATGCTATTCCTAATTTTGTTTTAGCTCACTATAGACTACTTCGTCGAAAGTATGTTCTTCTACTTCGATTTCTTTTAATTTTATAGTATCAATTAAGAAAAAATCTTCTTCTATTAAGTTAGTTCCATCTGGTGTTACTGGGTCATCCCAAGTTAGATCTAGATGATACCATTTATCTTCAATTTTGACAGCGTTCCAAACATGATGTTCGGAAGACACCTTATAATTTTCTATTCCCATATCTTCTAAAAATAATGCCATACTATCTGTATAACCACCACATAAAGAATATCCTTGAAGCAAAGTTCCATAGGCAGTATCAGACTTATATTGAATTATATTACTATCACTTCTTTCTGAATCATATACTGCATGGTCTATAATATAGTCATGGTATTTTTTGATTAGTTGCTTTATATCTATTTGATCATTTCCTATTTCATTTTTGATATTATTCACTTTACTAGTAATCATTTTGATATCGTTGTCATTATAGGTATGATATGCTTTAATACTAACTTTTCCACTTGTATCATAAGTTGTTTCAATATGTTTAAAACTATTGAATGGATGTACAAAATTATTAATATTAGATAATGTTACTTGATCATTAGCTAAATATTTTACATCATTGATACAATTTTTGTAGCTTTCAGGACAATAGAATGTAAACTTTTCTTTGCCAGCATTAATTGCAGTATAGTATATATTATATAAATCTTGTTTGTTATTAGGACTAAAGTTATCTGTGTTTTGAACATAATTGAAATTGTAGTTTCGATAGTAATTATTTTTACCTGTTAGACGAATTGTAGTATCTGTTTTTACAAAGTATTTATGATATGTACGTATAATATCCTCTTTATACATATAGACAATACCCAAAGCTATACATAAAAGACCTGTTATAAAAAATTTTTTCATTCTATATCACCTTATAATTTAGTATACTATATATTGATTATTTTAACTATGAAAAGTAGAAAAAATGTAAATAAACGTGTAAATATGATGTAACTTATTTATAATTTTTAACTAAATGACTTTCCAGATGAAGAATGGACATTGTAGAAGACTTTAAAATCTTTTTTTCAATACAAAAAAATAGCCTATCGAAGACTATTTCATTGCATTATTCATCTTTGTTAATCTACTCTTTAATCGAGCAGCTTTGTTTTTATGTACTAATCCAGAACTCATTGCTTTATCAATTCTTTGAATAGCAATGTTTAAGTTGTTGTTAGCTTCTTCTGCATTACCAGCATTAACACTTTTTTCAAATTTTTTAATTGCTGTTTTCATACTTGAAGTAACATAAGTATTGATCACTTCTTTTTTTGCATCACTACGAACATGTTTTTTAGCACTCTTAATATTTGGCATTTTTTCACCTCACTTTATATATAAACATATTAATTCTATCAAATTTTTCTATAAAATGCAAATAAAAAGTATAAATTTGTTCATGATAATAATAGGTGATAGAATGAGAGAAATTGATTTAAGTAAATTTGATTTAAGAACAGATTTAATTATAGATAGTTTTATATCAGAAGAGAATTTGGGAAAAATTCATTATAGTAAGACGGAAGTTACTAAAGATATTATTTTAGAAGAAATTAGCTTGAATGAGGAGACGGCTAAATTATGTAATAAGTTACCTGGTTTATATAAAAGTATTTCGTTTAAGGATATAACAGACCGAACGAATTTTGAAGAGGTAGAAAAAGTTCTGACAACTACTTTTGCAAATTTTTTAAAGGAACTAAATATTGGAGATGATTGTTCTTGTTTATTAATTGGTTTAGGCAATTATAAATCAACACCTGATGCACTGGGACCTAAAACGGTGGAAAATATTATTGTGACTCATCATATATTGGCAATTGGTCCATTAGAAGAAGGATACCGAGATGTATCAATTTTAATACCTGGGGTAACTGGGACAACGGGAATTGAAACAAAGGATATTATTTTGGGAGTCATTGAAAAAGTAAAACCTCATTTTATTATTACTATCGATGCTTTAAAAACTTCAAGTACATCCAGAATTAATCAAACAATCCAAATTACTAATACAGGAATCTCTCCAGGAAGTGGAGTTGGAAATAGTAGAGTATCTTTAAATGAAAAAACGTTAAATATACCAGTAATTTCTATTGGTGTTCCTACTATTATTGATTCTTCAACAATTGTAATTGACACATTAAATTATTTGTTAAAAAAGATTAGTTATGATAAAGATAATGTTGATAATTATAAGAATAAAATAGCTATTTCTAATGGGTATGAAAATTATTCAAAGGAGTTAACTATGGAAGAAAAAGAAAAAATTTTAGGAATGATTGGAACTTTAGATGAAGAAAATCTAAAAAAATTAATTAACGAAGTACTTAATCCTTTAGATTATAATTTTATGGTAACTCCTAAGGAAATTGACTTCTTGATCGATAAGTTATCACTTTTGTTAAGTAAGTGTTTAAATCAGGCACTGCATAAAATAAAACGACAAAACTAAACAGAGAAAAATGATATCTTACACTTAGAATATTGTTATATGAAAGTGTAGGGATAATATGAAAAAAAGAGTTTCTTTAAAGAATAATAGTAAAAAAAGAAAAGTTAATTTTAAATTTTTCTTTTTCCTTTTTATTTTCATTCTTTTTTTAACGATCACATTTCATTATTTATTATCTAAAAATATTAATATTAATAATAAAATATTAGTACAGTATTTATTACAAGATACTAGTCCATATATGAATACAAAGGAGAAGACTAGGAAAATGTCTGTTGTCAATTTATTAAATCTTAATTACTATGCTTTTAAAGAAGTTAAAAAAACAAAGAAAGAACCAAAGAAAATAGAAGTTCAGCAAACTGAACCTCTTATTTATTTATATAATACTCATCAAACTGAAGAATATTCTAATAGTGATATGCCATATAGTATTAATCCTACAGTAACTATTAATAATTATATTATGAAAGAGGTATTTGAAAAAAGTAATTTTAAAACAGTTGTAGAAGAGAGAAGTATTAAAGATATTTTAAATATTAATCATTGGAATTATGCTAGTAGTTATAAGGCTAGTAGAATCTTTTTAGAAGATATAAAAAAAACTTATCCTTCTTTAAAATATTTTATTGATATTCATCGTGATTCTTTAAATAAAGATAAGACAAGTATTACTATTCAGGATAAGAAGTATGCTAAAATGCTTTTTATTGTAGGTTTGGAACATGAAAATTATCAAGCTAATTTAAATTTTACTGAGCAAATTAATAATCGAATCAATGAACTTTATCCTGGTTTAAGTAAGGGAATTTATAAAAAATCAGGAGTAGGGGTTAATGGTATTTATAATCAAGATTTTTCACCTGCTACTATTTTGATAGAAATAGGTGGACAGGATAATACTGTAGAAGAGGCAATGAATACTTCACTTGCTGTTAGCCATATAATAAGTGAGGTGATAAAACAAAATGAAGGGTAAAAATGTGGCTAGATTGGTTATTTTTTGTTTGTTCTCTCTCTTTTTATGTCTTTATATTACCCAAGCTTTAGGTTATTATGAATTTACTAATTATAAAAAAACAACTTTAACAACAAAAGCGATAGAAAGATTTGAAGCTGATGTAAAAGAAGGGAAAAAAATAGATGCTAAAGATTATATAGAAGAGGAAAAAAACTATAACAATTTACTTTCCAAAACTTCACTTACAATCTCTAACACCATTGAAAAAACGTTTGATACTTTAATGAATACTTTATTTAATGAATTAGCTAAAGTAACTAATTAGTATGATCAAGACCATCTCTTACTAGTTGAGCTATTTTGTTTTTTGTATCATCATCTGCTTCTGTCCAAAATAATTTAAAAAATATTCCTAGGCCTGGTAGTACTACTTCATCTTGATCATTTACTGAAGAATTAATTGCTTCCATAATGCTATTGACGTCATCATTTTTAAAATTTTCCACAATGTGTTGTTTTATCATATAATCATCTCCTAAACTTATTTTTACCAAATTAAAAAAATATATACAAAAATTTAATAATATGTTTTATAATTAATATGAGGTAAAAGTATGAAAAATAGAATTAAGTCTTTAATTGTTATTGCAGTAATGATTTTACTAATAGTTAGTTTAGTAGATATATATTTAAAAGCTAAAAGAAAAAAAGAAGATCAAATTGCCTTTGAAAAGGGGAAAATTGCCGATAAAGAAACTTATCAAATTAAAAGAGAAAATAATAAATATGTAATTCAAAGTTCAAAATTGAAAGATAAAACTTTACAGCATATATTTTATGATAATACAAGTGTTTATTTATATTATGATAACGAAGAAAAAGCTACTTTATTGAAATATAATGTAGAGGCTAATAAGGTAATTATGATTTATGAAGATTCTTTAGAAGCTCATGGTGGAATGGAGAAAATAGGTAAATATTATAAAATAGGTAATGCCATTTATAATTCGAAATTTAAAAAGATAAAAGATTATCCAGTGTTAGAAGATGGTGAGTTGTTATATCCAAACTTAAAAAATACTTTAATTAAGACTGAGGAAGGGGTATTTATTAAAGATTTGGCTAATAATGAAAGAAAAGAAGTAATTCAAAATACAGATAGTAAAATATATAGTCCTTACAATATCAAGAGTGATGGGGAATATATTTTATTGAATAAAGAAGAAGAAAATAAGAATTATATTGTTGTTTTGAATAAGGAAAATGAGGTGATTAATACATTTGATAATAATAAGGAAGAGATTAAAAAGTCTTTTCTATTATTGGATGATGTTCCTTATTTGTTGGAAACAAATGAAAAAGATTCTAAATTATCTTATAAAATATATAATGCTAAAACTTTAGATTTGACCTATAAATCATCAACTAAATTGGATCATTATTTGTTCGATGATACTAAATTTCTTTCTAATGATCAGTCTGGAAATTTAAAATTAATTGATTATGTTACTAAAGAAGAAAAAGTTCTTATTAAAAAAGAGAATAAAATGCCTATTGCGAAAGATTTTATTTTAGCAAGTGATGGATATTCTTTAGTTCTTACATTAAAGGATAGGGATAATGAGTTTTATATATTTTATTTATAGGTGATTTATTTTCGGTACATATCTTTTATTGATTTTTAAAGTATTTCTTTTGATGAGTTTTGTTTAGAAATGAACAAATAAAGAATATTTCTTGTTCAATTGATCTTTTTTCAAATGACAAGAGTTATTTGAGGATTTTTGGAATTATTAAGTCATGCCTTTTATGGTGAATGGATATTTATTGATTTTTTACTAATTTAAGAATAATATATAAATGATATTTCTGTATCTATGGTTAATAAAGATTTATATTATTTTTTTATTGCTATTATTAGAGTGTTGTGATCAATTAAAAATAAAGTGTGAATAAGTTTTGTACATGTTTTTTTGAAGAAACTAGATTATGTTAGGAAAATTGAACGGGATTATTTGTTTTTTTCAGAGAATAACAATATGGGTAATATTGAAAACATAAAAAACAATCTAATAAAGTAAAGTAGAAATAAGTGATTGCTGATTTTACTGATCATTTTGATGGTAAAATTTTTTTGTTTAGATAAAAAATGAATATTAAAGTGTTAAATTTTGTCAAGAAGAACTGAAGTTATTTACTTTCTTTTTTATCAATGTTAAACTAAGAGTATAAGAATATAGGTGTGATAGTAAGAACCATATGTTCTTATTTCAGTAATATTAATAGGAGGTGTTAAAGTGGCTCAAGGTACTTTTATGATGGATCCAGGACAGATTCAACAAAGTGGAGCAAGATTCCAAAATTTTTCTAATGAATATGCTAACTTAATGAATAGTTTACGTTCTACAATAGAAGATTTGGGAAGTTGTTGGAAATCAGAAGATTATAATCAATTTGTAGCAATTTATCAGCAAAATGCAGAGACGATTGATCAAATGAGTAAGGCATTTGCTTCGTTTGGTGAAATTTTAACAGAAACAGGAACTGGCGCTACACAAGCTAGTGAAGATCTTAGATCATCATTTAATTAAGAGAGGAGATGTGAATATGAACGGTACAACATTTGATCATGGAAAAGCAGTTCAAGATGCTGAACAAATTTTAAGTATTGCTAGTCGAGTAGAATCATTGTTTAGTGAAACTGATGCTGAAATTCAGAAAGTGCAACAATACTGGCAAACTACAACAGCAGCACAATCAGCAGATAATGCAGTTTCATTATATAATAGTTATAAAGCTAATTTTGCTAATTTTTTAAGTAAAATTAAGGAAAAAGCAAACGAAATTTATCGTTCTAGTGAAACTTATACTGGTGTAGAATCTGCAGCAAATAAAGCAGTTGATGCTGGATATCAAATTAATGGATAGGAATATATTGCATATATGCAATATATTGTAAGTGAAAGAGTCTAAACTCTTTTATTTACAATGTTTTACATATTGAATGGAGGAATAAAAATGGCAGAGATTAGAAGTATTGAAGATTGTTTTGACTATCATGGTGAAATAACTAAAGTTTTAGCTAGAATAACTGATTTTACATCTAAATTAAACAATGAAAGAAAGAATTTGAATAATAATGATCAATATTATGGAGCAAAGACTTTTTCTTGTGGGAATTATGTTCCTATTAAAACAAAAATGAAAGCAATAGATGCAGATATATTACTAGTAATTAATGATTTAAAAGATGCTTACAAAAGTATTAAAACAAGTTTCTACAATAAGGCAGTAAATGATCTTAATCAATTGATAAATTATTGTGATCAAAAAATTAATAAATATGAGCAAATGAAAGCTGAAATAACTAGAAATCAGAAAAAGTCTCCTGTTACTGATGGAAAAGTTCTTCCTAATTTTAATAAAGAATCGACAATTTCTTTTGAATCTGTTATTTCTAGTGCTGATAAAGTTGCTTATGAGCTAGGAATAAAAAATAAGGTAATTGCTCAAAAAAAATTAAAACAGATTGAAATTGAATATAACGGGACAACAGGGGAGGAAATATTCGCATGAGTACAATGGAAATGAATATAAACTATGATAATTTAGAGGAATGTTTAATTATTTTAGAAAAATCAAATCGTAATTTTTCAGATTTGGCAGAGGAAATCTTAGTGATTCAGAAAGAATTTAAGAGTACTTACTCTGATGTGGATGGTATAGCAGATGCTATTAGAGGTACTGAACGTGCATATTATGATATATGTGAACAAGTACTGCATGATGAGGGAAATGCTATGGCTATGATTAACGATATTATCAGAAGGTTTGATTCTTTAGAAAAAGATGCAAATGGTAAGGCTAATGTTGATCGTGATAAGTATTTAAAAATGTTAAAAGAATTTAGTTATAGTTATGGAATTCCAAATTCAAGTCAGTCAATGTTAGGTGGAGTTTTAGGTGGAGCGATAAGTTCTATGATTTCTCAAGCTGCTAATCAAGTTTCTAGTGATTCTCCTGATAATCTTACGGCGGGTATCACTTCTGTTATGAATGAAGCTCTTAGAGAAGATGAAATTGATCCTGGTAATTCTTCTACAACTTCGGCTGAAGTATCTACTAGTTCAGCAAGTATCTCTACTAGCTCGTCAGGATTTTCTTCTCCTGTTGCTAGTGCTAGTATTCCTACCTATCAAACCAATGCTACCGTTGCTAGTACTGGTGTACTAGCTAGTCCAGTAGTAGCTAATGCTAGTAAAACTGCTAGAACTTATATTGATTCTACTAAAGAATCGGTTAAAAGAAAGAAAAAGAAAGTTGAAAAAAATTTAGTTAAAGAATCTATTGAAGATCTACGTGATGATGATCGAAATCTTACATATGAAGAGGTGGGCCCTAAACCACCTATGCCTAAACCTAAATTACCTATTGTTGAAGAACAAATACCAACACCAGAACCAGGTCCACAAGTTCCTTCTGCAGATATTCCACCTACTGATATTCCAACCGATAATAATAATCCTGCTGATAATATAACTACTGAAAATCCATCTGTTAATAATGATACTCAACCAAGTTATACTAATCAATCTAATAGTGGTACAAATCTTGGTGGAGTAAAGCAAACAGTAGCTGTAAAGAAACCTGTTTTTGCTCAGAATTCAACTGCTGTAAGTGATAGTAGCAGTGGTATTGTTGGTGATAGTGTAACTCCAATTACTGATAGCATTAATAATGGGAATACAACTGATTTGTTTGACACAACAACGGATGATTTTTCAAGATTTGAAGATTCGATTTCTTCAGTGGGTAATAATTCTTCAACTGGTGGTTCAGGTGTAATTCCTATTGTCGCTGGTCTTGGGGCTGCAGCAGCAGTTGGTGTGGGAGCTAAAATTTATAAAGATAGAAAAGAAAATAATGATTTAGATTTAAATGAAGATCGTTTATCTAATGAAAATAAATTTTGGACTACAGAGGATAGTATGGTTATTCATAGCGAAAAGGATGAATATGATGGAAATATTGATTATTCTGTTGGCGAAGATACTCCTTCCTATACAGCTGTTGACAATTCTATAGATGATAGTCAAAAGGATACCTGGGAGATATCTGATGTGGATAGTAGTAATCAGATGATAGATTTGTTAGGAAATGAGTAGGAGGAGTTTATGGAAGAAATAAATTATTTACCAATTGGTACAGTTGTTTTGCTAAAGGGTGGTTCAAAGAAAGTAATGATTAATGGTTTTTGTGTAATTCCTAATGATAATCAACATAAGTTGTATGATTATTCTGGTTGTTTATATCCTGAAGGAATTATTAATTCTAATGAGGTATGTTTATTTAATAGGGAACAAATAGATAGAATTTTTTTTAGGGGATATGAAAATGAAGAGGAAGTTATTTTTAAGGAAGAGCTTATTAAATCTATTGGTGATTTTCAATTAGATCAAGATCATAATATTATCGATGATCATTTATCTATTAGTGAGCTTCAATAAGTTATAAATACATATTGAAGTTTTTTATGAAATCTCTTTATTTATATTTTATATAAATTTTCTTTTTTTGATTAATTGGATTTATTTTTATTATTCTATTTATAACTTGGAGAAATCCAAGTTTTTTGGTATAATTTTTATAGTGTGGTGATTAGATGAAACAGAATAATATTAGAAATTTTTCCATTATTGCACACATTGATCATGGAAAAAGTACTTTGGCAGATAGAATTTTGGAAGAATGTGGCTCTGTTACTAAAAGAGAAGCTAAGGATCAAATACTTGATTCTATGGATATTGAAAGGGAACGAGGTATTACTATTAAGCTTAATACAGCGACAATGCAGTATACTTATGCAGGTGAAGAATATTTGCTTAATTTGATTGATACTCCAGGACATGTTGATTTTTCGTATGAAGTTAGTAGAAGTTTGGCCTCTAGTGATGGAGCTATTTTAGTAGTAGATGCTACTCAAGGAATTGAGGCTCAGACATTGGCTAATTTATATCTGGCAATGGAAAATGAGCTTACGATTATTCCTGTTATCAATAAAATAGATTTACCTAATGCTAATATTGAAAAGGTAAAAAAAGAGTTGATTGATTTAGTTGGTTTTAAAGATGAAGAAATAGTTTTAACTAGTGCTAAAACAGGTGTTGGAATTCGGGCTTTAGTTGAGGCTATTATTAAATATATCCCAGCACCTACTGGTGATGTTATGAAACCTTTACAAGCTTTGATCTTTGATAGTATCTTTGATAGTTATAGAGGAGTTATTATTTCTAGTCGTATTGTTAATGGTTGCCTAAAAGTAGGAGATACGATTAAAATGCATCAATCTGATAAGGAATATATTGTAACAGAACTTTTTATCACAACTCCTAAAGAAAAAACAGTAAAACAGTTATCTGTTGGAGAGGTTGGTCATATTGTTGGTTCAATTAAAGATATAGCAACTGTTAAAGTTGGTGATACAATTACTAGTTTAGAAAATTATACAGATTTATCATTACCAGGTTATAAACCAATGAAGTCAATGGTTTTTTGTGGACTATATCCAATTGAAAGTGTTAAATTTGAAGCTTTGAGAGAAAGTTTAAATAAACTTAAATTAAATGATGCTTCTCTTGAATTTGTTCCAGAAACTTCGACTGCCTTGGGTTTTGGTTTTCGTTGTGGTTTTTTAGGACTTTTACATATGGATATTATAAAGGAAAGAATTACAAGAGAATTTGGAATAGATATTATTACGACTGCTCCTAGTGTTATTTATGAGGTGATTTTAACTAGTGGTGATATTTTAGAAATTTCTGCCCCAAATTTAATGCCTGATAAAAGTAAAATTAAAGAAGTTAGGGAACCATATATTAAAACTAATATTTTTGCTCCTAGCAATTATATTGGTTCTATTATGGAATTGTGTCAGGAAAGGCGTGGAACTTATATAGGAATTGATTATATTGATTCTACTCGTGTTAATATTCATTATGAACTACCTTTATCGGAAGTTGTTTATGATTTTTTTGATCGACTAAAATCGGCAACAAAAGGTTATGCTTCTTTTGATTATGAAATAATTGGCTATAAGTGTAGTAATCTTGTTAAAATGGATATTTTATTAAATAGTGAAGTCATTGATGCTTTAAGTATTATTGTTCATAAAGATTTTGCCTATTATAGAGGAAAAAGTGTGGTGGAACATTTAAAGGAAAGCATTCCTAGACAGCTTTTTGAAATTCCTATTCAGGCAGCTATTGGAACTCATATCATTGCTAGAAGTACAGTCAAAGCTTTAAGGAAAGATGTGCTTGCTAAGTGTTATGGAGGGGATGTATCTCGAAAGAAAAAACTTTTAGAGAAGCAAAAAGCAGGTAAAAAGAAGATGAAGAGAATAGGTAGTGTAGAATTACCACAGGAAGCTTTTATGAGTGTTTTAAGTGTTGATGGAGATAATCATGTTAAGTAAGGAAAGACAGGATTTGGTAGATGCAAAAATTTTAAAAACAGTGCAGGTCTTTTTAGATTATCATTGTAGAATTAGTGATCAAAGATTAGGGGAAGTTTTACAAATTCCAAAGTCAACTGTAGGCAGATATTTAACAAGCGAGAGGACAAAACAATTGATTGGAATAGATAATTATGCTTATATTAAAAAGGAACGAAATGTGAATAAGTTATTAGGAAGAAGAAAAGGGGGAAGCAAAAAGAGTAATGGTTAAAGCAGTTTATATTCATATTCCTTTCTGTAAAACGATATGTACCTATTGTAGTTTTTGTAAATTATATTATGACAAAGATTTGGCAGACAAATATTTATTAGCATTAAAAAGGGAAATAGAGACACTTTATCAAAAAGAAAGAATTTCTACTATTTATATTGGTGGAGGAACTCCTAGTGATCTTACTATTGAACAATTGCAATATTTGTTAGACATTACTCAAATATTGCAAAAGGATCAGGAGTATGAATTTACTTTTGAATGTAATTGTGATATTGATGAGTCAAAACTAAGATTACTTAAGAGCTATGGGGTTAATCGTCTTAGTTTTGGTATAGAAACAGTTCATTCTGATTATTTAAAGATTTTGGGGAGAAAAGGCAGTCACAAAGATATTATTGCTAAAATTCAATTATGTCGTAGTTTGGGTTTTGATTGTATTAATGGAGATTTAATGTATGCCTTTCATTTGGAAAGTATTGATATCTTAAAAAAAGATTTAGAGTTTCTTGTAAAACTAAATTTAGAACATATATCAACTTATTCCTTAATGATTGAGGAACATACCAAACTTTATTTGGATGGTTTTGAAAATTGTGATGAGGAACTTGATGCTAAAATGTATTATTATATTCATGATATTTTGCAAAAACATGGATACTATCATTATGAAGTGAGTAATTTTAGCAAAAAGAATTGTTTTTCTAAGCACAATATGACTTATTGGAAAAATTTGGAGTATTATGGATTTGGGCTAGGAGCTTCTGGCTATATTGGAAAAATTCGCTATACTAATACCAAGAGTTTTCAAAATTATATTGCTGGAAAGTATCGATATCAGGAAGAAGTAATAGATAAAAAGGATAAAATGTGTTATGAACTTATTTTAGGTCTTAGAACAAAAGAGGGAATTAATCAAAGAGAATTTTTTCAAAAATATCAAATTATAGTAGAAAAGGCATTTGATATAGATGATCTTATTAGAGATAAGTATTTGGTAAAGGATAATGAAAGAATTTATATTCCTTGTGATAAATGGTATGTGATGAATTCAATATTAGAAAGGTTTGTGGAGTAGAATGGAAAAAGTAAAGATGTTCCAAGAGGAAATTAATTATATTCAAAATAGTAATATTAGAAGGAGTTTAGAAATAATGATTGAAAAACTTCCTGATTATTTTTTTGAAGTAGAAGCCAGTTCAACTGGAAAATATCATCCTAGCTATGCACTTGGTATGGGAGGACTTTTACGGCATACTAAGGCTGCTGTTAGAATTGCTTATGAGTTATTAAGCGATCCAGCCATTGGAGATAAGTATACACCAAATGAAAGAGATTTAATGATTATGGGACTTGTTTTGCATGATGGGTTAAAACATGGGTTGGTTCGTGAAAAGTATGTGAGATTTGATCATCCGTTATTAATGGCGAAGTATGTTGAGGATAATAAAAAAGAATTAAACTTAAATGAAGATGAGATTAAATTGTTGAAAGAAGTAATTTCAAGTCATATGGGTCCTTGGACTAAGGATTATAAGGGATGTGAGGTTTTACCTAAACCTAAAAGTAAATACCAAAATTTTGTTCATATGTGTGATTATTTGGCTAGTAGAAAATCTATTCTTTTTCAATTTGATCAGGATAATAATGTTGTGATTTGTTAATTTTTTTTAATATAATGGTGAGGTGATTGGATGAAGGGAAAGTTTATTGTAATTGAAGGAACTGATTGTTCTGGGAAGGAAACACAATCTAAATTAATTGAGAAAAGGCTTAAGGAGGAAGGAATACAATGTATTCGTTTTAGTTTTCCTATGTATGATACTCCAACTGGAAAAATCGTAGGAGATTGTTATTTGGGAAGGGGTGGTCAGAGTCTTTTTACAGAGGGAGCGAGTGAGGTTGATCCTCATATTGCAGCTTTATATTTTGCGGCTGATAGAAAGTATAATATGTTGAAGGCTTTAAAATATTATGATGATGGATATTATGTCATTTTGGATCGTTATACAAGTTCTAATCAAGCTCATCAAGGTAGTAAAATTATTGATCAAGATGAAAGATTTAATATGTATCAGTGGATTGATAAATTGGAATATTGGCTTTTAGGTTTACCTAAGCCTGACAAAACGATATATTTACATGTTCCTTCTTTGATTGTTGGGGAACTTTTGAAGAAAAGGAAGGTTAGAGATAAACATGAGAGAAACTTGGAGTATTTAAAAAGAAGTGAAGAGTCATATATTGAACTTTCAGAGTTATATGGTTGGGATCGAATTGAATGTGTAGAAGAAAATATACTCAAATCGATTGAAAGTATTAATGATGAGATTATGGAAATAATAAAAAAATAGGGCATTATTTTGATGCCTTATTTTTACTTTGGAAACATTGGAACATTTATTTCGTTATTTATTTCTTGTTTTTTGCTATTATCTAGTGATGTATTTCCGTTGATGAGAGGAATTATAGGAGTTTGTTGAAGTGGGGGTTGATTATTGCTATCTGTTTTTTGGCTCTGAACTATATTTGTATTCTTTTTTGCTTTTATGTTTTTGATATTAGGGTTTGGAAAAAAAGATTTACTATGGGAATGATCTGCTTTTTTCTTTGGTTTAAAATTTTGAGATTTTGTAGGAATGTTGCTGTTAACTTTTTGCTTAGTAATATCAGGAGTTGGTATTAGATCCTTACTTAGTGAAACAGCTTGAGTTGTTGTTATGGGTACTTTTTTTTCAGGGTTAGTATTTTGAATGATTGAGGTTGTATTCTTT
Source organism: uncultured Clostridia bacterium (assembly GCA_948433435.1). Taxonomy (GTDB): domain Bacteria; phylum Bacillota_I; class Bacilli_A; order RF39; family UBA660; genus UBA2730. The sequence goes on from CAOJDX010000001.1 coordinate 27,444, forward strand.
TCTACGTTTGTTTGAGAGATCTTTTCTATTTGATTGGTTATTTGCTTTTCTTTGTGTTCTTCAGCTCTTAATTCTTGTTCCTTTTTTTCTGTAATTGCTTTATTCATAGTTTGTAAACAGCTATCATCAATGTCATTATCAATTTCAATAATTCTATATATTTCTTCAAAGGTTGTAAAACCGTCTAAAATTTTTCCTAGTCCATCTTGTAGTAAAGTAATTACATTTCCTGTTCCATATACTAAATTTCTTAATTCGGTTTTGTCAGAAACTGCATTGTTAATGGCAGATTTTATATTGTCGTCAATTTCAAGAACTTCCTGAACAGCAATACGTCCATGATAGCCTTTATTACAACTAGGGCATCCATTTTTATTGGCATCCATAATTTCTTCAATATCTTTTCTTAAGGCTAATTTGAATACTTTTTTCTCATAGGAAGTTGTTTTTCTTTTGATACAACATTTTGGGCATAGGGCTTTGGCTAGTCTTTGAGAAATAATTCCTGTAATGGCACTTGAAAGTAAATATTTTTCTACATTCATATCTAATAGTCTTTCAATGGTAGATAAGGAGTTATTTGTATGAATGGTAGATAAAACTAAATGGCCTGTAATTGAGGCACGAACAGCAATTTGAGCGGTTTCACTATCACGTATTTCTCCAATTAGAATAACATTGGGATCTTGCCTTAAGATAGATCTTAAAACAGTAGAAAAATCAAGCCCTATTTCAGAATTTACTTGAACTTGATTAAGTCCTTCAATATTCATTTCTATTGGATCTTCAACAGTTATAATATTTGTTCTTTCTTTATTTAGTACTTGTAGAATAGAGTAAACAGTAGTACTTTTTCCAGATCCGGTTGCTCCTGTGACTAAGATTATTCCATTAGGAGCTTCAATCATTCTTAATAATTTTTTGTAATTTTCTTGATTGAATCCTAGTTTGTTTAATCCTGATAAACTTCGAGAATAATCTAAAATACGGATGACTATTTTTTCACCTTCATTTGTTGGAAGACAAGAAACACGCATATCTAAGTCTTTTCCCCCGAAGTTTCCTTTAATTGCTCCATCTTGAGGTAATCTACTTTCTGTAATATTCATATTTGACATTAATTTTAATCTTGTGGTTAAATTTCTTTCATACATTTTAGGAATATAAGCATAATCAGTTAGATCACCATCAACACGGATTCTAACCATTATTCCATTATCTCGTGGATCAAGATGAATATCAGAAGCTCCACGTCTTGAAGCATCAATTATTATAGCATCTGCAATCTGAGTAATTGGAGTTTTTGCAAAATCAAATGTTACCATATCAACATCACCCTTTTTATTCTTTACTTTTGTATGGTACTCTACTATAATAATAGTATATAATAGTTCTACAATTTTGACAAGAAAGAAAGGAGCTTTTATGAAGAAAGTTTTAAATAATAGTGGTTTTGCAATGGTTGAAACACTGATTGCAGCTGTTTCTGTTATTTCTATTTTTGCTCTTTTATATAATTTAATTTATCCATTGCTAGGAGGATATAAAGCCTCTCAAAATTATGATGATTTGGATAGCAAGTATGTAGCATTTTATGTAAAAGAAATGATTGAAATGGATCAAGTGGATATTAGTAAACAACTATTAAATAGAGAATATAATGTTTATCAGACTTATGCTTATATTAATGATCAAGAAGGGGAAAAGAGAGTTAATATTCATGATATTGATATTGATCCATCTGGTCAGAGCGAACATTATTATATTAAAAATGAATTATGTGAATTGCTTATTTCAGAAGGTAATATGAAAAATAATCGTTTTTTTTGTAATAAATATGTAGCAGGAGCGAATGTTACCAAAATTTATTTATTAAAGTATGAAACAACTAATTTTAAGAATATTGTCAAGGATGCTGGTGGTTTTAGTCGTTCATTTAAAAAGTATGTTGAATATATGCCTACCCATTCAGCTGCAGTAGCAGATAAGAAGAATAATTATTATCGTATTATTGTTGAAATTGAGCATGATTCCTATAATACAGCAGGTAATCGATATTATTCTTATGCATCGATAGAGGTGAAAAAATAATGAAAAAGTTGAATAATAAAGGGATGACTTTGATTGAATTGTTAATTTCTTTTGCTATTACATCAGCTATTGTTGTCTCAATGTTTAATGTTATTTTAAATTATCAAACAGAGCAATCTACAGAGGCTTTAAAAAGTGATATTATTGCTTATAAAAATACTATTACTAAATTAATACAAGCTGATATTATTAAGGGGGAGTTAAAAAGTGTAGATATTAAACCAATTAAGCAAGTTAATAATTATACAGAGTATGGCTTTATACTTACATTTAATCGTAATTTAGGTAGTTCTTCTTTAAGTGATCCTGATTCATTGGGGTCGGGAGGAGTTTTGGTTAAAGAATTAACCGTTAGAACTAGTAATACCGAGGAAAATTATATTACTTATGATGACATCAATAATAAGGGTGTTTTACAATCTGTAAAATATGCTTTACCTAGTGTTGGAAAAGGAATTATTCCAGCTAAGGATAATCAAAGTACAACTGAGACCAATTTAACTAAATTTACAGCTGTTAGTACCAATGTTAATGATTATACAAAAGTAGATCCTGTAACTTTTCTTAATTTAGGAATTAATTATTTTGATCTAGATATTACCATTAGTAATAATGAACTTGGAGGGGATTATCATATTAAAATTATTGCTCCTCTAAATTACTCTTATTGTAAATAGAAATATTAATAGCATGATTGAAATGGCTAAACTAGAAATTCTTCCTAGTAAGAAGTATAAATAGTTTAGTTTTTCTTTGGCAATGATTTCTTTTACTTGAAAGTGGACACTTATTCCGCCAAATGATAAGAAAGAAGTTATTAATATTATTTTAAAAAACATAGTAATATTTAAATTTTTTAGAGAGATAATTCCCTTAGTTAGGTCAAAAAGACCATAAATTAGAGTTTTTATTAATTCATTATTTAGAGAATGAACAAGTATATCACTAATAGTGTAGAAGAAAATGGTATTACCTAATATTAAAAAGAGAACTTTAAAACTAGATAGAAAAGAGGTTGCTAAAGTATTGGAAAAAGAATCTCTTTCTATTTTAGGTGATTTTTTTTCGATGTAGGCTTTTTTAGGTCTAATCATAAAAGCTACTATAAAATTGGAAAGATAGTGGCATAATAAAATAAAAAAAGCAATTTTTTTGGAGAATAGTATGGAAATAGTTCCCATGATAAATAAAGGATTTGAAAAATGGGTGAATGTTAGAAGATAATTAGCTAAATCTTTGGTTATTAAGTTTTTTTCTAAAAAGGATGTTGTGTATTTAGCTCCACTAGGAAAACCAGATATCATACTCATGAGAACAATAAAAGAACTTGTTCCAGAAATATGGAATAGTTTTAAAAATAATTTATTAAAAATTGGTTCTAAGACGTTTAGGAGACCATAATTGATTAATAAATCTGATAGGGTATAGAAGAGAAACATTGCTGGAAATAGTTTATTGATAAACATGGTTGAGGCTTCTAAAACATCTTCTATTACCAAGTTAGAATTTATTAAGGTAAAAGCTAAAACACTAAATAAAAAGATAAGTATTAATAAAGATTTTAATTTTTTCAACATATTTTTCCTCTTTTTTGCTATAATTAAACATAAAGGACTGATCGTATTATGTTTAATAAAATATATAACAAGATTAAAAAATATATTCGAGAAAACTTTGTAGAAATTTGTGTTTATTTGGTTTTCTTATTCTCTGTATTATGCCCTGTTAATTATTATATTATTACTGGAGGAGGAATCTTTGATGCTAGTAAGAGAGTTTCTTTAGATACTAATTATTCGTCAAAGGGAAGTTTTAATATGGCTTATGTATCAGAAATAAAAGGAACTATTTTCACTTATTTACTTAGTTATATTATTCCTAGTTTTGAAAGAGATAGTATGGATGATTATAAAACGAACGATCAAGAGTCAGCAGCTGATATTGAGTTCCGAAATAGTTTGTGGCTTAATCAAACGAACAATAATGCTATTTATGTGGCATATCATAAGGCGGGAAAGAAACTAGAAGAGAAAAGTTATAGTAATTATGTTTTTTATATTGATGAGCAGGCGGATACTAATTTAAAAGTTGGGGATCAAATTTTAAAGGTTGATGATCATGATATTCGGAATTTAGAGGAATTGAAATCATATGTTCATACCAAAAAAGTTGGTGAAGAAATTCAATTTACAGTTATGGAAAAGAAAAAAGAATTTACTAAATATGCTAAGGTTTATGAAGAAGATGCTGAACTATATATAGGTATTTCTTTATTGGAAGATGTTATTTATAATCCATATCCTAAAGTTACTTTTAAGTTTAAAGAGAGTGAGTCGGGACCTAGTGGTGGTCTTATTATGAGTTTGCAAATTTATAATATGCTAATTAAAAAAGATATTACAAAAGGCAAAAAGATAGTTGGAACAGGAACAATTTCTAAGGATGGAAGTGTGGGAGAAATTGATGGGGTAAAACACAAACTTAGAGGAGCGGTTAAAAATAAAGCTGATGTATTTTTAGTTCCAGCTGGTAGAAATTATCAGGAAGCTATTAAAGAAAAGAAAAAAAATAATTATCAAATTCAAATTATTGAAGTTGGGAGTTTTGATGAGGCTATTCAGAAGTTAGAAAATTTATAGTTATTTTGGTCATGAAAAGTTTGAAAAAATAAAAATTAAAAAAGGATAAGATTAGAGAAAAGTTAGATTTTTGCCATATTTTAAAGGATTTTTGGTAAAAAACTCTTTTCTTTTTTTCTTATTTATGATATAATGTTGTTCAATGTTGAGGGGGATAGCTATGAGTAAAATATCGCCAGGTTGGTTATTTTTTTATAGTTTAGCAACAAAATATTATGAGTATTATGGAGATTTGGATGTTCCTAGTACCTTTAAAACTAGAAATGGTTATGAAAAAGTTAGAGAAAATGAAGAAGGTATATTTGATTTAGGACAGTGGATTGCTAGACAAAGGTTTGGAAATATTGAAAATGATCATTATAATCTAACAAATAAAAAAAGAGAATTATTAAATAAAATAGAAATGATCTGGGATGCTAATGAATACAGATGGGATAAACTATATCAGTTGGCTAAAAAATATTATGAACATTATGGGCATTTGGATGTTTCTGGTACCTTTAAAACTAAAAATGGTTATGAAGAGGATGCGAAAGGATTTCCTTTAGGACAATGGATGAAGTATCAGAGATCAAATTTTAAAGGGAATGATTTTTCTTGTTTGAGTGATGAGAAGATAGAAAAATTAAATAAAATAGAAATGATTTGGGATGTTAATGAGTGTAAATGGATTAGGATGTATGAATTAGCCAAAAAGTATTATGAACATTATGGACATTTAAATGTTTCTAGAACTTTCCGAACAAAAAATGGTTATGATGAAGACGATAATGGCCTTCCTTTAGGACAGTGGGTACATACACAGAGAAGAAGATATAGAGGAGAACTAAAGGTGGATTTAACTGATAAACAATTATCTTTGTTAGAGAAATTAAATATTATTTGGTTTATTAGAAATAAAGATCAGTGCCAAAAGGAACTTATAACTTCTAGTAATAATTTTCGGAAAAAACGAGAAATTTATAACCGCTTTAGAAGTTTTCTTAATGGAATTTCAAATCATAATACACTTTCTAAGGAAGAAATAAATGAAATGTTTATAAATCAATTAAACAACAAAATTCAGAAGGAAAAGCGGAGAAGTAATGATTTAAAGGTAAATTGTTTGGATGAAGCTGTATATGAAACTTTAAAAGATTATGGGTATGAAAATCTTACTGAACGTTTAAAAATATTAATATATTGTATGATATTGCATATTGATAAAATGGATCAGGATCAAGATGCTTATCTTGCTTTTACAGAAAAAAATGGTGCGAGAGAATATATTCAATCAAAGGGGAAAGATGCCCTAATAGATGAAATGAAACAATTATTGCTGTTAGATCATAAAAATGTAGAGAGTATTGAAGACATTTATCAAGAATATGCTAGTAGTTTTTATCATAGAAAATGTGATAACCAAAAGGTAAATTGCTTAGAAAATGCTTTATATGAAACGATAAAAGATTATGGGTATGATAAATTTTCTGATCGATTAGAATTGCTAATATATTGTTTGGTTGAGCATATTGATAGAGCGGATCAATATGAGGAGGCTTGGTTAGCTTTTACGAAAAAAAATGGTGCAAGGGAATATATTCAATCAAAGGGGAAAGATGCCCTAATAGATGAAATGAAACAATTATTGCTGTTAGATCATAAAAATATAGAGAGTATTGAAGACATTTATCAAGAATATGCTAGTAGTTTTTATCATAAGAAATATGATAATACTCAATTCCAAAAGAAAAAGAAGAGTTAAATTGTAAAGTACAAGGACTCTTCTTTTTCTTTTATATAGCAATTAGAGTTATTTCTGTTGGGTAAATTGGGGAACCAGTGTATCTTAGATAAAATTTATAATCTTTTGATAATTCATCAATCATCTTAGGAATTTTCCAAAGATCTTCATTTTGATGATAAACCGATATTAAAAGCTTTGGATGATCATTAATAATGTGTCTTTTGGCTCCTTCTATAGCTTTTTGCTCAAGGCCTTCAATATCTGCTTTAATTAGGGTGATAGAACCTGTAATATCTTCATCTAAAGTGGTTACTGGTATTTCTCCATTTTCTTCCATATTTAGGGTATTAGCAGAGGTACTTACTGAATTATTTTGGACTTTCATATTTCCTTTTTTGTTGCTAATTCCTTTTAATTTGTATTCTATATTAGGATATTCTTGTAAGTTTTCTTTTAAAATCTCGAAAGTTTCTGGAGTAATTTCATAACAATATATTTTTTGATAACAATCTTCCCCATAATTTTTTATGTAGGATAAAACGGTATCACCAATATAAGCTCCTAGGTCTACAATTATTTCTTTTTTATCGCATTTGACCAAGTCTAAATCAAAGTAATCATCAAATAGGTATTCTTTGGTTTTACTTGTTTCTACAAAGTCGTATTGGTACCAATTGTTTAGAATAGCATAAAGTAATTCTTTAGATCGGTAATCTTCTAAACGCTGATATAGCCAGATAAAATCATCAATATGATGATATAATTCGGCGGCTTTTAATTCTATTTGCTGATAATTATGTCTTTCTATATCTAAGATTCCCCAGTAGCCAAATTGATTAAAAAAATTTGTACAACTTTTTTTAGTTTCCTCTGGTATCTGGTCGAATTTTGCTCTAATTCTATGATATAATTCTTTTTCGCTGAAAGATTTAACTTCTTTCACTAACTTTTCAAACTTATTATCTATAATGTTCATCTTTCACACTCCTATTTTAAATATATTATGTTTATTTGAAAAAAATGTAGTGCTAATGATATTTTTTGTGTGCTTTGTCTTTCTTTGATATGATATAATAGATTTATTTAGAAGTAGGTGAAGTTATGAAAAGATGCGAAGTTAATAGAAATGATTTAAGTCCTATGATGCAACAATATATGGATATTAAAGATCAGTATGAAGATGCTATTTTATTTTTTCGGTTAGGTGACTTTTATGAAATGTTTTTTGATGATGCTATTCTTACTAGTCGAGAACTAGAACTTACTTTAACTGGCAAAAATGCTGGATTAAGCGAAAAAGTTCCTATGTGTGGCATTCCTCATCATGCTTATGCAGGATATATTGATACTTTGATTGAAAGAGGCTATAAGGTAGCAATTTGTGAGCAAGTTGAAGATCCTAAGGCAACTAAAGGTGTAGTTAAGCGAGAAGTTATTCAAATTGTTACTCGTGGAACTAGACTTGATAATCGAGTAGATAGTAAAAGCAATAACTTTTTAGCTAATATTTATGATTTTGATAACTGTTATTGTATTAGTTATATAGATGTTTCTACAGGAGAATTTTATTGTAAAATTATCGAAAAGGATAATCGAGAAATTATAAGAGAAGTTGTAAAAAATGGCTTTAATGAAGTTATTGTTAGTGATAATGTTGATAGAGGTTTAATTAATACGTTAAGATGTAACTATCACATTATTGTTACGATTACCAAGGATGTTTATGATAGAGATATTTATGCTTATATTTATCAAGATATCGAGGATGATCGGCTTGTTATTACAATTAAACATTTGCTTAGTTATATTGTTGATACTAAAAAAAAGGACTTAGTTCATTTGCAAAAAGTAGAAGTGATTCATAACTGCAATACTCTTCTTTTTGATGTTAATACGAAAAGAAACTTAGAGTTAACAGAGACAATTCGTAATAAGGATCGTTTGTATAGTCTTTTGTGGCTTTTGGATAAGAATAAAACAGCTATGGGAAGTAGATATTTAAAATATAATATTGAAAATCCTCTTACAAATCGCAAAGAGATAGAAAGACGATATGATTTAGTCGAGAAACTTTCTACCCAATTTATTTTAAGGGATGATTTAATGAAGGAATTAGATCACGTATATGACCTTGAACGGTTAGTAGGGAGAGTTAGTTATGGAAATTTAAATGCCAAAGATTTGCTACAGCTAAAAACATCTATTGCTTCTCTTCCAAAAATTAAGAATATCTTGGAGGAAATTGGGTATGATAAAGAAATAGAAACCTTTCCTGAATTGTATGATCTACTAGATAGAGCAATTAATGAAGATAGTCCGTTAACCCTTCATGAGGGCGGTTTGATTAAAGATGGATATCATTCTGAATTAGATGAACTTCGTAAAATTAGAAGTGGTTCTAAAGATTTTCTTCTAGAATTAGAACAAGTAGAAAAGACCAAAACGGGAATTAAGAATTTAAAAGTTGGTTACAATAAGATTTTTGGTTATTATATTGAAGTTAGTAAGGGGAATATTCCTTTAATTAAAGATGAATATGGTTGGGATAGGAAACAGACCTTGGCTAATTGCGAAAGGTTTACTACTCCTCTTTTAAAAGAAAAAGAAAATATTATTTTAGGCGCAGAAGAGAAAATTATCCACTTAGAATATAAATTGTTTATGGATATTCGAGAAGTTACTAAACGATATATTCGGTCTTTGCAAGAGAGCGCTAAAATTATTAGTGAAGTAGATATGTTGCAGGCTTTTTCTGTTGTTAGTGATGAAAATAAATATGTTAGACCTAAATTAGTTGAAAGTAAGTCTATTAAAATGAAAGAATGTCGTCATCCTGTTGTAGAAAAGGTTATGAAAGATAAATATATTGCTAATGATATTTTGATGGATCAAGATACTAATGTTCTTTTGATTACAGGTCCTAATATGGCTGGTAAATCTACTTATATGAGACAATGTGCTATCAGTGTTATCATGGCACAAATCGGCTCTTTTGTTCCTTGTAAAAGTTGTGAAATGCCAATTTTTGATAAGATATTTACTCGTATCGGGGCGAGTGATGATTTGGTAAGTGGAGAATCTACTTTCATGGTGGAAATGAAAGAAGCAGGGTATGCCATCGATCAGGCAACAGAAGATAGTTTAGTTTTGTTTGATGAGCTAGGAAGAGGCACAGCTACTTATGATGGAATGGCCTTAGCTCAAGCAATTCTTGAATATATTCATCAGCATATTAAAGCTAAGACTATGTTTTCTACTCACTATCATGAATTAACAGATTTGGCTCGTGAATTACCTCTTTTGAAAAATGTTCATGTTTCTGCAGTTGAGGAAGATGGAAAAATCACTTTTCTACATAAGGTAAAAAGTGGAGCGGTAGATAAAAGTTATGGAATTCATGTGGCTAGTTTGGCTGGTCTTCCTAAATCCTTGATTCAAAGAAGTGAACAAATTTTAAAAAACTATGAAAGTAAGGATACTCATAAACAGGAATTTAAACAAACTTCTCTTTTTGAATTAGGAGTAGAAGAGAAAACGGAAGAAATTAATTTTATTGAAGAAAAGATAAAGGGAATAAATCCACTAGAAATGACTCCAATGGATGCAATTAATTTTTTATATGAAATTAAAAAAGAATTAAAGGAAAAAAGGTGAATTTAAAGAATGAAACAAAAAGGAGCTAAAATTTATAGTGCATTAATTAATTTTCTACGAATTTGTATTATTGTATTATTAGTTGTTAAAGTAGTAATGAATGACTTTCAATTTATCCACTACTTATTAACAACTTTTCTTTTTACTTTTTATGACAAAATTTTACAAAAATATTTACATTTTCGTTTTGGTTCGTTTGTAAGTAGTCTCCTTTTAATTTTTATTTTTTTATCTCAAGTTTTAGGAAGAACGTTCGAGTTTTATACTACAGTTTTCTTTTGGGATATTCTTTTACATACAATAGCAGGAGTTTTATTTTATTTTATGGGAAAAGAACTTATTTTACATTTTAATCAACAACCCTTAAAAGAAGTTGTATTAATTTTAGCTTGTGTTTCGTTTGCTTTAGCAATAGGTGTTATTTGGGAAATAGCTGAGTTTACTTATGATTGGCTTTTTATTAAAAATACTCAAGAAGCGCGAGGATTGATTGGAATGGAAGCTATTATTGATACTATGAGTGATTTGATTGTCTTGACAGTAGGAGCTTTTTCTTCAATTATCTTTGATTATTTTCAATATCATAAAAAAAGGAAGATGATGAGTTAAATTATTTATTTTTTATACTGACTTTTCTTTAGGGATATGATAGAATTAAGTAGGTGATATAAATGAAAAATAGAAGCGAATTAAGAGAAATTATTATGAAATGTCTCTATCAAATATTTGTTCTTAAAAATACTAATTTAGAGTATGACACTTCAGAAATCATCCATGAACAATTGGAAGTAGAAAATGAATTTGTTTCTACGATGATTAGTGGTATATTAGAGCATTTAGAAGATATTAAAATTATGGCTAATCAATATTTGGTAGATTGGAAGATAGAGCGTTTGAATTTAGTTGATCAAAGTATTATTTGTATTGGAATTTATGAATTAAAATATACAGATACTCCATCAATTGTTGCAATCAATGAAGCAATAGAACTTTCTAAGAGATATTCTGATGAGGCTGTAACCAAGATGATTAATGGTGTTTTAGATAATATTTATCATAGTGAGGAAAATAATGGATGATAAGTATATTAGTATTAGTCAATTAACTAGATATATTAAGTATAAGATTGAGCAAGATGTTCATTTACAAGAGGTTTTTTTAAGGGGTGAAATATCTAATTTTAAAGCTCATAGCAGAGGTCATTTTTACTTTACCTTAAAGGACGAAGAAGCTAGAATTAATGCAGTTATGTTTGCAAGTAGTGCTACTAAGGTTAAGTTTATGCCTCAAGATGGAATGAAAGTTCTAATCTCGGGTAAAGTTAGTGTGTATCCAGCTAATGGAGGCTACCAAGTATATGTTAATGAAATGTTAGAAGATGGAATTGGTAATCTGTATATTGCTTTTGAGCAATTAAAGAAAAAATTAGCCGCAGAGGGAATGTTTGATGAGTGTCATAAAAAGACAATTCCCCGAATTCCTATGCATATTGGAGTGGTTACTGCACCAACTGGTGCTGCTATTCGTGATATTACATCGACGATTAAAAGAAGATGGCCTATGGCAGAAGTTATTTTGTTTCCAGCACTTGTTCAAGGAGAATTTGCTAAAGATAGTGTTGTTCAACAAATAAAAAAAGCTGATAATTTTCAGTTGGATGTTTTGATTGTTGGTCGTGGAGGAGGTTCTATCGAAGATTTATGGTGTTTTAACGAAGAGGAAGTAGCTAGAGCAATTTATCAAGCCAAGACACCAATTATTAGTGCTGTTGGGCATGAGGTAGATTTTACTATTGCCGATTTTGTTAGCGATATGCGGGCACCAACTCCAACTGGAGCAGCAGAAATGGCTGTTCCTAGTAAAAGTGATGTGGAAAATTATGTAAAACAATTAGATATTCGACTTCATAAAGTAATACAAAATAAAATGACTTTTTGTAGGGAAAGATTAGAACAGATTATGTCACGTCCTATTTTTAAAGATCCTATTAGTATTTATTATATTAAGGAACAGTTATTTTCTAATTTATTAGATAAACTCCGTTATTGTGTTGTTAGTTTGTATACATTAAAAAGTAATCAATATCAAAAGGTATTACAGAGTATTATTTTTAAAAATCCGGAGAGCCTAATAGAAAGAGAAAAAAATAAATATTTAATGTTACTTAGTAAATTGGAAACATTAAGTCCTATTCTTACGATGAAAAGAGGTTATTCTATTATAAGAAAAAATGGTGAAATTATTCATAGTGTTCAAAAAATACAAAAAGAAGATTTACTAGAACTTGAGATAAGTGATGGAAAGGTTAACGTGGAGGTAGTATAATATGGCTAAAAATGAAAAAAGTTTTGAAGAAAGTTTAAATGAATTGGAAAAAATTGTAAAAGAGTTGGAAAGTGGAGAAGTTAATCTTGATAATGCCATTCAACAATATTCTGATGCAATGAAACTTTCTAAAATTTGTAGTGAAAAATTAAAAAATGCAGAAGAAGCAATTAATAAAATTGTAAAAGATGATGGAAGTATAGAAGAATTTAAAAATATAGAAGAATAGAGGTGATATTATGAAATTTTGTACAATGAGCGAAGAAGAGTTTAGAGAATTTTATAATACATCTAGTCAAAGAACTTTTTTGCAAACACCAGAGATTGGAAAATTACGCCAAAAAGCAGGTTGGCTTGTTCATTATGTAGGTGTAAAGAAAGAAGAAAAAATAGTGGCTGCAACTATGATGGTTTCAATTACCCGGCATTTTGGAAAAAAGGAATTTTATGCTCCAAGAGGTTTTTTACTTGATTATCAAGATAAAGAATTATTAACTTTTTTTACGAATGAAGTAAAAAAATATGTTAAAAATAATAAAGGATATCAATTTAGAATAGATCCATATTTGATTCATGTTGAACGAGATACTAATGGAGAAATAATTGAAGATGGAATTGATAATTCAATGGTAAGACAGTTTTTGCAGGAACTTGGATATACTCGTGTAAAAAAAGAGGATATGGAGCAAGTTGGTTGGATGTATGTTTTAGATATTGAGGGAAAAACGGAAGATCAAATTTTAAAAAATTTGAAGCCCAACACTCGTAATACTATTCGCAAAACTTTAAAAAATGGAATTTCTATTCAAGAATTGGAAAAAAAAGATTTAAAAGAATTTCATCGGATTATGGTGGAAACAGGTAAAAGAAAAGGATTTGCCATTAGAAATTTAAAGTATTTTGAGGATATGTATGATTTGTATACTCCAAGAGAGGAAATTAAATATTTAATTACAAAATTAGATTTAAAGAAACATATTAAATTATTAAAAGATGAACGAAATAAGTGTATCATAGAAAAAGAAAGTTTGAATGATGCCAAATATAATGATGGTAAAAGAAAAGCCTTTAATGAGCAAATTGAAGGTATTAATAAACGAATTCAAAGTGCAGAAGATATTCGAAAAAAAGATGGTGATGTGATTACCTTATCTGGTTCCATGTTTATGCTTACTGATCCAGAAGTGATTTATTTATCAAGTGGAAATTATGAAGAATATATGAATTATAATTCACAATATTTAATTCAATGGGAAATGATTAAATATGGAATTAAACATGGTTTTAAACGATATAATTTTTATGGAATTACTGGTAATTTTGATAAAAATGATAAAGATTATGGAATTTATGAATTTAAAACTGGTTTTAATGGTTATGTTGAGGAATTAATTGGTGAATATGTTATGCCGACTTCTTTTGTCTATTATCTTTTGAAATTTATTCATAAAATTAGAAAATAAAGGTATCTTTAAATTTAAAATAGAAAAATTTACTAACTTAATTTTAAGAATATGTGTTCATAATAATAATGTAGTTTGGTTTTTAGGAGATGATGTTATGAAAGTTAAAAACAAACTACTTGTATTATGGACTTTTCTTCTTTTCATAGTACCTATTAATATTTTTGCATACTCTGATTATATTATACCAGGTGGTGAAAATGTTGGAATAGAAGTTAATTCAAAAGGAGTTTTAGTGGTTGGTTTTTATAAAGTAGACGATAAGTTTATTGCAAGGGACAGTGGCTTTTTAGTCGGAGACTCTATTATAAAGGTTAATGGTAAAGAAATAGGTTCGATCGATGATATGGTTAGTGTAATAAAAGAAAGTGGTAATCAGAATATTAAGTTTACAATTAATAGAGATGATATGGAAAAAGAAATTATCTTAATGGAAAATGTGGATAAAAATGGTGTTTATAAGACAGGAATGTATGTTAAAGATAAGATTATAGGAATAGGAACACTAACTTATATTGATCCTAATACAAAGATATTTGGTGCTTTGGGACATGAGATTAATGAAAAAACAACAGCTGAGAGATTTGAGATTAAGGATGGAAAAATTTTTAAGTCTAATGTTACTGGCATAGAAAGAAGTGAAAGTGGTAGTGCAGGTGAAAAAAAAGCAGAGTATGATACTAATACTGTGTATGGAAAAGTAGATGAAAATACAAAATCAGGAATATTTGGAGATTATACTGATACTCTTCCTAATACAAATGCTTTAAAGGTAGCGAGTAGAGATGAGGTTAGAACTGGTGAAGCAACTATTAGAACGGTTATTGATCAAAATAAAGTAGAAGAGTTTAAAATTAATATTATTAAGATTGATAAGACGAATGAAACAAAAAATATTTTATTTGAGGTAACAGATTCATCCTTACTAGAGAAAACTGGTGGTGTTGTACAAGGAATGAGTGGTTCCCCAATTATTCAGAATGAAATGATTGTAGGAGCAGTTACTCATGTTATTGTTAATGACACTACTAAGGGATATGGAATATTTATTACAACTATGCTAAAAGAAGGAGAGGATTAGAAATAATCTTCTTTTTGTATACTTTTTATTTTTTTGAGCATAATAAAAATGGAAATATTTTGAAGATGGATTCAGTATGAAAGGATGAAGATCAGTATGGATATAATTGAGGCTTTGGAAATAATTCCCAAATGTATCTTATCTATTATTATATTATTTATTGTTACAAAAATAATAGGAAAAAAGCAAGTTTCTCAATTAAGTTTATTTGATTATGTTGTTGGGATTTCGATTGGAAATTTTATTGCCGAAATGGTCATTAATAAAGAAGTACAATATATAGATGGAGTAGTGGCAATGTTAGTATTTGGAATTTTTTCTTATATTGTATCTTGGATTACCATGAAAAGTATTGTTTTTAGAAGATTTATTATTGGTGTTCCTACTATGATTGTAGAAGATGGAAAGATTATCGAAGCAGGTCTGAAAAAGACTAATATTGATATTAATGACTTTTTGGAGCAATGTAGGTTGCAAGGATATTTTGATATTAATGATATTAGTTATGCCATTATGGAGGCTAGTGGAGATATTAGTATTCTTCCTAAAAGTAATGCTACTCCTATTGTCCAAAAAGATATGAAAATAAAAGGTAGTAATGCTACTATTACTGCTAATTTAATTATTGATGGCAAATTTATGAACAAGAATATCAAGGGTTGTAATTTGACTCTTAAACAAATAAGAGATGAACTTAGAAAGCAAGGCTTTACATCGGAAGATGAAATTTTATTAGGGATTTATTCCAATAATAAAATGATCTTTTATAAAAAAGATGTACCTACTAAAAACTACTCTTTGTTAGAATAGGATTAATTTTTATAATTTATATATTTTGTTTAATTATTATGTAGTTTAAAATTTTTCTTTCCTTTAATATAAATAAAAAGACTCAATGTTGAATTGAGTGCTTTTTTATATAAAGTAAATTACTAGCATTCCAAAAAAACCTATTAACATTACTATTAGTAATAATAAAGAGATACCTTTTACTAATTTTTTATTCATTTTTACACCTCAAATATAATTATAAAATAAATGTATAAAAAAGTAAAATATATTATTAATAATTTAGAATATGCTTTCATAGTATTTAGTGGTGATATGATGGACAAGTCTAAATATAAAAAAGAGTATAAAAGAAATACAAAAAGAAGATTATTTAAAATTTTGATGATTATGACTGTTATTAGTTTTGTTTTCGGGGTGTTTTATGTTGCTGTTATTTCTAATGCTGATAAAAGTCTAATCAAGAATAGTTTTGAACAATTTTTTGAAGGTATTCATAATAATCATTATAATCAAGTAGATGCCTTAATTAAATGTCTTTTATCTAATGTTTTACTAACGTTTTTAGTATGGATTTTAGGTATTTCTATCATTGGAATACCTGTTAGTATTCTTTATCTAATTTTTAAGAGTTTTGTTTTCGGGTTTTCTTTTAGTAGCATCATTTATACTTATGGTGTAAAGGGAATTATGCCCAGTATAATTTATTCTTTTCCATTACTGATTAATTTAATTATTATATTTCTACTTACATTTTATGCTGTTAATTTTTCTCAAAAGTTATATTTACTATTATTTAAAAGAAAAGATATTAATTTAAACAGAATGGTTAAAGTTTATTCTAAGTTTTTAGTTATTTTATTGATTATTATGTCAATTAGTTGTTTTATTTCAAGTTATGTTGTTCCAATTTTAATAAATTCTTTTACAAATAAGCTTATTTAAGGTATAATTTATTAGTAATTGAGGTGGTAGTATGAGACAAAAGACAGTGGTTATTGGGATGAGTGGGGGAGTTGATTCTTCTGTTGCTGCTATTTTATTAAAAGAGCAAGGTTATCATGTGATTGGACTTTTCATGCGAAATTGGGATAGTTCTATCAATAATGATTATTTAGGGAATCCTAATATTAATACTAGTGATATTTGTCCTCAGGAAAAAGATTATAATGATGCTGTAAAAGTATGTGAAAAAATCGGTATTAAACTTTATAGAATTGATTTTGTAAAAGAATATTGGGATTATGTTTTTCGATATTTTTTAGAGGAATTAAAAAAAGGGAGAACTCCTAATCCAGATATTATGTGTAATAAATATATTAAATTTGATTATTTTGTTCGAGAAGCAAGAAAGTTAGGTGCTGATTATATTGCTACTGGTCACTATGCCAAAATAGAAAATGGTTACTTAAAGAGAAGCAAAGACACCAATAAAGATCAAACTTACTTTTTGTCACAAGTTTCAAGAGAACAATTACAGAATGTTATATTTCCTCTCGGAAATATAGAAAAAAAAGAAGTTAGGAAGATTGCTTTGAAACATAATTTGATTACAGCCAATAAAAAAGATTCTACAGGAATTTGTTTTATTGGAGAAAGAAATTTCAAACATTTTTTAGAAAATTATTTACCTAATATACCAGGAGATATTGTTAATATCGAAAATCAAAAAAAAATAGGAAAACATATTGGATTGATGTATTATACAATTGGTCAAAGAAAAGGACTTGACGTAGGCGGAACAAAGGATAAGTTATTTGTTGTTGGTAAAGATTTAAATAAGAATATTTTGTATGTATGTGAAGGAGAAGAAAATTCATATTTATATTCAACTAGTTGTATTCTTGAAGAGATTAACTTTAACTGTAGCTTAAGACCAACTAATTGTACTGCTAAATTTAGATATCGCCAGCAAGATCATGAAGTGTTTATTGAATATTTAGAGGATGGAAATTTGCTAGTTCGATATAGTTATATTAAGAGTGTTACTCCTGGGCAAGCATGTGTCTTATATTTAGATGATCTTTGTTTAGGAGGCGGTATTGTTAAAGAGGTTAGAAGAGATGATGAGAAGTTATGGTATTTATTATAGCTTCTTTTTTTATGTCAATTTACACTTGACTATTTACATAAAACTGATAAAATTAATTATAGGAGGGTAGTAAAAGATGGAAGAATTAAATAAATTATTAACTGAGTTAGGAATTTCAAAAGTGAGATTAGCGAAATACTTGGGAGTTTCTAGGCAGATGTTATATAATTATTTAGCATTAAAGACTCTTGATGAATGGCCAAAAGAGAAAAAAGTGAAACTTTTTACATTATTGGGTATGAAAGATAATGAAGAACTTATTCATAAAGAGGTAAGTGGTGCTTATATATTAGAAGTAGAGGATAGACTTAACGAGGGAGTGAAAGTTTCTGCTTCTAGTAGAGGGGAGGTTCTTACTGATTTAAAAGGTTTTAATCGTAAGGAACAAGAATTATTATCTGATATTATTGGCCTTTTAAAAGAAAAACTTTCGAGTGATAAAACAAAGGATACTTATTATAGTTATAAATATTTGTATCATTATATTCAATCAATGGGAACTACTGATGAGTTGAAATATATTTTAGTTTATATGTCTAAATCATTGGGATTTACTGATCCTATGGAATTTGTATTTAATAAGGATAAACAATTTATTTTTGAAAGTATTTTATTTAGTGCAATGACCTTATATAATAATGGTGGTGCCTCACGTGCTAAATTAAGTGAATCACATAAAAGATTTGTCCAAGATATTGATCATAAAAAGGAAGAAAAATTGAGTAGAACTCAAGAGTTAAATTCTGCAAAAATACAAGCTTTGAAGGAACTTGGTTATACCGAAATTAATGAAAGTAATGCTAAAGAGGTATTAGAAAAAATTGCTGAAATTCAATCAAGAAAGGTTTAGTAAATTCTTAATGAATGGTATTAGATAAGTAGAGTAAATGAGAGTTCTACTTATCTTTACTTTTTTTTGGATTATTTATTTTAAGAAGTTAACATAATATATATTATAGGAAGTTCTTTTTTTATGTTTATTAACTCAATTGAACAGTTTTCTTTAGTAAATTTATCTTGATATATTATATTCTCATCTTTCAAATAGTCTAATAAGCTATTTTCTATATAATCATACTGTATAACTGGTTTACTTAAATTCTTTGAATACCAATATCTCTTTTTAGATTTTAAACTAATCAATTCTTTCGTTGCATACTTAGATATATAGTTTGTAACTTTTTCTTTTGATTTAATTTTAGATATTGTAGTATATCCTAGCTTATAGTTATCTAAATTATATATCTGAGTGTTGTTAATTTTAATTAATTTATTAGTATGTGGATTAATTGCCTTAGACATTTTCCATTTAGGAACATTACCAACTAAACCATGAAAATGTAGACGACCACTTTTATGGAATTCAGGAACTAAAATATAAGACATATTTTTATTTTGATGTTTCTGATTATTTATCCACTTGGATAATAAATTAATTACTTTTTCATGAGAATACTCCCCTATTTCTTTGTCTGAAAAGGTGAGGGTAATGAAGTAATCAAATTTATCTTTGTTGTTACAAGCTAAATCTATGATGTTAGTTTTTACCTTCTTTAGGTACTCCCTACTCTTCTCTTCTAAGTCTTCTTTCGAAACATTTTTTAATTTAATATTATACTATGTTACAAAAAAAGTTGGAAATCAAGTAAAATGTTTTGAAAAATGAATAATTAATTGAATAAATTGCATAATAAAAATGGGAGGACTAAAATATGAAAAAGAATGAAGAAAAGAATTCTAATAATTCAATCAAATGTAGTGTAGAGAGTTGTAAACACAATAATTGTGAAGAAGGTACATGTGAACTTAAGGAAATAGAAATTGGTTGTACTTGTGATAATTGCACTTGTTCAAATGAGGATGAAACTATATGCAAGTCATTTGAAGAAGATGACCGAGTACTAGAAGAAAATACTGAAGATGAAGAATAGTTTATTATAAGGGAGACTTCTCTCTTTTTTTATTGAATTACTTTATTCTAATGAATTAATGATTGAATTTCCAATTTCTGGTTTATCTACATCAAAATTATCAGCTATCGTAGCTCCAATATCTGCTAATGTATTGAGAATAGGTAACCTTTTAGGATTTAGAAAATTTCTACTATATATAATAATTGGCACATTTTCTCTAGTGTGGTTATTTCCCTTAAATGTTGGATCATTACCATGATCAGCAGTTATTATTAGTAAATCATCCATTTCTAGCTTATTTAGAATAATAGGAATATTTACATCAAATTCTTCAATAGCCTTTGCATATCCTTCTACATCTCTAATATGTCCATAAAGACTATCAAAATCACTTAGATTGGCTAAACAAAGTCCAGTAAAATTTTTATCCATAATATCAGTTAATTTATTTATTGTTTCTGCGTTACTAGAAGATTTTATCGTTTTATTAATGCCCTCTTTATCAAAAATATCATTAATTTTTCCGATTCCTATTACGTTATAATTACTTTCATTTAGTAAGTCTAAAACACTTTTTTTGGGGGGTTTTATGGCATAATCTTTTCTTTCAGCATTACTTAATTTGAAATTTCCAGGTTTCCCTGTAAATGGTCGTGCTATTACTCTTCCTACGCACCATTCTTCTTTTAAAGTTAACTCACGAATTTTTTTACAATATTCATATAAGGTAGAAACTGAAATTACATCTTCATGAGCAGCTACCTGTAAATCGGAGTCAGCAGAGGTATAAACTATTAGTGACCCATAGTTTAAGGCTTTTTCTCCTAACTCATTGATAATATCATTACTATTGTTACAACATTTGTTTCCTATTATTCTTCTAGATGTAATATTTTCAATGTTATCCAAAATTTCTATCGGAAAGCCATTGTTAAATGTTTTAAATGGGATATTAGAGATAATCCCCATCATTTCGTAATGACCATTCAAACTGTCTTTTCCAGCATTATTAGGTTGAGCTATTGTATAATATGCTTCTACTTTATTATCTTCATTCATATTTAGGGTATTCAATAGACCTATTTTTTTTAGGTTTGGAATAAATGGATCGGCTTTTTCAATGATATGTCCTAATGTATTGCAACCTTTATCTTCGTATTTTTCTGCATCATTTGATTCTCCTATACCTAATGAGTCTAATACTAATAAAAAAATTCTTTTATATTTCATGATATTCTCCTTTATTTACTTTCTCGGGGATGATATTTTATATAATCGCTAGTTATTTTTTCATCATTTTTATGAGTATATATTCTTGTTGTAGAAATATTAGAATGTCCTAACATCTCTTGAATACTTCTTAAATCGGCACCACTGTTTAATAGATGTGTTGCAAAGCTGTGTCTTAAGGTATGAGGAGAAACTTCTTCATTTAATTCTTTTTCATGAAGAATAGTTTTCAGTATTTTAAAAAAACCTTGTCTTGTTATTCCTCGTCCATGATTATTTAAAAACAAAGATTCATCATTAATTGATTTAAGTAAAAAATGCCTTTGTTCCATATATAAATTTAAGTAGTACATAGCATATTCTCCCAAAGGAATTATTCGTTCTTTACTTCCCTTCCCTACTATTCTTATAAGACAGTTAGTAAAGTCTATATTATTGATAGTCATATTTACAAGTTCACTTACTCGCAAACCTGTTGCATAAATTAGTTCTAACATTGCCTTATTTCGATAATCGTAGGGAGTATTCAACTTAATATCTAAAAGTTTATTAATCTCTACTATTGACAGAGTTTGAGGTAATGCCTTTTTTAATTTTGGTCTCTTAATAGAAGCAGATACATCTTTTTTTACTATTTTTTCTCTCAATAGATATTTATGAAAATTTTTGATTGTTGTCAATTTGTGAGCGATAGTTGTAGTTTTATCATTCATGTTACTTTGATGTTTTAGAAAGAGTTCAATGTCTCTTTCTTTTATTTCTTTTACATTTGGATTAGTGGAATAAATTTTTCTAAGATAATTTCTATATATTTTTAAATCATTGGCATATGATATTTTTGTTTTATTAGAAAGACCTTTTTCAAAAATACAATAGTTCAAAAAGTCTTTTTCTGCATCTATAAAATTCATTATATCACCTATTTCATTATATAGTATTTTGAAAGATTTTACAACTTTCTTCTTTTTTTATAGTATGATATACTATTTAGATAATGATGTAATATGAATTAAATTTTATTGTTGTATTAAGTAATTAACTGAATTATTTGAAAGAAAAAATATGGAATTTGGAGGTAGATTATGGATAAGCCACTTGCACAAAAGTTAGCTCCTAGTAGTTTAAAAGAAATTATTGGTCAAACTCACTTAATTGGAAGAGATAAAATTTTAACTAATTTAGTTAAAAATAAAAAAATTTTTTCTATGATTTTATATGGAAAACCAGGAATTGGAAAAACGAGTATTAGTCAAGCTATTGTTAATGATTTAGGTATAAAATATCGTTTTTTGAATGCGACAGTGAATACTAAGAAGGATATTGATATAGTAATTGAAGAGGCTAAAATGTATGATGGAATGGTTTTAATTATTGATGAAATACATCGTCTTCATAAGGATAAACAGGATATTTTACTTCCTGTTGTAGAAAATGGGTTAATCACTTTAATTGGAATGACTACAGCTAATCCTTATCACTCTATTAATCCAGCAATTAGAAGTAGATGTCAATTATTTGAATTGAAAGAATTAGAGTATTCTGATATTGTTAAAGCATTAAAAAAAGCTATTAAGTCAGAGTATTTAGAAGGAATACAAATTGAGAAGGAAAGTATTGAATTAATTGCTAAACTTTCAGGTACTGATCTTAGATTTGCTTATAATTTATTAGAAATTGCCTATTATTCTACTTCTGACCAAGTTATTAATTGTGATGTTATTAGAAGTATAAATTCTAAACCCGTTTTTTTTAGTGATAAAAATGGTGATGGGCATTATGAAGTTCTAAGTGGTTTACAAAAATCTATTAGAGGGAGCGATGTTGATGCTTCTCTGCACTATCTAGCACGTTTAGTTGCTAGTGAAGACTTAGAGTCTATATATAGAAGGCTTAGTGTAATTGCTTATGAGGATATAGGACTTGCTAACCCTGCTATTGGTCCTAGATTAGATGCTGCTATTAATGCTAGTGAGAGAGTTGGCTTACCAGAAGCAAGAATTCCTCTTGGAGCTATTGTTTGTGAAATGGCACTATCACCAAAGAGTAATACTGCTCATATTGCTTTTGATAAGGCTTTAAATGATATTGAAAATGGGAATTGTGGTAGTGTTCCAGAGCATATTAGACCAGATAGTAAAGAGTATAAATATCCTCATGACTTTAAAAGTGCTTACGTTGTTCAACAATATTTACCTAATAAACTTAAAGATAGAAAATATTATCAACCTAAAGATATAGGTTATGAAAATAATTTTAAGCAAGTGTATGAAAATTTGAATAAATTAAGAGATGATAATAACTATTTTGAATAAAAACTTGTTTAGATTTCTTTATCTAGCCTTTCTTGTTACATTATATTTATATTTTCTAGTTAATATAATAGGTATTCTACTTGTTAGGAGAATGGCTTCAAAAAGAGCAATTTTTTATGTGAATGTTGTCTTTTTTCTAATTTAGTTTAATTATAAAAAACCTCTTTCTATTTTCTAAGAAATGAGGTTTTTTTAACTTATTTATTAATTATTGAGTATTGTAAATTTTTGAATACTGAATCTAAAATGCTTTGTGTAATAGTGTTTTTTTTGTTTTTAATAATTTCTTTTCTATTTACTGTGATGGTAACAGTTCCTTGATTAGCATATATATCTCTTAGTATTACGATTTCTGTAGTGTCTTGCTGATAAATTTTAGAAAAGACAAATGGATTTTCTTTAATTGTCCAACCTTCAGGCGTCAATATTGGTTTAGATGTTCTAATTGTAACAACAATATCGTTATTTTCATTAATTTCGTAAGTAATACCATCTTTTACTACAGTAGGAATTTCTTTATCGATGTTGATAACTTGATAAGGTACTTTTTTAGTATTTCCTGCTAAGTCTTTAATTATAACATAACTTGTGATATTCTTGGTAAACACTTTATAAATTGACTTTTTATCTTCTGATAGTGTCCAACCGTTTACTGGTTGTAACTCCTCTGTTGCTATTATTGTAACAGTAACATCTTGATTGGTCATTTGTCCATTATTACTAGTAGTAACAATAACATCCCCAAAATCTCTATCAATGTTTTTCACTTGATAAGTTATTTCTTTAGTATTTCCTGCTAGATCTTCTATTATAATACTATCTATTATATTATTTTCAAATGTTTTTGTAATTGTTGTTCTGTCTTTGGATAATGTCCAACCAGGAACCTCTTTTATTATTTCATTTGCTTTAATAGTTACAGTTACATTTTTGTTCGTTGGTTTATCGTTATTGCTGGTTTTTATCTCGAATTCTGGAGCTGTTTTATCAATAATAAAGGTTATTTCTTCTTGATTGTAGGCATTATCTATCGCAATAATATTGTAACTTCCCTCTTGGTCTATGTTTAGCATTTCTTGAGGAGAAATTTCGTTCCCATTTATTATAAGCATTTTTAAGTTTTCTTCTGTAATAATTAATGTAACATTCTCTTTTGTATAGCTTCCATTAAGAATGCCACTAATAATTGGTTTTTGATCATCATCAAGAATTTTATTTACATTGTTTAAAATGGTTTCTAATTCTGTCTTAATTATTAAGTCAGTAATGCTTTCTACTTGTTGAATAATTTGATTATCATCTCTATAATTTTTAGCAGAAATAATGTCTTTTTTGTCTTTGGCACTTAAAACCAGTTGTTGTAAATTTGAAACTAGATTTTTAATTTTAGTATAATCAATAGGACCAGTTTCTGGAGGAATTTCAGGTGTATCAGGTTGGTTTGAATTATTGTTGTCATTATTTTCTCCATTATTTGACGAAGAGTCCTGATTTCCGGAGTCTGGAATAGAGGGAGAATTATTATCAGTTGTACCGTTGTTATTACCGGGTTTTTGAGTGGTAGAATTATTTTCTCTGTTTGATGAATCATTATAGAAATTATTGCTATTAGCCAGATTATCTATTTCATTAATATCTAACATTACATCATCGGTTTCCATATCTTCATAGTTGTATGAATCTTTTTGATTATTTGATATATTATCATTGTTTTGATTTGATGTGTTGGAAATGTTATTAACTGTTTTTTCTTCAATTTCTAGTTCATTTGGATTAGCAAACACAAAGGTTCCTAAACATAAAAATAATACAATTGCTATTATACTAATTTTTTTCTTATTCATTTAAACTCAACATCCTATCTTACTATTCTATTCTTATAACATTATATCATTATTTAGAAAAATTACAACCATAATTTGTCGCATTTTAGTGAATTTTTGAATTTTTTTAGTGATAAGTAGTTTATTAATGTGTTTCAATACTGAAAATTTAATGTTAATAAAAATACAAGTTTGTTTGATGCTGTAATATAAAAGATGACTCACAAAAAGTATAATTCGCTTTTGTTTGTAATAATTTTAATAAGACCTACATCGTAGTAAACTAAGTAAATTGCGAATGTGTTTTAGAAATTAAAAATGAAAAGAGTATATGAATTCCAAGATACGATTATGCGCAGTAATCAAGGAATCATATACTCATCAATTAATCTTATTAATATTGCATCCAAAAATGAAGAGTTTAAAGAAATGTATAATCTTTTGATTATTTGGGATCAAGTATGATTTATATTTAGAAAAATTTCAATTTATTAATTGGCCATATTCTTAAAGTAATCCTTCCTGTGATATCCTTTTTGTTTATTAATCCTATTTTTCTACTATCTAATGAGTTAGAACGATTGTCTCCCAAAACTAAATACATATTTTCAGGGATTACTTCATATCCTAACTCTTGTAGATGAAAATCTGTATAGGTTAAATTTTTATTTAAGTATTTTTCTTGATATATTTTATTGTTGATATATAGTTGATTATTAACTATTTTTATTTTGTCTCCAGGTATACCAATGACTCTTTTGATTAGGTATTTTGTATCTGCATAATTCAACGAAACAATATCTCCTCTTTCAATAGTAACAAAATGATATCTTAATTTGTTTAATATTAAGACTTCACCGTTTTTTAATGTTGGACTCATAGATTCGCCTACTACTTGGGTAATTGAAACTACATAAATAATGATCACCATTATGCTAAAGATTATAAAAATGTATTTTATGGTGTCTAATAAATATTCTCTTATACTTAACCAATCCATATTGTTTCCTACCTATCTGCATTATTATATTCTACTAAAGTATATAATATATATTACTTATTTGCAAGTAATAAATTTATTTTAACCCACAATGAAAACAGGTAAGGAATATATTTTTTCATTACTTTTTCAAGATAATTAATTGAATTGTTAAACTCCGTTATTTATTATAAATTGTATATCACTATTATTTTGTTCCAAATTATCATTAGCAGGTATTGGTTCATTTAGGTTATTGTTATAGTTTTCTATACTATTATCACTTAAATTATTTGAATTACTAGTGGTACTATTCTCTGTTTCCTTCTCTTTTTTTATTTTAAATGATATGTGAGTATTTTTATTTTCTTCTGTTTTAGTAAAAGATTCTTTTATTATATTTTCATTAAATTCTTCCATTATTGTGTTCATTAAAAGAATTAATTCATCGTCTGTAAGATTATCATTATTAGAATATACCAAATTAAAGTTAATGAAATCGTCTGTTTCGTTTTGGATTTCTATTGGAATAATCTTTATTTTATTGTGTATAGTTGATGTTGATATTTCAATTAATAAACAGTTAGTCTCATCTTTTATCAAAAAATAAGCTTTTTGTGGACTTAGGGTGTTAGTTTGGGTAATGCTTGCTAAAATATCTTCTCTAATAGTTATTTTTTCTTTTAGATTTTGGGTTATATTGCTGAAAATGTCTAAACTTGCCATAAAAACGCTGAGCATGTGTTCATAATTATCATGATAGATGAAAAATTCGTTATCTGTTACTGAGGTATAAATACAATCCATAATGTTGGGTTCTATTTTAATAAACTCCTCAGAAGGATATGTTATTCCATCAATTATCTCCTGATTTAATATGATGGTTCCAATATCATTTTTAGATTTAATATAGTTTTTAATTAAAGATATTTCGTTGCTTGTAAAAGAATAATATTTATTTAGATAATAAGTAAATATATCCTCTATTTGAATAGTATCCATTGTTGTAAAAACCATTACTCCACTATTGTTGTTTTCATTATTTTCATAATAAGTACGAGCATAACCAAGAAAGTTTTCATCTTCCTGGTAGGTATATTGATTGGTATCTTCTTGATAGTTAAGTTTAATTCCTAGTAGATTAAAGGAAGAGTCTGTAATTTCGGCAGTTTTAATATAACTACTTATTTCTTTGTTATATTTTTTGTACTTATCTTTTGCTATTAATGAATTTATGATCATAGTTTGAAGATCAGAGTTGCTTATTTTGGAATTAGTATTTTTCACTTCATTTGAAGTATTTGTTATATGATACTCTTCATGATAATTATATTCTTTATAGCGAAATGGAATTTCATCATTGATAGACTCATTTATTTGAACTGAAATATCTAAATATTGCTTACTGATTGCATCTTCACTAGTTTCTGATTTAATTAGATTACCTTCAGTTAGATTACAAGTGATTCTAACATTGAAAGGATTAGTATCTGAAAATGTAATTTCATTTTTAGCAGTACTACATTCGTCTGGTAAGATAAGATTGTATACATCTTTTTCTACTACTCCTAAATCAGCTGTGTTCTTTGATAGGGAAAATTCTAAAATGGCTTCGTTGGCATCAATTGAAATTAAATTCATTGGAGCATTATTTTCCGTTTCTAATGAAATTATATTTGAATTATATTTTAGAATTTCATTTTCTCTAATCATAAATTTTGTATATGATGTTGGATATGCAGAAAAATTAATTATTCCTAAAACAATTAATGTAAAACTCATAATTTGGATAGTTTTTGAATGCTCTTTTACTCTTTTCATTATTGATACCTCCTATTTTCCTTATTTGGATGTTTTTTGTTCAGCTGAATAATCGATTGTTACGATTTTTTCTATATTTTCCATACTTTTATCTATGTCTTCGTAATATGGATTTCCATTTTTATCTTTTAAAATATTTTTGCCATTATAGCGAACTGTTATCTTATATTTTGTATTCTTTCCTTTTGCTGGTAATATTGTGTTTTCTAAATTAATTTTATTATTCTTTTTTATGTTTTCTAAATTAATTGGTTGATACTCATTGCTAGTGTTGTTTTCGATGGATGCCAATTCTATAATTTCAAAATTGGAGTTAACATTGATTGTTAAGATAAAAAAGGTTCTAACTTCTATATTTTTGGTATCTACTGTAAAGTAATAGGATATTGGACTGGTTGGACGATATTTTCCTATTGAACATGTTTCTAATGCTCCTGGCTTACAGCCCTCATCTTCATCATAATGGATATCTATATTGAAATTGGCAACACGGGCATTTTCTTTTTCGACAAAGCCAATCATATACTTAGAGTAAGTGATTACAGAAGTAAAAAATAGCATTACTCCAATATACATTCCCAACCATCTGTATAAATTTTTTCTGAATTTTTTACTATGTAATAAATATTTCATCAAACTCACCTACTTTGTCTTTTTCTTTTTGCCCTTTTTTTTCTTTTTTTGGTGTTGGATCTCTTTTTTCTGCTATTTTTTCTTATTTCTTTTTCCTCAAGCTTATCTGAAATTAGATTATTTTTCTTTTTGAATAAGTATTTTTGAAATTCTTGTTCTTCAATACTATCTACTGCAATATTTGTATCTGTACTGGTTAGTACACAAAATAGAAAACTTATTATTAAAACAATTGCTGTTACTAATGGATTTTTTAATATTTTTAAAATCTTCCCCATACTGCTTATTTTAAAAATATATTTGCCAATAATTTTATCAGGAGTTATTCCTTTGTCATTGGTGTTATTATAGTCACCTTTAGTAATTATGGTATTTTTACTGATAGAAATAATACGATGGGTTACTAAATTGTTGTCCTCGTCGTAAAAAGTAATAATATCGTTTTTCTTATAATTTTTATCTTTTGTATTAATTATAATTAAATCGCCTACTTCTATAGTTGGTTGCATAGATCCAGATGCAACTTCTAATATAGTGTATCCGCAAACTGGTGCGATATCATTTTTCAATATTTTAAGATTTATAAAGTGATAAATGCTTATAAAAAATAGGAAAATAATACAAAATTTAATCAATATAAGAATTATCTTTTTTAATTTGGTCATTTGTTTTCACTCTTTTTAGTAATACATGAGTTGCTATTTTCAAAATTTAGGCCAACAAATAAGCGATACTTATCATTAATTGTATTATCAAATCTACTAGCAGCAGCTTGATTGCCTATCATGGTATCCAGTTTATCTGAGTCTTTATCAATTTCTACCCATTTCCAGAAAAGTGAAATAGCAATCTCTTCATTACTTTGAATGGTTATTTTATCATTGAAAGTAATAATCTTTCCTTCATAATTAGGCATAAGTGGTGAAACATCTTTATTTAGAATTTTGTATTGATTTTCTCCACCATAATAGTATTGAGCATTATCCTTATCAGAAGGTCTATATTGAATAATATAACCCATGTTCAAGCAGCCTTTGTTGTTAATACAGATTGTTTCTTCTTTTAATGTCATTCCTTTAATTGTTACAGGACTAGGACTTTCGTTTTTGAAATTCATAATGTAATAACCGTGTGCCCCAGGATAAATTACTTTATCTTCTCCATGTAGTTTATAATATTCTTCATTATGGAAAAGCGGAACATCAGTTAGCCAAAGAGTTTTATTAAACAAATCTTCTGTAACAGGAATTGAATTTTTATCATATATTGCATATAGTGTGATATCTTCCTGTAGGTTGCTAATAATTTTTTTATCTGTTCTATTATAAATAATAGGTCCATCAACTGTTTTACTATATCCAATAAATTTGTGATATTTACATTCATCTTTTGAATCAAGTTTGTAAGGTTCTTCATATTGAGATAGATCAACTGTTTCATCTTTTGAAATTTCTTTTATATACTCACTGGTTCCAAGGTTGAATTGACCTCCATTGGCCTTTAAAGTTACAATATATCTTCTGACAATATGTAAATCAACATCAAGCTCTGTAAATATTTTGCCATAGGCACTACCTGAGATATGTAACTTAGCTTCTCCGTCTTTTATTGCTGTTACTTTGATTGGAAGGGATAATGGAGCATTTTGTTCACCAGTATACTCTAATTTTTCTATTAAATCACTATTTGTACTAATTGTAATACAGGCATTTTTATTAGAGGAGCAAATTGTGATTTTTTTATTATCATCAGACTGTGTTATCTCTATATTTCCTCCAAATAGATCTGTTCTAATGATTACGTCGGTTTCTCCTTTTACCTTTCCGTCTTTATCTGTTGCAATAGTAATATCATATTCATTGTTAGTGTTTAAGTAATAATTATGTATTTTGAAATGAATAATAGTTGTTGCAGTTTTTCCCTCATATTCTATTGATAATTCTGCAGATTTATCTTTAATATTAAAAATTTTATTACTATATGGTCTAATTACTATAACACCTTTATCAATCTTTAAAATATCGATGGCATCTTGGAAAGTATTATTTATTTTTGCCTTTATATAGTCAGGATCATATTCTGTTGTTTCTTGACCATTTTTATAGACTTTATATAAAATAGCCTGTGGAATATCATCAGCATATAATTCTAGTTCATAGGCTGATTTTTCAAATTTTATGGTATATTCAGATTTTCTATTGATGTGTACAATGTAATCTCTTGTTGAACCATCTTCAGCTGTTACTGTAATTACTACTGTATTGTCTCCGTAGTTTAGCTCTAAATCCTTTAGGGAAGATACTTTTTTTCCATTATAAGTAATTGTTGCTTTGTTGCTACTTGCTATTGCTGTAACAGTTATTTTATCTGTATTAGAGTTCACTTCCACACTATAAAAATTTTTATTGGGGTCAAATTTTGGAGATAAAGTTCCTGAACTTATTTGAATATCTTTCAAGTAATTATTATTATCTTTTTTACTTTCTTCTTTAGGATCTCTATGAATAATTACAACATAATTTCTTACTGAACCGTCTTCAGCTGTTACTGTAATTACTACTGTATTGTCTCCGTAGTTTAGCTCTAAATCCTTTAGGGAAGATACTTTTTTTCCATTATAAGTAATTGTTGCTTTTTTACTACTTGCTATTGCTGTAATTGTAATTGTATTTGTATTCGAGGAAACATTAACTGTATATAGATTTCTATGTGGATCAAATTTTGGAGATAAAGTTCCTACACTTACCTTAATATTTTTTAAAAAATTATTACCATCTTTTTTCTTAGAGGAACTACTACGAATTACCGTTAATGTGTATAAGGTTGTGTAAGTTTTATCATTATAAGTAGTGGAAATAGTAATAGTAACTTTTCCTGTTTTAAATGCTTTAATTCTTAAATATCCCTCATAAACTTCAACTCTAGCGATAGAATCATTGCTTGATACGGCATGCACATCACTATTTAATTGAACTAATGTATAACTAACTAATTTTTCATTTGTCTTTGCTAAATCTATAATACCATTATCGTTACTTAATTTAATATATCTATTGTAGTCAGTAATCTTGATTTTTGCAGTGGCCTTATATATTTTATTATTTGTTTTTGCTTGTAATGTGATAGTGATTTTTCCTGTTTTTTTGGGAATGATAACTACATGACGATTTACAACATAGCATGTTGCTATAGAAGCATTACTAGTCGTACAAGTGAATTTTTTGGGTTTAATATTTTTATAAGTAAAACCTAATTTGCTTTTTGAGTCACTTAAAGAAATTTCTAAATAATCTTTATTGAATTTTAATTCTTTATTTAAAATTATATCTAAGTCATTTGTATTTTCATTAATTTCATAATTTCCTTGGTTTCCAAAGATATTACCAATTTTACCAAATAAACCTGAAGAACAACTACAACTAGTAAGTAATAAAAGTATAATGATAATTATAATGATGATGTAGGTGATAATTCGTTTTTCTCTATTATTTTTTTCTTCTTGCTTCTTATTATCTTTCATACTTCTAGTCCTTTCCTATTTAATTTCCAAATAAACCTACGAACAATTTAGTCATAGGTTTATTTGGAAGTTAAATTAACTTCCCTTCTTTAATTAATTAGCAGCTTTTTCAGTTTGAGTAGCTGTAATTTTAACGTCTAATTTAACTGTATCTAATGCAGCTTTATTACCTAAATTTGTATCAGTTGTATCATTAGCAGTCATGTCAGCAGCATTTTCGAATGCCCATTTCCATCCAATTACATATACTCCTTCATCTGAACTATTAGCAGCATATACTTTATTTGAATATTTAGCATTAATTTTATCAATTAAATCTGTTATGCTAAGAGCTTTATCTGCATCAGTGAAACCAATAGAATCAAATGTTGCATTTGCTGCTGGTGCAGAATCTACTGCCTTTAAATAATATACGATTTGACCTATATTATCAACAGTATTTCCAGTATCTTCAACAGATAATGTATAATTTGTTTCTGGAGTCATTCCACCTAATGTGAAGGTATAAATACCTGCAGTACCAGGTGCTACTACTTTTGTTCCATCTGCAGATTCTACATCTGTTTTAGCTGGATTATCACTTGAAATGTATGAATTATTGAATAATTCAATTGTAGTTGTAGTATCGATTCCCCATTTTGCAACTCTAGCTTCATCTCCTGCTACTGTACTATCAGTATATTTTGCGTAAGTACCACTTACTGAATATCCAGTCATAACAACAGCCATTAATAATGCGCATAGTCCGATCATTTTCTTTTTCATTGTTTCACCTCCTTTCATTGATGCTAAGAAGTCATGAATGACTTCTATAAATTTATATGTAAACCCAAAATGGTGTTTACCAATGCTCATCAAGGTGAAGTCAATTAGTGACTTCTTAAAATATTTGAATTTGTTTTACTTAACTCTTTTTAATTATTAGAATTATTTCTCTTTGAACCTGTCTTTTTTTGTTTAGAAGTAGTTTTCTTTTGTTTTTTAGCTTCTTCTTCTCGCTCTTTGTTCAATTTAAATTCTAAATATTCTCTTTGTTCGATTTCCCTTTGTTTTTTGGTTGAAATCATGAATCCCATGGCAAATATTGCGGTGATTCCAAGTAGAATGATGATAATTGTCGTAGGCTCTGCTAGTGTTTTCATGATAGAACCAATTCCTGGTATTCTAACAATATATTTTCCTTCTACATCTTTAAATTCTACTAAATTTTGATCTTGTGATGAATTATTATCTCCTTTAGTGATAAAATATTTAACACCATCGTTTTCAACAATATCAATAATTCTATGAGTAGTAACTGTATTTTCAGAATCTCTAAACGCAATTACTTCATTCTTTTTTAGAGACTTAGGATTAACAATTTTTGTTAGTACTAGATCCCCTTTGTGAATTTCAGTTTCCATCGAACCAGAAAGAACGATAAAGGGTTTGTATCCAAATAAACTTGGTACCTTATTCTTGTTTGTTTTAGATTGAATCATAATATAGATATTCGCAAGTAAAATTATTGTTAAAATTATAAAGACTATTGTTAAGCCTATATTTGCTAATTTTTTTGACCATTGTTTTTCTAATTTCATTGTTTCACCCTCTTTGATTTAAAATCGCTCTTCTGTTAAAAATTATAATATTTACTCAAGAAATTTGTCAATACAAATTATGACAAATTTCTTAATTCTCTCCTTAAAAAAAATATATTCAAAAACTAGAAGTGTTATAAAATGCCTCTAGTTTTATTTTAACTATATTCCAATGGTAGTCATAATTTTATAAACTGATTTAAGTTTTTCTTTTTTTGTATGATCCATGCTGATAAAATTAATATGAAGTTGATATCCACTATCTAGACTGAATAATAATTCAACCTTTCCAGGTTTGAAATTAATTGCACTAGAAGAGATGGAACGATATGGAATAACATGGATTTTTTTGTAGTATACTGCTAAAGTATCTCGATCAAAAAGCAACATTCTTTTATCTGTGAAAATTATATAATCTTTACTATTTTTATAAGCCAAAATGAATATTTCTTTTTCATCAATGTATTCTTTGGCATAATCTTCTAATTCTTCTTTACTAACCTCTGTTTTAAAATCAAAGTATTTTGCTAATTCTTTAAATTTAATATAAGCCATAATTAAACACCTTCCATTTGTTACTTATTTATTAGTATAACATAGTATAAATTAAAAGAAAAGAACGTTTCTTTTTCGATGATACCTCTCTTCATTAATTGGTAGAATAGCTATTGCAACTTTCTTTTGTTTAATATTAAAGAAAGATTGCTTTAGGCTCTTGAGTTAACCCCTTCCAAATGTTAATGCTCAATTTTGAGATTTATTATAAATTTAACAATAATACTTCTAGGGATTTTTTTCCTTCATAAATTCCACTTTTAAATTTATAGTCTATCTCTGCTAAGTGAAAGATTAATTCGTCAATTTCTTTCTTTGTAATTTTTTGTAAGAGTTCCTGTGTTTTTTCTACTCGATAGGGATGAATTTCTAAAATGGTGGATATTTCTTGTTTTCTTTTATTTTGATTCATTAAAATGGTTATTTGTTCTAGTAGACGCAATTGACTTTCTAAAAGGCCCATCATACCTAAATCGTCAATATTATATTCGTAAAGTTTTTGATAAGTAGTTAAAGCACCTCTTTTATCCTTAGAACAAATTTGTCTTACTAATTCAAAAATTAATTCTGAAGAATCGCCAATATGTCTATAGCAGATATTTTTAATATCTTCTGTTGAAATTATTTTTTCTTGATATTTATATTGTTTTAGTTTATCACATTCTGTTTTGATTGCATCTAAATTGCCATTACTGTAATTTATTAATAATTCGACTATGTCTTCATTAATTTTATAACCTTTTAACTCTTCTTTAATCATACTAGTGGGATTATTTTCTAGTTTTAAATAAGTTGTTTCCTTTTTTAATTCTTTAGTTATTTTTTTTCTATTATCTAAGTTCATGGAAGACATAATTAAAAGTTTACTAGAATCAGAATTGGCTAAATAGTTTAGTAAATGTCTTGTTTTCTTATTTTCTATATCTAATAATTCTATTCCTTTTAAAAGAATTACTTTTTTTTCACTTAAGAATGAATAAGTATCTAAATCTTCTAATACCAAATCTAAAGAATTTTCAGAAAGGTCATATTCAGAACAATAATTATTTCCAAAATTATTTTTAGTAATTAATTCCTTCACTTTTTTTTGATATAAAAAATTAGAAGTATATTCTAGTAAGTAATTATTCTTCATTTAAAATCTTCTCTATACTTTCATATACTTCTTTTAGATTAGAACTGGTTTTTCCGCCACCTTGAGCGAAAGTCGGACTTCCTCCCCCATTTCCTTCAGATATTTGTGAAGATATTTTGACTACATATCCCGCATTAATAGTACAATTACTCCGACAAATAAAGTTTACAGATTGATCTTCTTTAATATTAACAAAGAAAACAAAACCTTTTTTCATTTCGTTAACTAAATTATCGGCAATTGTTTTTAATAAATTACTATCTTTATTTCTTACTTCCATAATCAAAGCTTTTATATCAGAATAGTCCTTAATTTTTTTTCTATACTCATCTAAATTATTTAATACTTTTTCTTCTCTTAACTTTAAATAATTTTTTTCTAAATCTTTGACTTCCTTTTGTATATAGGCTAATTCGTTTTGATTAAATATAATATCTTTATAACTGGTTGGTTTAGAATTATCAATATCTACATCAAAATGTAGTTGAATTCCTCTTTTAGAAGCATCATCCAAAATTCCCTTAGCTTTCATTAATAATTTAATCATTTCATCATTATAGGGTTTAATTATATTAAATAGAGTTTGATCTATTTTTGTATTAGTAACTGCTTCTATACGATATACATCGCTTCCCTTTGACTCATAGGAGAAAATAGCGAACTTAAAAATATCTTTGGTATTGCTAGCATGAGTACCTCCACATAATTCAATCGATTTACCCATTTTAACTACTCGAACAATGTCTGAGTATTTTTCATCGAACAAGGCCATTGCTCCTAATTTTTTTGCCTTATCAATTGGCATTACTTCAGTGGAAACAATTAATTTATTATTAATTAATTCATTTACCTTTTCTTCCACTTTTAAAATATCTTCATCGGTTAATTTACCAGAATAAGTAAAATCTAATCTTAAACGTTCATTATCAACATATGAACCAGCTTGTCGAATTTCCTTATTAATAACTGTTCTTAGGGCATAATGAAGCAAGTGGACACTACTATGATTTTCCTCAATTTGTTTTCGTCTTTCTTTGTCAGTTACTACTTCACAAGGATCACCTAAGTTAATTTTGCCATCTAGAAGTTTTATTTTATGAATATTTTGACCATTTGGAGCTTTAAAAACATCTACTACTCTAGCTTTAAAGTTTTTCCCAATAATCATTCCTGTATCATTAATTTGTCCTCCCTGAGTAGCATATAGACAAGTTCTTTCTAAAGCAATATAACCATCATGATCTAGACTTTTTAATAAACTATCTTTAGCAAATATAGCTAATACTTTTGTTTTGATTCTATATAGGCTATATACAAACTCTGATTTATCTGTAAAGTCTATAAGAATTTGCTTTTCACTGGCCATAGAAGCTTTAGAGCGAGAAGCCTTTTTGGCTAACTCTTTTTGAGAATTCATATATTTTTCAAACTCTTCTTTATTTGTTCTATATCCTAATTCATGTAGATATTCTTCTGTTAATTCAAATGGAAAACCATAGGTGTCATAAAGTTTAAAGGCATCTTTACCACTTAATATTCCATCTTTAGAATTTTGAACCATTTGTTTTAAAATTCTTTCTCCCTCATTAAGAGTTGCTAAAAATAATCTTTCTTCTTCTAAGATTTTGGTTTCAATTAGTGCCTGATTTTTTCTTAAGTATGGATAAGATTCTTCCATAATGCCAATTACTGTACTCACTAACTTGTAAATAAAACTTTCTGTTATTCCCAATCTTTTACCAGAGCGAACACTTCTTCTTAATAGTCTTCTTAAAACATATCCTCTACCAGAATTAGAGAAAGTAGCTCCATCAGCTAGGGCAAAGGTCACTGCTCTAATATGATCTGCAATAATTTTAAAATCAGTTTGACCTTGATAATGAATTCCTGAAATATCTTCAATGTGCTTAATAATTGGGATGAATAAATCTGTTTCGAAGTTACTATCAGCATCTTGAAAAATCAAACACCATCTTTCAAGACCTGCTCCGGTATCAATATTTTTGTGAGGTAATTCTTTATATTCCTCTCGTGGAGTATCTTCGACAGAATTGAATTGTGAAAAAACATTGTTCCAAATTTCGATAAAACGCTCTTGCTCTTCATCTTGTTTGAATTTTTCCAAAGCATCATGATTAGGATCATATTTTTCTCCACGATCATAGAAAATTTCACTATCTGGACCGCATGGGCCTGAACCAATTTCCCAAAAATTTCCTTCTAATGGCACTATATGATCTTGAGACATTCCTACTTCTAACCATTTTTTGTAAGCCTCTTCATCATTTGTGTAAGTGGTAACATATAATTTTTCTTTAGGAATCGCAAAATATTCTTTACTAGTTAATAGATCCCAGGCAAATTCAATTGCTTCTCTTTTAAAATAATCTCCAATAGAAAAATTTCCCATCATTTCAAAAAAAGTTTGATGTCTCTTGGTTACTCCGACGTTTTCAATATCATTTGTTCTGATACATTTTTGAATATTTGTAAGTCTTTTGTTACTAGGTATTTCTGTTCCATCAAAATACTTTTTCAAAGGAGTTACTCCAGCATTTATCCATAAAAGAGAATCATCATTAACTGGAACTAATGATGCGCTTTTCACGATTTCGTGTCCTTTCTTAGAAAAATAGTCTAACCACATGTTTCTTATTTCTATATGAGTCATTTTTTTCATTACTTTCCACCTTCTTTATTAATTGCCTTAATAATTTCATCTAATCTTTGGTAATAATCATCTAAATTACCACTGTTATAAATATAATAATCTGCAAAGGCAATAACACCACCTTTTGTTAAATTTTCAATCTCACTGATATCTCTTTCTTTAGCCTCCTTTGGAGTAAAAGGTCTAATTTTTCTCTTTTGCATTCTTTCGTATCGTTTTTCTTTATCTGCAAGAATTCCAATTATACATAAATTGTGAGGATATTCTTGCTGAAGAATTAAAAGTTCTTCCCAGGAGTAAAGACTATCTAAAACTACATTTTTGTCTTTTAATTTTTCCTTGATCGCTGGTAAAAGTAATTTAGCGATTACTCCCATACCATGTTCTTGGCGTAGCCTTTCACGGATAATCTTTTCGTTTTGAGGATTTACTTCCATATTTTCCTCTCGTAGTTTATTTATAACCACACTACCAAAGTGAATTCTTTCATAACCTTTTTCCTTAAAATAGTTACTGGCAACACTTTTTCCACTGCCTGCCATTCCAACTATAGCAATTACTTGATTCATAAATCCTCCTTCACACAAATAAAAGACCTTTTTAGGAGGACATCATGTGCCCGGTACCATCCTAAAATTGGTCTTAATTATTGATAACGGTTTTCCCGATAAAACTCCAAAGTAGCTTTCCTAAAATGTGTTAGCTTTCACCTAGTCTAACTCTCTATAGTTTATTTTAGTACTTTTCTTTATCTTCGTTTTTTAACTATTTTTTATGGTTTCTAATAAATTGTCAATTAAATGTAATTTTTCATTTGTAAAGCCAAAAATAATCTTTATCGTTGCCACTAATGGAGTAGCAACAATCATTCCTATGATACCAAAGAAATGTCCAAAAATCAATAGGCCGATCATAATTACTACAGGGTGTAATTTCATGGTATGTCCCATAATTAATGGTTGATAAAAATTATTTTCTAAAGTCTGTACAATAATAATGGAAATAATGGTAAATATTCCTGTAGCAGGAGAAATGGTAAACCCTACAATGATCGCTGGCACTGCCCCAATCCATGGCCCAAAATATGGAATAACGTCCGTAATCGCACAAAATAGTGCGAATATTAATGGTGCTTTTAAACCTGCTAAAGATAAGCCAATTGCCTGAC
Organism: uncultured Clostridia bacterium; assembly: GCA_948433435.1. Taxonomy (GTDB): domain Bacteria; phylum Bacillota_I; class Bacilli_A; order RF39; family UBA660; genus UBA2730. The sequence continues at coordinate 66,644 of CAOJDX010000001.1, forward strand.
TAATGAAAACTAATAGCATTACTAATAGAACTCCTTGGACGTAACTTCTTAAAGAACTATTAATTCTTCTAATTAGATCTTTGGTATTTTCGTGATATTTTTCGGGAATGATTCCATAAACTTTTTGTGTAATTAAATGATAATCATAAGATAAGTAAAAACTAATCATTAATCCTAAAATAAAGGTTGTTAATAAGGAAATAAAACTTTTGGTCCCACCAATTAACGTTTCAGGTAAAGTTGTTGAGAAACTAGTACTAATGTCTCCTACTGTCTTAAAGATATTTTTCTTAATGTTATGAATACTAGCACTATCACTGTTTCCTAAAATATTGTTAATCAGTTCTTTTAATTCCTCTAAAATATTAGGCATAGCTGCTATTAAGTCTTTTATTTGACTAACAAAGTTCGGAATAACTAAGGCTAAAATTAATATGATTAACCCTATTAGAATAGTATAAACAATTATACAAGCAACTACTTTAGGAACTTTCTTTTCAATTAGTTTATCGATTATTGGTGAGAGTAACCAAGCAAAAAGTAAGCCAATAAATAAAGGTGAAATTACTTTGAGAAAATCACACATAAAAGCAAAAACGTGAAGCTTGTTTAAAATATAGATACTTAAAGAAATAATGGCAATTGCTACTAATAAGTTTAAATAATGAGCTAAGTTTTTATATTCTTTAATACATTTATTTAAGTTGGATATATTGATTTTTTCTTTTTCCTTCATAAAGACCTCCTATTGGTATATTATAGCAAAATATTATGCTAAATAAAAGGATAAGATAGTTAAATTTTAAAATATAGGATATAATTATTTTAATCGTTATTTTTAAAAATATTTATAAAGTTCGACATCTAAATAAAAAAGAAAGGATGTATCTGATTATGAAAACAATTAAAGATAAAGTTATGAGTGAATTGATCATCAAAAATTCTAGATTTATTTGTCTTATTTATCATGTTGATAGTATAGAAGTTATTTCCTATTATTTGAAAGAAATACAAAGCCTCTATCCTAAAGCTTCCCATTATTGTTATGCCTATCTTTTGAATGATTTAAAAAAAACAAGCGATGATGGAGAACCATCTAAAACAGCGGGAATGCCCATTTTAAATGTCTTGGAAAAGGAAGGTTTGACTAATGTTTTATGTATTGTGGTCCGATACTTTGGGGGTATTAAGTTAGGAGCTGGTGGATTAGTTAGAGCTTACTCTAAAAGTACTAGTGAATGTCTCAAAAAAGCTCAAATTATTAATTTGGTTCCTGGTTATATCCTTCGAGTTGTTTGTAGTTATGAACAAATTAGAGAACTGGAGTATTTGTTAATTGGAAAACGTATTATAGATAAACAATATTTGGAAAAAGCTGAATATCAGATACAAGCGACAGAAAATTTTCTTTCTATTTTAAAAGAGAAAGGATATTCTTATCAAATTCTTCAAGTATGTTATATCGAAGATATAGATAAAATATAGATAAAGGCGAGAAACTACTCTCGCCTTATTTTAATAATTGTTCTATTTCATTACTGTTTTTAAATCCAGATTCCTTCTTTTCTAGATTACCATTTTTGAAAACTAATAATGTAGGTACACTCATAATGGTATATTCTTTCGCTAAATTTGGATGTTGATCAACATCTACTTTAATGATTTTTACTTCTTCATGAGTTTTTTCATAACTCTCTAGTACTGGTGCTAACATTTTACAAGGACCACACCATGTTGCAAAGAAATCTACTAAAACAATAGAGTCCTTAATTTCTTCTTGAAAATTACTTTCTTTTTCTAATAGTTTAATCATTTTAGTCTCCTATCTGTATTTATTCAAAACTTTATCGATATTCTTCATATCTGATAATTTGTTTTGCTCTCTTAAATTTTCTATCGTATCAACCGATATAATATTGTATTTTAGCATAATATCTAACATTTCTAAATTATATTGATTAGAATTTGCTACTTTATTTGAATCTTTACTGATTTTAGTTGTTAAAGTATAAATATCTGTAGTAGTATTATTCAAATTTTTAGATAAGTTAGTTAATATTGGTGTATTTTTTAAAATAATATTGGTTGATTTTGCCTCGTGAAAATACACATTGTCAGCTAATGGAACTGAGATAATTGTTAAAATAACGAAGCAAAAAAGATACCCACTAATTAAACCTACTATTCCTCCTAAGATGGATGATGCTGTGTTAAAGATTAAAAGACTACTTACTAATTTATCAACGACTTTGGTTAGACTTACTACTAATCTGAAAATACCATTAACAATCAAATAGACAATCGCAAAAGCGATAATTTGATAAACTAAGATATTTAAAGCAGATAAACTTATTCCTAAGAGTCCTAAACTAAGGAATGGCATAAATTTATAAAAAATTCCTGCTACACTTCCCATTAAACTAAAGGAAAGAATCAAGGTAAGAATCGTTCCTACTACATCAACCGTCTCTTTAATAACTCCCCTTCTTAACCCTGAAATTACGCATAGCAATATAAACAGGATTACAACAATATCTATTATATTCATTTTCTCACTCTCCTAGAATAATTATAGCATAAAATTTGGAAATAAGGTATAATATTTTTAGGAGTTGATGGAATGAATGTTGTTTTTAAAGTAAATGATGAAATAAAAAATAAGATGATTCAGTATTATGCCGATAAGAAAAAGGATAAAGAGATCCCTTATGTTGTTTTTCAGGCAGTTGATCAGGATACTGTTATTACATTGTATACTTCTAATAAGGTCATGTTTCAAGGAGTTAGTGCTGATGTAGATGCTACTATGTGGAAAGAAATGATGGGGATTACTGATCAACCTAAAGAGGATTTTTCTAAATATCGGCAATGTAGTTCTGTTGGTAGCGATGAAGTGGGAACTGGAGATTATTTTGGACCAATTGTTGTTACTGCTGTTTTCGTTCCCCTTGAAGATATTTCTTATTTAGAAGAAATTGGTGTCGGTGATTCTAAAAAAATAAGTGATGATAAAATTTTAAAAATTGCTCCTTTAATTGCTAAAAGAGTTAAATATCGAAGTATTATTCTAAGTAATCAAGAATACAACGAAAAGTATTCTCAAAATGTCAATATGAATAAAATAAAGGCTATTATGCATAATAAAGTTTTATATCAACTTATGACTGAAGAAAAACCTAGGGTCGATTATATTATTGTTGATGAGTTTGCTAGAGAAGCTAGATATTATGATTATATTAAGGAAGATTCTAATATACAAAAAGGAATTACTTTTATGACTAAAGCAGAAGATAAAAACTTAGCTGTAGCTTGTGCTTCTATTATTAGTCGATATATCTTTTTAAAAAAGTTTGATGAATTATGTGATCAGGTGGGACTTCCACTTCCTAAGGGAGCTGGTCGAGAGGTAGATCTTATTGGAGAAGAATTGGTAGACAAATATGGTTCTGATCAATTAAAAGAAGTAGCAAAAATAAATTTTAAGAATACTGAAAGAATTCTTCATACAATGATCTATTAAAGGGAATAAAGTTCTCTTTTTTCTTTGTCTAAAGTTATGTGTATCAGTGATTAAGAGTAAAAAAGGAACTCTATATAAAAATAGAGTTCTTGATATTATTGATTGCTTTGAGTAAACTTGTCAAATTTTTCTATTTCAGGGTCAACTAAGTCAGTTTTATTTAATTGTTCTATTAATTTCTTTTGATCCCGTGAAAGTTTTTTAGGTGTAATTACCTTAAAGGTAACATACATATTCCCCTTAGAATGTTTTGCTTTATTGTCTACACCCTTCCCTTTAATTCTTTGAATGTCCCCACTATCAGTAGCTGCTGGTATTGCTAACTTTATAGGTCCATATAAAGTAGGTATTTCTTTTTTACAGCCTAGTATTGCTTCTGTAATAGTAATTGGCACCTCTAAATAAATGTCATTGTCTTCTCTTTTAAAATATTCATGTTCTTTGACTATAAATTCTAAATATAAATCACCAGGTAATCCTCCATTCACTCCAGGATTTCCTTTTTTGGCTACACGTAAACGATCTCCTGTTGCAATTCCTGCAGGAACATTAATAGTAAGAGTTTTATGTTTCTTTACCTGCCCTTCTCCATGACAATCTTTACATTTGGTTTCATAAGTCTTTCCTGTTCCTCGACAATCTGGACATGTTGTTTTAGAAACAAAAGATCCTAAAATAGTATGTTGTTCAGTTGTAATTGTTCCACTTCCATGACATTTACTACAAGTCTTGGAGTTTAGTCCCCCTTTTCCGTTACAGGTCGAACATTCCTCAATAACATCTAATTCCAAGTCTTTTTCACAACCATAAATTGCTTCTTCAAAAGTTAAATTCATTCTTCTTAATACATCACTGCCGTCTTGTCTTCTAGGACCTGAAGATCTAGAACTAGAAAATCCACCTCCGAAAAAGGAATCAAAAATATCTCCTAGATCAATATCACTAGCATCAAAACCGAAACCAGATCCACCAAAACCTCCAAATCCTCCTGCTGAAGAATTTACTCCAGCATGCCCAAACTGATCATATTGCTTTCTTTTCTTTTCATCACTCAAAACTTCATAGGCTTCTTGAGCTTCTTTAAATTTGTCAGCTGCAGTTGGATCATCTTTATTTAAATCTGGATGATATTTTTTAGCAAGTTTTCTAAAGGCACTTTTAATTTCGCTTTCAGTTGCACTTTTAGAAACACCTAATACCTCATAATAATCTCTTTTGTCTGACATTTTATCACCTCACTACTTTTCGTTATAAACTTTTTTGAAATTGTCTAAAGTTTCTCTAAACAAGTTAATTGCACTTTCGAAAACTTTTCTATCTGTTAAATCAATGTCGATTATTTTTAAAACTTCTAATGGATAATCTTTTCCGCCTGATTTTAAGAATTCAAGATATTTTTCTTTAAAACCAGGTGTATTATTGATGATATTTTCAGCTACATAACAAGAAATTGATAAGCTTGTGGCATATTGATAAACATAGAACGGAGTATAAAAATGGGGAATTCTTAACCATTCATATTTTATCTCATCATCTACTATAACATTTGGTCCAAAGTATTCTTTATTTAATTCATAATACATTTCGCATAAATAATCTGATGTTAAAACACCACCTTGATCTACATAGTCATGAGCATTTTTTTCAAATTCAGCAAACATTGTTTGACGATAAATCGTCGCTTTGAATAAATCTAATTTTTCATTTAAAATATTTAATTTCTCTGTTTTGTTCGTCGAATGTTCGTACATATAATGACTTAATAATAATTCATTGGTAGTGGATGCGATTTCTGCTAGAAAGATAGGATATGTAGCTGTTATATATGGATTATAAGTATTTGTATAATGGGAATGCATAGAATGCCCTAATTCATGAGCTAAAGTACTGACATCATTATAAGTGTTGGTATAATTTAGTAGAACATAAGGAAGTGTGTCATAACTACCAGTTGAATAGGCTCCTCCTCTTTTACCAAGGTTAGGATACTTATCGATCCAACCCGCAGTAAAGGCACTTTTTAAAGTGGTTAAATATTCGTCTCCTAGTATGCTTAAAGCATTTATTGCTAATTTTTCTGCTTCTTCAAAAGTATATTCCTTTTCATTATCTTGAATTACCTTCACATAGCCATCATATAGATGAAATTCATTTAGACCTAAAATTTCTTTTTTTACCTTATAGTATTCATATAAAATATCAAGATTGTCTTTTACAGTTTGAATTAAATTATTATATAATTGAACAGGTATTTTTTTAGGTTGTAAATACATGTTAATAGATGAATCATATTTTCTTAGACGTGCTGAGATTGAATCATAATTTACCGTTTGTGTATAAGTTGAAGTTAAGGTATTTTTGAAATTTCCGAATGTTGATTGCAACTTTTGAAAAGCACTTTTTCTAACTTCTCTATTTTTTGATTGCATAAAATTAGAATAATTAGCTTCAGTTAGTTCAATTTCCTGACCCTTTTCATTCTGAATAGTTCCAAATTTCATATCAGCATTCATTAAATAAGAAGATGTTTCGCTATTTTCTGATAATACTGGAATATAGGCAGATAAGGCCTTTTCAACTTCTGCTCCTAAAATATGTTCTTTTTTGATTAGTATTTGATCAAAGAAATGCTTATATGACTGTAGTTCTTTTTTTTGCTCGTCAAGATATTGAACTATTATTTCTTTTTTTGTATTCAAAATTTTGGGAATTACAGAAGATGTACTTTCATTATATTTTGCATACATATTGGTAATTTTACCATTTAATTCTTGATAGATAGAATCACCTTTATCTTCATCACTTTTACAATTAGCATAAACTCCTAGTTTTTCTAATATTCTTGAAGTTTTTTCATCTTGAACAAAGAAGTTTTTAAAGTTAATGGAATTTTCTAGAAAGTTTTTCTCTAATTTTATTAATTTGCTTAATTCTTGATCAAAATTTTTTAAATCTTGTTCAAAGGCTTCAATGTTGGGATAAATCTCCTCTATTTTCCATTTATCACTGCTTTTAATATCCTCTCTTTTTTTTAATTTATCCATTATTTCTCCTATCATAATATTAAGAAGTAGTCGTAAATAAGGCTACTTCTAATACTTTTTCTTTTATTTTTCTTCGTAATCAGCATCTTTTACATCGCTATTTTTATCCTCTTTGTTGTCTTCTTCAGTAGGTTCTGAATTTTCTGCTGCATTTTGTTGGTATATTTTACTAGCAAGGGCGATAGCTTTTTCTTGTAAAGCATCTTTCTTTTTAGCAAGTTCTTCTTGATCAAGTTCTTCTTTGGCTAATTGTTCGCGAACTTCTTTGATTAAATCATCGATTTCTTCTTTTTCCTTACTATCTACTTTATCGCCAAAGTCTTTTAATGAGCTTTCTGTTTGGAAGCATAATTGCTCTGCATCATTTCTTAAATCAGCTTCTTCTTTTCTTTTCTTATCAGCTTCTTTATTAGCTTCAGCTTCTTTCATCATCTCTTCTACTTCTTCATCTGATAATGTAGTGTTAGAAGTGATCGTAATAGATTGTTTTTTATTGGTTCCTAAATCTTTAGCTGTAACATTAACGATACCATTAGCATCAATATCAAAAGTAACTTCAATTTGTGGTACACCACGACGAGCTGCTGGTATTCCTGTTAATTGGAAGTTTCCTAATGTCTTATTGTCAGCAGCCATTGGACGTTCTCCTTGTAATACATGAATATCTACTGCTGGTTGATTATCTGCTGCTGTTGAAAAGACTTCCTTTTTTGAGGTTGGAATTGTTGTATTTCTAGGAATTAAAGTAGTCATCACTCCACCTAATGTCTCAAGTCCAAGAGAAAGTGGTGTTACATCAAGTAAAACGATATCACTAACATCTCCTGTTAATACTCCACCTTGAATAGCAGCTCCCATAGCAACTACTTCATCTGGGTTTACTTCTTTAGAAGGTTCTTTGCCTAATTCTTTTTTTATTAAGTCATATACCATCGGAATACGAGTAGAACCTCCAACAAAAATTACTTTATCAATATCTTCTTTAGTTAGTTTGGCATCTTTTAATGCTTTTCTTACTGGTTCTAATGTTGAATTTATTAGATCACGAACCAAATCTTCAAATTTAGCACGAGTTAGTGTTACATCTAAGTGAACTGGACCACCATCTTCTCCTTGAGCGATGAATGGAGCAGAAACCTGAGTTGAAGTAACACCTGATAAATCTTTTTTAGCTTTTTCAGATACTTCTTTAAGTCTTTGCATAGCCATTTTATCTTTGGTTAGGTCAATTCCATTTTCTTTCTTAAATGTTTCTACTAAGTAATCAGTAATTGCTTGATCGAAGTCATCTCCACCTAATTTGTTGTTTCCGTTTGTTGATTTAACTTCGAATACACCATCTCCTAATTCAAGAATAGAAACATCGAAAGTACCTCCGCCTAAGTCATATACTAAAATTGTTTGAGAATCATCTTGTTTATCAAGTCCATAGGCAAGAGCGGCAGCAGTTGGTTCATTGATAATACGTTCTACAGTAAGTCCAGCAATTTTTCCAGCGTTTTTAGTTGCTTGACGTTCAGAATCATTGAAATATGCTGGTACTGTAATTACTGCACGATCTACTTTTTCTCCTAAATAACTTTCAGCATAATCTTTAATGTAGCTTAAGATCATAGCAGAAATTTCTTCTGGAGTATATTTTTTTCCTTCTGCTTCTACCTTTTTACCGCTTCCCATTAATCTTTTAACACTGCTAATAGTATTTTTATTGGTTAAGGCTTGGCGCTTAGCGGCATCTCCGACTATTCTTTCATTTTTAAATGATACTACAGAGGGAGTTGTTCTATTTCCTTCTGGGTTGGGAATAACAACTGGTGCTCCTGCTTCTAGTACAGCACAACAACTATTGGTTGTACCTAAATCTATTCCTATTATTTTACTCATAATTTATCTCTCCTTTATTGTTTAGCTTTCTATTTTATTAATTTTAACAGTAGCAGGTCTAATAACTCTGTCTTTTAGTTTGTAACCTTTTAATAAAACTTCTGTTACTTCATCTTCTTTTTTGTCTTTTAGATTATCAGTCATTAGGGCTTGCTCTAAATTAGGATCGAATTCCTCTCCTACTCTATTTATTTCGCTAACACCAAACTTTTTAAAAACATCATTCATTTGGGAATACATCATTTTAAATCCACTTAGAAATTTTGAAAGTTCATCTGTTAAGTCGTTATCATCTAGTGAGATTGCTCTTTCAAAATTATCTACTATAGGTAGTAATTCTAAGATGATGTCTTTATTAGCGTATTTTAATAAATTTTCTGTTTCTTCATCTTTACGACGACGATAATTAATTAATTCTGCTTGACTATATTTAATCTTTTCTGTTAATTCGTTATTGGCTTCGATTAGTTTCTGATTTTCTTCTTCTAATTTATGAACTTCTTCTTGCAAATTGTTTTTTTTGTGTTTTTTGTCTTGATGTTTTTCTTTACAAGAACAAGATCCTTCTTCTTGATCAGAACATTGTTCGGAACAATGGCATTCCTTTTCTTCTATTTCAAGGTCTTTTTCTTCTTTTAGATTTTTTTCTTCTGTCATTTTCTCTCCTACTTTTCTATATTTTCTTTAATAAACTCCAACATATTAACCACTCGGTCATATTCCATTCTTTTTGGTCCAATAATTGCGATTGTTCCTTCATCTGTTTTGGTTTTGTATGTTGTCTTTATAATGGTAACATCATCATCAATTTTGTTTTCCTCACCAATATAGATTTCTATATTATGTCCACCGTCTTCATTATTGTCGTTACCAGAAGGCTTCTCTGTAATTTTTCGAAGAACTTCTTTATCATCTAGCTTATTATAAATCTCCTTAATCTTATTGATATCTGAAAACTCAGGAAGTTCCAAAAATTTATTTTTGCCAACTACATTTACATTATGACTTTCTGTAAAATCTGAAAACACATGGTAAAAGGCATTATAAATTTGTTCATGTTGATTAACATATTTTCCGATAATTGGTTTTACTTCATATTCCAATTTAGTACTTACTTCATCGATTGGAGTGCCTATTATTAGATTGTTAATTAAAGAAACAGTCTTTTCAATTTCTTTTTGACTAACATCTTCTAAAGAAATTGTTTTGTGTTCAACATGCCCTTTGTCTGTGACAACAATTACAGTCATATTGACTTCGTCAATTGGAATTACTTCTATCTTTTTCAATAAATTGTCATGAGAAGAAGAACCCAATATTACCGTTGTATAGCTTGTCATATCAGATATTAATTGTAAACTTTTCGAGATACAATCTGATAAAACTAATTCTTGATTTTTGAAAATTCTTTGGAGCTTTAACATATCTTCTGCTTTCATTTTTTTAATTTCCATTAAATTGTCAACATAGTAACGGTAACCCTTTTCGCTTGGTACTCGTCCACTAGAAGTGTGTGTCTTCTCAAGTAAGCCTATGTCCTCTAAAGCTTTCATCTCACTTCTAACTGTGGCGGATGAACACTTTAATCTCTTACAAATGAGATTGGAACTTACTGGTTTGGCAAGTTTAATGTATTGCTCAACAATTAATTTTAAAATATCGTTTTCTCTTTTAGTAAGCATAACCTTACCTCCATTTAGCACTGCTTTTTCTTGAGTGCTAATAACATTATATGCTTGCGATTAGCAGATGTCAAGTTTTTTTGCTAACAAAATTAGACAAAGCAAAAAACATATAGAAATTTTCTAGCACTTATTGTGGATAAGTTTATTTCTGGTACTAAGTTTAGACTAATAAACGCACCATCTGGTAATGAGAAATGAGTGTTTTCTGTAAGTTTGATATTATACGTATCTAAATCAAAATTTGGTTGACTTAATTGTATTGTTATTTTTCCTAATTCTAATGGTTTCACTCTTGGGAAGACTAGTTTTCCTATTCTCAGGTAATTTTGTCAAGCTTTCTTATTTTTTCACCAAAAAAAGTCCAAAATGAACTTTTAATATACGTAAATATTGTCGTGATTTTTTTGTTGTATTCTAAGCAATATTTTTATGGACAAGTAATTAAGTTTCTTCTCTTCTCTTCGGCAAACTCAATTAACTCTTTCTCTACTTTATTTACAAAATCATTAGTTGTTTTTTTTGTAAAACTAATACTTGCTAAGAGCATAAAAATAATTGTAGCTGCTATTATTAAAAGACCATATAGCATTGTTGAAATGGCAAACCCATTATTATTTATCTTTATCATATTATCACCTATTATCATAATTATATCATTTTTTTTCCAAAATCACTATATATTTGTCTCCATATTTTTTATTTTTAATCTCTTTATAAACTTCTGAATAAATTATCTTTTTACGGTCATCACTTTCGCAAACAATGATCCCGTTTTTATTTAGTAAATCATAATTGGTGATTAATTTTATGCTTTCTTCTATATAATTTGTTTTATAAGGAGGATCTAAAAAAATAATATCTAATTTTATGTTACTCTCTTTTAAGAATAGTAAGGCTTTTTGAAAATCACTTTTTATTACCTCAAACTTTTCTTTTTCTACTTCTAGATTTTTTAAGTTGGTTTTAATCATAGAAATAGCTTCTTTGCTTTTATCTACTAAATAGGTTTTTTGAGCATTCATGCTTAATGATTCTATCCCTAAATTACCAGAACCAGAAAATAAATCTAAAACTATAGCATTATTAAGACTGTATTGGATCATAGCAAAAAGAGATTCTTTGACTCTATCCATAGTAGGTCTTGTTTGTTCTAAGTTGTAGCCTTTTAATTTTCTTCCTTTATATTTACCACTAATTACTTTCATTGACTACTCCTTGCTTATTATATTAGCTAAATAATGATTAATTTCTAATATCATATAATTCAATTCGGCTTCTAATTTTTTTGTTTTTCTAATATCTGGAATTTCTATTAACACCTTTCTTAATTCTTCTGATTTTGATATATGATATTCTGAAATTTTTTCTATTAGTTCTTTATTTTCCTTTATTGATAAATAAGAACTTTGAAGATCTTTTATGGTTTTTTCATTATTTAACTTTTCTTCTAATTGTAAAATTAATTGATATAAATTATTCATTTTTCCTCCAAAAAAAGCATTCAAACAAATTGTTCGAATGCTTTAGAAGGTGATACGCACAAACAAGTATACCTCCATGAACAATAAATCTGTTCACAACTAAAATATAACAAATTTCGACAAAAAATGCAATAATTTACATAAAGTTTTTCTACTTATTTTAAGATAGATAATAAATTTGAGACAAAACTTATACTTTCCCCAATTTTTTCGATACGATCACTAGGAGTCAACTTATATTCTTTCTTCATTTCTTCTTCCATTTGCTTTAAATAGTTAGGATTTCTATTTAGATATTTGTACCAATAAGAATGTTCCTTTAGATAATGTTTGAGATTGGGATTACTATTAATAATTAATCTGGTTTCTACTTGCATTAATCCTCAAAATATTTATACATTGGCCGAGGTTCGTAAGGTGCCTTTACCACTTCTTCTTTTCCAAATCCCATATCTTGTAGTATTCCTATTGTTTTTTGAATATTCGTTATCCCCTTTTGAACGGTTTCTAAATCCATATTTTTAAAAGTGTTAACAAAATCTCCTACTGTTGTATTACTTAAGGTCTTAGTTTGATTGACTGTTGTTATAGTGTTTTTAGGAAAATATTCATTCCATACAGTGCTATTTTCTCCGTAAATATCGTATAACTCATATAATTTTTGCCAGTTTGTTTGATTCGTATTAACGAAATTAGCTAACTCTGGATGAATGCGAGCAAAACTTTTAAAATTTTCTTTTGACATATAACCACCTACAAAATTATATGTTTGAAATAAAAAAAAAGACTTATTTTAGAAAATCATCTATTGTAAGTAATCTATTATCTATTTCATCTAAGTCTATTTCTTCCTTTTTAGGAGCTTTTATAAGTTCTTCAGTACTATTTATATTTTTAACCTCTAAGGTTATTTTAATAAGTTCTGAAAAGATGAAAGCATTTTGAATTGATGATTTAATCAATTCTTTTCCTGTTGAATATCTATCAAGAATAGGTATTTCTGTTAATTTGAAACTACTAATGGTACTAGCTTTTAGTCCAATATGGTTTTTATTATCTGTTATAAATGTTTTTAATATTTTGTAAGGGTTAGTTTTTACTTCTCTTAACATTAATAATCCTTTTCTTGTTCTTGTTGATAATTCAAATTCTTTTAATTTAACCCTTTTTCCTGTTGACTTTTCAGTTATTACTGTTAAATATTCATCTTGGTCATAAGAGAAATTATTCACACTTACTACTTCGTCTTCTTTTAAAGAGATTCCTTTTACTCCTGCTGCTTTTACCCCGATTACCGGAATTTCTTCTGTCTTAAAGGCTAACCCATATCCTTTTTTTGTACTAATAAAGACATTTTCTTTTCTTTCTACAAAAGCTTCTACCAAAACATCTTTTTCTTTCAGTTTCATACAACTAGTTGGTTTAGAATATCTACTTAGCTTAAAGTCTTTTAGTTTACTTCTTTTAATCATACCATTTTTAGTTGCCAAAATAATGTTGTTATCTTGAGAAAAGTCATATACAGGAATACAAGAGATAATTTCTTCATCCTCGCTAATTGGAATCAAATTACTAATATGTTTTCCCATATCTTTCCACTTGCTATCAGGGATCATATGAACAGGAATATGAAGATAGTTTCCTAATGAGGTAAATACTAATAAAATATCTAAAGTATTTAATTCATATTGTCCGATAATAAAATCATTTTCTTTCAATATTGGAGTATCGCTTGTTGCTTGATAGCTTCTCAAGCTTGTTCTTTTAATGTATCCATCTTTTGTGAGCATAACAATGACATCCTCTTTAGGAACCATTTCGGTTGTATCAATTTTAATTTCTGTAATTTCATCCTTAATTTCTGTAAGTCTAGGAGTTGGATAATCATCATTAATCTTTTTTAAATCTTGTTTCATTACCTTTTTTAAAGCGGCTTCGCTACTTAGTATTTTGGTTAAACCTTCTACAATTTTACTTAATTTTTGTAATTCTTCTTCTAATTCTACAACATCGGTATTAGTTAAACGATATAATTGTAATACAACAATAGCTTCTGCTTGTTCATAAGTGAATTCGAATTTTTCAACTAAATTATCTTTAGCATCACTCTTATTTTTACTAGCTCGTATAGTCTTAATTACTTCATCTAAGATAGATAAACATTTAATTAGTCCTTCTACAATATGTAAGCGTTTTTTTGCTGTTAAAAGATCAAAATTAGTTCTTCTAGTTACTACCTCTTTTTGATGGGTAATAAAGGCATCTAATAAGCCCATCAATCCTAATTGTCGAGGACATTTATTTACAATTGTAATCATATTGAAGTTGTAACTTGATTGCATGTCAGTATTTTTAAATAAGTAATTTAAAATTAAATCTTTATTTGCTCCTTTTTTTAGATCAATTGCTATTCTTATATCTTTTTCAGACTCATCACGAACTTCTAAAATACCATCGATTTTCTTGTCAATTCTAATGTCATCTATTTTTTTGACTAATAGTGCTTTATTTACCTCATATGGTATTTCTGTTACAATAATCGAAGTTTTTCCTGACTTTTCTTCGAAAGAAGTTTTGGATCTTACAACAACCTTGCCTTTTCCAGTTGTATAGGCATCTATTAACCCTTGTTTGCCCTCAATAATAGCTCCTGTTGGAAAATCAGGTCCTTTAACAAATTCCATTAGTTCTTCTAAAGAACTTTGAGGATGATCTATTCGGTAAATTGTTGCATTTATTACTTCTGATAAATTATGGGGAGGAATATTAGTAGCATAACCTGCTGAAATTCCTGTTGTCCCATAGATAAGCAAAGCTGGAAACCTTACTGGTAAAACAGTGGGCTCAATAGTTGAATCATCAAAGTTAGGGGCAAATTCTACGGTGTCTTTATCAATGTCTCTAACCATTTCATTACTAATTTTAGAAAGTCTAGCTTCTGTATAACGATAGGCTGCAGGACTATCTCCATCAATACTACCATTATTACCATGCATATCAATAAATGGTCGTCTTGCCTTCCAATCTTGACTCATTCTAACCATTGCATCATAAATAGATGTATCTCCGTGTGGATGATAATTTCCTATTACGTCACCAACCGTTTTGGCACTTTTTCTATATGGGTGATCCGCTGTATTTCTCTCATGATACATAGAATATAAAATTCTTCTTTGAACTGGTTTTAGACCATCTCTAGCATCAGGAATTGCACGTTCTTGTATGATGTATTTTGAATAACTTCCGAAGCGCTTGCCCATTATTTCTTCTAAGGTATATTCTTGTATTTTTTCCATTACTTCTTGAACTTCTGTCTTCTTTGCCATTTTATCACCTTATTTCTATATTACCTTGTAATCGTCTTCTAAAGAAAATTCTACATTTTCTTCAATCCATTCCTTGCGAGGAGCAACATCATCTCCCATAAGAACACTGACACGTTTTTCTGCTAATTGTGCATCTTCTATATTTACTTTAATTAAAGTTCTAGTCCCTGGTTGCATAGTAGTTTCACAAAGTTGATCTGCATTCATTTCACCAAGTCCTTTGTACCTTTGTACTTCACATCTTTTACCATTAGTTTTTTCTTTCATTTCTTCTATTGTATAGGCATATTCTATTTCTTTATTTTTCCCATAATCAATTTTAAAAAGTGGTGGTAGTGCAATATATAATCTACCATCTTCAATTAGGGGTTTCATAAAACGATAGAAAAAGGTTAAAAGCAAACACTGAATATGACCTCCATCCTCGTCAGCATCACTCATGATGATAACTTTATTGTATTCACAGTCCTTTATATCGAAACTTGCTCCGCACCCTGCTCCAATCGTATAAATCATGGTATTAATTTCTTCGTTTTTTAAAATGTCATCCATTTTGGCTTTTTCTGTATTGATTACCTTTCCACGTAAAGGAAGAATTGCTTGATATCGTCGATCTCTTCCTTGTTTAGCGGAACCACCAGCTGAATCTCCTTCTACTAGAAATAATTCTTTTTTTGTCTTATCTTTCGATTGAGCTGGAGTAAGCTTTCCAGATAAAGCTCTTTCTTTAGATCCGTTTTTTTTGCCTTTCCTAGCTTCTTCACGAGCTTTTCTAGCAGCTTCTCTTGCTAACTTACTTTTTAATGATTTATTGATTATTTCTGTTGCGATTGACTTGTTTTCTTCCAAAAATACTTTTAATTGTTCAGTTGTGATTGCATCCACAATTGTTCTTGCTTCTGGAGTACCTAACTTTCCTTTTGTTTGCCCCTCAAATTGTAATAATTCTTCTGGGACTTTTAAATTAATAACAGCCGTTAGCCCCTCTCTTACATCACTTCCATCTAGTGAATTTTCTTTTGTCTTTAGAAAACCATTTGATTTAGCATAATCATTGAACACTCTTGTTAATGCAGTTTTAAAACCTACTTCATGTGACCCACCATCTATTGTTTTAACATTATTAACAAAAGAAACGATATTTTCATTATATGTATCTGTATATTGCATAGCAATTTCAACTTCTATTTTGTCTTTAGTCCCAGCTAAATTTAGAACTTTATGTAAGATATTTTTTCCTTTATTTAAGTATTCTACAAACTCATCAATTCCACGAGCATAACAAAACTTAGCAACTCTTTCATCTGCCTCATCGACCACTTCAATGGTAATGCCTTTTAAGAGGAAAGCTGACTCTTGCATTCTTTCACAGATAGTAGTAAAGGAATAATTCGTTGTTTGAAAAATTTCAGGATCGGGTAAAAAGCGAATAGTGGTTCCTGTTTTTGTAGTTGTTCCTATCTTTTTCAGTGATACAGTAACATTTCCTCCATCTTCGCAACGCATGTAGTAAATTCCCTTATCGTGTTGAATAGTTGCTTCTAAATATTTTGATAAAGCGTTAACTACACTTGCCCCTACTCCATGTAAACCTCCAGATACTTTATATCCTGAATTTTCAAATTTTCCACCAGCATGCAGAACGGTTAAGATTACCTCTGGTGTAGGTTTACCAGAAGAATGCATTCCAACAGGCAAACCTCGTCCATGATCTTCTACACTGACAGATTTATCATTATGAAGTGTAATTTTGATATAATTTCCAAAACCATTAATAGCTTCATCAATTGAATTGTCCACAATCTCCCATACTAAATGATGAAGTCCTTTTTTATCTGTAGAACCAATATACATTCCTGGTCTTTTTCGCACCGCTTCTAAACCTTCTAATATTTTTATTGAATCTTCATCATACTTCAATGCCATTCTAAACACTCCTATCTATCTATATTATACTAAAAAATCAAGATTAAAAAAATCACTTTACATATTTTTACACTTTTAGCTTTGATCATCCTTTTATATAGTATCATATTTAGAAGTAGTTAGCAAAGAAAAAAAGAATTGCCTATTCTTTTCTTTATAATCTTTTATTCTTTATATATTTGACTAATTGTATTTCTTCTATATGCATGATTTCACTTACGATGTCGGCTAAAGTTAATCCTTTTGTTCTAGGAAAAATAGTTGTTGACAAAAATTCCCAAATATCTCGTTCATGAATATAGTAATATCCTATTCTCTCTAATTCTGATTTTTTAGCAGATAAAGCTGGATATATTCTTTGATACAATTCTTCTTTTGAACGAAATTCTAATTCCATAGATATTATCCTTTCTTATGATCAATTTTTTTTTGATCTATTTTTGCTCTTGGAAAAGCATTGTAATAGACTTCTCGCAAACGATCTGTTGTTACATGAGTATAAATTTGAGTTGTATTAATTGATTCGTGCCCTAATAATTTTTGAACACTTATAATATCACATCCCTCATTTAATAGATGAGTAGCAAAGGTATGACGTAACATATGAGGGGAAATGTTTTTGCTGAGGGTCGTTTTTTTTATTAGTCTGTCTAAGATATCTCTAATTCCTCTTTCTGTTAACTTCCCTTTTTTATTATTAATAAAAAGGTAATCTGAGTGATTTTGATTTAATTGCTGATAACCATCTTTTAAGTAGATTTCTAAAATTTCTTTTGCATATTCTCCGTAATGAACTATTCTTTCTTTGTTTCCTTTTCCTAGAATTAAAATTGTTCTTTCTTCTTGGTTAAGATCTTTTCTTTGAATACTTACTAGTTCTCCCACTCGAACCCCTGTTGCATAAAGCATTTCTAAAATGAGTAAATCTCTTTGTCCAAACGGAGTTTTTATATCAGGAACCGCAAACAATTCTTCTAATTCGTTATATTCAAAATAACGAGGCAATTTTTTTTCTTTTTTTGGTCCTGATATATAATTAAAAGGGTTATTACTAATATAGTTTTTATTTAATAAATAATTATAGAAAGTTCTTAAGGCTGATAGATGTCGACAAATAGAAGAATTTTTCTCTTTTTTTTCTTCTTTTAAGAACATCAAATAAAATCTAATATCTGTATATTCTATTTTTAAATAATTAATATTTTCTCTTAATAAATACATTATATAAATTTGAATATCTTTATGATAATTTAATACTGTATATTTTGAATAGTTTCTTTGATAGACTAGATAATCAAGAAAATCAGCTACTACATTCTCCATCTATTTTCCTCAATTCCTAGATAATAATCGCCCATTCCATGGTAATCTTCTTTTCTTGATTTCTTTTTTGTAAGCACCTTTTCTGACTTTTGATTTTTTGAACTTATATTATCACAGACTTGAAGGTGATTTGATGGTAAATTAATTGTATCTATTTGGGGAATTGTTAAAATATTTTTCTTAGTTTCTAAAAATTCATCAACTAGTCTGATATAAAAATAGGAAAATGCTTCTGGAGTATTAGAATTTTTACTATATCCTTTTACTAACTCATCATAGATAATTTTTATTAAAAGATTGTGTTTTGAAACTAGATAATCAAGAGGTGTTGTTGTATTTGCCAAAACTCTTTTTAAAGTATTTAATTGATAGTAAATTTGATTATACTCTGAGTCAAAAATAAAATTAAATTGATTCAATATCGATATTACCAATTGACTATTATTAGCCTGTTTGAGTTCAGTTTTTATAGCTTTGGCCACCTTTTTTGAATCCCGTTTTATTGCATCTTTTTTATATAAAACTCTTAATTTAATTAAATTATTATGGTCAAAATAGGTAATATATAAAGTCCCTCTTTTTTCTGTTGGATTTTTTATTTTACTCCGATAATTTGTTGTATAAGTATAAAATCTATTTATAATATCTTCAAATTCGGGTAAAGCTAAGATTTCTTCTTGATTTTGATATTTTGTTGTCATTTCATCAATTTCTTCTATTGATATGTTTTCTATTAAATTTAGATAAACTTTGGAAGAACAAAGGAGAGTTAAGTTTACTTCCATTAAATCACTCCTTCCTTAATTTTATTTTAATATTTAAAATATTAGAAGTCAACTGCTTAAGTTACATTGGAGCAAATAATTCTTAGTAAAAACAAAAACCAAAATAATTTATTTTGGTTTTATTTCAATAATATTCTTTTATACTATTACCTTTATTCTTCTAAGAATAAAGGTTTAGAAATAGTTATTTCTAAATTATTTTTTAATATTAATTTTAACGGTAATGATTTCCACCACTCGTAAACTGTTCTCCGCTTCCGCCACTAGAAAAGCTTTCATAATTATGCATTGGTGCTAATTGTCCTGAGAATAACTGATCTACAATTTCACTAGTGTAATCAGCATAGTTTCCGTTAATATATTGATAATAGTAACCATCTAAATAGGAAGTAAATTGTTGAGGTGCAGTTAGAACAGAGTATGGATCACTACCTCCCCATCTTCCTGATATACAACGATTAATAACTGTAGAAGCGACTGCATAAACTTCAGTTGGATCAAAACCTGCTTCATGTTGTATAATGGCCTTAGCTTTGTCTATCATTTCTGGAGTTAATTGAAAAGCCACGATGTAGTTTATTAAACCTGTTTCTTCCACTTTTAAATTAAAGTCTGGTGTTGCTAACTTTTCAATTGATTGACCCTCTATTAATACTTCTTTAGGTGGTTCTACTATGATTGTTTCTGTTTTAAGTATTGTATTATGAGCCTTTGTTACTTCTGCCCTTTTTTTCCTCTGCTGTTCCGCTTTTTGATATTCTTCCTCTAATTGAGCTGCTATCAATTCTGTATCAATATATTTACTGATGTTTGGCAGACTATCTACTTGATAATCAGCCGCCATTTCTTGCTTAGAAGAAGTGCTTTTTAAGTCCTGATAATTTTTATAAATAGCAGAAGATACTGCTGTCACTATTCCAATAGCAGCGGCAATACCAGTAGTTTTTAACAATTTAACTTTGGTTAGATGAAGTATGTTTTTTACTCTTACATTGAGATTTTTTATTTTTATTTCTTGTTTATTTTTCTTTAACTTCTTAGCTTTTTTATCTTTATTTTCCCCTGAGATAATTTCTTTTGCTTTTTGAACTTCTTGAAAACAAACTTGGAAAAGTTCCTTATCACCTTGATTAATCATATAAGTATTCCCATTTAACTCTACTGGTATAAGATCTTTGGGATGATTATTTCCTCTTTCCAATATTGTTGCTGCTACATTATTAAAATAATTAAAGCGACTCTGAACTGAAAGATTTTCTGTTTCTTCTATTATTGATTTAATTGTATTTTTTCGACTTTGAGTTTCCGATGTTAGATTCACTTGCTTTTTCTCGACTTTTTTTTCTACTTTACTCTTTTCTTTTGTAACCTGTTCTTTTTCTGGTTTGCTTTTTTCTTCTACAACTTGATATTCTTCTAAAGTAATTTCTCTATATTCTCCCTCAACTAGCTTATAAAATTTACAAAATCCAGGTTGTTTTAATATTCTTCTTTGTAATTTTTGTAATAGTGGAGTATTATTTATTTTTTCAATAATTAGTCGAGCTTCTTTTAACGAAACATTCTTTTCTTCACCATCGGAAAACATTATTTTTACGTAATATTCTCCCCTATCTTTAATATAATATATATTTTGGATGCTTTCCAACTGCTCATTCTTAAGCATATAATTCCCCCCTAATAAAAACACCTACATTATATCATAAAAATATTATTTGTCAATCTTTTTTTCAACTATTGTTAATTTTGTGTATCAATATTAAAAATGTACTTCGAATTATAAAACTATTTGACTAATAAATAGTAATAGAAAAACCTCTTATTAAAAAATAAGAAACTAAAAAAGACTTTTAGTATGCTTGATAAAAGTCTTAACTTTTGAATTATAGTAAGAATCAATTATTCGTAAATATCTATAGTATTTTTCTAGTTTTACTATTTGATGTAAATATTTCTCTAATTTTTTGTTTCTTGTTAAAATATCTTCTAGTATTTGTGGTTCCAACTTGTGAATATTATCACTAAAAATTGGTTCTATTTCTATTTTATTGTTAAACTTGAACTCTTCTATTTTCGATGATAGAAAGTTCATATTCGATTTTCATTTGATAGATAAGTTTTTCTTCTTCTGGGATATGCTCTTTATTATCGTATAAGTATGTTCCATATATAAAAGAATCAACCTCTTTTTCTCTACTTGCTTTTTAGTCTATATAATAAGACTATTATTAATTAGTAATATCTTATGTTTATTCCTACTACATAATTAAGTGTTGCCATTTTTCTCCCTTTTTTGTTATTTCGTATAATACCACCCAATATGTAAAAAGTAAACTTTTTTTATTTAATCCACTTGTTTAGTCTTTTTCATAATCACATTTACTGCATTTAATTTTATTATTATGTTCTACTAGATAGTTATTACAATTTGGACAGTTTTCTGAAAGTGGTAAATCCCAAGAAGCGAATTTACATTTGGGATAGTTAGTACAACCATAGAAAATTTTACCTTTTCTTGTTTTTCTTTCTATAATTTTGCCAGCACAATTTGGACAGTTCATTATTTCTTTAACTTCTTGTTCTTCTTTTTTAATGTACTTACACTCTGGATAATTAGAACATGCTGTAAACTCTCCATATCTACCATTTCTAATTACTAGTGGATTATTACAATTAGGACACAATTCTCCTGTTTCCTTTGGAGCTTTTTTCTCCATATCGTTAAAAGCATTTTTAACCCGAGGTTCAAATAAATCATAAAAATCTTGCAAAATTTTATTCCAAATAAGATTTCCTTCAGCAACCTTATCTAAGTCATCTTCCATTTCAGCTGTATACTTTACATTGATTAAATCAGCGAAAAATTCCTGTAATTTGTCTGTTGACTCTATTCCGATTTCCGTTGGAGCAAATTTTTTTTCAACTAATTCTACATAATTTCTTTCTTTTAGAGTATCGATAATTTTTACATAAGTTGATGGTCTCCCTATTCCTAACTCTTCCATTTCCTTTATTAATTTTGATTCAGAATATCTTGCTGGTGGTTTGGTAAAATGCTGCTCTGTTGTAATATCATTCGTTATATAAACTTTTCCTTCTTCTAAAGGTGGTAAAATTTTATCTTCACTGGCTTCATAAGCGGCATAAGCTTTTAAATATCCCGGAAATTTTAATATTTGTCCAGTCGTTTTAAATTTGTAATTGCTATTATCTAGAGTAATAGTTGTTTTATCAACCTTAGCATCTGCCATTAGACTAGCAATTGTTCTCATATAAATTAGGCTGTATAATTTATGCTCATCGGAAGTTAAAAATTCTTGAACTGCATCTGGTGTTCTGAAAATACTAGTTGGACGTATTGCCTCATGAGCATCTTGAACATTTTCTGCTTTTTTGCCTTTTTTTATATAGCCTATATACTCTTTACCATAATTCTCTTCAATATACTTATAAGCGCTCTTAGTGTATTCATCGCTTAGACGAGTAGAATCTGTACGCATATAAGTAATTAAACCTACTGTCTCACTTTTTAAATCAATTCCTTCATATAATTTTTGAGCAATTGACATTGTTTTTTTGGCAGGAAAGCCTAACTTTGTTGAAGCTTCTTGCTGTAATGTACTTGTAATAAATGGAAATTTACTTTTTTTGGCTTGCTCTTTTTTTATAATACTTTCTACCAAAAAATTCTCTGTTAAACTTTCTAGTATTTTATTCGCCTGTTCTTCATTTTCTATTTTTAAATCAACATCTTTATATTTAAAAATATCCGCTTCAAACTCTGGATTTGGAAAGTTAGCAGTAATGGTCCAATATTCTTCTTTTTGAAAAGCATTTATTTCTCGTTCTCTATCAACAATTAGTTTTAAGGCAACACTTTGTACACGTCCCGCCGATTTAGCTCCTATTTTTGATTGTAATAATTTACTCAATCTAAAACCAATGATACGATCCAAAATTCTTCTTGTTTCTTGACTTTTTACTAAATTATCATCTATTACTGTTGGATTTTTAATTGCCTCTAAAACTTTATCTTTAGTAATCTCATGAAATAAAATTCTACTATAATTTTCATCTTTTATTCCTAAAGCATCTTTTAAGTGCCAAGCAATTGCCTCTCCTTCTCGATCTGGGTCGCTTGCCAAATATATTTTTTCACTATCTTTTACATCTTTTTGTAATTGTTTAATCAATTTGGCTTTTCCTTTGACATTTGTATAATTTGGAAGAAAACCATTATCAATATCAACCCCTAAACCATATTGCCCTGTTGTTGCTAGATCTCTAATATGTCCCTGACTTGATACTACTTTAAAATCACTACCTAAGTATTTTTCAATTGTTTTACTTTTGCTAGGACTTTCTACTATTACCAAATTTTTGTTCATACAAACACCTCACTTATATATTTATACTAATTATACGATTTTTTGTCAATGAAATTAGCTATCAGTCATATTATACGTTTTATATTTTACTTTTTGCATGATTATTTAAGTATTTTCTTACTGGTTCATAACTTCTACGATGTTCTTTAATAATTCCATACTTCTCAATTGCCTCAATATGTCTCTTTGTGGGATAGCCTTTATTTCCTTTAAAGTCGTACATAGGATATTTTTGATCTAATTCATAAAGCATTCTATCTCTGGTTACCTTGGCAATTACACTGGCAGCAGATATTGTTATACTTTTTAAATCTCCTTTGATCAGAGAAGTAGTTGGAATTTCTATATTTAGAGGCATTGCATCTATTAATATATGTTCTGGTTTTAAAGGACAGTTTTTGATTGCTTCTTTCATTGCCATTTTTGTAGCTTCATAGATATTAACTTCATCAATTGTTTTCTCGTCAACAATTCCTATTCCGATAGCTAGAGCTTGTTTTTTTATTTCTTCAAATAAAATATTTCTTTTTTTCTCACTTAATTTCTTTGAGTCTGTTAGACCTGGAAGATTGAATTTTTCTGGTAAAATGACACATGCTGCAACAACAGGACCAACTAATGGTCCTCTCCCTACCTCGTCTACTCCAGCAATTAATTTTAGCCCTTTCTGTCTTAATTTATTTTCGTATCTTGTATTATCAAGTTCACTAAGTAATAAATCTAACTTTTCTAGTAATTTTTTATCTTCTTTTTTATTGGCTAACCGTTTTACTTCGTAACAAGTTTCTATATTTAAAACACTGTAATTTTCCCTTTTTAAAATATTATTTTTCTCAAATTGATGAGGAATAATTTTAATATAATTATTACATTTTAAATGATGAAAGAGATCAGCTTTTTCCTCAGTCCAATCTATATGATCATATATTTCTTGAGAACAACTTAACCAAATGTTATCTGTCTTTTCTATGATGCCTTGTAATACTAAGGCACTATCACCTATAATTATGTAGTCTTTCTTCTTTAAGGGTAAGCTATCTAATTTTTTTAATATTTCATCTTTGTTCATAAAATACCTCTCTGATTCTTTATTTTGATTTATTTTAACATTAAATTTACATAATTAAAAGAACTTTTCGTTCCTTTACCATTATTATCATATTTTTTATTTTAGCTGATCAAAAGTAATGTTTCCTAAATGGCCATTTTTTAAATCTCTGATGATAATACTTGCTGTTTTGTCGTAATCAGCTACTCCACCTTTGGAAAGAGCTCCAATTTTTTTGGCAATTTTATCATAAGTTTCCAAAATATCTTCATCTAACTTTGTTATTTCATATCTTTTTTCAATATTTTGTGGATATAAACTCAACATCTTTTCTAATATGAAATAGGAAAGATCCATATTATTTAAGATTTCCTCTTTAACAGAAGAAAGAGCGGCCAAAATATAAGCATTTTCCTGATTGTCTAGTTTAGGCCATAAAATTCCTGGAGTGTCTAGAAGATCTATTTCTTTATTAATCCTAATCCAATTTAAGTTCTTTGTAAATCCTGGTTTATTTCCAACACCGGCTTTATTTTTACCTGCCAAACGATTAATTAATGTAGATTTCCCGACATTAGGCACACCAATAACTAATGCTCTAATGTTTCTTGGTTTTAGGCCCTTATCCTTCCTTTTTTGATTTTCTTCTTTTAGCAGGTTCTGGCTTATTTCAACTATTTTCTTAGTATCATTTCCATTTTTTAAATCTACTGGTATTACAATATATCCTAAATTTTCATAATATTTTATAAAGTTATCTGTTTTTTGTTTGTCACATAGATCATATTTGGCCATAATTAAAATTCTTTTTTTATTTCCTAATAAGTCGTCAATATCTACAATTTTAGAAGATAGAGGCATTCTTGCATCGATTACTTCATAAATAATATCGATTAAATTCAATTTTTCCTTTATCTCTCTTTTTGTTTTGGCCATATGACCAGGATACCAATTGATACTCGTTTTACCAAACACTTTATCTTGATTTTCACTCATTTAAAATCACGTCCTTTTAACTATTTAATTATATCATAACGACATTATTTTTTTATTAATTCACTTTCATATTTTAAAAATAAATCAACTTTTCCTTCTTCATAAACAATTACTTTATCAATATAATCATTTACTATTTCTCTATTTAATTCATTTACTTTTTTATTATCTAGTATCTTTAAGTTTAGTAATCTGAGAACTTCGTTGTATAAGTTTTCTTGTCTTATTACATGTTTGCTACATATTTTTTTGTTAGTATATGCTCTACAATAATAGTATTTATTATTTTTTCCTTTTACTAATGTCATAGGTGCACCACAATCAGCACAAAACAAATGTCCGTCTAAAATATCATTTTTATTAGTTTTTCTTCTTTGTATTTTTAGTTTATCTTGAACAATAATAAACTTTTCTTTATCAATAATTGCCTCATGATGATTTTCATATTTTATCCAATCTTTTTCTGGATTTTTAACTTCTTTATGAGTAATATAACTTTCGTTTCTTCGTCTTCCTTGAACTAAAATGCCTGTATAGTTTTCATCTCTAAGTATTCTATTTATTATTTCATAATTCCATTTATTATCTTTTTTAGGTTTAGTATATCCTAAACTATTAATCTTTTTATATAATGCAGGAGTTAATATTTCTCTTTTGTTTAATGTATCTGCAATTTCAGATTTAGTCATACCAAGCAAATACATGCGAAATATTTCTCTAACAATCTCGGCAGCTTCATTATCTATAATTAATCTATGAATGTCATTTGGATCCTTTTTATAACCATATATTACAGAAGAACCAACAAAATTCCCATTTTCTTTACTTATTCTTAGAGACTTTTTTATTTTATTAGATGTGTCATAAGCTATGTGGTCAAACATCATATTTTTTAATGGAACGTCTAATCTTTCCATAATGCTACTATGTTTTAAACTATCATACTCATCATTAATAGAAATAAATCTAACTTTTTTAGCAGGAAAATAGTATTGTAAATAATGACCAACCATAATATAGTTTCTACCAAGCCTAGATAAATCTTTTACTACTATGGTATTAATTAAACCATCATCAATATCTTTTAAAAGTTTTTGAAAAGCAGGCCTATCAAAAGTTGTTCCACTATAACCATTATCAATATACTTATCTATAACTTCTAACTTATTTTCCTCACAATAAAAATCAGTCATTTTTATTTGATTATCTATACTATCAGAATTACTATAACACTCATCTCTAGAAAGTCTTATATATGTTGCCACCTTATATTTAATCATAAGTTTTGCTCCTTAAAAATTATATAAATATTAATTCATATAAACTACATATAAATAATTATTTCACATACAACCGCCAATGGTAAGAATTACTTGTGTATGCTTATATCCCTTGTTCTTGATACTGCATTCCATAATAATAAAATAGTCACTGCAATTCTCAGATTTTACAACAATACCTTGAGAATACTCAGTTTTCCATAGTGGTTTAATTCCATAATAATGAGAAACAACTTCATTTGTCGGATTTGGTGATTCCACATTAAAACCATTTTCATATAACCATGCATGATAATTCTTAAGTGCAGGAGGAGGTCCCATTATTTGAAATGACATCATCGTCGCCATTTGAAAGTCCATTTCTTCTTCAATATCAATCACATACTTTTCAGTTGGATCAAGTACGTACTCTTCATTTGATGTTGAGTTTTTTTCATTCTCATTGAGCTTAATTTTTTTCATATTTTCATTCTCCATCCGGTCTTGCATCAACATAAGGTTGATTTTGTGAAACAAAGTTATCTATATATAAAAATGACTTACCTAACTCATTTAAACTAAGTTCCATCATATATTCAGCAACTTCTCCTGAAAGATTAATACTTCGCATTGGGCTTAATTTTCTACGAAATTCTTCAAATGTATCTCCTACAACTATCCATTCATCATTCTCTTTGTCAAAATAGCAGTGATATTCTCGCCAAATACTTTTGTCATACTCCCCGAAAAAATCTGCATCAACTGAGAAATTTGCCCATGGAAATAGTTGTGGAAAAACCATAGTATACGGCGTAAAAGGAAACCAATATGGATAAGAATACTTTTGAATACTTTTTCCATCATCAACAATTAACTCTACACATCCCCTACCACTACTCTTATTTACCCATTCTTTTGAATAAAGTTTAATCTTGCCACCATCTTGAATAATCTGCATGAATTTTTTCTGAGATAGTAAAAAGTTATAATTTGTAATATGCTGCGGTAAATTAGTAAAAGAAAGAAGTTTTTTATTCGATGAATCATTCAAAAAAACTTGATTTAAAGGGATCTTGACAAAAAATCCATTTCCTTTTCCAGCACTAGTTCTTTCGATTGTTTCAGCAGTCAACTTTTGCCAAATGCACATATCATTATTCGGATTATATAAAACCACAATACAAGGTAAAGAATTCATTGTCCAATACTTGTATTGTCTTTCATTAATATCTCGAAATATTATATTATTATCTTTTCTCTCTTTAAACCAACTTTCACCAGATTTTATTTGCAATGCAAGAAGTTGTTTCGGCTCTCCAGTAGATTCAGTTAATTCCATATGAGCATCAATACCAACATCATTAATTGGCTGTTCTCGAAACATCCACTGATTCCGTTCTGCAATTTCTTCAATGTGAGCCACGCCTATTCGTTCTATTCTATTTGCCATAAGTAATATCCTTTCTTTTTTTATTACAATATATTCGTATTAATTATTTTAAAAAATAACGGTAAATATAAAATTTTTATATAATGGGAGTGCAACGTCATAATCAATTAGTTGATACAAGTTTTTGGAAATGAATTTTCTATTTTATTCGCTTCCTTTAAGTCTTAAACAATGTTAATTATATCACAAAAAAATGGATATTAAAAATCCATTTTTTATATTACTCTTTTTCCCTTCTCCACCTATTTATAGTGTCAGTTAAATCTATATCAACCCATGAATTATTCCACTCAGTATAGAAATCTATGCTATCTGACTTTGGTTTTGGATTTGGTAAGTCCATTTGTATAATAGCTGGTATAGTAGTTGCATCTCCAACTATCAATGCTTCTCCAGCTGATAATGTGGGAAGTCCCTCAACTAATGAACTATTATTGTCCGGCAATAATCTCTTAACACAATTCTGATCGTTGAAATTTGTTAGTCTTAAAACCACAAAATTATTACATTGGGAAAAAATAGTTTCTGAAACTTCAGATGGTCTTTGACTAACTACCATTAAACTTAATCCATATTTTCTTCCTTCCTTTGCAATCCTTTCAATAGACCTTTTTGCCGCATTGTACTCACTCCCACCTACCTTAGGAATATAATTATGCGCTTCCTCACAAACAATCATAAATGGAATATCATTTAATTCATTATGAGCATGTTTATTTTTTGAATAGTGAAAAGCAAAGTCAAATATTAAGCGTGACACTAAACTAACTGTAATACTTAATACTTCAAAAGGAATACCACTTAAATCGATAATTGATACATTGGACTTATCAATATAACCAATAAATTGTTTTAATATTTCTGGAAAATCTCCTGTTTTATATTCTGTACCATCTGATTTTTTTGGTGATGTAATAAAGTCTAATCTTTTATCGCTTAGTTTTGTTTCTATTCTTGTAAGAAATCT
Organism: uncultured Clostridia bacterium; assembly: GCA_948433435.1. Classification (GTDB taxonomy): domain Bacteria; phylum Bacillota_I; class Bacilli_A; order RF39; family UBA660; genus UBA2730. The sequence goes on from CAOJDX010000001.1 coordinate 95,726, forward strand.
TTCGAATTCCCCATTAAAAGGGCCATTACTTGCTTTAGTAGCACCAGCAGTAGAAGATGGAATAAAATCAAATTTTTTATTCAAATATTCTTTAATATCTTCTATCAAATTCCCTTCTTTTGTCTTAGGTTTCCCATATTCGTTATCTAATTTACTTATTACCTCATTATTTAAATTATAAATAAAATTATATACCTCTCCAATCGAAAAATAAACTGGCATATCGTATGTTACTTTTTTATCTGGATTATGCTTTTCTTTACTTAATATAACGGCACGTTTGAATTGTGAAATTTGATTATGAGAATTCATTTCGTTACTTTCTATAAAAAGGGACTCTAATTCTTCTGAATTCATTAACCAATATGGAATACACATTTTTTCTACATCTAATATATTTAAATGAAAATTTTGCTCATCACCTAAAGAAAAAGCATTTTTATACTCAGAATGAATATCAAAGATTATTATATGAGAATTTTTTTGATTGTCCTTATTTTTATTGGTCGCATTACTTATACCACATACTTCCTGTATCATTTTAGCAACAGCACAAGATTTTCCGCTACCAGTTGATCCAACCACACCAATATGCTTACTAAAAAAAGCATTTCCATTAACATAGTAACTAACATCGTTATTATGTGACAATCTTCCCATATAATATGATGCAGTTTCTGTTGGTGAGAATATTTTATCAACTATATCAGAACTAGTAATATAAACTGGTTCTGTTGGTGAAGGAATATTTATACTTCCTTGTTTAAATATTACATTACTATCATCTTTAGTATAAGATCCAATAGGCTGAGTCTCAATATAATATTGTATATCATCTCCATCGATAGTCTTTATATTTAATATAGTAGCTAAAATATAATTCAAATTTCCTTCTTGAATTGTAAGATATTTCCCTACTTTCAAACTTTCTTTATTATCCTCAAACGATTCTACATCATTTAATTTTATTTTTATTAATGCACCTGTGCTCTCCAACACTTTACCTATTTCTATCATTATTATCCTCCTAAATAAAATACATCCATTAAATCCTTTGAACTTAATTTATTAACATTAATAGTATTAATTCCAGAATCATCATAATTTTCTATATCCACATCCCCAATAGTAATCAAGTCATCTGGTCTTCGTGGTACATTTGTTGTCAAATACGAATCAATATCATTATTCCTCATACAAATCTTTAGTTTATTTTCTGAACATCCAAACAATTTATCTATATAAAATTTTCTTCCTGCTTCACCGTTTTCAAATTCTATTTTATAGGCACTGAATAACAAACTCTGCAATTCTAAATAATTATCTTCATTATCTGTTTCTATAATGAACATAGGAAAATAATTAAGTTTTTTCTTACTACAATACTTCTTTAAATACTCCTTAATAAAAAATGCAATTTCTGAAACACGATATCTAGATATATTTACAATTATAACTCTAAAACTATAATTGCTTTGCAATCTAACTCTTAAACTCTTTTTAATTTCTTCTTTGTATTTTTTTAAATCACATAACTTACTTAACCATTTTGTATAAAGTAATTCTTTAATTGAATATACCTCATTCTTGAATAAATTACAATCAATAGTTCTTTGTTGCTCATCATCATTAGCACTTAATTCTGCTACTTTTTGAAAAAAGTTCGGATAAATAATATTCTCTACTTCTTCTTCAGTATATCCATCATTACGAATTTTTTGTTTTATTGTTTCAACTAACAATTCCATTTTAGGTGCCGCTATCACTTGTGTTTTTTCAATAAAGCTATCTTTGCTAAATTTTAATAACGAATCGCCATTAACATTAATATAATTTGTTATTTCCACAATGTCATCATTTGTTAATTTGGATTTCTTACATAGTTTTTCGATTTCTTCGGGTAATTCAAATATTTGATGAAAATACTTTTTCACATATTCCTTGTTTTTTGTACTCAATATGTCATTTAAAACATCAACTGTAAACTCAATATTATTTTCTTTGGTCACACCATTATAATGAATATATAACTTAAAATTAACATTTTCATATTTCATGTGTGAAATAATCATATCGAAAATGGGTTTAGCTAAAATACTTGGTGTTACATTTTGCGTCGATTCAAAATACTTACACTGAATAGCTGTTATATTATCTTCTCGAATAACATCTATATCTTCTATACAGCCTTCTAAAGTTATTTTTGTTCCTGGTGAAGCATTCAACACCTCTAAGATACTTTTATTATGCTGATAATTAAAACCTTCAATTGTCTGTGTAGCTGTTCTATCCAAGTTAATACCTCCTATTAAGCAAAAAAATATCTTAATAATAAGATATTTTGATAACTTAATTATACTACTTATTTAATCTTTTTCAAAATAAAAATACACTGTTAAAAAACTTATATTTTTCTATGAGGGTTAAATGTCGTAATCACCTCTTAAATTCCTATAATAAAATTCACTAAATTTACTATATTTTTATGATTTTTTAGTATTTTCACTGTTTTTTAGTAAAAATATGCAAGATCTAAAATCGCTCAATCCTTTTATTTATAAGGGTTTGCTAGAGGTGTTAAATAAATCGTAATCAACCAGTTTATGTTTGTCGTATTTTGTCGATTATTTTCCATCTTTATCACTTCCTTTTATTTTGTTTTACTATAATATTCAACTCCAGAATATGTTCCATCTTTATTTAATCTTCTATTTGCAATATAACCATCCTTATTGAACCCTGCTTTTTCCATTACTTTAGATGATTGTTTATTTAATTCATTACAAGAACATTCTACCAAATAATAACCACTATCAAGTAAATAATCAGATACCACTTTTAATGCTTCGCTAGCATATCCATTGCCCCAATAATCATATCTAACAACATATCCAACATTACAATAATTATGTTTTTTATTTACTGTATTTACTGAAATATTTCCAATTGTTATATTATTCTCTTTTAAAACAATTGACCATCTTTCATATTTAGATTCTTCTACTTCACTCATGCAATTTCTAATATATTCAAGTTCCTCATCTTTTGTTAAATTAGGAAACGGGATATATGTATGCAATCTATCATCATGTAATATTTCATAAAAAGCATCAATATCACTTTCGTTATATCTTCTTAGAATTAACCTCTCTGTCTCTATTTTAGGACTTAACATATTTCTCACTACTCCTTTTTTATCTATATAAATTTTTCAATACATTAGTAAGACAATCTTCTGCAGTTTTATCTGTGTCAGAGAATCTCATTCTAACTAATTTCCCCTTTACCTTAAATATATATGGATTTTTTACTTTAGTCAAAAAATCTAATATTCTTTCGTTACTTGATTTTCTTCTATCTATTTTTATAAAACTTATTTCGTCTACATCATCTAGCGTTACATCTTCCAGTTCCATGCTTTTACATCTTTCTAATTTTTCTTTAATTTCTTCAATATTATATTTATCCATAAAATCACACTCCAAATTAATTATATATTCAAATGTAATTAATGTTAAATGTGTGAATTTACTCATTAACTTTACTCTCTATTTTTTGTTGGTCATCAACATATTGATAATTCAATGCGTTGGTTTTAGAGATTGCAGATTTTTTTGTTTCCTTTTCATATAAATCTCTAGCACCTTTAGCAACTCCTCCACCTCTTTTGGCAACTCTCAAATTTTCTTTTAAACCTTGTGGATGTTCCTCTTTTGCGATATCTCGTGTTGCAATCTCTCCTATATTTGTAAGTGCTACTTCTATATCTGTCATATTATCTCTTAAAGATTCTTTTCTAAGTCCTTTAAATTCTTTATATTCACTTGCTTTCATTCCAGACCAACCTTTATAAATTTCGTTTGTAAGCAAGGCATATTCCATTGGTTTGGTTATGCCTCTTTCTTTCCAAATATCTGTAAGTTTAAATCTATCTACAATTCCTGTTAATCTAGCCTTAATCCATTCATCAGAATATCCTTTACTACGATAATAATTAACTGCACGATTTATAGCAATTTCAGGATCAAATACTTCATCAATTCTCTCACTACCAAGATTTGCTAGCCATAATTTAAAAGGTTCTGCCTTTGGACTTGGAACTGATTCGATAAGTCTTAGAATTCCTTTCGTATCAAGCACATCTTGATTATAAAATTTACCATCTTTTGATTTTAATTTCAGTTGTCCGATTCTTTCGGACAACTCACTTCCCTCATTTTCTAATTTTTTCTTTAAATCGTTCCAATATTTACGTGGTCTATCTGATTTAGTTAAAGCAACAATAACATCAACCACACTAAAAAAGTATTCTTCCTTATCACTATCCCATATACTTCTTATTTCCATATCTTCAAATATATTTGATATCGTCTCTAACTTATTATTCAAATTAACACCTTCTTTCTTATGTTCTTAAATGTCGTAATCACCTTATTGATTCTTATTATAAATAACACTAAAATTACTATATTTTTAAGAATTTTTAGTGTTTTTAGCCCTTTTTTAATGAAAATATGCAAGATATAAATTAGAAAATTTCCCTTTATTTATAATAGTTTAAGAGTGTTCTTAATTAAATTGTAATCAACCAGTTGATTTTTGTTTTTTGTCGATTATTGTTATTCATTTTTTCACTTCCTTTATTTATTATACAACTTTTTGATTGCATCACTTTTGAATAAGAACCATCTAGATATTTTCTTATCAAACAATTTATATTTTTCACTTACCTCATCTATATTTAAATATATCTTTCTATTATTGTTATTTCTTAAATACCATTTCAACAAATAAGTACCTATTCCCTTTTTTATTAATTTCTCCTTTATTTATAGAGCTTTAAGTATGATTGTCTTTATATGCCTATACCTCAATTGATTGTCGTTTTTTGCCCATATCCTTTGATATTTATAATAAAGGTTTCAAGTTCTCTAACATTGTTCAAAGTTTTTTAATAATCTAAAATACTATCATATTCTGTTAATTTTACTGATAATTCCATTCACTTTTTTTACAGCAATATTAGGATATCTTGGGTGAATATAGTTTACTATAATATTTTTTAATAATTTTTCTTTCATATTTATTACATAATTTGGGTTAAATATATATTAGGGTATTTTTTTATAGATTTCAATTAAATTTTTATGATATATTTTGACCATATTCCATAATCCAGTAAACAAGAATAAAACATATATATAAAGTATTCACATGACTTATATATTATATTAGCTGGATACTATACTAGCTATTTCTTTTTTTGACTTAAAATAATCATTTAATGTCTTAACAATTTTAACATATTGGTGATAATCTATAATTTCTTCTTCTATCGTTTTAATCAGCACTACTTTCTATCATATATTTTTTAGTTTTTAGTTTTCTTTATTTTATTATTATTTTCTATTTTAGTTATTTCTGTAAAAGAAAATCTATATTATTCCTTTATCATTAGAATTTTTTTCTCAAAAAATTATCTATAGTCCCTGGAGGACAATCTTCAAAAGTGGCATACACTTCATATCCCATTTTTTCATAAAATTCTTTTGCCTGAAAATCCCAAGTTTCCATCCTAATACCTATTAATTCTTTCTTTTTGGCCAATTTTTCCATCTCATTTATTAATCTTGTTCCAATATTTTTCCCTCTATACTCTTTATCAATATATAATAAGTCTAAAAAATACCAATTATATTTGATAAAACCTATTGCTCCACCAATTATCTGATTACTATCATAAACTATAAAATTATACTCTTGTTCAAAATATTCATCTTGATTTTGTGCTGATTTAGTATTTAACCATTTACAGTGCTTTCTATTAAAAGCAGATAATTTTTGGTCTATTATTTCTTTAATTTTTTTGTCATTGTTATTTTTTATTATTATCATCTAATCACATCCTAGTATTGTTTTAATCAAAATTGTAAACTCTTATTTCTATAAACCACTATATGAATTGGATTAGTTGCCAATTTATTCTAAATTGTATACTGATTGCCATATATTGTATCAGTTCATTAGAATGATTTTCTCTTTTTAATATGTTATTTCGGGTAATAATTAAAATTATTAATATCTTTTACCAATTCTAGAAAAAGGTAAAATTGTATATTGAGCTCTACCTATTATATTTTTCTTTTGAATAAAACCTAGCATTCTACTATCTACTGAATTTGTTCTGTTATCTCCTAGAACAAAGTAATGATCTTTTGGAACAGTTAAACTTCCTAAGTCTTTAATATTAAAGTCTGTCGTTTTCTTATGACTGAAATTTTCCTTTATTTTCTTTCCATTTAAATACAAAATATTATTTCGATATTCTATTTTATCTCCTGGAAGTCCAATAATTCTTTTAATAATATACTCATTTTTAGCAATAGTTTCTGATTTAGGTACATCTACTACTACAATATCAAATCTTTCTATTTCTTTAAAGTGATATATTATTTTATTCAAAATCATAATATCTTTATCATGTAGTGTACTATACATAGATGATCCATTTACCCTAATCGGAGAAATTATATAAGATTTTATTAAAATTACTATTATAATTAATATAAGGTATTATTTCCTTTATAGTCTGTTTCATTTTGGCACCAAAACAAAAAATAAGGGTTTGGCCCTTATTTTTGTCCTCTTTCTTTAATTCTGTATTGACCAACTTTGTCTCTTAAGAATGTAAGTTTGGCACGTCTTACTTTACCTTTACGTACTACAGTAATACCAGCAATCTTTGGTGAATGAATTGGGAATGTTCTTTCTACTCCAACTCCAGAAGACATTTTTCTAACTGTGAATGTTTCAGAAACACTTCCATTACGACGGGCTACTACGATACCTTCATATGCTTGGATACGTTCTTTTCCACCCTCCACAATTTTATAATCCACTTTTACTGTATCACCAACACGAAATTCTGGAATATTTGGATTAATTTGATTTTGATTAATTTTGTCAATTAAATTCATGAGATTCATCCTTTCTAATATAAAATTTTAAAGAGATCTTAAATAAACTTTAGCGGATCACTTCTTTTGACGTTTTTAATTATAACATAAGGTAACATCATTGTAAATTGTTTTTATCTTTTTTCTAATTTTTCTTTTGCAGTTATCTAGTACGATTTACACTTTTTTCATTTCTGATATAAAACAATTCTGTTTGTTTTTTTTGAGCCTCTTTTTGAAGAAACTTAAGTTCTATAGCCATTTTTTCTAATTCTTTCTTTTTTAGATATTTCCGATAGTCCTTTTTTATCATATCCTTAAATTTTTGAATTTCAGTTAAAACCTCATTCATTGTTGTTCCTGGATCTTCTTCACTTATAAAAAGATCTGTTAATTTTTTTATTAGCTTTTGATATTTTTTTAATACTATTTTTGAAACAAATGGTGAAGCAAATTTTTTATTTATGATGATAATCTTAGTAATATTATTTCCATCTATTATAAATTTATTTGATTTAGTTGGTAAAAGGAAACCTTCTATTGTTGAATAATTTAATATTTTGGTTTCTTTCTTTTCTTTTTTTACTATATATTTCATCTTTGTCATCTACTTTCTTTTTGAACAATATTTTCTTCTAAAAGATCTGGTCTTCTTTCTTTGGTCTTTCTGATACTTTCTTTTAACCGATATTCTTCTATTTTCTTATGATCTCCACTTATTAGTACTTCAGGAACTTCCATATTATTATATATTCTTGGTTTAGTATAAGTTGGATAATCTAAAAGATTGTTATTAAATGACTCTTTTAAATGTGATTCTTCTTCAATAACTCCTTTCAATAGTCTTGTAATAGAATCCACTACAATCATGGCGGCATATTCTCCTCCTGTTAAAATATAATCACCTATTGAAAGTTCTAAGTCAGCGAGTGAGCGAATTCTCTCATCAAATCCTTCATAATGGCCACAAATTAAAATTAAATGCTTTTTTTGAGAGAGATCATAGGCCATTTGCTGTTTATAAGTTTTTCCATCAGGAGTTAATAAAATTACCATACTGTTTTCTGTTTTTAAGCTATTTACACAATCAAATATTGGTTGGCAGGTAAGAACCATTCCTTCTCCGCCACCATAAGGAGTATCATCTACTTTATGATGCTTATCTTTAGAAAAGACTCTAAAGTCGTGAATATTTATTTCTACTATTGATTTTTCTTGAGCTCTTTTTATAATTGATTCTGTGAAAACAGACTGAAACATATCAGGAAAAAGAGTTAAAATATCTATTTTCATGATTATCCTCTTTTCTTTTTTAGTTTAAAAATGTTATAGAAAAATATGTTAATTCTTAGTTGATCATTCCTTCTATTATTTGAACATAAATTTTATGTTTTATTTTGTCTATTTTTTCAATATAGGGACTATTTAAAGGAATTAATACTTCTTGATTTTTAATATTTAATCGTAGAATTTTATTAGTAGCACTAGCGAAAAAAATTTCTTTTATTATACCCTCCCCTATATTAGTAATAACGTTGTAAGTAATCAATTCTTCATCTAAAATTTCATTTTCGTCTAAATTTAAACTTTCTTTATCTATATAAACTTTTTTCTTTAATAAAAATTGAACTTCGTTAATGTCTTTATAATGATCAAGAGTTATCATCTCATAAATCTTGTGATGTCGGTAAGAGTTTATCTTGTATTCCTTTTCGTCAATTAATAAGGTATTATCTTTTCTAAAAACTTTATTTTTAAAAGGAAAATCCGAAATTATTTTTAGTTCTCCTTTAATTCCATGGGTTGACACAATTTTACCAATATAAATTTTTTTCATCTACTATCTTCCTAACTCATATAAAAGAATCGATGTTGCAATTGCAACGTTTAGGCTTTCGACGTTGGCATTTAAGTTAATATATAAATTTTTGTCACACATATTACTAATGGAATTTCTCACTCCATTTCCTTCATTTCCAACTACCAAAGCATATCTTATTTTATCCTTTTCTGCTAAGCTTCTGACATCACTTCCATGACCTACCAAAGTACCATAAACCGGAATTTCTTCTTGGTGAAGCTGTTCTATAGTGCTTTCTAAATCTTTTTTTATAATATTAATATGAAAAAACATTCCTTGAGTTGCTCGTATCGTTTTTGGATTATATAAATCTACAGTATTTTCTGATAGAACGATTGTATCAATATTAAAAGCAACTGCACTGCGAATAATTGTTCCTAAATTCCCAGGATCCTGAATATTATCTATCAAAAGAATCTTATTCTTTAATTCTTCTTTTTCTTCCTGTTTATGACACAAAGCCATAATTGTTTGCGGTGTTTCTACAGTCGATATTTTAGTAATAATTTCCATTGGAAGATAGACAATATTTTTAATATCCAATGGGAATACTTCCTCTTTTTCTAAAATTAATTCATCGATTAGTCCATTTTTGTAAGCTTCTAATACTAAGTGAGCTCCTTCTACAATGAATTGTCCTGTTTTATCACGATATTTCTTATCTTTTAATTTTATATATTTTCTCACTTTATCATTTTCTAAACTTGTTATTAGCATAATACTCATCCCTCACAAACAGATTATATCATATTTTCATCATTTATGATATAGTTTATATGAGGTGTTGTATGGAAAAAAGAAAACTAGAAGTATCCTATGATCATAGTAACGAAAGAGATAAAGGAAAAATGAATACTTATACTTTTATCATTCCTGGTAGTAATTTTAAAGATATTCATATTTCAGTTAAAAATGATAAAAAGAAAAAAGAGAAGAAAAAATAAATTTAAAATTCTTTCATCTCTTTTTTTATTTGTTTATAATCGGGACAGTTTTCGGCTACTAAAGACCAAAAGCTTGTTGAGTGATTAGCATGTATTAAATGAGATAGTTCATGAATAATTACATAATCTAAGTATTTTTCTTCTCTTTTCATTAATTCCAAATTCAATGTGATAACTTTAGTTTTTGTATTACATACTCCCCATCTAGTGGTCATTTTTCTAATTCTAAGAGCTGGATAGGGAATTTTTTTGGAAAATTGATGATACATTTTGTCTAAATGTTCCTGAAAAATATTTTTTGCTTGTTTTTTATACCATTTATCTAGATCGAACTCTTTATTCAAAAATACTTTTCCATTTCCAAAGGAAATATCACAATATTCAGTATACACAATATCATAATTCTTTCCTAAATAATAAAAATGGTTATTATTCTCTATTTTTCTTTTTTCTTTTTCAAGCATTTTAATAATAGAGGAGTAATTTTTTTCTAATAAATTTTTAATATATTTTTCTGTTGTCAAAATATTTGTTGTAATATAAATTTTTAAATCTGGCTTGATTCTAATGTAAGTATTTTTATTACCTCTTTTTTTTTCTATCACGATCTCATATTCTTCATTGTCTACTTTAAGTTTCATCTTACCACCAAACATATTATATAAAATTCAAAGAAAAAAGGAAAGCCTAAATATTGAAATGTAACTCTTATACTTTTAAGTTCATTTTATACTTTGATTCTAATCTAATTATGACTAATAAAGGCATAAAGAATAATATATGATGTATTCTTTTTGCTAAGAAAATATAGAATGAAGTTCTACAAAATAAGGCTTAAGTATTCTTAAAGAATCATTATTTATCTCTTAAAACTGCATGACATTTTTGGGTTACATCATTAATAATCTTATTAAACTGCACCATAACTTCTTCATCAGTTAAAGTACGACTAGGATCATTAAAAGTTAAATTAAAGGCAAGGGACTTTTCGTCTTCCAAAATATTTTCTCCAATATAAACATCAAATACTTTTATATTGGTTAATAATCTACCTCCACTTTTTCTAATTTGATCAATTAAAATTTGGGCTGGAACATCTTTCTTAATAATGAAAGCGACATCTTTTTCTATTTCTGGATACTTAGGAGCTGCTTTGTATTTAAGAGGTTTAGTTTCTTTCATTAAAGCATTCATAGAAAATTCTGCTATATAAACATTATCCTTTAAATTTTTAGGATGAATGCGACCAATGACTCCAATTTCTTTTCTATCAAGCAATATTTTTGCTGACATACCAGGATGCATATCAGGAAGATCTCCTTTTTCGAAGGTATATCGATTTCTAAACCCTAAATAATCTAAGATATTTTCAACAATCCCTTTTACTACATAAAAATCTACCTTCAGATTATTATTCTGCCATGAGCTTCCATAATAATTTCCAGCCATTAAAATAGTGATTTTACTTTCTTCTATATAACTAGAATCGTAATATGTCTTACTAATTTCATATAGGAATATATCTTTTACTTTTCTAGCTTTATTATATTCATAAACTTTTATTAAACTGGGAATCAAACTAGTCCTGATAACTGATTTATCAATACTCATAGGATTCGGTAAAACAATATTCTTTTTTTGCTCATAATTGAATGTTTTAGCCATATCTGGACTGGTTAATGTGTAAGTTTTTGTTTCGTTTAAACCTAGGCTTCTTAATCTTTTAGAAATTATTTTTCGATATTTTACGTCTCCTACATATTGTCCTTGTCTAATTGGTACAGTAGGAAGAGTGGAAACTAAATTATGATAGCCATATAGTCTTCCTATTTCTTCAGCTATATCATTAACATTAGGATCAATATCTAACCTTCTATTGGGAATTGTAACAATAAATTTATTATTTTCTATATGATAGGGAAAATCCAATCTTTGTAGTTCGATTTTCATATCATCCTCACTAATGGTAATACCAAGCATTTTGTTAATATCTTCTGGAATAAATTCGACTATTTTAGGCTGTTTATCTAGTGTATCATAAGCAATAGTCCCAGAAAGCACTTTGGCATTGGCATACTTTTGCAATAAATGACAGGCTCTGTTAATAGCTTTTTCAGTGTATTCGTAATTTAGTCCTTTTCCATATCTAACAGAAGCTTCACTTCGAAGGTCTAAATTAGTAGCAGTATAGCGTATACTAACTGGATCAAATATAGCGCTTTCAATTAAAATATTTTTAGTATTTTCATCTACTTCTGTGTTTTCTCCACCCATGACTCCTGCAATACAAACTGGCTTTTTGGAATCAGTAATGACAATATCATTAGGTGTCAGAATACGTTCCTTTCCATCAAGGGTCGTTATTTTTTCCTTTTCGTTGGCATCTCTTACTAAAATATGGTTTCCTAATTTATCTTTATCAAAGAAGTGAAGTGGTTGACCATATTCAAGCATTACATAATTTGAAATATCAACTACATTATTAATTGAGCGCATACCTGCTTCTGTTAATCTTTTTTTAATAAATTCAGGAGAAGGTCCTATTTCGATATTTGTAACCATTTTGGCTAAATAATAAGGACATTTAGATGTTTCTACCTTTAGAGTAAAATGATTAGTAATATGATCTTCTACTTCACTATAATCAGCAATTGGTAAAGTTACTTTACGATTTAATATTGCTGCTATTTCATAAGCAAAACCAATGTGGTAATAACAATCATTATTACGGTGTTTATGAATGTCTAATTCATATAATGTTCCTGCAAATCCTAAATATTCTAGAGGGTCTTTCCCTACTGGAGCTTGATTATTCAATTCATGAATACCCTTATTATAGTTCTCTTCAGTTTTTTCTTCTAAGCCGAGCTCAAATAAAGCACAGATCATGCCATTAGATTCTACTCCTCGAATTTTACTTTTTTTAATTTCAAAATCACCAGGAAGAATTGCTCCTACAAGAGCAACAATAACTTTAATGCCACTTCTCACATTAGGTGCTCCACACACAATTTGTTTCACTGTGTCATTGCCTATATTTACCTGACAAATATGTAAATGATCACTATCAGGGTGGTCAGTACATTCTATAACTTCTCCAATTACCAAATGGTCTATGTGGTTGGTAATTACTTTTTCTATATTGATCCCTGCTTTAGTAATTTTTATAGCTAATTCAGCTAAGTCTTGATCACTAATATCAATATATTCTTTTACCCATTCTAAACTAATCATTTTATTCAGCTTCCTTTCTGTCAAATACTTTACTTTCTCTTAAATCAGTATGATAAAATACACGACAATCCTCTATATCATACTTAAGCATTGCCATACGTTCAGCTCCGAATCCAAAAGCAAAGCCGCTCCATATTTTAGGATCGTAACCACTCATTTTTAAAACATTTGGATGAACAATTCCTGCTCCTGCAATAGTAATCCAACCAGTATGTTTACATATGTTACATCCTTTTCTTTTACAATTAAAACAACTAATGTCAACTTCTACTGATGGTTCTGTGAATTGGTAGTAACTAGGACGAAAACGTGTTTCAATGTTTTCACCAAATAGTTTTTTTACAATAATGTCAATTGTTCCTTTTAAATCGGATAAACTAATATTCTTGTCTACTAGTAAACCTTCTATTTGCATGAATTGATGTGAATGAGTTGCATCATCATCATCTCTTCGATATGTTTTGCCTGGACAAATTACACGAATTGGAATTTCTCCTTTTCCTTTTAGCATTGTTCTTACTTGAACAGGAGAGGTTTGACTTCGTAGTAGAATCTCTTCTCCTTCTATATAAAAAGTATCTTGAGCATCTCTTGCTGGATGACCTTTGGGAATATTTAGCATTTCAAAGTTAAATTTATCTTCTTCTATTTCAGGTCCATCAACAACATCATACCCCATAGACATCATGATTTGTTCTACTTCTTCGATTAGTTTTTCTAAAATGTTAGGGGAACCGTTCTTTATTTTAGTAGCTGGCAAACTGATATCAATCGCTTCCTTGTTTAATTTTTCATTTAATAAAATGGTTTCAAATTCTTCCTTCTTTTGTTCGTAAAAATCAATAAATAAAGTTCTGGCTTCATTTACTTTTTGACCAAATTCTTTTTTTTCTTCTGATGGAACATTTCTAATTTCTTGGTTTAGTTCCGATATAATTCCTTTTTTTCCAAGATATTTTATTCTTAGCTCATTTAAACTATTTAGATCAGTGACTGTAGCTTTATCTTTTTCTATTAAATTTTTAACTTCTTCTATTTTCATCCTAATATATCTCCTTTATTTTTTGTTCTTAGATTATTTTTCAAAAAAAGATAACTATATTTATAAGGACGAAAGCTCGCGGTACCACCTTATTTTATAGTTATCTTACTATACACTCTTCTCTTTTAACGCAAGATTACGCTTATTATTAATAAGAACTCCTAAGACGAATTCATAAACTATCTTTTCTTGTTTACACCTACCACAAGCTCTCTATAAAAGAATCATTTATTACTACTTCTTGATCAACATTGTTATTTTGTATTATAACATATCATTTTTAAACTGTCAGTAATTCTTTTTCTTTTTCTTTTAGCAAATCTTCTATTTTTTTATTATACTGATTTACTAAATCTTGAACCTCTTTTTCCATACCTTTAGAAATGTCTTCTGATACTTCACTTTTTTCAATCTTTTCCATAGCATCGTGTCTAATATTTCTGATACTTACCTTAGCTTCTTCACTAATTCCTTTTACTTGCTTAATTAATTCTTTACGCCTTTCTTCTGTAAGTGGAGGAATAATAATTCGGATTGTTTCTCCATCATTAGTAGGATTATATCCTAAATTAGAAGCTACTATCGCTTTTTCCATACCTGCTAAACTTCCTTTATCAAAGGGTTTGATTAATAATTGATTTCCTTCAGGAACAGAAATCGTTCCTAATTGTTTTAAAGGAGTTAGGCTACCATAATAATCTACCATAACCCCATCTAAGCTAGAAGGATTTGCCCTACCTGTTCTTACTGTTGTAAATCTTTTTTCTAAATTTTCTACTGATTTTTCCATTTTTTGTTTTACTTCATTTTTAATATCAAAATCCATTTTTTTCATCTCTCCTTGTATTTATTATAATATATAATTTTTATAAAGAAAAGGAGTTTTGAGTAATTTATCAATCAGAATTCTTTTGCTATTATACTTATAAATATCGAAAAAATAGCCTACTTTCTATTATTAATAAGCTAAGCAAAAGTACTTTATTGAATAGTAAGATATTTATCAATAGACTATTCTATAAAATTTTATAAAGTTTCCATACTGTTTTTTGCTTGTTGTTTTTCTATATTCACTATTTTGTGGCTTTCATTATTTAATTCAGAAAGTTAAGCTAGCATTTTAAATAGAAATTAGTATTCTAGGAATAGATTTTTAAAATAAAAAATTCCTCTCTATATCGCTTAATAGGTAGGAAACACTCAAGCATTTTCAAGTTGTAGTTTTTCTGTAAATATTTTTAATAATTGTTGTTTTAACTCAACATCATCCACTTCGGTTAATTTAATTTGCCCATTTTCTAGTTCTTCAATACAAAATTTCATTTTTGTTTTATTTGTATAACCAACTAAATATACATAATTAATCTGATTATAAGTAATTGTATCTAAAACTACATATTCTTCATTATCTGAAAGAGTAATAAGCATTTGTTTTTCTAAAATCATGTTATTTTCTTTTAACCTTAGGCTTTTCTAAATCAGTTGGTTCAACAGAAATTTCATTATCCTCTAGCTCTGTTTGATTTAATTTAGCTAGCTCTTCACGTGCAATTTCTTTCGTATATTCATTGTAGCAATATACTATAGTAGAGAATACTGCAATATATGATATTAGTGATTTTTCATATGAGCTCGATACATCAAATGCTAGCGTTTTTAATGCACAAAGCGCACTAGCAAGTAGATATTTGAAATTTTCAGATGAAATTTTTGATATTTTAGTAACGTAATATACTTTCTTTTGTTCAACTGTTATTTCTTTAGTAGGATTTATTCATTTTTATTCATGTAAATCCTCCTTGACAGATAAATGTTACTATGGCTTGTTCTTTAGATCAATGTAGAATGTTTCAGTCTATATTAAAAGAAAAAAACAAAAGCAAGTTGACCATGGTTTTAATTTGTGATAGTTTAGTAAAGAAAGGATGAAATATGAAAAGAAAAATTTTTTTGTTGGTGATGGTATCTCTATTATCTATTATTACCATTACTGGATGTAGTAAAAATGATGAAAAAAAGGAGAATGATACTATGTTAAAAGGAAAACATCATGTAGAAATCAATATTAAAGATTATGGAACGATCAAAGTAGAACTTGATGCTGATGAAGCACCTATTACAGTAACAAATTTTGTTAATTTAGTAAAAGATGGCTTTTATGATGGATTAACTTTTCATCGAATTATAAAAGATTTTATGATTCAAGGAGGTGATCCTGAGGGTAATGGCACAGGTGGTTCTAGTGAAACAATCAAAGGAGAATTTTATAATAATGGTGTAGAAAATGAGATTTCTCACCTACGCGGAGTTATTTCTATGGCTAGAAGTCAGGATTATAACAGTGCTAGCAGTCAATTCTTTATCGTACATAAAGATAGTGTGTTTTTAGATGCTGAGTATGCAGCATTTGGAAAAGTAACAGAAGGTATGGATATCGTTGATCAGATATGTGATGAAGCTGAACCAATGGATGATAATGGATCAATTGGTAAAGAAAAACAACCAGTAATTGAGAGTATTAAATATGTAGAATAAGAGCAAAAAGCTCTTTTTCTTTAACTAAAAAAATTCAGACTACTAACTGAATTTTTATTTATTCTTCTGAAAAATTTTTTTATTTTCTTCCGTATTTCTTATAGGATAAGCAAATTTGAAAAGCGATATTTCACCAGATTGAATCTCTTGTGGCAACATAAGTTGATATCTAAACTTTTCTAAACTAACTTTTCTTATTTCCTCTAATTGAATCGATTTCATCTTTATTTTTTTCATCTTTTATTCACACTTCCTTAACAATTTTGTCTTAATTAAATAAGAGAACAAATAAGTACCCATATTACACCAAAAATGATTCCATAAATCGTTTGTTTTTTCTTAATGTTTTTTATTACTTTTCGATATAATTCATAAACAATAAAATAAATAGCCATTCCCATGATTATAGAAAAGAAAATTCCACTAGTAATGGCACTGCTTATATTGATAATCATCATTAATATGGTACCTAGTAGGTTAGAAATACCAAGAAAAAAAATCAGTAATCCTTTGTACCACTTAGCAAAATTATCTTGATTCAATAAAATGTAAATTAAAAAAGTCAAAATAATATTTCTAATTGCTAAATCGATCGTTAATTGTACTGTTTCGCTAGTACTAATTAATATTGTGTTATATAGTTCCATTCCAATGATAAAGTTATATAAAATGAAAATAATAGAACTCATAACTGCTATATGTACATAATTTTTCTTTTGCTCTTTTTTTGTCAACTTATTATTATCATGTCCTGGCAGATAATGATCGATTACTCTCATTATAATGGCCCCTACTACTAGAAAAATAAAAAATAAATATAGATGTTTAAACCCTAAACAATTATATACTTCTGGAAATAGATAAAGCACTGATAACATAATCACAAAGGAAAATAGAACCGCTAAAATAAAATCTATTTTCTTACTTAGTTTTTTCTGTTCAAACAAATAAGTGCTAAAGCATCCTATTAACGTAAATATCAATAAACCTAAACTTAATACTATACTACATACATTTTTACTCATACTAACACCTTCTTTTATCTGAATATTATTGTCATAATAACTATTACTGCTAATAATATTCTATAAATCATAAAGGCTTTAAAATCATGATGATCTAAATACTTTAATAAAAATTTAATACATAATAATCCTGTAATAAAGGCTGCTAATATTCCAATTAAGAAAACTCCTAGATTTGCTTGAATCATAAGCCATGTTGATTTTTTTAAAAGTTTAATAGCAACTGCTCCACAAACAACAGGCGCTGATAAAAAGAAGGAAAATTTGGCCGCATCTTCTCTTTTGATTTCCAAAATTCTTCCACTGGCAATAGTAGTTCCACTTCTAGAAAAACCAGGAATAAGGGCAAATACTTGACTACAACCTATTATTATGGAATCTTTTAGAGTAATGTCTAAAACATCTTTTTTACTCTTACTCATTTTATCAGCTAAATAAATAATAATTCCCATGAAAAATAAACTAAGAGCAATTAAAAGATAATTTTTGCGAACAAGTTCATCGATTAAATCTTCGAATAGTACCCCTGCAATACCAGCAGGAATTGTAGCAATTACTAAATACCACAGAAGTCTTCCCTGTTTATCCTTTACTCCTTTAGTGAGTCCATTTTTGATCATATTGAAGAAATCTTTATAAAAGAAAACTAAAATGGCTAGAAGCGTACCTAAGTGAAGAGCAATGTCGAAAGTTAACTCCATATTTTTGCCCATAAAACTACCTATTCCAAATAAATCTCTAAAAATAATTAAATGAGCACTAGATGATATTGGTAAAAATTCTGCAATCCCCTGAATAATCCCCAAAATAATAATTGAAAGAAGTTCCATACTTATTCATCTCCTAACTTATAACCTACTATATTGCCTACTATAAATAAAAGGGTACCGACTAAAAGTTGAGGTATATTAAAATTATGTTCAAAAAGGCCTACAAATAAACTAATAACAGAAGATATTATAAAGCCTAAAATAGCATAATAAGTAATTACTTCGTGTTTTTTTAGTAAATATTCAATTAATTTGGCTATTAAAATAATTCCTATAATAATTCCTAGTCCAAAAGGAAGAAGAACTAGTAAATTATGAGTTAATAATTCAAAATTAGTAATATTACTAATTGTTTCTAAAATGGGTTTGTAAAAACCTAGTAGCATTAGGACAAAGCTACCACTAATTCCTGGAATAACCATAGTAGCGGCTGAAATTATTCCCACTATGAACAGCAAGAAAATTATTCCTAAATTTAAATTAGTTAAATCAACTGCCCCTATTCCACTTTTTAAAAACGTTAATATGATGATAAAAGAAAAAGTAATTAGAAAAGCCATCATATGACTAAGTTGCATCTTTTGGTTGGATACTTTTTTATATATTAGTGGTAGTCCCCCTACAATTAACCCGATAAAAAATAAAGTAGTAGGTATAGGAAACTTTCCTAATGAGTAATTAATCAATTTACTCATAGCAAGAACTGAAATTACTGCCCCTATTCCTATTGGAATAATAAAGGATAAACTTTTCTTTAAATTACTAAAAATATGACTAATTGTATTAATTAACTCTTCATAGATTCCTAATGTAATCGCAAGTGTTCCTCCACTAACTCCTGGAATAATATTGGCTATTCCTAAGATGAACCCCTTGACTGCTAACATAAACTTTTCTTTCATATTACTCTCCTAATTTTCTAATACATCCATTATAATTGGAACAACATTTTTCTTTCGTGATACACATTTTTCAATAAACATCCCTTCATTACTTTCCTTTTCGTAGGCCATGTCCATGATGTTTTTTCCTTTTGTATTATAAAGGACATAACTACCATTTTGAATAATATCAGTGACATATAAAGCAACTAAAGCATAGTTGTTGGCTTCACTAACCTCATCTAATACTTTAATATATTCATCTTGTTGTTTTTTTATATCATCAAAGTTCATGGTAAAAAATTGACCAATAGCAAAACTTTTTCCATTTACTGTAAATAATTTATAATCGTTATATAGAACATCTTCTGTACTCATTCCCTCAAGTGAAGTTCCTGCTTTTAATAATTCCATTCCATATTTTTGATAGTCAACATCAGCTATTTTACTAAGTTCTAAGACTGCTTCTTTATCTTTTTCTGTAGCGGTTGGACTTTTTAAAATAAGGGTATCCGATAAAACACCAGAAAGTAACATTCCTGCTATATTTTTAGGTATTTCGATATTTTTCTCTTTATATAATGAATATACAATAGTACAAGTAGAACCTACTGCCATATTTCTAAAATTGATTGGTTGGTTAGTCGTAATACTACCTAAGTTATGATGATCAACAATTTCTAGTATTTCAGCTTCTTCTATACCATCAGCACTTTGCAGTTTTTCGTTGTGATCCACTAAAATCACTTTTTTAGGATTTTTGCTGTTTAAATCTGTGATTCTTAAAAGTCCTAAACATTTGTTATTTTTGTCTACAACTGGATAGTTAGTATGACGAAGCTTTTCATTAATTTCTAAGACATCACCAACATAGTCGTTTTCTTCAAAGCTAGTAGGATTATAACTAGTAATCATTGTTTTAATATAATTACTAAGCATGACTAACTTTGCGACATGAAAACTATCATATGCACTTACAATAATATTTACTTTATTTTTTTTGGCAAGATCAATCTGTTCCTCAGCAATATCTTTATTGCCAGAAACAATAATTAATTTTACTCCTGAAGTAATAGCGTATTCAATAATATTATGCCTATTGCCAACAATTAAAATACTATTATGATCTAACTTTACTGTATCAATAAGTGTTTTACTTCGATAAGATGCCAAATAAATATTCCCTTGAATTTCTTCATCAAAGCGACATACTTCTTTCCCTTCTAAGACTTGAAGTAAATTGTTGTATGATGTATATAGTTCATTGTCTTTGTCCTTAATAAACGAATGAATTAGATCCTTAATCGTAATTAATCCTGCAAAAGTTGAATCTTGCTTAACAATAGGAATTCCTGTTAGTCCTTCTTTTAACATATATTGGTATCCATTATAAATAGATTCATTTTCCTTTAAAATAAAGTCCTCATGATAATCAATATCTTTTAGCTGAAGTTTAACATCATTTAAGTATTCTGGTTTTTTAACATGAAAGAAGTCAAGAGCATAACTTGTTTCTTTATTGATTTCTCCAAGAACCCTAGGCTCGGTTGCCTCCCCTAATTGATTTTTTAAATAAGATAACGCGATACAACTAGTAACAGAGTCTGTATCTGGCTTCTTATGTCCAAATATAAATGTCTTTTCCATAATATCCCTCTTTCTTCGTAAATTGTATCATAAATTTTACCTCTTGAAAAGAAAATCAAAAGTCATTTTTGAAAATATAATTTATTAATCTGCAGTCAGATGAATACTATCATTATTGTTCTGATCATAAATTTTATCAAATATTGGTACTCTGATTCTAATAGCTTAAAAATTATTGAATTAAAATCTATATTTACGATCCATACTACTTAATTTTATCTTCGTACTTTAAAAAAGGTTTAAAGTTATGTTGATATAAAATAATAAAAAAGAAGCTAGCATTTTCCTACTTCTTCTTTTAATTCTAGACTCTTAAATTTTTCATCAATAATGGAATACAGATATATAGAAACTTTTTTATGAGTAATTGTCTGAATATATTTTTTATATCCATTTAATTGATTAGCATAATACTCTTTTTCTATATCTTTTAATTTGTAATCAATAATAATGATTTCTTCTTGATTTTCTATCATTAAATCAATTACTCCATGTAATTTTTTATCTTCTGTTATTGTCATAAATTCATATTCTTTATAAAATTTACTTTGTAAATTACTTTGAATGATGTCACTTGTTAAAAATTTTTCTATTTTCCTTTTGATATAGTTATTTAAGTGCAAGCTATCTAAGTTAGGTTTTCTAAAGTCTAAATACTCTAGCACTTGGTGAACTTGGGTTCCAATATCCAGTAATTCATTTTCTTCTTTGGTGATAATAGATCGGACTGCATTTGAAAAATGTTCCTCTAAAACTTCTTCATGAGAGAACTGAATCTCTTTAACCTCTAGTTCTGGACTATCTTGATCATCTATTTCAGTATTTTTAATTTTATATAAGTAGTCTTTACTATAGTAATTGTTTTCCACTTTTTCTATATAGGGAACTAATTTATTCCAAATACTTTTTAAGATACTATAAAATGATGTATATTTCATTCGAATAAAGGGAGCGATAACCTTATCATCTATAGATTTGATCTCTTCTAATTCTGGACATACCAAAATAATGTGTTCTTTACAACGAGTCAAGGCTACATAAAACAAGCGAATTCTTTCACTAATTTCTTCTCTAGTATCTAGTCTCTTATAAAGAGTTTTTCGAATAGTATCTTTTCTTTCTTCTTCCATTTTGGGAATAATAATTCCATATTTCTGATTAAAAATTACTGCTTCCTTTTGCTCTCGCATATTAAACCTATTTTGCAAGTCAGCAAAATAACAAATAGGAAATTCCAAACCTTTTGATTTATGAATACTCATCATTTTTACAGAGTCTGTATCAGGAATACTACAATCATATTGAATATCAAAATCTTTTTCTATAACTCGATCTAAATAATACATAAATTCCTCAATATCACAATCTTTTAACGATATAATCAAGTTATCCAAATACTCAATACATTTTTCGCACTTTATAATGTCAAGAGTAGTAAGAATTTTATCATAATAGTGATATTTCTTAAGTATCAAATGAAATATATCCCTAAGAGGTAAATTATCTATTTCTTCCTTTATATCAAGGGCTTTCTTGACAATTTCTGTACTTTTGAAACTCTTATCTTTAAAAATCATAAAAATATCATGATCACTATAGCGAAATAAAAAACTTCTAGCAAGAGATAAAAAATGATATCTGAAATCTGTTCCATAATCTTCATGATAGACTGAAAGAACTAATTTAAACAAACTATGAAGTACTAAAAAGTCATCTGTATTATTAATTCTTTCTTCTCGATAAACAGTTAAAGGAATTCCTAAATATTCAAAGATTTTTTTGTATAAATCGAAGTTTTTCTTTTTATCCATTAAGATTACAAAATCACTATATGTAGCTTCTCTTAATATCTTTAAATCTTTGTCAAAAATTTGATAATGAGTCTTTATTTTATCTTGGATATCTCTCGCGATGATAAAGGCTTCTTGCTCTACATCAGTAATCTCTTTCTTTTTAGAGTATGTTTTTATGGATAAATTATAATTTTGAATAGTCTTTCCTTCCTCGTTATAACTAGTGTTTCCAAAAATTGCTTGGTGACTTTGCTGGTAATTGGCTCCTCCAATATAATCATCCATAATATGATCAAAAATCATATTAATGTTGGCTAAAACTTCCCCTCTGCTTCTGAAATTCTTATTTAGATCAATTTTATATCCATTTTTTTCATCTTGAGTATAAAGATCATATTTATTTTTAAAAATATAAGGATTGGCATTACGAAAACGATAAATAGATTGTTTTATATCTCCTACCATATAAACATTATGGTTACTAATTAATTGAATAAGTTCTTCTTGGGTATCACTGGTATCTTGATACTCATCAATTAAGATTTCTTTAAAAGTATTTTTTATCTCCTCTCTAATATTGTGGTTCTCCTTGACTAGTTTGATTGCCAAATGACTAATATCATTAAAGTCATATAAAGAGGCTTGTCTCTTCTTGTTCATAAATCTCTTATCTAATTCTAAAAGTATTTCTACCATGATTTTAGTATTACTAGCAGTGTCCATTAACTCTTCATACATTGTAGAGGTATTTTCACTTATACAAAGTTTTTTTAGCTCGTCTCTTAGTATTTTCAATTGTTCATGAATTTCTTTTTCTTCTTCACTATATCCATTTGATCTAGGAAGTTCTAATTGATTAAGGTTTTGATATAGTTCTTCATAGTTTTTACTATTCATAAAAGAAGTAGTTTTTTCTAATAAAGTCTTTAATTTTTTATCTTCTAATAAACTAGCCAATGTTGATGCAGTTTCTTGAAAGTTATGAAAAAGATCTTGGATGCATTCTAAATACTCGTTGATTAAATTTTCTAAGACCTCTTGACTATAGTACTTTTCTATATAGTGCTCTAAAAACTCTCTTCGATCATACTTTAATGACAATTTGTTGGAAAGAGACATTATTATTTCCATTACCTCTTGATCATCTTTTAAAGAGAAGTTTGAAATAAAATTGATAAAATCTTCTCTTCCTTCTCGATAATATTCTCCCATAATTCCTTCTAAAATGTCTCTTTTTAGAATTTCTAACTGGACACCATCACTAATCCTAATATCTGAGGAAATGCCCAAAGTATAATAGTATTTTTTTACCATTGAAAGACTAAAACTATCAAATGTAGTTATATAAGCACCATCTAGTAATTCGACCTCTTCTTTTAAATTATTTTCGATTAATTTCCTGCGAATTCGATCTTTCATTTCTTGGGCTGCCGCCTTGGTGAAGGTTAAAATTAATAATTCACTTACATGAATACCATTTTGAACTTTTCGCAATACCCTTTCTGATAAAACAGCAGTTTTCCCACTTCCTGCTCCCGCGGAGACAATAACATTATTACCTTCTATATTAATTGCTTTTTGTTGTTCTTCTGTCCATCTATTTGCCATTTTATTCATCTCCTACAAAACTTAAATCATCTACTTTTTCTAAATTAATATAATCTTCTTCTTTTACATAACATAAATTGCGATATTTGCAATATTTGCAGCTAACATTTTTAAATTCAATACGTTTAGGATCAATGGTAAAGTTAGCTGTTATTATCTTGGAAAGAGTCTCATAAATTATTTTTTCGGTATACTTAAAAACATTAAAATCCATATCTTTATCAATCAATTTGGTGTATCTAGAAAAACCTTTACTAGTCATTTTCATTGATTTAATTACTTTGCTGTCTGTATAGTCATGATCAAAATGTCCTAGTATTTCCTCATCATTCGTAGAATAACCTACTAATTTTAAACTATCTCGCATTTTTTCCAGGTAGCTCTTTCTGCCATCATAGGAAACATTTCCCATTAAAATTTTTTGAAAATACATACCTGTAAATATAGGATTTTCAAAAATATTAGATTTTTCAACTAAGTATAAATATGTTGCCAATTGCATTCCTATTCCGTATTTCATATAATTTAGATTGGCATCAAAACTTCCTGTTTTATAATCAACAATCGCAAAATAAGTATCATTATACTTATTATAGTACATGATTTTGTCTATTTTACCAGTGAAATAAGCCTCTAATTCATTACACTTCAATGGAATTGTAATACTTTTCTCACCATAGCAATTTTTAAAATCAGTATACATCTTTTGTTCTTTAATTATTTCCAAAGTGTTTAGTAAATTTTTCTTCAATCGTTCCAAAAAGAAAAGCTCTTTTATTTCCAAATGTTTATCTTTAATATAGTCATTCCATGTCCTTTCAAAGTCAAAGTTATCAGTTAAAGAAAGTTCTAATACATGATGGAAAAGGTTTCCAATTAATGTTTGAAAAGTTTCACAAAATGGATCTAGTTTTAAAACATAGTTAATGTAATATTTAAATTTACATAAATTATAGGTGTTCATACTAGTATAGGATAGACCTAATTTTTCAAGGTAAGAAAGAAACTCTTCTTGTTTAATCCCTGTAAAAATATTAGAATATGTATTATATAAAAGTTTACTTCGATAAGTTTTATGAAGTGGTTTTAAATATTTGTGTTCTTCTTTAAATTTATAGTAATTATCTAAGTAAATAGAAAGCATTCTTAAATTATATTGATTAGAATATTGGAAACATTCAGTATCACATTTCATCACCTTCATATGGTAATCTTCAATAATGCTACTAGGGTAAAAGTGATCTTTAAAGCTGGTTTTTTTATAACTTATATATAAATTTGGAATATTACTTAAATATTGTATTACCACTTCCTTTTCCCTTTTGTTTTTAAAGTGTGTAGAATAAAGTGGAACTTCCTTTTTGTCCTGATCGGTAAGATAGTCCTCGTCTTTATAATTATTAGGTAAAATTCCTTCATTAAAACCTAGAACAAAGACATGATCATCTTGACTATATTCTCTATTAAATAGATCTCCAATATTAACGGCCTCTCGATAGTTTATGGAAGACAGATGAGTATTCTTAATTTTATCTTTCAAAAAGATCTTATAATTTGGATCATTTTTCATACTAAGTAAACTATTTTCAATAGTAATTAACTTATTTATTAACTCTATATTTTTAGAATTACTATCAGGAAGAAGACCTGTTAATAAGTATTTTTTTATTAGGATAGAACTATCTAATCTACTCATATTAGGAAGTTGTATGGGAAGATGAAACATTTGAAACATGCGTTCTGTTATATAGGTGTAATCTTCATTTAAGTTAAGAAGATAGATATGATTTAATTTTACTCCCCTTTGATAAAGTTCCATAATCTTTTGAATAGTAAAAGTTACTTCTTCGTATATATCATTAGTCTCATAAACTGTAAAATTCTTGGGAATTATTTGTTTTGTAATTATAGCGGCATTTAACTCTTGAAAAATGTCTACTAAATATTTTTCTAAGTTAGGATAATTTAAAACTTTAATAGTTTTTGTTTTTAGATAACTTGAAAATTGATTATTAAATTTTAAAAGATCGTTTTCTATTAATTGTCCTTTCATTTCCTTTAAAAAGTTTAGTTTTGTATTTTGGTAATTCTGATTCATATCAATAAAATACATATTCTCTAAATACATTTTACTAATATCTAAATTTACTTGATAGACATTCATAAGATAAGATATAGCAGTATAATCATAGTGATAAAAGTAATTTGCTTTAAAGGTTTCTATATTCATAAATTTAATATTAATTAATTTCTTTTCTTTATGAATTTTATCTAAAAGATAATTTTTCTCTTCATCAGGACAAATAAGTAATAAATTTTCTATATTATTCATAAGATCACCTTCTTATTAACTATATCATTTTTGGTGATTATATTTCAATCGAACAAGAATCATTTTTGGTAAATGGAATATATAAAAGTTCTGGTTACACTTAAGTATTTAATGACTAGTACATCATAAATTAATGGATACAAATTTGACAATTACAGTATTTAAAGATATAATAGCAACCAGCTTTGGAAGGGGGGTTACTATAATAGAGCAATACTTTACACAAAATATTTATGTAGGAATACGTAATGACCATATTGTTTGTCAAAAAGAAAATGGCCTATTTAAAGGTAAAACTAAAACAGAATACAGTAATTTTGACTATGCTGGTTTTGTAGAGACTCCGTTAGGGTTAAAATGCTTATCTAATAATAAAGTGTATCCTGTTGTATCTGAATATATTGATATACCAGAAGATTTTGCTTGTAATATAGAGCCAATAATATTTTATATGGAAACAAATAAAATTCCACTAACAATGACAAAAAAGGAAATCCAAACTTTCGTAATGAATGTTTATATTCCAGAAAAAAAGGAACAATATTATCAAAAAATTAAATAAAATCGCAGTTTTGCGATTTTTATTTGTTGATTATTATTTTTTACCAATAAATTGGAATAAAAGTTACTTTTTAAAAATATTTTTTTCTCGCATTCTATTGCGATATTCTATTACTTCTTCTTTAAATATTTTAAATTCTTTTCTATTAATTTGGTCACTGTGTGGAAAAGCCTTTAATAGTCGAATAACAAAAAAGTTTTGTTTTCTTATTGCTTTTAATACTTCTTCTCTGGCCGCTTCTGTAGCATCTTGCCCTTGAAATTTGATTAAATTACTACGAACATTAATTAATGTTATTGTAGTGAAACTTAAATCAGCAATAAAAATTATAAATAAAATACTTGCTATTACCTCTAAAACATTTTTATTTATTAATGATAGGAAATCACAAATAAAAGGATATATTGTATAAATAACAATAAGTCCAGCTATTCCAAAAATCATTGAATTTTGTAGGCAGATTCTTCCATTAAGATTAAACGATTCTTTACTATAATCCCACCATCTTACTTTAAAAATCTTTTCCATAATATAACTTGTAATATATTCAATAAAACTACATAAAATAACAGTCATCCAAAAAAATACAAAAGGATCGTGTCTATATTTATATAAAAATGTTGCAACTAATATTGTTCCTGCTCCATATATGGGAATATATGGTCCGATTAGAAAACCTCTGTTTAAAATTATTTTTTTATTTTGAATAGAACAAAAGATAATTTCAATAAAGTAACCGATTATAGAAGCAATCAAAAATATCATAAAATACTGACTAAAAAGGTAAAACATATACTACCACCTTACTACTTTGTTTAATACTTTTATTTTATCATATTTATATTTTATCGAGAAGAAAAATATTTCAAAATATAGGAAGAGTATCTTTAAGCAGTAGTATGATATAATAACAAGCATATTTGAAAGGAGAATATAATATATATGGAAAAACAAGAATTACAGCAAATTTATGATTTGTGCAGTGATGAATGGGCTAGATATACTCTTGCTGGAGGGGTACAAGTCGATACAAAGTTACTAAGTATTATTACAAAATTAGAGGAAGAGAAAATCAAACAGAAGAAAGGAAAAAGGAGAAATATAGAAAAGATAAACAAACTACTACTATTTATGAAAAATTTGTACTTGTTCGATTGTTTCATAGGTTTACAAATAGTATAATATTTATAGGAAATACTAACTGTTGAGTACTTGCCAACTTCTTGAGGGAAGGAGGCATGATATTATGAAGAAAAAGGATTTGCTAATCTCATTTCTAATACTAATTATCATTTTATTAATAGTCTCTATATTGATACTTATAATAAAAAAATAGTACTCAATCTGCAATAGATTAAGTACTGACCTAATTATTTAGGGTAAGTACTCAACTCGCGAAAGTTCAGTATTTCCCTTTTTATTGTATGAGTTTTTCCTCATCTGTATACAATATACCATAAATTTGTTAAAATTTCAATCACTTTGTTCATAGATACTCTCACCAAACTTTGAACTTTCTTTAGGTGTAAGTGAAATAAGATTAGATAGTAGTTTGTTTAACTGTATAAAGTGTTAGAAATGTTTATGGCTTTAATCTAGTAGGTCCTCTAAATAGAAATTGTGTCTCTTTGACACTTGGAATAGCTAATAATAACATAGTAAGGCGATCTACTCCTATCGCAAAGCCACCATGTGGAGGACATCCATATTGAAAGAATTCTAAATAAAATTTAACATCCTCATCTAGACCTTTATTTTTGGCATTCTTACAAATTTCTTCATAACGATGCTCCCTTTGAGCACCAGTAGTGATCTCTACTCCTTTCCAAATTAAATCGTATCCTTGAAGTTGACCATTTTTATCTCTCATATGATAAAATGCTCGTTTCTCTGCTGGGTAGTCTATTATAAACATAAATTCATGATTAAATTTTTCTTGTGCTAACTTATAAGTTAATCTTTCTGCTTCTGTT
Organism: uncultured Clostridia bacterium; assembly: GCA_948433435.1. Lineage (GTDB taxonomy): Bacteria > Bacillota_I > Bacilli_A > RF39 > UBA660 > UBA2730. The sequence goes on from CAOJDX010000001.1 coordinate 124,889, forward strand.
GTTAAATCAGTCTTTTCACTATCATCTACTACATAATTATATCTTTTTTCTAATTCCTTATAAACTTCCTTTAAAGTCATTGTAGGAAAAGGCAAAGTTGGTACAATTATTTCCTCTCCAAAGATCTCTTTTACTTGTTCTCCGTATTCTTCTTTTAATTTTGAAAGAGCATAAGTAAGCATTTCTGCCTCTAAATTCATCACATCTTGATAAGAATCAATGTAACTAAACTCTACGTCAAAACTTGTAAATTCTGTAGCATGACGCGAAGTATTGGAATTTTCTGCTCTAAAACTTGGAGCCACTTCAAATATTTTTTGAAATCCACTAGCCATTGCCATTTGCTTATAAAACTGAGGTGACTGAGCGAGATAAGCCTTATGATCAAAATACTTTACTTCAAATACTTCAGCTCCACTTTCACTAGCTGTAGCAATAAATTTGGGAGTATGAATTTCTGTAAAGTTATTATGATATAAATATTCTCTCATATATCTAATAAACGATGATTGTACTTGAAATAGCAATACATTTTTATCACTTCTTAAATCAATAAAACGATAGTCTAATCTTGTATCTAGATTTACTCCTTCAAGATTTTTATAATGAAAAGGTAACTCTTCTTTACTTCTACTTGTTATCTCTATTGTAGCTGGAATGATTTCCATCCCATTTAATTTAACTTTAGGTGAGTCCATTAAATTTCCTGTAATCTTGACAGTGCTTTCTAAGGTTAAATTACTAATAAGATCTACCATTTCATGATTTTTCTCTTCACTTTTTTCAATCGTTATCTGAACTTTGCCAGTTGAATCACGAATGATTACAAATTGAACCCATTGTAAATCTCTAATGTTATCCACAAAACCACTTATAGTTACTTCTTCTCCTAAATGGTTTTTCAGTTCTTTTATACTTATGTTTTTCATATTTTCCCTACTTTCTTATTAATAATTCTTATTCATGGTCATCACTACAACAATCATCACAGTGACATGATTCTTGCATTAAATCATCTATTTGAAAACTATCTTGTTCTGTTAAGTGCTCATCTAAATAGTATATTAGATATTCTACTTCAATTAGTTCCTCTTCCTTTGTCTTGTTATTCTTAATTTTTAGTTGTCCATTATTCAGATCCTCGCTGTTTAGGATAATTAAATATTTACTATTTAGTCTGTCAGCTTGTTTAAACTGAGCTTTTAAGCCTCTTTCTGTATATTCGGTATCACATATAAATCCAGCCATTCTAAGTTCTTGAGATAAATAAATTGCATATTTTTTTTCTTCTTCATTAACATACATAATAAAGCAATCAAGATAATCTTTAATAGGTACTTTCACGTTTTGAGCTTGAAGTGCCATTATTACCCGATCAAGTCCTGTTGCAAAGCCAATGCAGGCAGTATCTGGCCCATCTAATTGCTTTACTAACCCATTATATCTACCACCTCCACCAAGTGCTAGATTACTAACTCCTTCTGTATCTACTTTGATTTCGAAAACTGTATGATTATAATAGTCAAGTCCTCGAACTATTTTAGGATTTACTTCATATTCTACCTCTAAAATATCTAAGTATTCTTTTACTTGATTAAATCTTTTTTGAGATTCTTCATTTAAATACTCAATCGTTGTAGGGGCATTTTTCATAATATCCTTTTCAGCATCTATTTTACAATCAAGAATTCTGAGAGGATTTTTGGTAATTCTTTCATTACAATCTTCACATAAATCTTTTAACTGTGGTTTAAAATAGTTTACTAAGGCTTCTCTGTAATTATCACGTGATTCTTTGTCACCTAGGGAATTAAGTTCAACTTTAATATTTTTTAGTCCTAACATTTTATAAATATTAACAGCAACAGAAATGATTTCAGCATCACTTAGTGGATCATTACTGCCAAGAACTTCCATACCAAATTGAGTAAGTTCTCTTTCCCTACCAGCTTGTGGCCTTTCATAACGATACATTGTTCCATTATAGTAAACTTTGACAGGTAAAGAATCTCCATACATTTTATGTTCGATAAAACTACGGACAATTCCAGCAGTTCCTTCTGGTCTTAGAGTCATTTTTCTGTCCCCACGATCCTTAAAATCATAGGTTTCTTTAGTAACAATATCAGTTGCTTCCCCTATTCCTCTATGAAATAATTCGCTGGCTTCAAAAATAGGAGTTCTCATATAATTATAGTGGTATTTCTCCATAACACTATCAATTACTTCTTCAACATACTTCCATATTTTTGCTTCTTTTCCATATAGATCATTTGTTCCTTTTGGCTTTGCTATCATTTGTTCCTCCTCAAAATAAAAAGATGGCCTATTTTAAGGGCGAGTATCCCCGCGGTGCCACCTTATTTGTTACTTATTTACTTTATCGCAGTCATACGCTTCTATTTATATATAAGTGTCTTCAGCTTTAACAATATCTTTCACCCATTCAATATTTCTCTAAAATCTAAAGCTTACTCTTCTTACATAGAAGATATTTTTATTATACAATATTTTCTGTTTATTATCTATTGTTTTTTGATACTTTTTTCCAAAACTTTAATTATCTTACTGCTAGTAATATCTAATTCATTAAAAACTTTTTTGTCGAATAAATCAAATTTTTTTTCTTTAAAATACAGGTAAGCATCTTTATGTTCTAAAAAATAAGAACTTAGTATTTGGCCATAACCATATTGCAAAGTATTAAATAAATCTAAATTGTTCAAAATGGACTCTTTAAATTGAAAACCATTAAGGTTACTATTAGAATACAAATTATTTATTTTATTTTGATTTAGATTACGATATTTATTATTTATTAAATAAGTATCAGGTAATTCACTTAGTAATAATATAGAAAAAATTTCTTTTAACATTTGTTTTAAATTTTTTCTTTGTATTTCTTTAACCTCTTTTGAATAGGTTTTATTCTTATATAAGAAATTATATAGTTCTTTTTCCCTATATAAAGAGTTTACTTCTTGATATATCGATTTTTCAAAATAATTTAGTCGCTTATTTTGAAAGATAGTCATGACATCTTCAATGTGACCTATTTCGTGTACTAATGCTCCTACACTTTCTATTCCATTACTTAAACCACTATGACTAATAAAAAATGTATTATGATAGTAATCAAAGATTGTCATACCTTTTATTTCTATATCCTGATGTTGACTAATGCTAATTATTCTATGTTTTTTTAACATATTGCGATATATTTTTAAAGATTCTTGACTATATATTTCATAATAAGTTAATAGAATTTCTCCTAATTCTTTTGGCGGATGATAAGAAACTTGACTACTATCTTCCGTGTTATTCTCAATATCTTTTAAATAATTGAAAATTTCTTCAAGAAAACTATGGTGAAAATATTTATTTTGAATAAAATTTTGGTGAAAAAGATTTAATTTATGTTTTTGATCTTGTAATACTTTTTCGTTGAAATATGGATTTATTCTTTGCAATTTTGCAAAGTTAATATATTCCTCTGCAAATATAGAGACATAAAATTGATAAAGTGTAATTAGTGATATATAAATTAGTCTAGCCTCTTTTAGAGATTTAGCATGCTCATATTTTCTATACAATAAATCTATTTGTTCTTCTAATTTTTTCTTTTCGTTATTCATTGTTAAACTATCTATATTTTCCTATATTGCTTAACAACTTGATCAGTTACACCATGAATTGTAAGTCCAAAAGGTTTAAACTCTCCAGAATCACAAAATAAATTTTTTCGTGTATCTAGACTTTGAAAGAAGCCTTCTACCATAAGTTGCTTACTAGAAAGTAATATATCGCTGAAAATTTCACCATATATATAATTAGTTAAGTATATTAGTTGCTCAATATCTTCGGGAGTGGAACTATTATACAATTTTTTTAATGGCCCTAGAACACTAATTAGTTTCTCATAATTATAGTAATGCATATTAATTGCCTTTTCTTTTAATTCTGGTTTAGATAGCATGGCTGCTATAAAGTTTTTTTCTTCATATTTGGCTCCAACCTCAACAAAGTTATTACAACTTCTATATTGAAATAGGCGATGACTATTCTTTATTTTTAACCATTCTTTTAAATGTCTAATTTCATGAATTAAGGAAACGATCGTTTCTATACTATGATTATTGGATGTTAAAATATAAGATTTATTCAATGGTATAGAAGTTGTTACTAGGGCATCTAAATAATCACTGAAGTCAGTGTCATATATTGATTTTTCTTGAATTAAATAATTAAAAAGCTCTAAACTTTCTAAATCATGTAGTTCCTCATAGTATTCTTTGATAATCGTATACATTTCTTCCTCTGAGTAATCAGCTCTATTAATTAGATTATAGTTAATATCGACATGTTGTTTGGTATTATTAAGACTGCCTGATATTTCTTTAGAAAGCAAGTTAAGCATACCATAATTTCTATTCAAGTTTTTAATATTTTTTGAATAGTAACTTTTAATTTTTTGCATTGCTATATATTCACAAATTGGATTGATATTAATACTTTCTAATTCCTTATTATATTTTTCTATATTATTTGGTATAGCAATATTCTTATTTAGAAAATTAACAAAGGATAGACACTCTGCCAATCTATCTGGATTTTTTGACTGATTTAATTGTTTAATTCCCTCTTTTATATCATTTTGAATTAACTCAAAATCTTTTGTAAAAATTTTCATATTATTTTCCCCCTTTAAATAAGCAATACATATTATACACTATTTTCCAAAAAAAAGAAAGCAATATTTGCTTTTTTACATTGCTTTTTTTAAATCTTCTACTTTTTCTTTTAAATCTCTTTTAAAAAAGTTATAAGTTGTTCTAATTAAGAGATATACTGGTAAGGAAGCAATAATTCCTATTACTCCTGCTAGTGTTCCACCCACACTAACAGCCATAATTGTAATTAAAGGATTAACATTGTTAGTTTTGCCATATACTCTAGGAGATATTAAATATCCATCAATTTGGGGGAAAATTACACATATAATCAAAGTTCCAAACAAAGTATAAGGGGCAGTTATGCTAGCTAAAACTAAAGCAATAAGATTAGTAATTAGTCCCCCAAAATAAGGAATTACTGTTGTGATACAAGCTAATATTCCTAAAATTAGCCAGTTTGGATGATTAACAATTTTAAAAAGAAGTGAATATTCAAAAAATTGAATAATCATAAATATAGTAAGTCCTTTAACATAGTTTCCGATTTCCATATCTAAACATTTTACATATTTAAATATTCTTTTTGAGGTTCTTTTTAAAAACCTTTTTAATCCGTTTCTCATGTTATCCATGTAAGCTAAAAAGTAAATGGAAGCGACAAATCCTACTATGATATTTCCAAGGGCTCCAACTGACTTTGAAACTATATCTATAGTTCCATCACTAATAAATTTACCGATATTTTTAATTGCTGTATCTAAATAATCTTCAATATTCCCTTCAACTATACCTAAATTTAAATCAAATTTACTGCTAATCGTACTAGATATTTTAGTAAAGTTTTTAGAAAGTAAAATTAATTGATCATATAGTAATGGTAAAGTGGTAGCAACAATAAAGACAATTATTAGAATTGCTAAAAGGGTAATTAGTGTTACAGAAAGCCATTTAGGAAGTCCTTTATTTTGTAACCATTTTACTCCTGGACTTAAACTATAGGCAATCGTAAAAGCTATAATAAATGGTAATATGAGGCGAATAACTTCTCCAAATATATTATACCAAGTGCCAATATTAGTAATTGATATATATAACAGTAACATTAAAGCAGTGACATTAATCAAACGATAATTTAATTTATTCTCCTTCATAAATATCTACCTTTCTATAATAATAGATGTTGGGCCAACATTAGAAATATTCACCAACATATCTTCTCCGAATATTCCTGTTGCGATATTAGTATATGCTTCCAATTTTTTATTAAACAATAAATATAATTCTTTACTATATTTTCCACTTAAGGCTTTTACATAACTAGGTCTATTTCCTTTAGTTGTATCAGCATATAAAGTGAATTGAGAAATAGAAAGAATACTACCTCCATATTCTAATATAGATTTGTTCATTATATTATTTTCATCTGGAAATATTCTTAGGTTTACTATTTTTTTCACTATATAGTCAATAGTCTCTTCAGTATCATTTTCACAGAAGCCTACTAATACAACTAAGCCATGATCAATTTCACCAACAATTTGATTTTTAACAAAAACACTAGCATAATTGCTTCTTTGAATTAATACTTTCATTATCTCATAAGCCTTTCTATTTTATCTATATAGGATTGCTTGTTTAATTCAGAAAATAGTTTATCTAATTGTTTTTTACTAGTTACATAACAACTAATTTGATAGATTGAACAACTAGAGCCACTAACACTTTTAATTTCATCAATTCCAACTCCTAGCATACTAGCTTTCTGAATAATATCTGCCATATAATTTTCATGCTCGTGACAATATACTAAAATCATTGATAAATACTTTTTATTATTAGAATTATTATTCCAATTCACCTCAATAATTCTATCATCCATCATTTCTAAATTATGACAAGTTACCCTATGAATACTAATTCCGTTTCCTTTGGTAATATAACCAATAATATCTTCTCCATAGACAGGATTACAGCAGTTAGCAAAATTAACTTTGACCTTATCAATTCCTGAGACAATAATATCTGTGTCAATATTTGGTTGAGTATTTATTACAATTGTTTTCTTTACAGGTGAATCCTCTTCTAATTTATAAATGACATTAATTACTGTTTTAGAAGAGTGCTTCCCATTACCTACATTTAAATAAACCTCATTGATATGATCTGTTTTGAATTCTTTTAGAAGTTTTTCAGTATTCTCCTTATTAAAAAATTCATTAATAGAAAGTTTCCTTTTTCTAAGTTCTTTTTCTAAAGCATCTTTACCTCTTTCAATGTAAATTTCTCTTTCACTTTTACTAAAGTAGCCTCTAATCTTATTTTTAGTGGCAGTGGATTTTACCATATTAATCCATTCTTTGGAAGGACTAGATGATTTGTTGGTAATAATTTTAATTATATCGTTATCATGAAGTTCATAATCTAGAGGAGCGATAGAATTATTAACAAGGGCTCCTACTGTTGTTTCACCTACTTCAGTGTGTATCTTATAAGCAAAATCTAAAGGAGTTGCCCCTTTAGGAAGTTCAAACACATCCCCTTTTGGTGAAAAGCAATAAATATTATTATTTAATACTTCTTCTTTAATACTATTTACAAAGTCTTCACTACTCATTTTATCATTTGATAAATCAATAATAGATTTAAAAAATTGTAATTTCTGTTCTGTACTAGATTGTAGATTTGCCTTGGTGGAAGACTGATTTTCTTTATAAGCCCAATGAGAAGCGATACCATTTTCAGCGATTTCATCCATTTCATGAGTACGAATTTGAATTTCAAATAAATATCCATCTATCCCAAAAACTGTAGTATGCAAAGACTGATACATATTTGGTTTGGGCATTGCTATATAGTCTTTAAACCTTCTTGGCATTGGTTTATATTTTGAATGAATTAAACCTAGTGCTAAATAGCATTCCTGCTTCGTCTTTACTAATATCCTCATGGCTAATAAATCATATATTTCACCAAATTTTTTTCCTTTGTCTAATTTATTATAAATGCTATAGATACTTTTGCTGCGACCTTTCATTTCAAAGGTTATGTTATGTTCTGCCAGTAAACCTTTTACCTCTTCCATCATCTGTTGTACTGTTTGATCTCGTTCTAACTTCGTTTTATTTAATCTTTCAGCAATGTCATAAAATACATCAGGTTTAATGTATCGAAGAGCTAAATCTTCTAATTCACTTTTGATTTTGTGAATTCCTAAATGATGGGCAATTGGGGCGAGTATTTCTAACGATTCATTCGCTTTTTTTACTCTTTTTTCATCTGGTAAAGCCCAAAGAGTGCGCATATTATGTAGACGATCAGCTAGTTTAACAATTATTACACGAACATCTTCACTCATTCCAACGATAATCTTTTTATAATATTCGATTAAATATTCATTTTCTGTAGAAAAATGCAATCTAGATAATTTGGTAACTCCTTCCACTAGCCTAGTAACTTCTACTCCTACAATGTTTTCCATTTCTTCTTTTGTACAATCACAATCTTCTAAAACATCATGAAGAAGTCCAGCTTGGATTGTTGCACTATCAGCATACACAGTTGTTAGAATCTTAGCAACATTAAGTGGATGGATGATATAAGCCTCTCCACTCTTTCGATATTGTCCCTCATGTTTTTCAAGAGCTAACTGATAAGCTTTTTCAATTTTTTCTAATTCTTCTGTTGATGTAATGTAGTTTTTTACATCAGTCATTACATCAGTAAAAGTTATTTTATCTTTTGAATGTGACATAATATCACCCCTTTTTTATCCTACTAACAATTAACCCCTTTAATCATTCTTTCTTCAATATCATCTTTATAAACTTTTTTCTGTTTTCTTTTTTTGCCAATATTCTTTTTTTCTATCATTAAGAATAAAATTGTTGCTATAAAGATTGAAGAATAAGTACCACTAATTAAGCCAATTAGCATAGCAATATTAAAATTAAAAATTTCTTTACTTCCTAAGAAAATTAGGGTTAAAACTGGAATAATTGTAGTTATAGATGTCCAAATAGTTCTAGTAAATGTTTCACGAATACTAATATTTGTAATCTCTTCTAGTCTTTCTTTTGTAAGGTTTTTATCATTTGATTTTTCTATATTTTCTCTAATTCGATCAAAACAAACAATAGTGTCATTAATCGAGTAACCAATGATAGCAAGTACTGCTGCAATAAACATTGTAGATACTTCTAATCGAGTAATGGCAAAAATAGCAAAAATTATAAAGAGATCATGTAATAAGGCTATAACACTGGCTATTCCATAACTGAATTTGAATCTAAAAGAAATATATAGAATGATTCCTAATATGGCAATTAATACTGATAATAAAGCATTATTGATTAGTTGTTGTTTAACAACATTACTAACGACTCCAATATCTACTTTAGCATTATACTTATCAGTAAAATGATTTTTTACTTTTTTTACCTTGTTGGCATTTAATACATCACTAACCATAATATCAATATTTTCATGGTTAATTGTGATTTCTGTTTCTTTAAGATTTAACTCTTTTAGATCTTTTCTTATTGCTTCTTTAGTTAGTTTATTTTCGGTAACTAAAGTAATATCGCTACCCGCTTTGAAGTCAACTCCTAAATTAAATCCTTTGTTGCAAACGAAGAAAATTCCTCCTATTAATAGAATAAAACAAGATATTGCTATAAAGACTTTAGCAGGACGTAAAAAGTTTACATTTTTAAATGGGATTACTTTTATTTCTTCATTTTTTTCGACATTTGGGATATTTTCTTTTTTAACATGAATAAATAGATTAGTCTTATCACTAAAATAATTAGTATGGATAAAGGCCTTTAATATAAATCTAGTAATTATAATCATGGTTATAATCGTTACAAAAATAGTAATAATTAACATGGTGGCAAAACCTTTAACACTAGATTCTCCAAAAATAAACATAATAATGGCTACAAGTAAAGTGGTTACATTACTATCAAATATAGAAGAAAAACTTTCCTTGGAACCCATTTTAAAAGCTGTTTCTAAACTTCTTCCTTTATATAGCTCATCTTTAATACGAGAATAGGTAATTACATTAGCATCTATGGCCATTCCAATTCCAAGTACTAATGCAGCTATTCCAGGTAAGGTTAAAACACCTCCTATTAGCCAAAAGATAAAGAAGACTAATAAAGTGTACATGATCATCGTAATAGACGAGATAATTCCTGCAAAGTGATATATGAAAACAAGAATCACGATAATACAAACTACTCCAATAATTCCTGCTATTAAAGTTTTTTGTAGTGTTTCATCACCGAAACTTGCCCCTACTGTTTTGCTAGATATTTCTGTTAGTTTTGATGGAAGACTACCAGAGTTAATTAAATCTACTAAGTTACTAACTTCATCTGCAGTAAAGTTTCCTTGAATAATTACATCACTAGCAAAACCTTGAGAAACTGTGGCAGCACTTAAGCAGTTAGAACCACTGGTTCCACAAGAATCCTTTTCAGCAGTATAACTATTTTTAGTTTTATCATAATCCAACCAGATAACAATCATATTTTCTTTATAATCTTTTATGCGATTAGTAACAGCATAGAATTTATCTTTATCTTTGACACTAAGTAAAACAGCTGGATTTCCAGATGCATCTTCTGTTATTTTTGCTCCTCCACTGGCTAAAACATCACTTGTCATCAGCAAGTTGTCTTCAGTATCTCTAAATGATAAAGTAGCAACAGTGGCAAGTTGTCTGCGTGCTTCATCTTCATTTTGCACTCCAGCCAGTTTAACTCTTATTTTGTTATTTCCCTCAATAATAATCTCTGGTTCACTTACTCCTAAACCATCAATTCTTTTACTTAAAGTTTTATAGGTACTAGTCATTTTTTCTTCAGTCATTTTAGAACCATCAATTGATTTTACTTCATATAGAACTTCAAAGCCTCCTTGTAGATCTAGTCCAAAATTTAAACTTTTAAATAAGGGTGGAAAACAAAATCCCATTGCTATAGTTAATATGATTAAAATTGTACATAAGGTAATGGTTTTCTTTTTTCCCTTTTGTTTTTTTTGTTCTTTTTTTTGTTCCATAACTTTCACCTCTTTAAACGAACTAAAATTATTATACCTAAAAATTGCGAAAAAGTAAAAGATTTAAAGAAAAAAAGTAATAAACAAGAATGTTTATTACAAACCAAGAAAGTGTAGAAAGTCAAGAGTAGTAATTTTACTGAAAAAAAGTATAGCAAAAGCAATGATTAAAAAAGGCCCAAACGGAATCATATGTTCTTTGTTGGTAAGTAAAATAATAATTGCTATAGGCAAGGCAATGAGACTACCAATAAAGATCGTTAAAACTCCTAAAAGAGGTTCTAGCACTAAGCCAAAAACAAATAATATTTTTACATCACCTCCACCTAAACTCTCCTTTTTAAACATTTTTTCTCCTAACCACATAATAAAATACATGAGTGAAAACAAAAAGAGTCCTGTCACAATATGGGTACATGTAGCATTAAATCCTTTGTTTAAAAACTGAATTATCATAAAGTAAAAAATAAAGAAAACAATTACTTCATCTGGAATAATATAATAAGTTAAATCGGTTACTAGAACAATCATTAAAATAGAAACTACTCCTAGAGCTATTAAAAGATTATAACTAAAACCAAAGCTGTAATAGCAAACAGAAAATAAAAGGCCTGTTATTAACTCTAATAAGGGCAACATAATCGGAATTTTTTCTTGGCAGTATCGACATCTCCCTAAATTTAATAAATAGGATAAGATAGGAATCATGTCATAAAACTTCAACCTCTTTTTACAACTATTACAATGCGAGTGACTAGTTGTAAAATTTTCTTTTTTGGGAAGACGTTCTCCGATTACTGCAAAAAAGGAACCACAAACACTTCCTAAAATAAAAAAGAAAATTATATACAAAGTATTCATAAAAATTCTCCTTTATTGTATTTGACTATATATATCAAACATTGGGGTCACAATAGATAGTAAAATCACACCAACTATGGCAGCTACTACTAAAATCATAGCTGGTTCAATTAAACTTTTCATTTGATCTACCAATGATTTATGAAGTTGTTGATAATGTTGAGAAACTTTTTCCATCATCAGTCCTAATTGTCCTGTATTTTCTCCTGTTACTAACATATGATAAGCTACTGTAGGAAATGCCCAAACTCCTTTAAAAGAATTAGAAATACTCTCTCCTTTTGCTAGATTGGACATAGTATGGGCAATAATTTCTTTATAAATTTCATTATTAGTAATTTGAGAAAGAATTTCCATACTATCTGTAATGAAAACACCATGATTAATTAAGGAAGAAAAAGTCTTAGTAAAGTTGTAGACTTCATTATAAATGACTATTTTCCCAAATCCAGGCAATTTCATTACTACTAATTGAACTGTTTTTCTAAAGGGCATAATCTTTTTATAACACAAAAAGAAAGTAATAATAAAGATAATCATTCCTAGGATAATATAAACATAATATTTCCTCATAAAATTGGAGGCCTCAATAACAGCTAGAGTTATTCCTGGAAGTGATGCTCCATTTGTCTCATACAAAGTGACAAATTGTGGAACAAGTTCAAGCAACATAAATACTAATACACCAATTGCCAAAATTAAAACGATAACTGGATAAGTCATAGCACTTTGCATAGCTTTTCTTGTTTGAATGATATCCTCATAGTAATCTGACATATCATCTAAAATTGTCGGAAGATCTCCTGTCATTTCAGCTGATTTTATCATACTAATTAAAAGTTTAGGAAAAGCTTTTCCTTGTTTTTCCATTGCTGTACTTAAATTATATCCTTTTAAAAGATCATATACTAATTTTTCGTAGGCATTCTTACTAGCTGCTGATCTAGCTTGCTTTGCCAGTATAGTGACTCCCTCTACTAGAGGAATACCAGCTTTAATATAAGTTGATAATTGTGTTAAATCAAAAGCCAAATCAGTGACTTTTACTTTTTTATCTAAAATAATCTCTATATCGTATTGTTTCCTAGGTTCTACAACAATTTTAGTATATCCTTGAGCTTCTAAAAAGCGTTTACAATCTTCCATGCTCTCTGCATTAAAAAAACCTTTTGTTTTCTTACCATTTTCCATAATAGCACGATATTTAAAAGGAAATAATGCTATTGCATCCTTGGTTGAAGTAGCTTGCTGTGACCCTACTCCTTTTAGATTATCCGTTGCGACTTGATCCAAGGTAATTTCTTCTTTTGGTTCTTTCTTTTTAAATAATTTACTTAAAAAACCCTTTTTTTTGACTTTGGCATATTTTCTTACAATATTTGTCAGTCTTCTCGAAAGATTATTATTTACCTCTCCTATACTAATTTCATTAATAATATCAGCAGGAATAACATTCCCAAGTTTTTTCATGGCATTGGTTAAAGAATCACCTTTATATATAAAGTAAGCTAATCTAAAGTATATGCTTTTATTGGAACTTTTACATTCTTTTCCTATTCGAATGATGCTTTCTAAGGTAGATGAACCATATCTGATATAATTAGCTAAATTTCCAAACTCTACTCCTATACTAGTCATATCCAACTTTTTATTTAGGTTAGGAACCCCTTCACCTTGTTTTAGAGGAATAACATTGGCATTTTTGTAACCAATCATATCTAAAAAAAGTCTACATTCCTCCAAACTTTCTGCTATAAAAAAATCATTTACTTGCCTATTTTTTTCATCAAGAGCGCTATATTTAAATATATATAACGTAACTGAGTTATTATTCATGTTAAACACTCCCAATCTTATTCTAAATAAATTATAGCAAATTATTTATTAATTTTAAAGATAAACTTTTATTAATTTTATCATATACTAAAATAAAGAGGTGAAATTATGTACAATAATCCTTTTATGTATGGACCTTATATGTCCAATTTGGCAAGACCCGCTGTCTCTAGAGGACTATTAGGGGGATTAAAAAGTATGAATTGGGGTGGCCTTCTTTCCAATGCTCAAAAAACCTTAGGGGTTATTAATCAAACAATTCCTATCGTTTATCAAGTAAAACCAATGATTAACAATGCCAGAACCATGTTTAAAATAGCTAATACATTAAAAGAAGATAAACCAGTAACAAATATTCCTAATAATAATATTCAAGAAACTGTTCCTAGTCAAAGTAGTTCTATTGAGGATAGTGGAAAACCTATATTTTTTATTTAAAAACTGATAAGTTCCTTAAACAGGGCCTATCAGTTTTTTAGTAATTTTATTAATAATTTATATTGGATTTAGGAATCTCTATTACTGGTCGAAAATCACATAGGCCATTTTTAATCGACTTGAAGGCAAAAAGGGCCTTGTCACTTTCATAGTACATACCTAGATGCCAAACTTCTGCATCACTATTACTTTTTATAGTTTCTAGCCAATAACCTGAAGAATTTACTGCAAATATTGTATTTTCAAATAAAAATGTACATGAGGAGTGATTAAACCATGTTGTTGGATCTCCTTCTTGAATATTACAATGTTCTATTTCTTGATGTGTCAATAATCTTACTGGACTATCATAAGTAAATTGATTATTAATAATAACTCCATTTTCATCCTTTATAACCCTATCCTTGTTTTTCAGTTTTATATTAGTCCATTTTTTACTATATCCAAGCAATTCACTTTGGTACATAAAATTTGATGGACCATCAGTATTTTTATAAGTTAAATTCCAAGGAATTACTACAAATTCTGTTCCACGGAAATTTTTACTATGAATCATTACAGCTGTATCATGACTTTCTTCTAAATCTGTTACATAATAAAATCTTTCAGTTTCACTATCATAAATACCATCACCATTTACGTCGCAATCAAAAGCATCACCACTTGTTAGTATTCCTTTTGTTCCCAAATTGCCATATGTTATTATTGATGTTCCCTTTGAACCTGTTGTTGTGTATCCAACATCTGCACAGATTTGATTTTCTCCACACTCCTCTGTATGCAAGATAGTCGCTCTTCTACAAACCTCTTTAGGAGGTTCTGGTTCTTCGATATCACCTTCTTTACCATAAACATTGACTCTTACAGTAAAGCTTTTGGATTCACTACTTAATTCATAACTTGAATCTACCCACATTCTTAATCGGTAATAATAGGTTACTTTCTCACTAATACTTCCTACATCCATGACCATTTCTCCTGCTTTTGCTCCAAACTCATCATCAACATCTAATGGTGTATAGGGACTTGGTTCTAATACTTCATCATTATAATTGGTACCATCCAAAGACTTTTGTAAATACAATCTAACATCTTCATTGCCCATAGTTGATGAGGAATCTTTTACCGCTGTTACTTCATAAGAAATGGGCATCTTTGGTCCTGTTTTAATATTAATCGTAAAATCAAAGACGTAGTTTTCATCACTTAATGTCTTCCCGACTTCTTCTGTTATTGGGACTGCATTGTTAATGCTTATTTGATTATCCCCTTCTGTATAGATCATGGTAACAGCACTCGTTGTGATCGCATTTTCTGTTACACCTGTTTTACTAAAAGTAAAGGCGGCATAACTTACTCCCACAATCATCACTACTAATAATAAAACTAAACCTACTGTGATTATTTCTTTATTTTTCTTCTTTTCTTCCATACTTTTACTCCTTTATTCTATCTTTATATTTCTATTCTACCCCCCCCCAGGTCATTTTGTCAAAGGGGTATTTAATTACCTACTAAAAACATAGAATTTTAGGTATTTACTTATAATAGAATAAAGAAAAAATAAAAGGACCACTTCCTGTAAATTACAGGTTGCAATCCTCTAATTAGATACTAATTATAAACTATCTAACTTTTAAGGTTCATTTTGCATCTAAGCTCTATTCAAATTCTTCTAATGAATATGCTACTTTATAGGCCATATCTTTAGCCATATTTTTCATATCATGCATTGCATTAGGGTTTTTCTTTTTATACATCATCCATGCACTAACTCCCATTCCTGCAACTGCTAAAGCTCCAATTGCCATTTTACCTTTATTTTTCATTGTTTCACCTCACCAATATTATGAAGCAAATCTTTTATTTTATACCATCAATTAAAAAATCTTTAATACTTGTTCTTCTAATATCATTTACTTTATTATTAATAGAAAGATCAAAAGCAGACATTTCCCCTATTAAAAACAATTTTTTCTTACATCTAGTAACGGCTGTATAAATAAGTCTTCGATAAAGCATTTTATGAAAACTCTTAACAATAGGTAAGATGACCACATCAAACTCACTACCTTGTGCTTTATGAATAGATATGGCATAAGCCTTTTTGAAATTTAGAAAGTTAGTTGGGGTGTATTTTACTATATTACCATCAAAATCAATATATACTTCTTTTTTAGGTTTAGTCACAATCTTAGTAATAATTCCGATATCTCCATTATAAACATTATCATCAGGCATATTGGTTAATTGAAGAACCTTATCTTGTTCACGATATAATTCTTCTCCTATTAATATTTCCTTTTTCGTGCTACTTTTTTTATTAAATACTTCTTGTAAATGAATATTAATGTTATCAATTCCATTAATTGTTTTGTACATAGGTGCTAAAATTTGAAAATCTTTATAGGAATAATCTAAGTAAGTTTTGCTAATTTCGTTGATTTTTTCCATAACATCATTCCCATTGCATTCGATAAAAGTTAAGTCTGCCTCTTTATTGAAAAGAGATTTTTCTATTTCACCTTTTTTGATATCATAAGCAAGACTGATAATATTAGAACCTTCTTTTTGACGATACAAAGTATTTAATCTGCAAACATTTAATTTTTCACTATGGATAAGATCTGCTAAAACTTGACCTGCCCCAACACTAGGAAGTTGATCTACATCACCAACTAAAATTATTTTAGTGTGAACACTCAAACCTTTCAATAAATTACTAAATAGATAAGTATCAAGCATGCTGGCCTCATCAATCAGAACAAATTCTACACAACTTCTATTATATTCATTAACTTGAAATTTATTCGTATCTTTATTCCATTTTAAAAAGCGATGAATAGTAGAACTTGGCAAGTTTGTAGCCTCACTCATTCTCTTAGCAGCTCTGCCTGTGGGTGCTAAAAGAGCAATTTTTTCTCGCAATTTTTCGTAATCTAATTGATTTGTATCTTTATAAAGCTCACATATAGCTCGCATAATTGTTGTCTTACCTGTTCCAGGTCCACCTGTAATAATTAAAAAATTTTTCAAACAACTATTTTTTATTGCTTCTTCTTGATCAAGACTATAGTCTATTTGAAAGTAATCTTCTAATTTTTTAATATAGTGATCAATATCCTTAATTTTATTATCTTCTATATGTTGTAAAATATTTATACGATTTACAATTAGGCATTCACTATCATACATTTCCTTTAAATAAAACTTATCTTCTATTTTAACTATTCTAATATCTTTTATTAATGCCTCGATTGCTTGTTGGAATAAATCAGTAGGAATTTCTTGTCCTAGAACTCTAGGGAGTAAAGAATAAATTTCTTCTAAATAATAATAACTATGTCCATAACTATTACTAACCTCATTGATTATATAAATAATTGCGGCTTTTACTCTATTAGGATGATCTTTGGGTAATTCATTATGAAGAGCAATATAATCTATTCTTTTAAATGAAAACTTATCGATATCATAAATAATTGTATAAAGATCATTTTCTATTACTTCCAAACTTCTAGAACGATATTTATTATAAATAAGCATTGCTTCTTTAGTGTTGAAGCCCAAATCCCCAAGTTTAATCACAATATCGTAACTTTCTTCGTAATCTATTAATTTATCATGTAAGTTACTAATATCCTTTGCTGTAATACCTGGTATTAATACTAGATTGTTAGGATTAGTAAGAATAGTATTTAATGTATCTTTTCCTAAAACATCAACAATTTTTTTTGCTTTGCCTTCCCCAATTCCTTTAAAAAGACCACTACTTAAGAATTCTACAATAGCATCTTTACTTTCTGGTTTACATCTTTCATATCCTTCAGTTTGAAACTGCATACCATATTTACTATGCTCTATCATTTTTCCATTAAAAATATAAGTATCCATATCATTAAGCTCATGAAAATAACCTGTAAAAGTAACTGTTTTACCTACAAAATCTTCTAAATCATCACTACTACTTTCCACTTTGAAAAGACCGATAACGTAACCAGAACTAGCTTGGTAAATATTCCTTTTATATTTTCCTTTAATAAAACTAATCATTAACTTCACCTAAAAGATAAGGATACTCCATAGCAGTAAGTTTTACATTTAGCATCTTATCACTTTCATAAATTCCTTTGATTTTTATCTGTAGATAATTTCCTGTATGTCCATAAGTATAGTCTTTTTTTTGATTTTCAGTTAGTACAGATAAGTCTTTCCCGATAAATTTAGTCATATATTTTTTTTCTAGTTGACGACTAATTTCTAGTAATTTTCGTGCTCTTTCTTTCTTAATATTACCATCTATCTGTTCCATCTGAGCTGCTTTAGTATTATTTCTTAATGAATATGGAAAAACATGGATTTTTGAAAAGCCTATTTCATGTGCTGTTCTAATCGTTTCCTCAAAATCTTCCTCACTTTCTCCAGGATGTCCTACAATAATATCTGTTGTAATAGCAATATGAGGTCTAATTTTTCGAATTTGCTCTATTTTTTCTTTAAAATATTTTAAATCATATTTCCTGTTCATTACCTTTAAAACATGATTACTCCCTGCCTGTAGGGGTATATGCAAATGATCTACTATTATTGGACTTGTTTTTAAAATATCTAAAACCTCTTCTGTTAATTCGGTTACCTCAATAGAAGAAATTCTAAGCCTTTCAAGGCCTTTTATTTTAACTACTTCCTGTAAAAGTTCTGCAAAACTAGAGTGAATATCTACTCCATAATTTCCTGTATGAATACCTGTTAAAACAATTTCTTTATAGCCATTAGAGACTAATGCAGTACTTTCTTTTATTACTGTATTAAAATCTTTACTCCGACATTTTCCTCTAACAAACGGTATGATGCAATAACTACAAAAATTTTCACACCCATCCTGAATCTTGACAAAGGCTCTGGTTCTTCCAACAAATTTTGTAATATACATATCTTCAAAAATAGTTTTTTCCTCCGAACTTATTTGGCGAATAGTTTTCTTTTTTGAAAAATATTCATCTAAAAGTTCTACAATCTTTGATTTATCTTTATTTCCCAGATAAATATCTACTCCATCTTCTACAAATTCCTGATGTCCTTCAATAAAACAACCCATAGCAACTACACAAGCACTACTATTTCTTTTGATGGCATGCCTGATCATTTTACGAGATTTTATATCTGATTGATTAGTAACTGTGCAAGTATTAATGATATAAACATCACAAATATCTTCAAAATCTTTAATTTCATAATTATTTTTTTTTAGTAGGTCCATTACAAATAAAGACTCATAGGTATTTACTTTACATCCTAATGTACAAACTCCAACACTTTTCATATTTATCACTACTTTCTTCTTAATTTGAAATAATTTTAATTAGAAAATCCTTTTCACTAGTATAATCTATTTTACGCTCATAATGGCTATAAATAACATAGAAATTAAATTCTATTTTTCTCCTTTATTACTATAACATAAAACGAATGTTTGTCAAATGTTTTATTGGTATAACCGACGTCTTTACTATACAAAAAAAGCTAGATTAATCTAGTTTCTTTTGTAACTCTTTTAGTGCAGCAATAAATTGATTAGTTTTGCGAATTTCAGCATCCAATTTATCATAATTTGCTGTATTTTCTAATTCTAATTCTGTATTTCTATGAAAATCTGTTTTTTCCTTTTCAATTCCATATACAGGAGAAATAACAGGACTACTTTTAAACTTAGGTTCTTCAGCAATTGGTTTTAATTCACTGACAGAAGATATTTTTACTTGTTCAAAGCTATCTAGGGTTAATTGTTCAGGTTTATTAGAAGGGGTTGTATTCTCTTCCTGATTCATCATAATTACTTCTTGTTTTCTTTTTTCTAAATCAGCTAAACTAATTGGTTCATTCCCTTCATCCTGATATTGAGTCTCTTCGTTCTTTTCATACATTTCATTTGCTTTTTTCATTAGTTCATCTAGACTAATAATTGCAGTGTCTTCTTGCATTCTCTCAAATTCTGTTAACTCAATATTTTCTTCTTTTTCTTGTTCTAATTTTTCTGTTATTTCTGCTAATTGCTTTTTCGCTTCTTCCTGTTCAGGTTCAATACTTGTGTAAACGATTTTTTCTTTTTTCTCTTCTATTTTTGAACTTTCTTTTTCAACATTTTCTGGAACTTCTTCTATTTTTTCCAATGAATTTGGAGTAACAGGCATTATACTCTCTATATTTTGTTCTATAACCATTGGTTTTTCTTCTATAATTTTAATTTCTGGTATATTATTTTCTACAACTGGGGTTTTCTCCTCCACCGAAGATATAACAGTATTAATAGGGACTATATTTTCTGGTTTCTGTTCTAAAGGCACCGTATTTTCTACTTTTATTTTCTGTTCTTCTACAACCGGAATAGGACCTGGGAGTGTTTCTTCCTTTGGCAAAGTGAGTACCTCTTTCATTGCCTCTCCTAATACTTCTTGATGATTATCTGTTGTGATTTTCATTTCTTCTTTCTTTACTTCTTCTACCAGTTTGTTTAATTCCATAGTATTTTGTTTTTTCTTACGTTTATGCCCTGTATTTTTCATAAAACAAAACATTACATACAAAACACTAACTATTACTGCAATTATATATACAAGAATAGCTTCTCTACTAACTAAAAAGCTAATTAATTCTTTCATTTACTACCACCTCTATTATCAGTTTAACACAACTTTCTTATCTTAGGAAAGGGAAAAATTTATTTTTTAAGTAGTTTACAACGAACAAATTTTTCATAAATAACAATTAAACTTAATAAAATCAAAGAAAGAAAAGAAATTATTTTTCCTACTTTTAACAAAGGGGCCTGGTAAATTAATTTAACATGATGATTCCCCTTTTTTATTTTAGTCCCTAAAAAACTAGTGTTTACTTTTTCAATTTTTTTCTTTTGACCATCTATGTAAATTGTGAACCCTTCATCATAAGGAATACTAGTAAGAAGATAACCTGTATTACTTACTTCAATATTTCCTTCTATTGTATCTCCTTTGGTTTTAGTATAATTAAATTGGAAATGATCAATATTTTGATTTAAGTTGTTGAAATCTTTGATATCCATACTATACAATTCTACATCGCTTATTTGATAATTACCCTGACCTATTTTAATATCATAGTCACTATTATCTGCCAATACATAATGAAAAGTATAGTTATTATTTTGATAGTTATATTCTTTAGAAGCACAACTTAACTTATTTGTAATTCCATTAATTTTAATGAATCTATCGATTTGGTCACAACTACTCTTATTGTTTATTTTGAATTGTAAAAAAAGTATTTTATCTTTTAAATTGGTACTTTTAGCTATTTTAATATGAAGATCGTTGTTGCTTTTTATTATAGTTTGACCGTTCTCATGTTTGATCGCTTCATTTTCTATTTTCACATAATTATCTACTTTTTTAATTTTGGAGTCTATCTTGGTATTACTAGACTCTTCTGTAATTACTCCCTGTAATAAATATTCTAGATTATAAGGATAGGTATTTTTTTTATATTCTTTTATATTGAAAATTTTATTTGTAGCATAAATTATTCCTCTATAATTAGGATTATAGTAAATATTCTTCTTAATTTTTTGATATCCAAGTAAATTACTTTGTCCAATAATATATTTAATACCAAAATATGTATCATAAATAATATTATTACTACTGGTAAGCATTAATTTATTTCGGTTTGGTAATGCTACCTTTAGTTCTTGTTTTAAAAAATTCTGATAATTTTTATTTTCTAAGGAAGAATAAAGAGATGTTGTATAATATTTAGCAGAATGAATGCTGTTAGCATTTCTTAAAGAGTAATTCACTTCCTTCATCCGATAAATATCTTGGTCATTTTTGAGGATGTTCATAATTTCTTTTCTAGCATTATTTTCTTCGTGATATTCATAAGTTACAAATGTCTCAGTATAACTAGTAACAATATTTATTAGAAACAGAAAAACAATTAAATTGTTCAAATGAAATTTTTTCTGTTTTTTTGTTAAAAGGAAATAAGTAAGCATAAAATCAATTATTAAGAAAGGAATAAAGGAATAATTGTCCTTTATAAATAGATTATATAAGAAAAAAAGACTAAATAAAATAAGCAATAGTTTTGTTGGTTTCCTTTTTTCACTTTTCATAGCCTCTAAATAAAAACAAAGAACTAAAATAATTAAAGGAATAAAGGGAATGAGAATTTTACTTCTAATATAGAGCTTGCCATTTAAAAAATACATGATAAAAGGAAAAAATATGGTAATTAATAAAACAATACTTAAAACTCTTTTACTGTTTTCTTTTTTCTTTTGAAAAGAAAAATAAATAAGACTGACAATGCTAATAATAGAAAGCCCTAGACCATAACTATCATATAGAATATTTTTAATACTAAAATTAGGAAGAATGATTTCAGATAATTGAATACTTGCTGTTGTCGTAGTTCTGCCAGTTTGAATTGCTTTAAGGGTTGGTAATAGCAAAATACAACTAATCCCAATAGCAAGTACAGCGCCAAGGGCCAACGGAAGTCCTTTTTTTAGATATTCCCCTAATTTGAATGAATAGTTTTTTAAATAATAATAAGTAAAATATAGTACTTCAACTAAAATGGCTGGAATACTATAATAGTAACTAGTTAAAATCATTAAAGTATTTATTATGATAAAAAGAGAAATAGTTTGATTTTTAAAGTATTTTCTAATACAGAATAGGCTAATGAATAAAAATGGTAAATAGTTTATAAACATATAATGTCGGTGAACATGGAATAATATTGGAGTAGATAACAAGAGAAAAAGACTTCCAAAAAAAGCAGTATTTTTCTTTACTTCTCCTTTAAAAAAGTGATAAGAAAGAACTCCTATACTCATATAAATTAAAATATTTAATACTTGCATATAATCAATCATTTTTACAAATGGTACTAAGTAGCTAAATATAAGTAAAGGACTATATAAGCCATAATAAGAAAAATTATAAATATTTTGTCCTCCACCTAGTTGAAAAGCAAAACTTGGAAAGAAGTTTCCACTACTATAAAATAAAGTTCTAAAATATTCTGGAAATTTAATATGCTGATTATACCAGTCAACACTAGAGCCAAAATAACTTCCTTTTTTCATCATACTTATTATAAATAAAAGAGCGAGAAAACATATTAAAATATATCGATAATCAAAATCTTTATTTTTTTGCATGTAACACCATCCTATTTTTAATACTTTTAGATTCTTTCTCATATATTATAGCAGATATTTAAATATTTAAAAAGGTTGATCAAAATGAAAGAAAAATTTATTAAATCAAGTATTATTCTAATTATAGGTGGCTTTATTACTAAAGTTTTAGGAATTGTGAATAAAATCATGATGACTAGACTTTTAAAAACAGAGGGTTTGGGTCTTTATATGTTAATTTTGCCAACTTTTTCTCTTTTTATTAATTTAGCTAGCTTTGGCTTTCCTATAGCTATTTCAAAATTGGTAGCAGAAGATGATAAAAATAATAAGAGATTAGTTTTTTCAGTGATTCCATTTAGTTTATTAATCAATGTTTTTCTAATTATTTTAATTATTCTTTTTGCTCCTTATTTGTCTCATTATTTATTAAAAGAAGATAAAGTATATTATGCAATTATTGCCATTTCTCTTGTTATTCCTTTTACCTCTATTTCGGCTATCTTAAGAAGTTATTTTTTTGGGAAAGAAAAGATGGTTCCTCATGTTTTATCTAACATTATAGAAGATATTGTCCGACTTTTCTTAATTATTTTAGGAGTTCCTATTTTCTTAGAGCATGGTATTGAATATGCTATTTTCTATTTAATTGCCAGTAATGTGGTATCAGAATTAGCTTCTATTCTCATCTTATTTTTATTTTTGCCTAAAAATTTTAAATTAACGAAAAAAGATATAAAACCTAGTCGAATTTATTTAAAAGATTCTTTAGAAATTAGTGTTCCTACGACTATTAGTCGCTTAATAGGTAGCTTTACTTACTTTTTGGAGCCAATCATCTTAACTAGTATTCTTCTTTATACAGGATATTCTAGAAATTATATTACTACAGAATATGGTATTATTAGTGGATATGTTATGCCAATGATTTTACTACCTTCTTTTTTTAGTAACGCAATTAGTCAGGCTCTTCTACCCATTGTTAGTAAAAGTTATAAGAAAAAAAATTATCAATATACTAAGAAAAAAATCAAACAGGCAATTATGATTTCTTTAGCTATAGGAGGAGTCTTTACCATTTCCTTTATCATGATCCCAGAAAAAATTTTATCTCTTATTTATCATACCACTGAGGGAGCTGCTTATTTAAAATTTTTTGCTCCAATTTGTTTATTACAATATATTGTGGCTCCTCTTACTATGAGTTTAGATGCAATGGGAAAAAGTAAGGATAATTTGGTAGTTACTATTGTTATCTCTATTATTCGAACGATAGCACTTCCCCTATTCGCCCTTTTTAAAATAGGTATCTGGGCTTTAATTCTTTCAACTAGTATTAATATTATTGTAGATACTGTAATGAGTTTAAAGAGAGTTAAAAGAGCTTTATCAGTGTAAAGTTGTTCATTTTCTTTACTACCTTTCCATGAGGTATTGAATAAAACTAGTTTTTTTGATAAAATAATTCTAGAAGGAGTGAGATGAAATGCAAAATTATGGAATCAAACAAAGAGATATTGCTGTAAGCATTATTTTGAGTATTGTAACATGTGGGATCTATGCAATTTACTGGTTTATTTGTGTTACTGATGATATGGGTAAATTAAGTAATGATTCTAGATTAAAGGGTGGTACTTGTTTCTTACTTACTTTAGTAACCTGTGGAATCTATGAATTTTATTGGGCATACTTAATGGGTAAAGCAAGTTATAATGCTAAAACAGAAAGAAAGCTTCCAGCAAATGATAACTCTGTCATTTATTTGATTTTACAACTTTTTGGACTAGGAATCGTTGTTTATGCTCTAGCTCAAAATGACATAAATGATATGGTTCAAGCAAATTAAAAGGAGGAGTCCTTTTTTTTATGAATATTTTTAAATTTATTTATTGTCCTTTTTATAAAATTACTAACTTATATTGTCCTGGTTGTGGAATTACTAGAATGTGTCTTAGTATTTTTAAAGGTGATTTTTATCAAGCATTTCGATATAATCCCCTATTATTTATTTTGATTCCTATGGCGATCTTTTTGATGATTAACCATTTTATTTCATACAAGTTAATGAAAAAAAGTACCCAAGAAAAAATTTATCTTGTTCTGATTGTTATTTTAATCATTTTTGGTATTTTAAGAAATATTCCTTATTTTTCCTATTTACAACCCACTAAAATTCATTAATTTCACTCATTATTCACAAATACTTGTTATAATTTAGATGAGGTGATAGAATGAAACTTTTAATTGTCGATGATGAAAAAAATATTAGAGAAGTTATTAAAGAATATGCTAAAGCGGAAAATTATCTTGTAGATGAAGCATCTGATGGAAAAGAAGCCTTAGAAAAATTAGAAACTAATCATTATGATATTTTAATTTTGGATATTATGATGCCTGAAGTAGACGGTTTTACTTTATTGCAAAATTTGTCAAAAGAAAAAAGAATACCGACAATTATTTTGTCTGCTAGAGATGAGATATATGATAAACTTCAAGGGTTTGATCTAGGAATTGATGATTATGTGACAAAACCATTTTCTCCAAAAGAATTAATCGCTAGAATAAAGGCACTAGCTGCTAGAAGTAAGAGAATGGAATTGACTACCTATGAGATAGATTCTTTGAAAATCAATGTACCAGCCCATACTATAAAAATTGATCAAAAAAAAGTCGATGTAACTCCTAAGGAATTCGAAATTCTAGTTTATTTAATAGAAAATAAAAATATTGCTATTTCAAGAGAACAACTTTTGAGGAAAATTTGGGGATATGATTTTTTTGGTGATGATCGAACAGTTGACACTCATATAAAAATGCTTAGAAATAATTTGGGAAAATATCGTTCTTATATTGAAACAATACGTGGAATAGGATATAAATTTAGTGATGAAAAAGAAACTGAATAAAAATTCTCTTACCATTAAAATATGGAAATATTTAGTGTTATTTTCGCTTATTATTTTAGCCTTTTTATGGTTCTTTCAAGTTATATTTTTGAATACCTATTATCGTCATGCAAAAAAAAGAGAACTGCAAAAAGTAGCTAATATATTGCGTTTTAACAAAAATAATGAGAATGTTTCCCTACTTCTTGATAATCTTGCTTATGATAAAGGTATTTGCATTGAGATAACAGATCGAACCTCTTCTTCCCTACAGACTTCTTCCATTATTTCTAGTGGTTGTATGATTGATATCAAAAATAGCTATACTTATAAACAAGATTTTATTATGAGTGATCAAAAAAATCAATTATATGAATTAGAAAATCCAAGATTTAAAAATAATACATTAATATATGCCGTAAAATTGAATGATAATTTATATGCTTTTATCAATACCTCTATTGATCCTATGGATTCTACAACTCAAATACTAAAAAATCAACTACTTTATGTTACTGTCGGAGTATTTATTTTATCTTTTATTGTTGCCTATTTTATTTCCAAATATATTTCCAAACCAATTGTCAAAATCAATACTTCTGCAAAGGCTTTGGCAACTGGTAAATATGATGTTCATTTTGAAACAGAGGAAGATATTGAGGAAATTAATGAACTTGTAGAAACATTAAACTATACGAAAAATGAACTTAGTAAAACGGAAGAATTGAGACGTGATTTAATGGCGAATGTTTCTCATGATTTAAAAACTCCTTTAACAATGATTAAGGCCTATGCAGAAATGGCTAGAGATTTAAATTATGGCAACAAACAAAAAAGACAAGATAATTTAAATATTATTATAGAAGAAACAGATCGTTTAACAGTTCTTGTAAATGATATCTTAACTCTTTCAAAAATGCAATCAGAAATTAGTCAATTATCTTTAGAGGAATTTGATTTAATTGAGTTAATTGATACTATTATTAAACGGTATCGTATTCTCCATGAACTAGAAAGATATACTTTTCAATTTGTCCATTCAAAAAAAAGAATTATGATTAGGGCTGATAGAAAAAAAATTGAACAAGTTATTTACAACTTAGTTAATAATGCGATTAATTATACAGGTAAGAATAACCTAGTTACAATTAAAGTTCAAGAAAGAGAAAATATTCTAGTAGAAATTATAGATACAGGAAGTGGTATCAATGAAGAGGAAATAAAATATATTTGGGATAAATATTATAAGAATCAAAAAAAACATAAAAGAAACTTAGTTGGTACAGGTCTTGGCCTATCTATTGTAAAAAATATCTTAGAAGAACATCATTACTCTTATGGTGTGAAATCTATTATAAATAAAGGGGCTACTTTCTATTTTGAAATACCAAAATTAAAAACTAATAGTGAAAAGTAAAATTCCTATTAGTTTTTATTTTAGTCAAGATTAATATGAACTATACGTACTGAAAAAGAAGAAGTATTATATACACATAATGAAGATACCTATATCATATGGGGAGGTATAATATATTCCTTCACAAGTTATCCAAGAGTTTTTTTCTTGCAAAGTATTTTTTGTAAACTCCATATTTACTTTGAAAAAGGTAAGTAAAAGCTTCCCCTCCCTCAGATCACTTTATCAAGAAAGATTTCTAAGATACTGTTAAAAACATAAAAGAAAAAGTTAGAAATTTCTAACTTTCAAATTGTGAATTATATAAATCGGCATAAAAGCCTTTTTTCTTAATTAACTCATTATGATTTCCCTGTTCAATGATATTTCCATCCTTCATTACTAGAATTATATCAGCGTTTTTAATTGTAGATAGTCTATGAGCAATAATGAAACTTGTTTTTCCTTCTGTCAATTTATCCATTGCTTTTTGAACTAATTCTTCGGTTCTTGTATCTACTGAAGAAGTGGCTTCATCTAAAATTAAGAACGGAGCATTTTCAATCATACCACGAGCAATTGTTAATAACTGTTTTTGGCCAGCCGAAACGGCTTCATTATCCGATAATTCAAAATCTAAATCATTAGGTAAAGTCTTAACAAAATGATCAACTCCTACGGTTTCTAAAGCATTCCAAATCTCTTCATCTGTTACTGATTCTTTATTATATTTGATATTATCTCTAATTGTACCATTAAACAACCATGTATCTTGTAAAACCATAACAAACAACTGATGAATATTTTCTCTTGTTAATTCTTTAATAGATATACCATCGATTTTGATATCACCAGAATTAATATTGTAAAATTTCATTAATAAATTTACCATAGTTGTTTTTCCAGCACCAGTTGGTCCTACAATAGCAACTTTTTGTCCCTTTTTAACCTTGCAGTTAAAGTCTTTAATAACTACTTTATCTTCATTATAACCAAATTTTACATGAGAAAATTCAATATTTCCTTTAGCCTCCTGATTAGTTAAAACTTTCGTTAAGGCACTTTCATCTTCCATTTCCTCTTCTTCTAAAAATTCAAATACTCGCTCACTTGCAGCAGCTGTTGTTTGAAGTTGGGTCATTCCTTGAGCAATTTGAGAAAGTGGATTAGTAAATAGTCTAACATAGATCATAAAAGCTACTATTACACCAAAAGTAATATTATTATTCATTACTAACAGAGCGCCCACAATGCACACAGCAAGATAACTAAAATTTCCAATAAAAGCCATGATTGGTTGCATTAATCCAGATAGAAATTGACTTTTTCTATTACATTCATAGACATTATCATTTAATTGATCAAAAATTTCAGAAGCTTCTTTTTCTCCATTATAGGCTTTTACTACATTATGTGAAGAATATATCTCCTCTATATGACCATTCAATTTTCCTAATTCTACTTGCCTTGCAGTAAAATATTTTTGTGATTTTCCTAAAATAATAAACATTAAGACAAAGCCTAGTAATGATGATAATATAGCAGTAATAGCCATAATCCAGTTAGTAGCAAACATCATTATAATAGAGCCTACAAATAAGGTAGTTGCTCCTACTAAAGAACCTAAACTTTGATACATAGATATTCCTATCGTATCAACATCATTTGTAACCCTAGATAAAATATCTCCATAACTATTTTGATCAAAATACTTTAAAGGTAACTTATTTAACTTAATTGAAATTTTTTGTCTTAATTCCTTAGCAAAGTTGTTGGCAACTGTTGCCATGATAAAACTTTGAATAAAATTAAATAATGCACTAATTAAGTAAAGAATTAATAAAAACAAACTAAGATTCTTAATATACTTAAAATCCATATTAGGTTCAATTAATTCCTTAATTGAATTAGGTAATTTATCTAGTTTTTTATAAATTTTAGTGGGATTTTTAAAATCTTTTGCTCCACTCATAGTAGATAAAAATTTAACTTTATCTTCTGTTGTAATCTCTTTATTATTTATTTTATAAGTTGGTAAAATAATCTTTTTAATACTAGCTGGAATTTTTTCAATCATCTCAGTACTTTTGTTTTCACTATCCATTGTGCTAATCAAGTCAAGATATTTGATTTGATCCTCTGCTGTAATAAGAACGTCTTGATAAGTTTTATCGGCAAAAATAATATTCTTTGTACTAGGTGACAGTGAGGAGATTTTCTGAATTAGTTCTTGAGAATTATTCCTTGTAGCACTAATTATTTCTCTAAACTTTATTTTTTCCTCTAGTGCTATTTCAGAAGATAATTGTATTTCTCTCATTTTTTCAGCATCTAGTTGTAAGTTAAAGATATGTTGTGAGAGTTCTTGAAGATTTTCTTCTTTTAAATTATCTGTAATATTTTCTGATATCAATTTCAAATTTTTTTCATTAATAATCAGACCTGCAGAAATTTTATCTGTTAAATCACTTAATTTATTAGGACCAATTATAGAGAAGACTGAACTTAGGGATGCTAATACTAAGGCAATAATGATTAAAGGAATAAAATGTTGTAAATACTGAATCATTTTTTTTACAGCTATTTTTAAATCCTTAGGCTTTTCAAAAGCACCTGGGCCTGGTCCATGTCTATGACGTGAATTTGAAGCTGTTTTATTTTCTGCATTACTCATGTTCTAATTCCTCCTTTGAAAGCTGTGAATAAGATATTTCCTTATAAACGTCGCAGTTTTTAAGTAATTCTTTATGTGTTCCCATTCCAACACAATTTCCGT
Organism: uncultured Clostridia bacterium; assembly: GCA_948433435.1. Taxonomy (GTDB): domain Bacteria; phylum Bacillota_I; class Bacilli_A; order RF39; family UBA660; genus UBA2730. The sequence goes on from CAOJDX010000001.1 coordinate 155,010, forward strand.
CTTCTAAAACAATTATTTTATCGGCATTCATGATAGTACCTATTCTCTGAGCAACAATCAGACTAGTAGCATTTTTAGTATATTCCTTTAATTTAGTACGAAGCAGATAATCCGTTTTATAGTCAAGAGCACTGAAAGAATCATCAAATATATATATTTCAGGATCTCGAGCGATTGCCCTAGCAATTGCTAGTCTTTGTTTTTGACCACCAGATACATTAGTTCCTCCTTGAGCAATATTATGTTCATATTGATCAGGTATTTTTAGAACAAATTCTTCAGCTTGAGCAACCTTAATTGCCTCTTTAATTTTTTTATCTGTTATCTTTTCATTTCCTTTTCTTCCGTAACTAACATTAGCTTTAATACTCCCATTAAACATCACTGCTTTTTGGGGTACATATCCTAATTTATTATGTAGTTGTTCTAATGTATAGTCCTTTACATTAACATCATCAATTAAAACTTCCCCCTCTGTTACATCATAAAATCTGGGAACTAAATTGATCAAAGTACTTTTTCCACTTCCAGTTGAGCCAATAAAAGCGATAGTTTCTCCCATATTAGCAGTAAAGGAAATATCTTTTAAAATATATTCATCAGAATCTGGATACTTAAAGGAAACATTTTTAAATTCAACTTTTCCTTTTGTTTTTGTGTTTTTTTGCCCTTTTCCATCAACTATCTTAGGTTCTGTATCTATCACCTCATTCATTCTTTCAGCTGATACAGCAGCTCTTGGATACATAATAAAAATCATTGCAAGCATTAAGAAAGACATGATAACTTGCATAGCATAAGATGAGAAAACAACCATGTCACTAAATAAACTTATTTTATCAGCGAATATTGCCTTACTAATTAAATTAGCTCCAATAAAGTATATTCCTAATGTCAATAAATTCATAATTAAATACATAACAGGTGACATAATGGACATCATTTTTTGATTAAATAATTGGGTATTGGTTAATTGAGTATTTCCCTTTTCAAATTTTTCTTCTTGATATTTTTCGGCATTAAACGCACGAATTACTCGAATACCTGTTAAATTTTCACGGGTTAGTTCATTAATATTATCGATTAATTTTTGAACAATTTTAAATTTAGGAAGAACTGTGATCATTAAAAGACCTACTGTTCCAATTAATATTAGAACGGCAACTCCTGTTAGAGCACTCCATTCCCAACTTTTATTTAATATTTTTAATATTGCCCAACAAGCAGTAATGGGCGCTTTAATCATCATTTGTAGTCCCATTGAAATAAACATTTGAATGTTGGTAATATCATTAGTGGTTCTAGTGATTAGACTACTGGTAGAAAACATTTTAATTTCTTCCATACTAAAACTTTCTACCTTTTCAAATATTTTTTGACGAATATTTTTAGAAAAAGTAGCAGAAATTAACGAAGCTAGGTAACCTACTATAATAGCAGAAAATAAACTTCCTCCAGCACATGCCAACATATAGCTGCCTTGTAGCAAAATGTCTTCTATTTTACTGCCTTCAGTTTGTACTAAAACTGTAATTTCTGACATATAATCTGGTAATTTTAAATCTAACCATACTTGAAAAACAATTAGAACTATACAAAACAAAATCAATAAAAGATCTTTTTTGGTAAATTTCTTTAATAATTTAAACATTTAATCATTCCCTTCTTTTAAATTTTCTTTAATTTGAGTAGTAACCTGTAAAAAGGTCTCTAAATCTTTTTTTGAAATTTTTTTTCGAATTATCTTTTCTATTTCCTGAAATCTTTTCTTCATTTCTTTATCTTTTTTGAGAGCAACTTCTGTAAGAATAATTTGCTTAATTCTAGCATCTTCAGCAACTTCTACTCTTCTAATGATATTATTTTTTTCCATAGTTTGTAAAATTCCTGAAATTGTTGATCTTCTAATATTTAATACATTTTCTAAATCTCGTTGATAAACTCTTTCCTTTCTATGTTCTAAAAGATAATTGATAATTTTTACTTGTACAGGAGATAATGGTGATGGATTTTCTTTTTTAGTGTCGTATATTATTTTTTTGATCATTAGTCTATTTATTTCTTTTAGCTCAAATAAAATTGAATCTTTACTCACCTTTTTCACCCACTTTATTTTTTTGTTAGCAGCCTAACAGAAATGATTATATAATAAAAATGGTCTTGTCGTCAACCATTTATATTATATTCTGTTATTTGCTTTTTGATTTCGAATTAACATTCCTGTTCCTAAGTGTAATTTTCTATCTTGTTCTAAATAGCCTTTTATTTTAGCTTGCAAAATTGTATTTTTTCTCTCTTCATTATTTATAATAAATTTGATAAAATCAGTAGCATTTTCTCGTAAACCAATTATCTCAAAATGCTTTTGAAATTTAATAATATTACTATCTTCTGGTAATATTTCTAAAAGTTCAGGGCTTAAAAGCCAACTTTCTGTGTAATAAATAAGTTCTTCTGGTGGTAATTCTGGATAATATCTTGCTAATACTTTATCTATTTGTTCTAGAGAATTCTGAACTTCTATATCATTTAATTGTGAACTTTTCGGAATATGGATTTTGATCAATTTTTTTGAAGCATGCTCTTCTAAAAATGGAGGAATGTAATGCATGACCTCATACTGAAGTACACCAAGTTCTATTAGATTCCCCCTAATTAATCTAGCTGACCATTGCAAATCGTCAAAAGTTATAATCTTTTTCATTAAAATAGTATATATCACATTAATTTGCTTTTCCATTTGATATAGATCAAAGTTTCTTCTCATCATATTTTGAAGATGAATAATATAACCAGTTAGGATAATTATGGGATTTAACTCTTTGACATTTCTTTCGTCATTATCATATTTCTTTATCTTTTTGTAATGATCAGTTTTATCAATATATAAAAGATGATGGAACTTAACAATTAAATTGTGTAATTGTTCATCTTGGTGAACTATTTCTAAGAGTGATAATATTTTATCTATTTTCTTGATATTATAAAATTTTAAAGCTTTTATCATATATTCTTTTTCTAAATATCTTTCCATATTCTCATTCCTATTCCTCTCGTATAATTGATTTATATACTACTATTAATTATATCTCTGTCTTATTTCTTATCAGTTTCCATAAAAATACTATAATGAAAAGCTTTGCTAAAACAAAATTTCTAATGTTCTATTTATAGTTTTACTTCATCATTTAATTTTAAAAACACTAATGATTCAACATGATATGTTCTAGGAAACATATTGAATAGTTTTACGCTTTCAACTCGATAAATTTCTTTTAGTTCTTTTAAATCTCTAGCTAAAGTAATGGGGTCACAGGAAATATAAAGAATGTGAGTAGGTTTTAATTCTATTAAAACTTTTTTTGTTTTTGAGTCTAGTCCACTTCTTGGGGGATCTACTATAACCGTATCGAACTCTCTGGGTAACTTTTCTATAATATCTTCTACTTTGGAATGAATAAAGGAAATATTTTTAGCTCCATTTAGTACCTTATTATGATCAGCTGCTGCCACAGCTTCTTTTACTACTTCTACCCCTATTACTTCTTGAACATAAGGACAAATAGATATTCCAATTGTTCCAACACCACAATATAAATCCAAGACTTTTCTAGCATGAATATTTTTGATGATATCAATAATTTCTTGATATAAACATTCAACAATTTCATCATTTACTTGGAAAAATGAGCAGTGATTGATCTGAAATTTTTTGTCCATAATATAAGATGTGATATGATCCTGATTCATAGGAATTCCATTAATTATTAAACTATCAGCTAAATTAAGAAAGCTAGCAGTATCTTTTACATTTCCTGTAATAGAAATCATCACTTCGTTAGTCTTATTACCTATTCTTAACATGATTTTAGAAATGCCAGTTTCCTTTGTTAATAATACTTTTAACACTTCAACTATTTTATTCAGTTTATTATGAATAAGTTTACAATGAGCTACTTCTATTAAATCATTTGTTTTAGCTCTTAGGAGTCCTAGTTTATTTTTATTGACTGTAAACGTTACCTTATTCCGATAATGATTAGGACTTTTGGAAATGATTTGTAAATTATTTACTTCTATTTTAGAAAATTTTTTCAAAATTTCTTTTACCTTTTGAACTTTAAAAGTATTTTCATAAGAAAAACTCATATGTTGTAATTGACAACCGCCACAAAGAAAAAAATATGGACAATTTGCTTCTATTCTATCTTTGTGTAAATCAAATATTTGTAAGGCAGTAGCTTCGTTGTATTTCTTTTTTTCTTTATTTAATCGATACTCTATTAATTCATCTTCTAGAGCATTATTGATAAAAGTTATTTTTCCATTAACAAAAGCAATTCCTCGACCATAATCATCTAATTTTTTTATTCTTATATTCAAAAGCACTCACCATATCTATTATACATAAATCTTTTTCTTTTTACCATACTAATAATGGAGGAAAATTACTATGCTTATAGATAAACTGAAAGAGAAAACAATTCATAGTAGTGACTATATATATAAACCTATTACTATTGATCGAAAAAAAGTATGGGTGATTTTTAATGAGGTATTAGTTTCTACTAGTGATTGTAGTGACTTCATTTTAGAAAATTTAATTACTTTGAAAAGAAAGGAACTTCGTCATTTAGAAAATGTACTTCCTGACTGTAATTTAAAAGAAATTAAGGAAAATGAAATTTTTAACTATGTTAATAATGGATTTTTAGTGATTATTACAAACAAAATCACTGCTATTGAAATGAGAGCCAATCTTGATCGTGGGATAGCTACTGTAGAGTCAGAGCTTAGTATTAAGGGAAGTAAAGATGCTTTTTCAGAAACTTTTAACACTAATTTAGGATTAATTAGAAGAAGAATAAAGTCTACTCAATTGGAATGTAGAGATTTGGAAATTGGGAGAATTACCAAGACTAGAGTTGGTATTTTATCTATTAAGGGAATTGTGGATGAAGATTTAATAGAACAGGTAAAGTTGAAACTTTCAACAATAGATATTGATGGAATTCTTGATTCTACTTATTTAAAAGAAAATTTAGAGTCTAAAAACTCTAGTTTTTTTCCAACTATTATGACTACGGAAAGACCAGATAAAGTTTGTATGGCTCTTTTGGAAGGAAAAGTTGCTGTTGTAGTAGATACTAGTCCCTATGTTTTAATCATGCCCAATTTTTTTATCGATTTTTTTCATACCGTTGATGATTATTATCAAAAACCTATTAATATATCTTTTATTAGAATTATTAGATTAATTGCCTTCTTTATTGCTATTTTTATTCCTGCCTTCTATATTATGGTTACCACTCATAATCATGATCTAATTAGTCTAGACCTTCTCCTCTCTTTAAAAGCTCAACGTGAGTCGGTTCCCTTTCCAGCGATTATCGAAGCTATTCTCATGATGATAAGTTTTGAAATCTTACGAGAAAGTGATATTAGAATGTCTTCTACTAGTGGTAATGCGGTGTCTATCCTAGGTGGTTTAATTTTGGGAGATGCTGCTGTTTCGGCGGGAATCATCTCTCCTATTATGATTATTGTTGTTGCAATATCAGCAATTTCAGGACTTGTTTTCAATTCTATTGAACTAGTTAGTGCTATTAGATGGTGGCGTCTTATTATGATTTTCTTAGCAGCTTTTTTTGGTTTAGAAGGTGTTATTATTGGTTTAATCATTTTACTTATCCGTCTAGCTACCCTTAAATGTTTTGGTAGACATTATCTAGCACCTTTTATTCCTTTTAATCGAAAAGAAATGAAAGATACCTTTTTAAAAGAAGAAAATAAGGGTGAAAAATATAGAAATCCTTTACTAACTGATAATTTGAAGAGAGGACATTTTAGATGAAAAAGAAATTTATATTTATAATAATTTTAATTCTTTTATTATGTAGTGGCTGTACTAAATATAAAGAATTAAATAGTCTTTCAATCATTAGTAATATCACTATCGAAAAAGAGCAAGATATTTATAAGGTAGTTATGCAAGAGATTATTCCTACTAAGAAAGATAACGGTGTTTCTTATACTTATAAGTATAGAAGAGGAAGTTCCAAAAATTTGGAGACCGCTTTCAAAAATATCATTAATCACTCTCCTAAAAAAATTTATTTAAAGAAAGTGCAAAATATCATTATTAGCAATGATCAAAAAAAAGAAATTATTAAAGAGTTTCAAGATTATTATCAAAAACAGAAAGAAATTAATAAAGAGGGTTCTATTGTTATTGCTAAAAACAAATTGCATGAAGTATTAAAAGTAAATAGTGATTATATGTATATTGATAGTGTTTTGAAAAATAAAAAAATATTACTTAAAGAATTAAGTAATAAAGAAAAGATTAAAGTACCAATTTTAAAAATTAAAAATAAAGAACTAATTTTTGATGAATATTATTACTTACAAGTATAGCCTAACTTCTCATAATATTTTTTTACTTTAGAATATGATTGATACATACTTTGAATTGTTTTATCATGCTTATTGGCTTGATAAACTTTTTGATTTAAATTGATAATAATATCAGTATTTATATATTGGTAAGTACTATTAGGTAACCCACAAAAGTAATCTACTTGATGATAAAATAATGAGGAAGTAATGGAAGAATTATTTTTTTCATTATTCATAAATTTTATTTTAATTTTATCTACTTTATCATTTTTATAATTAGTCTCATAAATGATGGTATAATTATCTGCAGTCTTGGTCTGACAAAATAATTTTTTATTAGAATTTATCGTTAAATTATCTTTATCTCTTGGAAAGATTACTCTAAAAAATGGTGGTAATATGATTAATAAAACTAAAATAATAATGAAAATAATTACTTTGATATTTTGTTTCATTATAACAGTTCTATATCCGTTTTTTCTTTCTCAATCTGTGGTTCAGTAGAATCTGGAGTTATTTGTGGGGGTTGATTTATTACTTCGGGAGGAAGTTGAGGTTGGGGAAATGTTTCTATTGTTACGTTGTTTTGATTCGGATTATCGACTTCCTCCATCATTAGATTTAAGTTTTGAGAATCTGCTATTTTTTGAACTTCCTCTTTTTTTGGCTTATTTTTCATTAATCGAATCATTTTAATAAATAGAATAAGTAAGGCAATTAGTGGAACAATAGGAGAACCTACAACAAAGTAGGAAAGAACAAAAGTAGCATCGCTAGACTCCATTTGTTTTTTGAATGCCAAAGCAAAACCTGTTAAAATGGCTAAAAATACAATAATTACCAATATACTTACAATAAGACTTGCTAAATTAATTCTATATTTGTAAATAGGATCTTCATGATTTTTATGTTTGGCTGAATAGATTAATAAAGCAATACTGCAAATTATAATAAAAATCAGAAAAGGTATTAGCAAATATCCTATAATTTGTTTAACAAAAGGAAAATCATAAATAAATTTAATACTTGTTTTCATATTATCACCCCAATTTTATTCTATATAGTATTATATTAACACAGAGATTTTATTTTTTCAATAGTTAAAAAATGCCTCTCTTCATTAGAGTGGTATTAAATTAATTTTTTATTCATTACCTTTATTATTTTACTAATATATCGCTAGATAATTTATTGTTTCCATAACTCATTAGACAATCACTAGTATAGTCCTTTTAGTAATGTAATAATTCAAATAAAAAAATGTATTTAATTTGATACATTTTTTTATCTTCTTAATGAATTAAGAGAATACTGTTTTACTTTTTCAATATCACTTATATTTTTAGATAAATCATATTCTTTTTCCTTTGGAAACCATACAGAAATACCTTTAAACTCACTTTCTGTCTTTACATATTGTTCTTTACAATATTCATCTCTTTTTTTACTTAACTGATTTAGAGCAAACATACATAATAAAATTGTTGACACATTATTATTATGATTGAGATCAATTTGATTTTTTGTGGAATAGTCAAGAGCCTTTTTTAATAAAATTAAACACTGCTTTTCTTCTTTACAAGCTTGTTTTGCTAACTTAAGAGTCTCTCCTAAATGACAATTCTCATTCAACCCTTTCACTAAGCAGTTCACTTTATACATTAAATAATTATTCAATAAAATAATTTGTTCATTAAAGTTTTCCATATTTTTTATTTTTATCGTTTTTTTAAGAGAAGCCTCGATATTTAGTATTTCTATACTCAGTATTGCTTCATCCTCTATCCTTGAAAGTCTCATATAAGTATTTATAGCTTCTTCATCTAGTAATTCTCTAAAAAAGTCCAATCTATCTTCTAACATGTTCTCTTATTCCTTTCCTAACTTTACTTAATAAGACATCCTTTTCATATAGAGTATTACTAACATATCGATCTATTTCCACACGTATTGTTGCAGCAGTAATAGGTATTCTATACTGATATAAATAATTTAAAATTTCCAGCTTTATCTCTTCAGAGATATCCATATTATTTCTTCTAAATTTATAATTTAAAAATTTAAGAATTTCTTTATTAGGGAGTTCTTTGGATGAGTTTTCTTTATAAAAAGTACCTAGTAGTTTTATTTGTGTATTATTGGTACTATTTGCTTTAAAAAATGCTACATAATCAGCAAAAGGAATATCTATTAGTAGATAATAATCTAATATATCAAAGTCTCTTTTTTGACCATCTTCTAATGGAATACCATTCTCTATTTTGTCTATTAAATAATTTATTGTTTCCATAACTATTCTTTTTAGATAATTTTTTCTTTCCTGGGTATAGTCTATATATTCTTTATATAGTTCTGGAGTATATTTTTCAATATATTTCAATTTAGCATTAAATTTTTTAGGAGTTATAAGTGTTCCTTTATCATATCTATACTCTAAAAGGTTTTTACCAGACTCCATAAATTCCTCAATAATTGTAGAAAAATTCATCAATTCTTCGTTTGAAAGCGTTTTTGTTGGTGGAATACAGACTTCTGAGGACTTCTCTTTGTAAGAATTTTTTATCTTAGTATAAATTCTAGAAAGTGATTCTAACTCGTCATTTGTTAAAAAATCATGTTTTCTAAGTACTTTGATTCTATCTTGTAAATTTACTGCGGTATAATTCAATTCTTCTTTTAAAGAGGCAGCTAATTCAAGTCCTCCCAAATTTTCCATTGTACTTAAAACCTTTAACTTTTCAATTAAATCACGATATTTATCATAATAGATATTTCTAGGTATAGAATTTTCTCGTCTATTCTCCTTTGAATAAGTTAAGAGTTTTTGATTGATTTCGTCTAACTTAATTTTCTGCTCCCTATCCAATTGTCCATATTTATATGCATTTTCTAATTTTGTAGAAAATTCACATACCTCCATCTTTAATTCTCTACTTACATACTTATACAAATCGTCTATTTCTAAAACTTTGTCTTTCCTTAAGATATTGATAAAGTTAGCTCTTAAAGTTATATATTTACCACTCATTTCTTCAACCATTTTTACTCTCCCCTTTTTTAACAAAAAAATAATATTTCTATTATTTTCCAAGTCTATTTAATAAGTTTATTTTAAACATATCGCGTTCTGGGTCAGCCTTTGAAATCATTACACCCTTATAAGCCTTAAGTTCTGCACGATGACCTTCGTCTAAAATTCCTTCTGGTGTAATATTAGTTAGTAGAATAATCTTTTTGTCAAGATAAACAGTATAATGTAGTCTTATTTCCCCATGAACTTTAGTAAACAATTCATCTGTTGGTAACTTTAATTCATAACTCTCCGTTTTTGCCTTCTTATCTTCATTTACTTTTTCTCCTAAGAAATTTCCTTTACGAAGTTCAGGATAAAACTCAAAAGTAAGTTTTTTATAAGCTAACATGTTATATTTTCTTACAGATCTTTCTTTCTTTCTAAAATCATTTTCATCTAAATATTCAAATATATAAGAACTTTTTACTTCTGTCATATTTAGACACCCCCTTATATCTAATTATAACTTCTTTGTTGAACATTATCTTCAAAGTACACATATTATAACACAAATGTTTTATTTTGTCAAATTCTATTTGCTTTTTTTGTATTAAAAAGAATTTTTGTGAGTGAAATTGTGTCAACTAGAAGTCTAAATCATCATTTTGATTAAAAACTTTTATTTTAAATAATCTATAATAAGTGATCTTTCATATTTATTTTCCTAGTATTAGTATACTCAAAAGCGGAGGGCTTTTTAAAATAAATCACTTTTATTAATTTGCTTTTGATTATTACTATCTACTGTTAATACAACACTTTGTACATCATAGTTATCGAATATAGAATAACATATAGAGTAAACTACTTCTTCTAAAATAGTATCTTTATTATTATAAATATTATTATTAAAATCTAAGAACATAACTCCCTCTTCTTCTTTATATGAATTTAGCTTTGCATTAGCATTTAAAAGACTCATTAAATTAGGTTCATAAATGTAACTTGTTGTTAAATTATCGATTACAATCTTAATTTTATCTCGTGAATCATTTACATATTTAGTAACAGGTACATAATAATTAACTTCATCTATTCTTTCTAAATAATAGATAACTACTTTATTAATATCTTTTCTACTAGTAATATGATATTTCTTATTAATTCCAATATCTTTTGTTAATACAGATGGAAGTGGAACTTTACTATTTGGATAATTACCTAATGTTTCTCCCTCTATTTTAATAATAATACCATCGATATTTTTTAAATCCATAATAGAAAATACTATACTTTCAAACATTCTATCTTCGACCTTACTGCTTACAGTTAAAAATTCTTTAGAAAAGTTTAAAATTGCTACATTATTAGCAATATTTACGCTTAATAATTTTGTTTTTTCAGGAATTGTACCAATTAAAGAGTCGGGAAAAGTATTTTTCTTGTTGACGATTAAATTATTAATTAAAGTTGTTATTTGTTTTTCTAATTCCTTTTCTGTTAAAAGGATCTTCGTTTTTACTAAATAATTATTTTTATCTAACAAATAAATACTATTGGTCCCTACTCCACTAATATATTCTAATTCTAAATTGGTTTTTAACGTCTGTTCTTGTTGAATATTGGGAATTAGGTATAAGGTTAGCAGAATTAACATTGTAATGGAAGTTATTAGTATTTTTTTTAAGGCCTTATCTTTTAGCAATATAATCACCTAATAAAGAGTATGAACCTTCGTCCTTTTTTATTCAGAAGAAAAATTTAAAATTTTAATAATTTCGAACAAAAAAAGAAGATATAAAATCTTCTTTAAAACTATATTTATCTATCATTATTTTTTTAAGGAAAGAGAAATTACTCTTAGACCTGTTATTAAGATAATTATCCCTATTATGTACATATACTTTGGATAATCTTGAGCTGTATCAGGTACTTTCACTAATGTACTTTCTTTATTGTTTTGATCATTCGTTTGTTCTGTTTCTTTAGTATTGTCAGTATTTTGATCTAATGAACCATTTTTATCAGAATCTGGATTTATATCTGTATTTCCACTTCCTGATCCTGTTCCAGTGCTTGGGTTATTTGTTCCTGTATTTCCGCTTCCTGATCCTGCACCAGTACTTGGTTTGCTTGTTCCTGTATTTCCACTTCCTGATCCTGCACCAGTACTTGGTTTGCTTGTTCCTGTATTTCCACTTCCTGATCCTGTTCCAGTACTTGGGTTATTTGTTCCTGTATTTCCACTTCCTGATCCTGTTCCAGTACTTGGGTTATTTGTTCC
>CAOJDX010000002.1 GCA_948433435.1 uncultured Clostridia bacterium
AAATAAGATATAAATATTAAATTATTTACATCTTAAAGTATACTTGTAATTTAGCGAACTAATCTCTTTATTCTCTCAACATAATCATCTGCATGATTTATGCTAATATCCCCATGATAATATCCTTGTAGTACATCAAGTTCACTATTTGGTATTAAATTAGCAATTTTAGTTGCCGATTTTTTCATAATAGGTCTTTCTTTGCTTCCTACCAATACAAGCACTTTTGCTCTAGTATGTGATAAAGTATCTTTTACTTCATAACTAGAATTTGACTTCATAAAAGCAATTAAATTATCTTTTGTAATTTTACAAGTATCTTCATAATACATATCAAACAAACTGTTTTTAAGTTTTAAACTTTTAAACTGTAGTTTTGAAAACCATTTTTTACTTATTAAACAATATGATAAATTAAATGTTGGCTCTATCATTTTATAAGTAAAATTCATAGGAATTGCCAAAGCACTTTCAACAATAGCATATTCACATATATTGGGATTTTTAGATAGTATTTCTAACAATATTTGTCCTCCTAATGATAATCCTCCAATTAGTTTTACTTTTCCATTATAATTATCATTTATAAAATTTATTATTTCTAAAGCATTACTTTCAATGGAAGTAAAATTTGTATCACTATTCGAATGTCCGTCTAGTATAGGGATAACTATGTGAAATTCATCTTCAAGCAATCCTATTTCATCTATATAATTCCACCAAGAAAGACCGCCACCATGCAATAAAATTATAGTATCATTATTCTTTGATCCATATTCTTTATATTCCATCTTACACCTCTAGATTGTAATTTAGTGAATAGTATGTGCTGTAATAATCGTATAACTGTATGAGTTAATAGTTATCTTTATATTATCAATTTCACAATACCAATTCTTGCCTTGTTTATATATATTACATTTTTTATCTAAAACTTTATTTTTGCAATAATCAACTACATCATTTGTATCTAGTTTAAGATTTTTCTTAATTCTATCTATACCCATTTTTGTAGTATGAACTTTATCTATATTTAATAACAATATCTCTTTATTCATAAACTATCAACTCCATAAATTGTAATTTACCACAATAAATTTATTGCACAAGCAACAACTATACCTATTAGGATTATTATCCATCCTATTGTTTTTTTATGCTCTTTAAACCATTTTGACATATTTACCACTCCTATCTGTTCGACAAATTACTATTTGTATGATAGATTAGCAAAAAATATAATTAATCTATTTGTACACAAATAATAGTTGAACTTATATAAATATTATAATACTTTTCATATCCTTTTTAAAGTTATTGTGTACATTTTCTTTTAAGAAATTCAAACAGTTTTATAATTTTTTATGTACCAAATCAAGAGTTACTTTTTAGCAGGATAAGTGTGTATTACAAACAACTCGCCAGTGGCGAGTTTATCCTTAAAATAAAGGGTTTGCCAACTTTTAAATTGTATTACAAAATTATTTTTTTTTACTTTTGTATTACGAAAAAATAGCAAAAAATATATAAAAACAGCTGTTTGTTTTACTATTGTATTACAAATATACCTTTATTTGCATTTGAAAATATACTAATTTGTACCAAAATTTAAGATTTTGAAATAAATTATACAACTCTTGTTGGTACAAAAAGATGTACCTTAAATATCAACATTTATAATATTTATTGGACTAACAGGTACTTCTATTAATCCATAATTAGTTATTTTAAATTTATCAAGGATAGGTATTAGTTTAAAAGGTTCATTAAAATAATTGCCTTTACTATATTTAAGCATAAACTCTTGATCATTAATTTGCTCTTTCTTTAATTCTTGATAATCAATCGGAAAGTTTAATTGTAATTTCTTAATATAACTCTTAATTTCTTCTCTAGTCATTGGTGCTGATACTTCAATATTTATAGGCACATCATTAGCTTTTATTTCTTGATTGCTATTAATACCACCACTATTAAATATATTAGCATATTCTTCAATGAATGTTTTCCTGAAAGTAATATGTTTTATTTTTATATCCTTATCATTTTTAATAACTTCTATAGAATCAATATAACTTGTTATTAATTCTTGTTTTTCTGATACAGATAATTTGTCCCATTTAGCTTGGAAATTTAATTCGTAAAAAGGGTTTATAAAACATTTAATACTTTCTATATCTCTTTTAAGCATTATATCTTCAAATGTGAAATTGTATTGTTCTAATTCTTGTTCCTCTTTAATTTTCTTTTCAACATCAATAATTCTATTTTCTAAATACGTTTTATCTTCTTTATATTCTGATAAATTAATAATTTCATTTAAGTAAGCATCCTTAAGTCTTATTATTTTATCTTTTAAAATATATAGTTCTTTAGAAAGTAATTCATTCGTATTTTCGAGTTTTTTCTTTAAAAGTGGAGCAAAGTGTTTTTTAACAATCGAATCATACTCAATTATGTCTGTTATTTCATCTATTAGTAATTCTACTATCTTATATTCTCTAACATAAGTTTTACATTTATTACACTGATAATAAATATATTTCTTTTTAGAACCACCTGGAGCTTTACAAGCCATTATTTTATGACAATTTGGACAAATTATTTTTTGAAAGAAAATATAGTCATTTCTTCTAGTATAATTTCTTGTATTTTTTCTAGTTTGCTCCTGACAGTCTTCCCATAACTTTTTAGAGATAATCGGTTCAACTACATTCTCGTAAAGCACAGGATTTCTTGTCCTAGTACCACTTACAAAATCTCCTTTGTATAATGGATTAGATAATATTTTTAATATAGTCGTATCATACCATTTTTTATTTAGCACTTTTTCATCATTAAATATATTAGCTATTTGCTGATAGGATTTACCTTTATAATATAAATCAAATATTCTTTCTACAATTTCACTTTCAGCAGGATTAATAATCAACTTCTTATCTTTTCTCATAAAACCTAGTGTTTTTCTGACTGGAATATGACCATCTTTGATAGCTCCAACCATTCCAAATTTAGTTCTTTCACTAACTCTTTCAATCTCAAGTTGTGACAACACTGTTAGCATTCTTACAAAGAATCTTCCATTAGCAGTAGAAGTATTAATATCATCCATTGCACATTCTAAACTACAATTATATTTTTCTAATTCACTAATTAGTATTTCTAAATCTCTAACACTTCTTGTTAATCTATCAAGTTTATAAGCAACTATTACATTAACTTTGCCATTTCTAACACTTTCTAGCATTTTTTGAAATTGTGGTCGATGTTCCATATCTTTTCCTGATATTCCTGCATCTTCATAAATACCATAAATATTATAATCACGATATTTACATAAATCTTTTAACTTCTCTTGTTGTTCAGGTAGAGAATAACCCTCACGGGCTTGATCCTCTGTGCTGACACGACAATAGATTGCTGCATTCTTCTTATTCATTTCTTTCCTCCTTTTTAAGAATTTAAGCATTTTATCATATTTTACTACCTACATTTTAAATTACAATAAACTAAATCAGCATAATTTCGCTTTTTTTCGTATTCAATTTGTATTTAAAATGTACACTTAATAAAATGTTCTAATTCTTTCAAAGGAATAGACCTACTTAAATCATTCATATAGACATCTTCACATTCATTAAAGAAAAGATAAGTAATTCCTTTTATTTCAAGACTGTGTGGCTCTATATAGGCAATATTAGTATTGCTTAAACTAATAATATTCCCATTTTCTAACTTTGCTTTAATATTATTAAAATTAAGTAAATTATTAATTTTCTTTTCCAATTTTTCATCAATGTCTAGTTTTTCTTTTACTATTTGCATAACTAATCAAACTCCTTCCAAAACAAACAAAAAAGATTAACCGAAATTAACCTTTATATTTTGAAAGTCGAATTAGTTCGACTAATTTCCCTATGGTGCCGAATAATAGACTCGAACTATTCACTGAACCTTACCATGGTTCTGTTATACCCCTTAACTAATTCGGCAAATATGACTGGTGATTTATTAGTCATCTATTTGTATTATATCGTAAAAACTATATTTTGTCATTATCTTTTTTATTATAATAAAATTCTTATATACTTAATAATGACTTATTTAATTTTTTAGAATCAGGTACAGATTTTGAGTAATTATTTAATTGATTTTCTATTTGCTTTTAATTTACTTATCACATAAATATGATCTATTCTAAAAATCGTAGTATTCTATAATAAGTTTATTGTACAAGCAATGACTACACCTACTAAAATTATTATCCATCCTATCGTTTTTTTATGTTCTTTACACCATTTTGTCATATTTATCACTTCCTTTCAAATTGTAATTTAAAATTATGACACTAATTCTAATAGTGAGGTTTCTGCATCATATTCATCATAATCAATATGAGACCTTTTAATAAAATTTACCAAAGAATTTTAAATTTGTCAAAGACTTTTAATATTGAGGGGGATAAATTGTAATTGCATTTACTTATTATTTTTCCATTCATGATAAAGTATATCTTTTAAAACCAACATACTATCTAATTCATTATACTTATGAATTATTTTTAATTCCTCCAATAATTCTCTAATTTTGCTTGCATATTTTTTAATATCAACTTCTTTTTGATAAGAAAGAAGTATTGGATATTTCTTTCCCCAAGCACTTGTCCAATTAATTTTTGTTTCTACTCCTTCATCACTGTTTTTTATCACTTCTTCTATTTCCTTTACATCAATATCGAATTCTATCAGCTCATCTAATGACAATTTATATAGATTAGCTAGTTTCTTTGATTGATATATATCAGGTATTGTTTCATCTGTTTCCCATTTTGAAATCGTTTGTCTACTTACGCCTAATTTTTCGGCAACTATTTCTTGTGATAATCCTACTTTTTTTCTTGCTTGAAATAAATTATTTCCTAAATTCATTTTATCTCATCTCCATATTAAGTATATCCTATTTATTTGTTTTATTCTATCAATTGGATGCTACAATTATGCTAATTTTCTTAACATTATTTCCTCGACCAATTGTAATTTATCTTTCTAAAATAACGTTATTTGTTCGTTACATTTTATTTCTTTTTTATATGCCTTAATGATGTCTTTCATATCATACAGTATTCCATATTTATTACACTCATCAGTAAATACTTTATATATTTTTTTATAATTCGGTACTATACAATTATATCTATTACCATAATATTTAATATACTTTTCTTTTAAACCAATGAAGTTTTGATCTAGTTTATTAAAATAATAATCTCTTTGATTTTCTCTTAAAGTCATTCCCATATAAGTATGAATAAATTTAGCACCATTTTGATGAGCACGTCTAACTAATTCTTTTATATCTTCTTCATTATCAGTTATAAATGGTAAAATAGGATTCATCATAATACCCACAAATATTCCATTATCAGACAATATTTTAATTGCTTGAAACCTTTTAGAAGATACACATACATTTGGCTCTATTATTTTAGATAATTCATCATTTGGAGTAGTAATTGTAAATTTAATAATTATATTATTTTTTGATTTTATTTCTTTTAATAAATCTAAATCTCTCAAAATTAAATCACGTTTAGTATCAATAGAAACACCAAAACCATACTTCGATATAAGTTTTAATGCGCCTCGTGTTTGTTCATATTCTCTCTAATGGATTATAAGTGTCAGACATTGAGCCAATTCCAACAATACCTTTTTCTCTTTTTTTGGATAACTCTTGTTCCAAAATATATAAAGCATTTTCCTTTCCACAAATAATATCAAAGTTGTCTATATGATAACAATTACTTCTTGAATCGCAATAAATACATCTATGAGAACAACCTCTATACAGATTCATATTATAATCAATACCATACCACTCATTACCATATTTTACTTTAGAAAGTAATGACTTTGCCTTTATAAACTTCATTTTTATTCCTTTATTAATTTTTCAAAAGAATTAGCATTTAGTATGGTATTTGATACAAATTCACCTTTATAAAAGTTAGCCCAGTTATTGAATATGCAAGGTACATTTTTGGCTTTTTCTAGTGTATCTATTTTTATAAAGTTAATCTTAATATTATTTTCTTTTGTATATTCTGATAATTCTTTCACTTCATATTCTGCATAAGGACATCCGTTACTATAAAAGATAGTAAATTCTTGATTATCTATTTTCATAAGTTTAACATTTTCATTAAATTTAGGTGCTTCTTTAGTATCAAATTGTAATACTAATAATTCATAATCTCCCACTGTATCTACTACTTTAAATCCATGATGCTCAAAAAATTTCTTATCTCCAATAAATGGTTTTTTCTTTTTAGAGGTTAAAGTACAGATTCCACTCATACCTTTTTCTTTAGAATCATTTATAGCATATTCTAGTAAATCTTTAGCAATTCCTTTGCCTTTAAACCTCCCTGCTACCCATAAGCAATAAATATATTCATAGTTTTTACCACTAATAGGTACCCAAGCAGTTTCTATTGGCTCATATTCAATAAAAATTTTACCTCTAGCATTTAATTTTCTAAATACATGACCATCTTTTAATTTTTCTTTTATCCAATCTTTTTTATTATTTACTCCACATCGATGTTTTGGATCACCAATGGCACAGCAGATATGCTCATCATCAATGTTTTCTAATGTTAAATTGATATATTCATTCATCTTACTTCAACTCCTTAATAAATTACTATTTAGAGGTTAGTTCAACTGTATTATACTACAAATTCTTCATATTCTCTATGGCAAATCTGTCCTTTATAACAAAAGAAAAGAACCTTAAAATATATTAAAGTTCAATATTGTAGATGTCAATCCTTAGAAGCATTTTTAGTTATTTAAAATAGGTTTAAATATTGGGTATCAATTCTATTTTTCTTTAGATATACATTAGTATTATTCCAACTTTGACTATCTTGACCTAATCCATGTATAAGAATATTTTTCATAGTATCAATACTTTTTATTAAGAAATTGTTTTAATGTCAAATATGATGCAATTAAAATCATTATTACAGCACAAATAAGATTAGGAATATTACTTTCATCATTTGGAAAGTTTAATACACTTGCACAAAATTGATTTGTAAATACTGTAAGAAATGATAAAATTAATAAACTGATAGAGATTTTATAGTAAAGGGCAATTTTAGTAAAAGTACATATTAAAATAATAACCCATAAAAATATTAAGACAAATGATGCAATTAGAAAACTTTCTAATAACCAATCTCCATTTTTCACATAATTTATAGTAAATAACAGTAAATATACTAGCACTGTAACAATAGAAGAAACTTTACAAAATCTGTACTTATTGTTTTTCAAATAATAAGGCAAACTTGTTATAGAAAAGGAAATCAAGATACCTAACAATACTATTAAAAACCAAGTTAATTTATGATCTATTACTAAGTTACAAATAAAACAAGTAATAATCCCTATCAAGTAACCAAAGTTTGTTATATTGAATAACCATTTTTTAAGTATTCTATATTTTTGAATTTCCCTTTTTTCTCTAGTTATCGCTTCATCATCACAAGCAGTAAAAAATTCGTGTTCCGATATATTTAATTCCTTACATAAATCTGTTATAACCGTTATATCTGGATAGGATACTCCTCGCTCCCATTTTGATATTGTTGTAGGAATTACATATAACTTGTTTGCTAATTCTTCTTGAGTTATACCCTTTTCTTTTCTTTTTTCAGCAATATATTTACCAAAATTTCTTTTATCTTGCATAAAATACTTCTCCTTTCAAGAACTATTTTATTATCTGTATCCTTTTTTAACAATGGCTAGTTAAGCCACCTACAAATTGACTATCTAAGTTTTGTCAATACTAAATTTATAAAAATATTATACCACGACTAAAATCACGAAAATAGGCATTTTTTTAAAATTTTCGTGTATTATAGTGATATATGTGATAAAATGAATTTGTTAATTTATTTTGAATGTTGTATTATTTTTGCACATTGTATATAACATTCTTAATATTTTTGTTGAACACGCAGTTAGGCTTTCATAGTAATGTTTGCCTTCTGCTTTTTTTGTTAAATAATAATTATAAACTGGATGGTTAGGACACTGATGACCTAATTTAACTACCATTTGGCTAATATTAAATAATATCCATCTTGCATATTTATTTCCTCGTTTAGAGATTGTTCCATGAACATTAATACTTTTTCCTGATTGTATAATTGTTGGATCTAACCCACAAAAAGCAATTAATTGTTTATGGTTATCAAACCTAGTAATATCTCCAAGTTCTCCAAGTAATTCAGTTGTTAATACTTCTCCAATACCATAAAACGAATTGATAATGTCAAAGTAAGGTGATTCTTTTGCTGTTTCAATCATCTTATCTTTTAACTCATTTATTGTTTTAATATTTTCCTGTAAAATACTTGCCATATCGGATAAATTTTTAACATCTGAATGATCTTTATCTACTCCTGGATAAGAATTAAGAGAAATTTCTTTAACCTTATTTGCTAATCTTTTGTAATAATAATCATGTCTTGAATTGGTTTTATACAGGTTGTTATATAAAGCATCAATTCTTTTCTCTTTAACAATATAAGCATGAGGAAATGTTTTTATAAAGTTTAAAGCTGTTTCTTCATAAATTCTACTACCTTTAAATAGTTCTTCAAACTCTGGAAAACAAATATTAATCAATCTTTTATATCTATTTTTACAACTAACATTTAATTGTGTTAAGTAAAAATATTGTCTTGTCATTGCTTTTAAATTAGCATATAAATCTTTCTTTGATAAATCATGATATTCTACTTCATTAACAAAAAACAACTTGGCTAATCTCATACAATCTTTAGTATCTGTTTTTGTTTTTCTTAAAGTATCATAATTATTTTTGGTAGTTAAACTATTGATTACTAAAGTATTAAAATTATTCTCTTTAAAATATCTTTCTACTGGTAAATGATAGATTCCTGTTGATTCCATAAATATTGTTAAATCTTCTAATTTAAAATTATCAATCTGATTTTTCAATTCATCAAAATCTTTTAAATTATGTTTAATTTCTTTTGGTTCAATTAATACTTCTCCATACTCTGTAGATAACATTATCATACTTTTTCCTTTAGCGACATCTACACTTAATACTGATTTCATTACTTACTCCTTTCTGAATTTAAGTCTTCTGTTTCCACCATTATTTCATCAAGCTTGTTATATAGATTCTTTGACCTCACTATCTTAAACTAAATTAATAATAGAAATAAAAGCTGAACTGTCAATTTGTTAGATTCTAAGACCTCTGTAATTTGTCGTTCTCACTTAAACTCTTGGTAAATAATTTAACATAAAAAAATAAGATATAAATATTAAATTATTTACATCTTAAAGTATACTTGTAATTTAGCAACTGCATTAAAAGATACAATTACATTAAATTTATTCTGTTTCAATTCTCTTAACATAAAATCATAATCTGGTCTAAATCCATTAGAACTATAACCATTATCACTATATACCTTATATAATTCATATCCTTTCATTTTACAATATACTCTAATATACTTTTTTGTTTATCTATAGCAAATTGCTCTTCATTTGCTACTCTACAATAAATAACTGCTCTTAATTTTTTCTTCATAATTATCAACCCTTTCTGTAAATTTCCTTTCGTTCATTTATTATAGATATTTTTTTAATAAATGGAATGTACGAAAATCTACCCAAAATATGTTTAATATCTGCTAAAGAAGTTGATTTTTTAAATTACTTTTTTAGTGCTTTGATAAATGATTCTAAATCTTTCAATTCTATTTTTTTATTTAAACCTTCGACATACAATTCATTTGAATAATTAAATGCTAATAATGTAACACCTTCAATTTTAACTCTATGAGGTTCTACATAAGTGATATTAGTTAAATCTATTGTTATTATGTTACCATTGATTATCTCTGGTGTTGTATTACAAAAATTACATACAAATTCAATTTTCTTTTTTAACTCTAAATCAATATGCAAAGGTTTAGTAGTTATGCTCATCATAGCAAATCATCCTCTCTTTAAACACTAAAAAATCAACTTCTTTTAGAAAGTTGATTTTATGCTTAAATTCCAACTCTTTTTTAAAGTTCGAATGTATCCGCTTCTGGTGCGATAAAAGAGCTTATTTTGAACTCTTGCACAAAAGTAGACTGATAAATATCAAATCTATTTAGATTATACCAAAATTTGAAACAGGTTGCAAATTGTTTTAAACAAATATTAAATTTCAGTTTTATCAATACCTCTAATTTCAAAGCTTTTATATATTTTTTCCATATCTCTATACTTACCATTTCTTATTTCTTCTTCATATGATAACATTTCGATATTGTCTATATTAGATTTTAATTCTTTATCAATATCATATGGAATACTTATCAATTCATATGATATTTTTTCATCTATATTTTTTGAATTATAATTACCAGAAATAATTAAATAGTTTGCAACTGTTGTATTTTTTACATTACCATCTTTTTTATCATTCCTAAATACATCTATTGAATTTCCAACAGATCCAGTATTGATTATGGTTCTATTATAAATTCTTTGTATAAATGGAGTGTGAATATGCCCATAAATTACAATATCCGCAATTTCGTTTGAAGTAGTATTTTTACTAGGTAAAAACAATTTATATAACCTGTCAATACTATCAATATTTCCAACAAAATCATTTATTTTTTCAGGGGTAGCATGAAAAAGTCTAACTAATCTGCCACTCATATAAAATTCAAAGCAATAAGGTAATTTACTTAAATACTCAACATTTTCTTGTGTTAATTTACTTTTATTCCAGTGTATTCTATCAATCTCTTGTTTAGATTTATTTGATAAATCTATACTACTCGTAAAATACCAATCACAATTACCTTGTAAAACAATATCACAATTACTTTTAACTAATTCTATACATTCGTGTTGATTACTTCCTTTTGCAATTATATCACCAAGACAAATTATTTTATCTATATTTTTTTCTTTTATATCATTTAATACTGCTTTGAATGACTCTAAATTACCATGTATATCAGAAATAATTGCTATTTTTTCCATAAAATAATTTTCTCCTTTCAATTTAATATTAGTTATTATTTAATTTTGCATAGTTTCTTTACATAATTATGCAATTCACCATTTTGTGAAAAGTCAGCTTTAGTATAAAAATCAACTACATTTTTTTCTTTTATAGACTGCATATCTTTACTATTTAAATCTCGATATACAAAAATCGAAGTACCTCCATGTTCTTTGATATATTTCATTGCATAATAATCTGTGAATCCATCTCCAATATATATAATATCGGAACAGTCTTTATTATCAATTCCATTTTTTCGTAATATTTCTTTTATTGCAATAACTTTGTTTTTATCACTCATCAAAAATTCAAATCCATTAGCTTCATAATCTTTATTATAAGTGAAAATAGTTGCATAAATTTCTTTAAAATATGATGAAATTGAAACTTTTTCTAAAAAAACTTTTACTCCCGAACTTAACAAATAATTACTAATATTATTTTTATACAACATTTTTAAAAATTCAACTACTCCATTATTATAATTGATATTATCGTAACCTAAGGAAAAATTTTCATCTATCAATCTAAAACCAGCATTTCTAATTGTTTCAAAATATATCTCATACATAGCTCTATATAAATCAATATTTTCATCTTTAGCTCTTTTTTGTGATAACTCTAAAAATCGGGGATTATGAGCTCCATCTTTCATGCCACTTTTTTCTAAAATTTCAAATTTAGGTAACGAAAATGGAGTTAATGTTCCATCGAAATCATAAATAATAATTTTTGCCATTTAAATTCCTCCTAAAAAATTAAATATACATTTTCATTTGATATTACTATTATACAGTATTTTTACCTTATTGACTATCTACTTATATCAAAATCTTCTTTATCTTTTTTATTTTCTTTAGGGGAATAATCAATATTATTTTTAATAGGTGTAATATCCTTTTGTTTTTTTCTAAAAATATTTAATTTCGTTAATCGTTCATTTTCTTGTTTCACTTTATAATCTTCATCATATTGTTGGATAAAAAACTTTAAATTCATACTCTGACTACCAAACAATTTGTTAACAATGGTTTTAATGAAAGTGGGTACTTTATCAATCACTTTTTTTATATTATTTATCAAATAATCGGTTTTATCTTTTAAATCGTTATACCAGTTTTCATATAGGTAATGCTGGTTCCTTTCAAAACTTAATTGTTCTCGTAACTCTTCATTTTCTTTAAGTAATGTTGCTTTGTCTTTCAAAATAACTTTTCTATTTAATGATTTCTTTTTGTCTATTTCTTGGGTGATAGATTCTTTTTCACTAGATAAATTATCTACTTCATTAGATATATCATTTTTAGTATCTTCTAAATTCTTTACTTCATTTTTTAGTTCATCAATATTTTCTCGTAATTTATTTTTTTCTTCATTAAAAACTTCCATATCTTTTGATGATATATCCTTATTTCTTCCATTTTGTTTTTCTTTCAATTTTTCATTAAGACCATAGATATTATTGTATGATTTGATACAACATTCTCGCATTTTATCTTGAATTACTTTTAATGATTCTTTGGTAAATACAGTTGTTTTACCAACTTGTTTTGTCATACCAGTTTTACACTTATCTTTAATGGCAATTCCTACAATATGCAAGTGTGGACTAGATTCATCAAAATGAATAGTTGCATTTGCTACTTTAAATTCTGGGACAACAGTTTCTAAATCTTTTACTTGTTCAGTAAACACTTCAATCATTTTATATTTTTCTTCTTGTGATTTATTCTCCCAAAAATGCATATCTCCAAGTTCAATAATAATTTCACAAGCAAGATCGTGTTTGGTATCATCACTTATTTTATAAAAATAATCTTTGATTTTTCTATCCTCTCTTGTTTGTTTATTATTGTATTCTATTCTTGTACTTTCAAATTCTAATTTATATAAATTTTTTACATCATTAACAATATCATTTGTTCCTTTTATTGTTTTAATAAGTCCCTGATTATTATCATATTTTCGTAAATTATGATGATTTACTTTTCCAAGCTGTTTAATATTTTGAATGGCATTATTACTGAAAGAAGTAGTATTACTTGAATTATTTTTTGCTGATTGTTTTGCTTTTTTTGTTTTATTTTTATCGTTACCCAAATGAAAAGAGTAAGATAATCCAATCTCACTCTCTATCATTTTCTTCCTCTACATTTTTCTTTAAAATATCTTTTCGCACTTTTTAAATCTTCAAAAAATTCTTGATTCATCATTGTTCCCATGCTATCCATATAATTACAAACAACATAATGCATAAAATAATCACTTACATAAACTAAATAATAATCTTTCTTTTTATTAAGTAGATAACACTTTCCATATTGTAAATTTCTAAATTCTTTTTTCTTTTTAAATATCATATTTTCATCATTTCCTTTCTTATTTTGTAAGGATTTTAAGTCCATTGTCAAAATTCATAACCCCCTATATATCTTGTCGTAAACAACAAGATATGGGGGCTAAGGTTTAACACCTTAGAATCCGTTCTTGCTTTCTTTCGTAATATTCCAAAACTTCGTAATGGAATAAAACTACATAAGCAAGTCTAACTTTTTAAAAAAGTTAACAAAATTCTCTATTGATAGGTAAGTTCAAAACAAGAAAAGCAAACTTTTTTGTTTTAAACTAATTCCATTATTTCTCTTACTTTTGCTAGTCAAGGATTTCACGAGCAACATTGTTGTCCTTGACTAGCAATAATATACTCATTACTCGTTATGTTATCTGGTGGAATTGTATCAAACAATTCTTCTTCATTTTCTACACGAGTTTCACTATCTTTTTTTACACTAATCATTCCCATACTAATTGTTGTTTTTTCTTGGTTTATTTTTTCTAATGGGAAAATTCTTACCACTTCAGCATCATCATATTTTTTAGAATCAAATCTTTTTGTTTCAAAATCAAATACTCCTTCGTAGTAATAAACATCATAAAATTCTCTTAATCGCATAATATGTTCACATACTTTTTCTTCTGGTAAGTAGTTAGAATATCTTACATATCCAACACCATTCATATCTACTTTAGGTATCTTCCAGTCAATATATCCTTCATCAAATAGTTCTTTAAAATCTTTGTAGAAGGTACTTCTAAAATTAAGATTATCTACAACATAATTTCCATTCATATCTAATCTTAAAGTAATATTTTCGATATAGTTCATTATGATTTTTGCTTTTTCTTCTCTTGTTAAATCTTTCCAAGTAATCACGATTTGATTATACAGATTAGGTAGTTTTATTTTGTTAATAAAATCAATATCTCGTTTGATTAAAATATCTTCTTTGGTAAATCTTAAATCTTCGACTTGATCGGTTTCTAGAATTTTTCTTTCTAATATTTTGATATTATTTTCAATGATTTCTGTTTCTTTTTTATATTCTTCTAAAGTAAAAGCATTATTGATATAAGCATTTCTAATTCGTTCTTTTTTCATTTCTTGTACTTTTAACTCCTTTGATAATTCTACTTTAGGATTTTCTAATTTTGTTTTTAACATAGGTAAGAAAAATTCATTTACAACTGAATCATATTCTAAAATATCACTTAATAAATGAATAATAGATTCTTCAATTTTATCTTCTTTAATATTATTTTTGCATTTCTCACAACCATAGTAATAATAAGTCGTATCATTTTTCTTTTTGTAAGTTGCTTTACCACCCATAATTCTTCCACACTTAGGACATTTTAATTTTTGTAAAAACAAATATTCTTTAATTCTCATATAGTTTCTAGAATTCTTTTTCTTTTGCACTTGGCAACTTTCCCACATTTCTTTTGATACAATTGGTTCAACAACATTTTCATAATAGATAGGATTATTTGTTTTCTTTCCATGAATAAAATCTCCTTTGTATAGTGGATTTTCTATCATTTCTAAAATGGTATTATCTCGCCATTTTTTATTAGCAACATTTTCTTCATTAAAGATATTTGCAATTTTTTGATAACTATTGCCTTCAAAATAGAGTTGATACATTCTTACAATAATATCTTTTGTTAGTGGGTTAGGTACTAATTTTTTACCATCTCTTTTAAAACCTAATGGGGTTTGATTCGGAATATTGCCATTTTTAATTGCTCCAGCAAGTCCTACCTTAGTTCTTTCGCTTGTCCTTTCGATTTCGTTTTGTGAAACACTCATAAGAAGTCTTGATACTAATTTACCATTGGCATTCGTGGTATTGATTTCATCATTAGCACAATCTAGGTAAGCATTATGTTCTTCTAAAAATTTCATAATGTTTTCCCAATCATAAACACTACGAGTTAATCTATCTAGTTTTAAAGTAACAATTGTATTAATCTTTTTTCTCTTTATATCTTCTAACATTCTATCAAATTCTGGTCTTTTATTTCCAGTTTTCGCACTAATTCCAGCATCTTCATAATAATCATAAATTTCATAGCCTTTATATTTACACATAGCTTCTAATCTTTCTTTTTGCTCTAGCAAACTAAATCCCTCACGAGCCTGATCCTCTGTGCTCACTCGAGTATAGATGCCACAAATTTTCTTTTCTTCATTCATAAATATCACATTCCTTTCATTTTTTCTTTTAACAGCAAAAAACACAAGAGTTTTTCCCCTGTGTTAAACAAATCAATTAAAAGATTAATACATTTCGCTATACTTTATTCCTAGCATACATTATTTTATCACTACTATTTGTACTGTCAATACCCAAAAGTATGGTAGTTTTACTGGTAATTTTATGGTAAAAAATCTACCCAAAAACATAAAAATAATCTAAAATAAATACAAAAATAATATACAATACCATATTAACATCTTGACTTGCTTTAAACAATAAACTAAATTGTATTTTTTTAGTAGTCAAATCGTAAACTAAATTGACTTTAAATAGTAAACTAAATCGATTGCAAATCGTACACTAAATCGTATTTATATTGATTACATTACCATATTAACAGAGCAAGCATGCAATGTCTAGGCAAAATTCTTGCAAATTTCATGCAAAAAAGTGGCAAAAAGCATGCAAAATTTGTGTAGTTTCTTTTTCTTTGTTTAACACATAGGTAAATAGTAGAAAAGGAATTGATATTTTTTAATTAATTTATATTGATTTAATATATTGTTCTAAATCGTTAAGTGGAATAGCATTACTTAAGTTTTCTATGTAAAGAGTATTTTCATAGTTAAATGCTAGAAATGTAATACCTTTAATAATAATTCTATGGGGTTCTACATATTGCAAATTTGTGTGTTCTATCATTTTTATATTTCCATTATAAATAATAGGTGTAGTATTACAAAAACTGCAAATAAACTTTATCTTATTTTTTAGTGCTTCTTCCATTTCGATTTTTTCATTCTTTATTGTTACCATTTTAAGAATCTCCTCACTTTCTTACAAAACAAAAAATCAATTCCATTTCTAGAATTGATATTTATCATTAAGCTCTAACTATAAAAGTTCGAGCAGATTCTTCTCTGGTGCCTAGAATAGGAATCGAACCTACATCACTTTCTTCGGAGGAAAGTACTTTATCCATTAAGCTATCTAGACAAAACTGTGATTAATCATCACACTGAGAACCATATTTCTTATAAAGATCAAGTAGAGTTTTTAATTTGACACTACCATCTTTCGTATATATGTTACCATTTTCTCCTTCTAACTCAAGAATTTTATCAGTATCTACTTTTGTATAATCAATCTTAGTTATACTAGTAATAGCATTATTGCTTGTTGTAATGGTATTATCATAATACTTTATATCTTTATATTTGCTAAAAAGTTCCTTATAAGATGATTCATACTCTTTTAAAATATTTTTATCACTTGATGTAATCTTTTCAGTAGAAATTGTCCTTTTTACGTAATCATTTTCATAATAAATCTCATATTTTAGATTGGCAGTTGTTTTGTTATCACTTAGTGAAGTATTTCTAGTACAGGTAATAACCTTATAATTCTTTGTATCTTCGCAACCACTAATAAAGGTAACTAATAGTATTAATCCTAAAATTATGTTGAACTTTTTTTTCATTTTTTTATTTCCTTTCTATTTATTTTTTTCATATTCTGAAAGTACTTTTTTTATTTTTTCTTGGTTTTTCAAAACTTCTTCAATTTTATCATGTAATTCTTCTAAAATCAATTCACTTTTTAAATCTATTCGATAGTCATTTTGATCTCTTAGACTATCTTTTTGAGCTTGTCTATTTTGACTCATCATAATAATAGGAGCTTGTAAGGCTGCAATACAGGATAAAACTAAATTTAAGAGAATAAATGGATATGGATCAATTTCTTGACCATCTTTTAAAATATGAACATTTAAAACAATCCAAAATACTAAAAATAGAGTAAAAATTATTATAAAGATCCAGCTCCCCGCCACTTCAGATATTTTATCAGCAATCTTATCCCCAGTTGTTCTTTTAGCATCTTCTTCCTTATCCACATCAATTGAAATGGGTTGATCTATTAATAAGTCTAGTAGTTCTTCTTCATCTTTTTCATCTATATTTGCATTTAAAAGCATTTTTACAATTTCTTTTTTAGTTTTATTTTTTCCCATTTTTATCACCAACGTTATTATAACACAATATTTTATTATTTAGCATAAATTCTTTATCCATCATCGCTAAATTTAGGAGCTAATTCTAAAGTAATTTCCATATCACTAGTAATATTAGTTCCTGCTATTATACTCTGAGTGGTGACATATCCTATCCCATTGATATTTACTTTTAGTCCTAACATTGATAATAATATTTCTGCATCTTTACTAGAGTACATTGTAACATCAGGAATAGTTAGATTATTGTCGTTTGTTATGAGGAATATTTTATCCTTATTTGTTAAAGTAGAATCACTAGTGGGATACTGCTTAATTACTTTATCGCCACTTCCGATAATAACTTGATTATTTATATTATTAGTAGTTAGGGTATTCTTTACTTCATCTATATTCTTGTTAATAAATGAGGGAAGTTTATAACTTATAACCTCATCTGCAGATGTAGTGCTATCTACACTTTCCCCATAATATTTAGCAATATTACTGACTACTTCCTTTACGGCAGTAGATAAACCTTTTTGACTACCTTCAACAGGTCTTTTAACAGAAGCATAAATAATGATTTCCGGATTATCCTTAGGGTATATTCCGGAAAAAGAGGAAATAATATCTTCTTTTCCTGATAAGTATCCATTACCATTAGTATCAGCAATCTGGGCTGTTCCAGTTTTTCCGATTAATTGGCCTGATTCTATTCTAAATCCACTTCCAGTATTACCAATGCCATTTACAGTATCAGCCATTAATTCGATCATTTTTCGAACGGTTTCTGTGGAAGCTACCCTCTCCCCTGTTTTTTTCTTTCCTTTAAAAATCACCTCATTAGTTTCTGGATCAACAATCTTTTCTACAAGATATGGTTTTAAAATAATTCCATCATTGGTAAGTGCAGATAAGGCTTGTACATTTTGTAGCGGAGTTGTTGTAATTCCTTGACCAAAACCAGCATTGTAAATTTCCGTTTCATATTTGAATGCAATTTTCCCTGTTTCCTCATTAGGTAAAGAAATACCAGTTTTTTTACCAAATCCTAATCTTCGATAATAATTTCTAAGCATAGCACTATTCATATGTCTATTAATTAAATTAATTACACCAACGTTACTAGATAGAGCATATCCTTTATCAAGTGTAATATTCCCCCAACCATTCCTATTCCAATCGCCAATTACTGTTCCATCACTTGTTGTATAAGTACCTGAGTCATAGGTCTCTAAACCGTTATAGACATTATTTTCCATTGCTGCCATATAGGTAAAAGTCTTCATTGTTGATCCTGGTTCATAAGGATAAGAAACTGTAAGATCTAAGTAATTAGTTATATTTTCTCTAGTATTTGGATCAAAATTAGGATTAGAACTCATTCCGATAATTTTTCCCGTTTTAGCATCCATGATTACCATAGTAAACCATTCATATCCAAAGTTATTTTTAGCATTTGTTAAGGCTTGCTCAATAAAAAATTGAACATTGCTGTCAATAGTTAAATAAATGTTTTTTCCTTGAGTAGCTTCTTTTCGATATTCCTTGGTTCCTGCTATTTTGTAGCCCTTTAAATCTTTTTGATAAGTTACATAACCATCTTCTCCTTTTAAAATATTATCATAATACAATTCTAAGCCCATTTTTCCCGTTATGTCTTCACTATCTGAATCAGTTAAAGCATATCCCAATGTATAAGATAAAAAGTTTCCTTTGGGGTAGTATCTCTTATAGCTTTCAATAAAATCTAGTCCTGGTAAATCTAAAGCATCAATTTGACTTTTTTGAAGTTCTGTCAAGCCTCTACCCTTATTACCAAACTCTGTTTGATAGACATTTTCTTTATTCAAATATTTTAAAATATCTTCTTTTGCCATATTTAGTATGGGAGCTAGAGCCTCTGCGGTTTTTTCTTTGTCTACAACATGCTGTGGTTTATTTTTATTTGTAGTTCTGCTTGTGCTTAAATAAGCTATTAAACGATAGGAAGTTACGTTCTGTGCCAATACATCATCATCACTACTATAAATAGTCCCTCTTTTGGCTTTAATTGTTTCCGTCTTAGTTGTCCGTTGACTAGCTAGTTTTTTTAAATTAGTATCATCTACTTTAGTAGAAAGAGAAAGTTCAATAAGCCTTCCAATCATTAGGGCAAATAAAAAAAGAGAAAAACCTATTACTAACTTACTATATTTAATATTATTTTTTCTCTTTTTTTTTCGCATATTGATCACCTATTTACTTATCTTGAACTACTTTTATATTAGCATTATTATAACTCAATCCTTCTTCTTGTGCAACTGATTGAATTTTAGTAAGAGAAGCCAATTCATCTATTGTCATTGCTAGTCCATCATTACTTTTTTCTTGCATGGCTATTTCTTGCTTTTTTTGTTCTACTTCAAAATTAATTTGTGATAAAGTAGCCTTAGAAAAAACAATGGATATAGGTGAAAAAAGACCTAGTACTATTGCTAAAGTATATAATAACCTTTCGAATTTTGAAATTTTTACGATTTTTTTTACCTTTTTTGTTTTCTTCATACTTGTTATCCCTTTCTATTTTATTCTTTCAATAATTCTCAGTTTAGCGCTCCTACTTCTATGATTATTTTCTAACTCTTCTGTACCAGGTAATATTGCCTTACGATGAACTAATTTGAAATTGGGTAAATATTCTTCTGGTATATTAGGAAGTCCCTTTACTTTTTCATCAATTTTAGTAAGTTCCTGAAAATATTTTTTAACTATTCTATCTTCTAGTGAGTGGAAGGTTATTACTTCTACTCGGCCACCTACTTTTAAAAGATGGCAAGCACTTTCAAGAGCTGGTCTAATAACATCTAGTTCATGGTTTACTTCTATTCTAATCGCTTGGAATATTTGTCTAGCAGGATGTTTTTTTCGTTTTTCCTTTTCAGGTACACTATTTTTTATAATCTCAGCAAGTTCCATTGTTGTTTTTATAGGATGTTCCTGTCTTTTTTGTACAATATTTTTAGCAATATTTTTACTATATTTGTCTTCACCATATTCTATAAAGATACGAGTAAGATCCTCTTCAGAATAGGTGTTGATTACTTTTTCTGCATCTAATGAATTTTCCTTATCCATTCTCATATCAAGTCTAGCATTTTTATGAAAGGAAAAACCTCTTTCATCTTCATCTAGCTGAGGACTGGAAACTCCTAAATCAAAAATAACTCCATCTACCTCTTTGATTCCAAGTTCAGTTAGATGTTTTTCCATATTGATAAAATTACTTTTGATAATAGTGAAGTTAGTACCAATTGTTTTTAAAAAATTGGTACTATACTTAATTGCTTCACTATCTTGATCAAAGGCGAATAAAAACCCCTTTTTTATTCTCTTTAAGATGCTGCTGCTATGTCCACCATAACCTAAAGTTGCATCTACAATAACACTATTCTCTTTTAAATTTAAGTTTTGAACGACCTCTTCTTTTAAAACACTTATATGCACTTTATCACCTACTTAATTTAAAAAGTTATCAGAAAACAACTCATCTGCTATATCAGACATACTATCAAATGTAGAATTATAAAACATATTCCAATTATCATCTGACCATATTTCTACTCTATCACCTGTACCAATTACAGTACATTCTTTTTTTATCATAGCATAATTTCCAAGATGTGGAGCGATAATAATTCTTCCTTGTTTATCAAATTCTACTAAAGTAGCTCCTGATAAGAAAAAGCGGGAAAATTCTCTTACTTGTTTTTTAGTAAAGGGCATATTTTTTAGTTTTTCAACAATCTTGTTAAATTCTTCTTCCCGATATAGAAATAAACATTGATCAAGTCCTCTAGTTAAGACGACCCTCTCTCCTAATTCACTTCTAAATTTGGAAGGAATGATTAATCTTTTCTTCTCATCAATATTATGATGATACTCACCCATTAACATATTAATCCCCCACTTTTCACCACTATCATCCACTACTTAACTATATATTACTACATTTATTGATTTTAGTAAATATTTTTTTTCTAAGCATTGTAAACTTGACATTATTTAGAAAACTTTTTAATTGCAAACAAAAAAATTAGTATTATGTCATACTAATCTTTTTTATCTAACTTTATTTTGAATTTCCTCTTGCAATAATGAAAGAAATTGTTCTACTGATACGGTGATCTTTTCCTCGCTTCCATGTTTTCGATATGTTACTAATTCTTGTTCTTTTTCTTGATCACCTATTACGATTGAATATGGTATTTTTTTAGTTTGTGCCTCTCGCATTTTATAGCCGACTTTTTCATTTCGAGAGTCAAGTTCACATCTAATACTAGCATTTTTTAACAGATTTAGAATTTTTTTTCCATATTCTCCATGATGTTCATTAGATACTGGAATAATAACAATCTGAATCGGTGCTAACCATAATGGAAGAACACCTTTTGTTTCTTCTAATAAAAAGGCTGTAAACCGATCAATTGTTCCTAAAATAGCTCTATGAATTACAACTGGACGTTCCTTTTCTCCTTTTTCATTAATAAAAGTTAAATCAAATCTTTCAGGAAGTAAAAAATCTAATTGACAAGTTGATAAGGTTACATCATGGCCTATTGCTGATTTCACTTGCACATCTAGTTTTGGTCCATAGAAAGCAGCTTCATCTTCTGCTTCATAAAATTCTAGATCCAAATCTGTTAAAACTTTTCTTAACATTGATTCTGCTTTATTCCACATCTCATCATCATCAAAATATTTTTCTTTTTCCTTACCACGTAATGATAATCTAAATGAATAATCTTGAAAACCAAAATCTTGATAAACATCTAATATTAATTGAACAACTCTAGCAAACTCATCACCTACTTGATTTAAACTACAAAAGATATGAGCATCATTTTGGCACATACATCTTACTCTTTCCAGTCCGCAAACTGCTCCACTTGCTTCATATCTAAAATCATGAGCAAGTTCTCCAATTCTAATTGGTAAATCACGGTAAGAATGCAAATCATTTTTGAAAACTAGCATGTGATGGGGACAGTTCATAGGACGAAGAACAAATTCCTCATCATCTAGTTTCATCATAGGAAACATATCTTCTTTATAGTGATCCCAGTGACCACTTGTTTTGTATAAATCTACACTTCCTAGACTTGGAGTATAAACATGTTGATATCCTAAAGCAATTTCCTTATCTTTGATATATTTTTCTAAATTATAACGTATCATAGCACCATTGGGTAACCATAAAGGCATTCCTTTACCTACCAAATCATGAGTCATAAATATTTTTAGATCTTTCCCAATTTTTCGATGATCTCTTTGTTTTGCTTCTTCTAAATCTTCTAAATGTTTATTTAGGTCTTCCTCATTTTCAAAACAAATTCCATATATTCTTTGAAGAACCTTATTTTTAGAATCTCCCTTCCAATATGCTCCACTTACCTTTAGAAGTTTAAAGTATTTAAGTACTTTTACAGTTTCAACATGTGGTCCTCGACAAAGATCTGTAAAATCTCCTTGAGTATAACAACTAATAATCTCCTCTTTCTCATCCATCTTACTGATTAAGTCAATTTTGTAGGGGTCATCATGAAATCTTTCTAAAGCTTGAGTTTTGGTAAGTTCTTCTCTTATAATTCTTTTCCCATCCTTGGCTATTTTTTTCATTTCCCTTTCTATTTGAATTAGATTATCTTCTGTTAAAGTAATATTTCCTAAATCAATATCATAATAAAAACCTTCTTCTATTACTGGTCCTACCCAAAATTTAGCAGTTGGATATAAGTGTCTTACTGCTTGGGCAAGTAAGTGAGCACAGGAATGATTTATTATACTTAACTTTTCATTTTCTTTTATATTAATCATTTTATCTTTTTCTTCCTTTCTCTAGTTGATCAAACATGGCTTGTTGCCTCTTTATCTCTTCTATGTTCTTTTCTTTGTGTAATTCTTCTAATAAACAATAGAATTCTTGTAGTTGTGATTGTCTATATATGGCATCACTATATTTTAGGTAATAATCTTTAATCTCTTCAAAATTATTAGTTCCTATTTTTTCTAGTTCTTTAATTTCCTCTTCTACTAAATCCTTTTCTAATAGTTCCTGAAGCTTAAGTGGATTAAAATAGGTGCCTCTATTCTGCTTACAATCCAACACAATTAATAGAGTTCCATTTTTTACTAAATCTGGATTTTTATCCGCATAATTATTTGAAATCCCTATTATCATAGGACTTGCAAAACTCTTTAATCCACAATGTTTTAGATTCGAGCAATTTAAGTTTTCATCGTTAATTCCTAAATATTGATGAACGAATTGTCCTATACTTATGCAATCTTTTGAACGATCATATTTTCTATTATCCATATTACTTACCTCCTAAAAAAACTCCCTATATATTTCTATATAAGGAGTGCTGGGACACGGTACCATCCTATGTTTTACTTAATTTAGATAACGGCATAACCGGGAATCTCTTTCGAGTCCAATTCATAGGTAGTAACTAATAAACTGTCATATAGGTTCTCATCAATCCTACTTGCTGTAAAGACGATATTTAGTAGTCATGTCCTAATCAAAATTATTAATTTTATTCTATCACTTATCACATATTTGTCAACTGGTTAAAATAATATTTTTTTCACTTTAACTAATTTTCCTTTATTTGCTTTTAAAGCCTCACTATCAATATAATTATTATAATAATTTAAATAGGAAATAGCTTTCTCAAATTCTTGGCTATATTTTTTAACAGCTCTTCCATATTCTTTTTGATTATGCTTATTATCAATTACTAACTCATGAAGTACATTTTGAATTAGTAATCCTGGATAACTTAGAGGATTCATAAGTGAAAGCTGGTATTCTCCTTCAAAATATTCTGTAGAATAGTGAAAAGTGTCCACATTTTCATTTAAAACTCTATATATTTTATCAAAATCATTTTTTTCAAGTCTATTTAAAAGATAGCTGATATTATTTCTAAGCTCTATAAAATCTTTCTCTGATTTAGAACAAATTCCACTATAAATAAACGGAAGATTTTTCTCTTGAAAATATTTAATTACCAATTTATTTAATGTTTTTTCAAAGCAATCCTCAAGATTTGATAACAGATTACTTGTTGTATGATTTTCATTATTTTTGCTATCAAGTTTTCGATATAAGTCTTTGTAGGTTTCTAAGACAGGATCCCCCTTTGAAAAATTCATATCATATTTAGAATAGTTTTTAGCTATTTTTACTTTGCTTTTATATATTTGGAAATTATTCTCAATCTTATAATTTTCTTTATGATTAAAGATTATTTCAAAGGTAATAGTAGGATATATGCCTCCTTCTGCCATACTAAAGTTGTGAATAATCATGTTATCGATAGGTAAATTCATTAAGGATTGATTAAATATATATTTACCAAGCTCAGAGTTTAGAAGAATAGCATTATATAAATCAACAACATGAATTTTTAAAATTGTTTGTCCATCTTTTTTACTCAGAGAGTATGCATGATATCCATTTGTTAATATTACTGTGTGTTCATCAGTACAATCTATTTGATTTTTTCTAGATGTAATATTTTCACTTAACGAATTAAAGGTATTGGTAATTTCATTATCTAATTTTTTGTCGTCAATCTCCTTTTTAATATACCATTTTTGGTCAAAATAGAACTTATCTGTATATATCTCTTTTAAATCCATTTTAACTGCATATTTTCTATTAGATGAAGTAATTGATTTGTTTACCATTCTCATAAAATTGGCCAACATATTATTTATCGTATTTTTATCCTCTTTTGTTAAATGTAATTTGTAACATTTAGCAAAAAGAAAATATATACTTTTTAAATAGTCTGGATTGATATAATCAGAGTCCTTATTTTCTAACATTTTTTGATAATTCTTTATATATTTGTCTACAATATAAATCATAATATGCTCATTAGTATTTGTTTTTTCATTTCTATATCTAGCATTTACTATTTTTGGCATCTTTTCGACAATTCGTTTGAGATATTGAAAATAATCTTCTGTTTCTAAAAAATAATCTACTAAATTAAATAAATAATCATTTTGTTTAATATTTTTATTTTGTTTATAACTTCTTATAACAGAATCAAATAAAGTTTGAATCTCTTTCAATATTTTGCGAATTTCTATTTCTTCTTTTGGAGTATTCGACAAACGAAATTTTAAAGCATCTTGAATGTAGTAAATACCATTAATCGCTTTCTCATCTTCGTTTTCATACATAATTTCATTTGTAATTTTTCTGCTGTAAGATAATATTTCATTAGAAATAACACTATGTTTTATACAATGAGCAAGTGCATATAAAATGTCATTATTCTCATAACCAAAAGGTTCTTTTCCTTCTAGAATAAGTCTTTTAATTAACTCTTGGGTATCATCTATTGTGATTTCATCAGCAAATTCAACATTCGCTTTTCTTTTTTTATTTTTTTGTTCCTTCTGAGATAAATTGCAATAATAGCGATATTTGCCTATTAAGTATTTCATATTAGTTTCAGTCTCTTTAAGTTCTAGAGAAATTTGTTGTTCAATTTGCTCCTTAGTATAATTTTGACTTAAACGACTAACAATTTCTTCTCTTTTTCCCAAAAGATTTTGATATTTTTGTCTTTCTAATTCAAGATGTGAATAATAAATATTTATTATACTAGACAAAGTGGCCACTTTGTCTTCAGCATTTATTAAATGCTGAAGATGTTGCTTTAATTCATTTTGAACATCAATAGGAAAATGATAACTAACTGTATTTTTTTTATCTTCTTTTATCTTTTCCTTATATCCAATTAATTCTTTTATGACTTGTTTGTACTTGTTTATATTGATTTGAATTTCAGTTAGTGAATCGTATTGTTTCTTATTTCTTAGTTGAATTTTTTGATGAATTAATTGTTGAGAATAAGAGTTTAAGTAGCTTAATATTTCATTAATATCATCCAATTTAATCTGTCTATCTTTGATGAAGTTTGGAATATTATCTTCGTCTTTTAGTATACTAGCTAATTCAACTACCTCTTGAGAAAAATTTTTCTTTTTTTGAGGTTGTTTTTGTCTTCTGTTATCTTCTTTTTCTTTCTTAGAATAGGTAGCAGGGTAAATTACTTTTACCCCTTTATTTGTCTTTGGTTTTTCTTTAACTTCCTTGACATATTGCGACCTTAAGT
Organism: uncultured Clostridia bacterium; assembly: GCA_948433435.1. GTDB lineage: Bacteria > Bacillota_I > Bacilli_A > RF39 > UBA660 > UBA2730. Next base: position 26,856 of record CAOJDX010000002.1, read on the forward strand.
AGGTAATAATATTCTTAGTTTTTCTGATTTGACTTCTTAATTGAATCAAATGATTTTCATCAGTTTCCTGCCTTTTGTCCAAATTTAACTGTTCTTTTTCTGTATTAAACAGCTTAATCAAATAATTAATTGCTTCATTTTTATGATCAGTTTGTAATATAAATGATGTAAAGTTCAACTGAAATTCCTCTACCGTGTCATGTTTTTCATATTCAAAAAATAAATCTAATTCTTCCATAATTTCCCCCATTGTAGTCTGCTGACTAGTTTCTTCTACTTTTGGTTATTAATTGCATTTCAACAGAAAGTTGCTTGATTCTTTCAATTACTCTTCTGGATTTTACCTTTTCTGTACCACTAAAGGTATTAGAAAGATGTTCTTCTAATTCTTTTAAGTTAAAATTCGAGGTAAAAAAAGTTGGTAATTCTTCTTCCATTCTATATTGTAAAATTGGAGAAAGGATCTCGTCCCTATTCCAACTACTACAATTTTCTGCCCCTATATCATCTATTAACAAAATTGGACTCTTCTTAACATAATCAAATTTTTCTTGATAATCATCCTTAAAAGAAGCTTTTAAACTTCTTAAAAATTCTGGATAATAGATAATTGTACTCTTAATATTTTTTTTCGATAACTCATTGAATAAAGCAGCGATTAGATAAGTTTTCCCTGAACCAAAAGAACCGGTCAAAAAAATTCCTTTTCCCTTTTCCTCTTTTTTATAAGTATCAATAAATTCTTTAAAGTATTTAATAATCGGAACTCTAGCTTTATCATCTTTATATAGATCTTCAAATGAGGCTCTTTTTATTTCACTAGCTATGTCAAAGTAAGTAATATTTTTTGTAGAAGACAAATATTTTTGATATTTACTACAAGCAATATAAGTAAAAATTATTCTTTTATCGACCATTTCTGGTGTTAGGACATACCCTTTAACTTGATGAGAGCATTCATTAAGGGAAGAACAGGTCCGACAACTTTTTCGTTCTATCACACAATCCATTAAGGAAGATGTATACTTCATTAATAGTGATTCTTCTATTTTCAAACTACTAACATAGTTCATAAAGTCTTGATCACTACAAGCATCCATATAAGATTTTTTAAGATTATAGGAGTGATTATTTTGTACAAATTTATCTAATTTATCTACCATAATCACCACCAAACTTAATTATATTCTAACTAATTTCGACAAAATTGTAAATATTAATGTGGAAATATCTTATTTAAAGTAAAATTTAACTCTACTGTTCCTTCTTTTTGGGTAGAATAGAAATCTATATGATGGTTTTTTAATCTTATTAAAGTTTCTTTACTAGGATGTTTAAATTTATTATCTCTACCCGCTGAAATTAAAGCGATATCAGGATTTACTCTTTTTAAGAATTCATTACTAGAACTTGTTTTACTACCATGATGACCAAGTTTTAAAATGTTTACTTTTGGTAATTCATATTCATTCAGTAAGTACCTTTCACTTTTAAAATTTGCATCTCCCATAAATAACATTTTATAATGATTATAAGTGATATAAAAAACTATGCTGCTACTATTTTCATCACCTAAATCATGATTTAAAGACATTAATTTAAAATTTCCTATTTCAAAGTAATCACCTTTTCTGCAAACTCCTGCTTTAAGTGATTTTTTTAAAATTTTCTTTTCTAAATTATTCACCTTACCCTCATTAATAAAAACTTGATCCACTTGATAATTATCCAACAAATTTATTACCTCTCCTAGATGATCAAAATCTCCGTGAGTAAGAAAAACGTAATTAATCTTTCGAATCCCTTTGCTTTTTAAATAAGGAATTGTTGTATTTAAAACAATGGAATTTTCTCTTTTTTTACGCCAACCATTTTCATTGTAATTGATCTTTCCCCCTGTATCAATTAACACAGTCTTACCTTTACTATGAATAATAAAAGAATCACCTTGGCCTACATCAAGCATAGTTATAAAATCATAATCTACTATCATATAAATAAAGAAATGAATAGTTAAAAGAAGGAGAAATAAAAGGAGCGAAAATTTTTTCTTAGATTGGAGGAAAAGGAAAATTAATATTATGTATATAAAGTAAAACCTATTATCTACTTTTCCAAAGATTAATTTTAAGAAATCAAAACCATTTAAAATAAGTGAGCTTTTTTCTAAAATGTAGATTAAAATATCATATAAAAAACTAAGAAAAGGACAAATTAAAATGATTAAGGATAAAGGAAATAATAGAAAAGTAACAAATGGAACATAAACTAAATTATAAATAATACCTAATAAGTTTATTTGATAAAAGTGATAAATGGTAACAGGAATACTAATACAAAAACTTATTAGTGAGGTTAATAGTAAGCTTACAAAATAAGTTTTATTTTGTAAAAGATCACTACTAATGATTAAGGCAAAACTGATTAAAAAAGAATATTGGAAACCCACATCATATATAAAGTAAGGATTTATTAATAAAGTAACAGCTAAAGTTAAGAGAAAAATATTTTTAGAAGTGATATGCAAGTAATAAATACGATTAATAGACAATAAGAGAAAAAAGAAAACTGCCCTAATAACTGATGGAGATAAACCTACTAAAAATAAATAACAAATAAGAAAAAGAGAAACAATAAAGTATCTTTTATTTTCTTTTACTTGCAAAAAGAGAAGTATTTTTAAAACAATAGAGGTAAGAACCCCTATGTGCATTCCACTAATTGCAAAGAGATGACTTATGCCATTACTTCTAAAAGATTCTAATACTTCTTTGGGAAATTCATTTTTATCCCCTAGTAAAATAAGTTTTAAATATTTACCATTTTTGAATGTTTCAAAGTATTTATTTATTATATTTTTCCAAAAATAAATTATGTTCTTATTAGTACTTACCTTTTTTAAAGATTCTATGTTGATACAATAAAATAATCTTTTTCTTTGAGCATATTCTTGATAATTAAAAGTAGTTATTGTAGTATTTTTTAAAATATGAGTAAATTGACCTTCTACTTCAATTACCTCACCTAAATGAAAATAAGTTGAATAGGTTATTTTTTCTTTTTGATTATTAAAATAATAACTAGCTATTACTTTTTCATTATTTTTATCTTTTAGGGTGAATTGGAGTAAATCTCCTTCTATTTTGATATTTGTAATGATTCCAGTAAAATTTCTTGAATGAGAATGATAACTACTTGAAAAACAAGGTCTATTTAATCGGAAAATAGTAAGTAATATTACTACTATCAGTAAGATATAATAAGGATAATTATAAAGTAATATAGTCCTTAATTTTAGCAAAGATGGACTCTCCTATCCCTGTAACATTTTTTAATTCTTCAATGTTTTGGAACTTTCCATGTTCTTCTCGGTAGCTAATAATGTTTTTGGCTTTTTCGGAGCCAATACCTGCTAATGTTTGTAGCTCTTCTAATGATGCTTCATTAATGGATACTAAATTGCTAAGATTATGATCTGTAGAGTCTAGTTGCTCATTATTTATACAAGCATTATTGGTAATACCTTCATAGCTATTTTGACAATTTGTTATAATTTGCTGTTCTTTTTCTTTTGTTTTACTAAAATTACTTACCTGTTCTCTACTATAAATAATGATCACCATTTCATCTGTAATCTTTTTACTAAGATTAATCACAGAGGTATCACCATTTTCAGTTAAACCTCCTGCAAGTGCTATTACATCACTTACTCTACTTCCCTCCTTTAATGAGTATAACCCTGGGTTTATAATTTCTCCTTTTATATCTACCTTATAATCACTTTTCGTATTTTCTTCCTTACTTACCTTTTTTACGCTAGTTGTTTTTTTACTAGAAAGCAGTACTTTATTTTTTTGAGATGGAACTTTTTTCTTTTTATTTAGCTGATAAATAGAAAAACCTCCTGTCGAAAAGGTTAAAATTAAAAATAGAACTATGGCAATTTGTTTTCGATACCGATAAGTAATAGACATGTAATCACCTCCACTACTATGATTCGAGTCAACTAAAAAAAATCTAGAAAATTTCTAAATTTTTTTATTTTTTCTTGTTTACTATTTGAGATCTAATTCCTGTTTCCACACTAACTCTTTGAACGATTGTTAAGGCAGCAACTAAACAAATAGTGAAACTTCCACCATAGCTCATAAAAGGAAGTGGAACTCCTGTCATTGGCATCAATCCCATAATTCCTAGTAAATTAACAGCTATATGCAAAAATATATATGTACAAACTCCGTAACATATGGCACATCCTCTATTAGTAGGGCTTTTTCTTCCTATTAGTAAAACTCTATATAATATATAAATATAGACCAAAATAATTGCTATTCCAAAAACACATCCTAATTCTTCTATCATAACAGCAAAGATAAAATCAGTATAGGGTTCTGGCAAATACAAATATTTTTGGGTACTATTACCAAGGCCTTTTCCCCATAACCCTCCATTATTAATCGCTATATATCCATTACAAACTTGGTTTCCATCTTTTAACAAACGATCACATGGTCTTGTAAAATTAAATCTGGCTAATTGTCGCTCTAGAATTAGACTTTTTCCTGTTCCTAAAACAACAACTCCCATCAGTAAAACCCCTCCCAATATTAAAATAATTAATTTTAACTTAATCATTTTAGGAATAGGTTGTGCGAAGAAGAGAACGGCAACAATTGCAGAATAAATAATGGTCGTTCCCAAATCAGGCTGCGCAAAAACTAATAATGCTATCAAACCGCAGACAAAAACGGGAAATAAGGAATACCAATAGGAATCTAATTTATCTCTTTTATCTTCATAGTAATTAGCCATCCAAACAATGGAAATCACTTTGGCAAATTCACTCGGTTGAATCGTAAAGGGACCTATAGCAAACCAACTAATGGCATTATTTTTGGCTCTTCCTACAATTAGTAAGGCAAATAAGCTAGAAATCACAGCAATCATCAGGACGTTGGAGACTATGCCGTAAAATTTAGTATTAAACTGTATCAGAATAAAAAAAAGAATAAGTCCTGTTATTAGAAAGATACCTTGTTTAATAAAGTAATTATAAGGACTGGCAGCATAACGCATATAAGCTGTAACATTAGAGGAAGAAAAAACCATAATAAGTCCGATAATAAAAAGAATAATACTAAGAATTAATAATGACTTATCTATGTGTTTCCATACTTTTCCCATACATCTATGCCCTCCATATCATATTGATAATAACATAGTTTTTTCTATTTGAGTATGTTAAATTTCTAATTTACACTCACAATTTTCTATTATTTGAATATCCTATAATAGAACAGGAAAAGGAGGAAATGTTATGTATTATTATGGCAGTGGCAGTTGTGGTTGTTCAGGAATGAATAATCAAACTCCTTATTACTATCCTATGTACAATTGTGGAAGCAATAACAATAATAGTTCTACTTATGCAATTATATTAGTATTATTTATCTTATTAGTAATCGTAATTGGTACAAGATGGGCAGCATAAGAGCTTAATGCTCTTTTTTAATTGATTAAAATCCCTCATTTTTCGATTTTTCATACTGTAATAGTCGACTTTTATTTACAAAAAAATACTTCCTATGTTACAATACAAATGTTTAAGGAGTGATTCCATGTTAAAGACAAAGGATATTTTAGACGAGAAAGATAAAAGATTACACCAAATATCTAAAGAAGTAGTTTTTCCCTTATCTGATGAGGATAAGAAGATAATCAATGATGCTATTGAATATTTAACGAATAGCCAAATTGATGAATTAGCTGAAAAATATGACCTACGTCCAGGAATGGGAATGGCTGCTGTCCAACTTGGTGTTTTAAAGCGATATTTCGTAGTAGTTCATGAATATGAGCCTGGTAAATTTAATAATTATGTTTTAATCAATCCCAAAATAGTCAGTAATTCTTTAGAAAAGATTTATGTTGATATGGGAGAAGGATGTTTAAGTGTTAATCGCGAAATTGAGGGTATTGTTCCAAGATATGCTAGGGTAACATTGGAGGCATATGATATAAATGGAAATAAAATCACAGTCAGAGGTCGTGAAGAATTAGCAATTGCTTTCCAACACGAAATGGATCATTTAGATGGAATTATTTTCACCGATAAAATTGACAAAAAAAATCCATACAAAGATATGGATAATATGAGAGCAATATAAGCTCTTTTTCTTTTTTATAAAACATCAACATGTTCATTTAATTGAACACTTACTAATTTAGAAACTCCTGATTCTTGCATTGTTATTCCATATAAGGTGTCTGCATATTCCATTGTCTTTTTTTTATGAGTAATAATTAAAAATTGAGTTTTATTTTTATAATGTGCTAAATACTTGCCAAAGGTTTCTACATTGGCTTCATCTAAAGCAGCTTCTACTTCGTCAAACAAGCAAAATGGTACATGTCTTATATTTAGAATTGCAAATAAGAGACTAATTGCAGTTAAGGTTTTTTCTCCACCTGAAAGAAGACTAATGGAAGACAATTTTTTTCCTGGGGGAGAGGCAATAATATCAATTCCTGTTGTTAAAATATGCTCAGGATCTGAAAGCATCAGTTTAGCATCCCCTCCTCCAAATAATTCTTTAAATACTTCAGAAAATTCTTTATTAACTGAAGTAAATGTTCGCATAAATTCTTGTTGGATAACATCGTCCATTTCATTCATAATATCAAGAAGAGAATTCTCGGCAATTAATAGATCGTCTTTTTGACTACATAAAAATTCATATCTAGTATTTACACGTTCAAATTCTTCAATAGCATCTATATTAACCATTCCTAATCTTTTTATGTTTGCCTTATAGGAATTTACTTTAGACCGAGCACTTTCACTATCAATATCTAGAGAATAATTTTCTCGAGCTTTTTCAAAAGTAAGAGCATATTCTTCATTTAAGGTTAATAGCATGGAATCTAATCTAACATCTAAACGATTAACTTTTACTTCTAACTCATTTTTTTCTTTTTCTAAAGTTCTAATTTCATTATTTTTTAATTTATATAGTGCTTCCTGCTCATCTATTTTCTTTTTTAATTCTTCTATTTGCTTAGTTAATATTTGAATATCACTAATAGTTTTTTCTTTTAGATTGCTTTTTTCATAATATTGGTCTAATAAACTTTTTTCGCGATCAATAAAAGTATCATTAACAACCTCTTTCAAAGAGTTTAATTCTCTTTCAATATTTTCCAATTGAGTTTTTTCGTTATGAGTATCACTTTGTTTACCTGCCAATAATTCTTTTAACTTCGTTTGTTCTAAAGAAATGTTAAAGTATTCCTCCTCTACTTTATCAATTTCTTGATTTACCTTAGCAATTTCTTCTTGAATATTTCCTTTTTCGACTTCTTTATTAAAGATATTTTCTTTTAAAAAGTTAAGTTCTTGTTTTATGGTCATATTAGATTTACTATGACTTTTGCTATCTCCTCCAGTCATAGAACCACCAACATTAACGACATCCCCTTCTAAAGTTACAATTTTGTATCGTCTATTTATTTTCTTACTTAGTCTAGTAGCACTATCAATATCAGGGCTAACTAAAGTTAACCCTAATTGATTTTCTATAATATTTTTATAGATTTTCTCACAATGAACAATGTCGCTAAGAACACAGATAAAGTCTTCATCCTCTTGAATATTTATTAATAGCTGTTGATCCACTTTTCTAGCTTCTATAATATTTAAAGGAAAGAAGGTTGCTCTCCCTAGCCTTTCTTCTTTTAAATATTGAATGGCTTTTTTACTATCTGCTTCAGAATCAGTGATGATAAAATTGCGACAACTATTGAGACTAACTTCTAATGCTTTGGTAAATTTTTCATCAACTTCAACGATATTTCCTATAATATTGTGAATACCAGTTAATTTTTTTTCATTTAGAATTTTTTTAATTACATTAGGAAGATAAGATAGTCCCTCTAGTTCATGAGTCATAACAGTAGCTTTATTTTTTAAGCTGATAATTTCTTGATCTATCTTAGAAAAATCAACTTGTAATAAATTTCTTTTTTGTTTTAAAGTATTTTTAGTAGAATTAATCTGATTCAATTCTTCTTCTTTTTGTTTTAAAGACTGATAAAGATCTTCTAACTTTTTTTCTAAACTACCAATACTTGCTTTTATTTTTGCCTGTTCTTCTAAAAGTCTTTTTAATTCGATTTTTTTTTCATCTTGACTAGAAGTATTTTTAGTCTTTTCTTTTAATAAAAGACGTTCACTATTCAATTTTTCTACTTCTTCTGTTATTTCTAATAATCGTTTATTTTGAATATTCAACGTATTTTGTAAATGATCCAATTGATGATTATCTTCTAATATTTTCACATCACTATTACTAGAAGTATTACTAACTTCTAAGATTTTTTGTTCCAATCGTTCTTTTTTTTCTAGGAGAATTTTTTTCTCTTCTGAATCATTATAAATATCATAAGAAAGGAGTGCTATTTCTAGTTTTTCTAATTGTTCTTTATTTTCTAAATACTCTTTAGCTTTAATACTTTGTATTCGTAAAGGTTCAACTTGAAGTTCTAACTCGCCAATAATATCATTAATACGTGACAAATTATCATGTGTTTTATCCAACTTTTTTAAAGCTTCTTCTTTTCTTTTTTTATATTTTAAAACTTCAGCTGCTTCTTCTATAATAAGACGTCTATCTTGAGAGGAATTAGAAAGAATCTTATCTACTTCTCCTTGACTAATAATGTTGAACGATTCTTTTCCTATTCCAGTATCTAATAATAAATTAATGATATCTTTTAAACGACATTTCTGATGATTTATAAAATATTCATTTTCTCCACTTCTATAAGCCTTTCTTTTGATTGATACATCATTATATTCAAAATTCAGATAATGATCACTATTATCAAAGACAAGTTCTACACTAGCAACATTCAAAGAATTTCTTGATTTACTTCCTGAAAAAATAACATCACTCATGGCCCCATCACCGCGAAGCGATTTAACTGATTGTTCTCCAAGAACCCATCTAACAGCATCAACTACATTACTTTTCCCACTTCCATTTGGTCCGACAATACAAGTAATTTTATTATCTAATTGAATATCCATTTTATCGGCAAAGCTCTTAAATCCTGTCGCTACTATTTGTTTCAAATACATATCTATCATCCTTACTAACATTGTTAGTATACCATATAATCATATAAATTAGAATAGATAAAAATGATCATAGAAGCAAAAAACTGATTATTTTTCTAATCAGTCTCTGTGATAATAAACACTTAGCTCTCACTTAAAAGTTGGTCTAGTCTCACTAAGTTATAGCCCCGTTGCTTAATATAATTAATAGACATTTCTAACTCCTCTGTTTTATTATTCATTCTAATAATAGAACCTCCTTTCAAACTGTTTTTTATGGTTTGATAAGGAGAATTTTTGGCATTGATGCTGGGAATAACAGTATGCAATTCTAACTTTTTACATAAATTTAGTACTTTACTTTTTTTATAGTCTTGATAGCAAAAATTCCCCTTTGAACCTCTTAATTCATCTAAAATAGAAATAGCATTTTTAAAATAAGTTTCTTGATAATTACCGTTATAACTAAAAACTTCGACTTCGTACCCTCCCTCTAACATATTTAAAACAAAACTTTTATTGTTTTCAATAAATAAGCCATCGATAAAAAAAGTTGCCTTTATATTATGATCAGATAAAACTGTAAGTAAATCAATAATGTCATCATCCCTGTTGACGACAAAAACTAAGGATATGTCCATTGAGTCCTCTCTTCCATGATTTACGTATTTATCATAATAATCATTAATCGAAATAGCTGGTTTAGATTCACTAAAAGTATAAAGACTTTCGTTATATTGGCCATAATTAAACATTTTATTAAAACTTTTAGAAACATTTACCTCTAATCCTACAACACCAGGAGTAATTGTATCGTCAATGATTTCTGCATTAACACTACTAACCTCGTATTTACTTTTTTCACTTTTGATTGTCTTCATAATGGGATTATTACTCTTGACGATATCAACAGCTAACTTTGTATAATAGAAACTAAAACATAAAAGAGTAACAGAACAAATAACTTTACAAATTTTTTTGTACATTTATATCACCACTTAAATATATGATATTTATAAAATAAAAAAGAACATTAAAGGGAGCGGATAAGAGTAAAAGGTAAGTGTATATGAATTAAATAATAAAATCCCTTTAAATGTTCGTATCTAAATTATCATATTTTTTTGAATAAGAAAAAGAGCTCTTTTTGAAATTCCATTAAAAAAACACCTCAAAAAAAGATGATTTTCTCAAGGTAATTTTACTTTTTACAAGGTGTTTATTCTTAGAAATGGTTAATTCTCTTATTACCATGTTTTTTGGATGAATGCTTGATCACAATAAACATGACTCCTCCATAAATAAGATTACTAATTAATGAATGACTTATTTTATAAAATAGTTTATCAAAAGTAATTGGTACTAAATGATTAATCAAGATCATAGAGGCAAATATTGATTCGTAAAGAACAATAATTAAAGTTAAACAAAGAATTGTATGAAAGATAGTAATTTCAAAATTTTTATATATAAAAGCAATTATATAGGCTAATAGTAAAAAAATAAGGGCATCATATAGGAATAGATTGGTATAAAATAGATCGTAAACAAACCCTAGAATAAAGCTATAAAGATAGTATTTCTTATTATTTTTCATAAAAAGTGGATAGATAATAAATAACGTACATACTGTAAACATAGTTGTATATATAGATAGGTTATTTACTAAATAGGGCATATAATTGGTAAAAAGTCCATCTAATATTAAAGATATTCCTGTAATTAAAATTACTAAGCCCATTATTTTTTCTCCTTAAGAACTGTAACATAATGAATGTTATTAAAATCTTGGGTTGTTTTAACATAAAGAGTTTTACTTAGATTATATTTATCACTAACAATTTTAGAAACTGTTCCTATATAAATTCCTCTGGGAAATAGACCTCCAAAGCCACTGGTTAAAACGACATCATCTATTTTAACATTACTATCTTTATCTACCCCTGTAACTTTTACAGTATTTGTTTTTTTATCATATCCATTTAAGATGGCATAGGTATCTTTTTCTGCTACAGAAATCGATACAGATACTTTATAGTTTAAATCATCTGAAGTAATTAATTTTATTTCGCTAGAATTATAGGTTACCTTAGTCGTTTTCCCAACCAAACCATCTTTAGTTACAACAGCCATATCATTTTTAATCCCATCATGACTTCCTTTATCAATTGTAATGGTATTAAACCAGTATCCTTTATTTCGTGATAAGACAGTTGCATTTACTATATCGTATTCTGTAAATGTTTTATTTAACTTTAAGGCATCTTTCAATTCTTGAATTTCCTTTTCTAAAGAACTATTAACATTTTTTTGAATTAAATAACTATCTGATTGATCAATATTTTTTTGATGATTTAATTCAGTAAAAGGATACATGATTATTTTTTGAATAGAAATAGCTATATCTTTGAACCCCTTTTCTAAAAAAGTCATATGTCGATATGATACAAAAGAATAAAATAAAACAAAAATGATAATGATTATACTACTAATCACTATGACCATTTTTTTCTTCTTTTCTTTTTTCTGGTTATACATATAATCAACTCTTTCTACTAGCTCTTATTATAGTATATTTTTGTTTAAAGAACAACTTAAAGATTAAAAACATTATTGTTCTCATAGAAGCTATAGTAACTATTATCTCCTACTATAATATGATCAATTACAGGGATGCCACTTACCTTTCCTATTTCAATTAATGATTTAGTAAAAATGACATCTTCTCTACTAGGTTTAGTATCTCCAGATGGATGATTATGTATACATACAATTGAGGAAGCACTACTAATATAGGCTTCTTTAAATACTTCACGTGGATGAACGATACTTCTATTAATTGTTCCCATAAATAATAATTTCCTTTCAATTAATTCTTGCTTATGATTAAAATACAAACAATAAAATTGTTCTTGCATTTTACCAATAAACAAATATTTACTACTTTCGTAAATTTCTTTGGCATTCATTAATTTTTCTTTGTGTTTTAAGGTGTTATAATAAATTCTTTTACCAAGTTCAATAGCACATATAATTTCTGTTGCTTTCACTAAGCCAATTCCTTTAATATCCATTATTTGATTAATGCTAATATTTTTTAATTGATGAATTCCTCCTACCTGATTTAACAGATATAATGCTAAATCCATAGAACTAAGTTCTCTTGTTCCTGTTTTAATTAAAATAGCTAGTAATTCTTGATTGGTTAAATTGGTAACCCCTACTCGCAAAAATCTTTCTCTTGGTCTTTCTTCCTTTATAATATCTCTAACAAGCATAACTATACCTCCAATATTATTATTAGAGCTAGAGAATTAAATTAAAGATTATTTTTTTAAAACCATTTCTTCATAACTAGATAAAATTACAGAATTAATAGACTCTATTTCATCATTCGTTGCTGCTTTGTTTAATAATAAATCGAACTGTTCTAAATTTGTTAAAAATTCCTTGTTACTCACTTCTTCTTCTGATAAATATAGATTAAATCCTAATTTGTTATATAAATAGCTTATTTTTTTTAGATTATCTTTATTTTTACTAATACCAACGTAAACATAATAGTTTTTGTTTTTTTTAATTACCAATTTATTATTAATATCTCTAGTATCGCTTTCTAAACTTGTCTTATTGGAATAAACTCCTAATTGTAATAAATATACGGTATTATCTTTTCTTATATTTAGGGCATAAACATCACTGATCTTAGTATAAAGCACTTTTCCGGAAAAACATCCTAGAATAATTACGATAATTAGTACGACTAAATTCTTCTTCATAGCATCACCATATTTATACTAACAAGAAGCATTTGAGTATTTTGTCGAAAAAAATAAAGAATATTCTTTTTTTAATATTCTTTACACTTTTTTATATTTTTCTTTTATTTAATTCTTTAAAATAGTAGTTACCATCATCACTTTCTGTAAATGTATAATAAAACATTTGAAGAGATTTATTCTCATTATTAGTTACTTTAACAACAATAGTTAAATCATCCCCTTCTTGATAGGCTTTATCTAATTTATTAGAGTATCCTTTACAGCTGTTCTCGCCATAAAATGATTGATGAATATAGGCAGATAACTTACTATCATATAAATATCTTTCTGAATTGCCAATAGCAAAAGTTTTTGCTTTATAGGTCTCCTCACCAAACATTTTATTTGCTTGGTCTTTTATAGAATCTTCACTAATTACGGAGGTAATTGCCATTTCATCGTTAAAATTATTATTGCCACTAGTTAAAATACCAGCTCCACAATACCATAGGGCAACTTGATCATTTCGGTGTAGTGCATTGGGATAATTACTGCAATTTTTTTGTTCTAATTCATTATACTTTAATTGTCTATAGGCTAAGTAGTTTCTATTTTCATCTGATAAATCAGTTACTTTAACATTCTGACTTTCTCCATAGAAAAAATTAATTTGATTATCACAACCATCCAAGTTTACATAGTTATATAACTCTTGAACAACTAGACTATTTGTATTTACTGTTCTTTTTCTTTGCCACTCTTTGACAGGATCTACTTCTACCTTAGGAGTAAAATAATTTTGATAAGTCATATACCCAGCAATCCCTCCTAATAATATGATTATTAGAATATATAAAGTGTTGTTTTTATTAGATTTAGGAGATTTTTGTTTTTCTTTTTTTGATTTAGAATTTTCTAGCTGAGTGGGTTGATTAGCAATATTGGAGGAACTAGTGGGTGGATTAATGATACCAACTGGTGGAATTACTTGTTGCTCTATAGGGACTGAAGGAGTTTGATTGGTATTGACAACATGAGTCATATTAGGCATCGGAGCAACTGAGGTAGCTGAAACATTTGATGTATTGGTTAAATTTTGATTGATTTCTTTATTGGTATTGATCATAGAACTTTCCAATACTTGGCCATTTTCTGTTGTTTGAGCAGGAATAATTACCCCTGGTATATTGTAAGTTGTTTTTTGTTTCTCATCTTTATTATCCATATTTATCCTCTCCTATTCTATTTTTATTTATTATACCACAAAAAAAGCAAATCAAAACAAGATTTACTTTATTTTATTTTTTCCTTCAACATTTCTAACTTTTCAAGCTCTTCTTTTAACTTATTTCTATCTAAATCTACGATGTTTTTAGGAGCTTTCTTTACATAGTTTTCATTATTTAAAAGATGTTGTCTTCTAGAAATTGACTGTTCAAGTTCTTTTATTTCTTCTTTTAATGTTTCTATATCAATTTCAACCTCTTTTATAAAGTAGCTTATAGAAAGATTAGTCGATTTATAGTTAATCTCTGTATAATCAATCGGAGCCTTATCAATTAAGTATTCTTCTTTAATTTTTAATTGATTTTTAAATAATTCAAGATATTTAGACTCGATTATAACCAAATCATCTTTTTTAATATTATTTGTTGCTTTTAAATTACGAATTTCTACAATATCATGTAAAATTCCATCTACTAAATTCGTTTCTTCTAAAAAGACCATATCGACATCATATGTTGGATATTGACTAATCATGATAGATTCTTCTTTAATTGGTAGCATTTGATATATTTCTTCGGTAACATAAGGCATAAATGGATGTAATAGTTTTAAAATATTAGTTAGAACTGTTAAAAGTACTTTTTTGGTAGTTAAGTTCATATTAGCTTTTGAAAGTTCAATATACCAATCACAAAATTCTTCCCAAATAAATTGATAAAGGTTATTTCCAACATGATGAAATTCATATTTATCCATATTATTTATTGTTTTTTTGATTACTTGCTCCATTTTAGTAAGAATCCATTTATCTTCAATTGATAAATCAGATAACACTAGTTCCTTTTCTTGTAGATCTTCGATATTGAGTAAAACAAAACGAGAAGCATTCCATAATTTATTAACGAAATTCCATGTGGATTTTACTTTTTCTTCATCATATCTTAAATCCATTCCAGGAGAAGAATTCGTAGTTAGAAAAAAGCGTAAACTGTCAGCTCCATATGTATCAATAACATCCATTGGGTCTACTCCGTTGCCAAGGCTTTTACTCATTTTTCTTCCTATCTTATCTCGAATTAAACCATGAATAATGCAATCTTTAAAAGGTCTTTTATTGGTAAATTCTAATCCCTGGAAAGTCATTCTATTTACCCAAAACGGAATAATATCATATCCTGTTACGAGAACATTATTAGGGTAAAATCTTTGTAATAGATCATTATCATTTGGCCAACCTAATGTGGAAAATGGCCATAGAGCAGAACTAAACCAAGTGTCTAGAACGTCGGGATCTCGCTCCCAACCGTCACCAGTTGGTTCTTCTTCTCCAACATATACCTCTTCTCCACGGTACCAAGCGGGAATTTGATGACCCCACCATAATTGACGAGAAATACACCAGTCATATGTAATTTCCATCCAATGGTTCATTACCTTTTCGTATCTTTCAGGTACGAAATGAACTTTGGTCTTTTCATTTTTTTGATTTTCTAATACCCGATCGGCAAGAGGTCGCATTTTAACAAACCATTGCTTGGATAGATAAGGTTCTATTACAGCATCACTTCTTTCAGAATGTCCTACTGTATGAGTCATTTCTTCAATTCTAATTAAAAGTTCCTTTTGTTGTAATTCCTCTAAAAGTTTTTTTCTACATTCATAACGATCCATTCCAACATAGTGACAAGCATTTTCATTCATTGTAGCATTTGGATGCATGATTACTACTCTTGGAAGATTGTGTCTTACTCCAACTTCATAATCATTAGGGTCATGAGCGGGAGTTATTTTTACAACACCTGTTCCAAATTCAGGATCAGCATGAATATCACCAACAATAGGAATTTTTTTACCAACGATTGGAAGAATAACATTTTTTCCAATTAAATGTTTATATCTTTTGTCAGTAGGATTAACAGCAACGGCGGTATCTCCAAATAATGTTTCTGGTCGAGTCGTTGCAATATCTAAAAATTCGTCACTATCTTCAAGGTAATATTTTAAGTGATAAAAGGCTCCCTTATCTTCTTTATAAATAACTTCCTCATTAGAAAGAGCAGTCATTTGTACAGGATCCCAATTAATAATTCTTTCTCCGCGATAAATTAGTCCTTTTTTATATAGAGTAACAAAAACATGATTAACTGCTTTACTTAAGCCTTCATCTAACGTAAATCTCTCCTTTGAATAATCGAGACTTAAACCTAGCTTAGCCCATTGGTTATGAATTGTTTCGGCATATTCTCCTTTCCAACTCCAAGCAGCCTTTAGCCATTCTTCCCGGCTCATATCACGAGGATTAATCCCCTTGTCTCTTAACCTTTTATCTACCTTGGCTTGTGTAGCAATTCCTGCATGATCCATCCCTGGAAGCCAAAGTGCATCATAGCCTTGCATTCTTTTATAACGAATGATAATATCTTGAATTGTTGTATCCCAAGCGTGTCCTAGGTGAAGTTTTCCTGTTACATTTGGTGGTGGAATTACAATACAAAAAGGTTCTTTTGATTGATCAACATTTGCCTTAAAATATTCCTTTTCCTTCCAAATATTATATTTATTTTTTTCTACTTCTATGTGATTATATTTTTTCTCTAACATACTTTTTTTCCTTTACCTTTTGTTTAAAATGATTCAAACTATGTACTAAGTGTGCATTATAAATCTTATCATTAAGTATAGCTATCGCCTCATCTAAAGGCATTATTTTAGGCTCAAACTTTTCCCCTAACCTTTTTATAGGAGCTATTGTTTTTTGCCACTCATTCTCCAAATTAATTGCACAGCAATAATAATCACGAATCACTTTTAAATATACTTTTTTTAATTTATTATTTTTTCTTTCTAATTCTAAATAATAATTGATTACTTGTAAAAATTGTTCCACTTGATCTTCCAAAGCAGAAATACCTGTTATTTGGCAAACTTGATGGAAAAATTCATTATCCGATTTTGTTTCAATTGTAGGTAAATGGAGTTCACCCTGTCTTTGATATATTAATATTTCATTATTTCCATTGTAAAAAAGCATATTCTTTTTTACTTTAGATCTGGTAGCTAAATTTTGGTATTCTTTACCAGATAAAATTATTGTTTCCATACATTTCTCCTTCTTTTCTTCAAAAGTAAAAAACTATCCATCCTATAAGGACGAATAGTTTCGTGGTACCACCTTAATTAATAGATTAGAAAATCTACCTCAAGTTTGATAACGGAATTCTCCGGATATATATCGGCTCCGTTGCAACATTCAATATTTATTTATAACTATTTTCACCAATCATAGTCTCTCTTTAATAAATCAAATATTTACTCCTCAACTTCATCGCTTGTGTTCTTATTATAAAATATTACTATTTTTTTTTCAATATATTTTTGTGATAAATTTATTTTATTTAAAAAGGAATATTTTTTATTGTTCTTTCGATAAGTAAGACAAATACCTTAATATTTTATAACCTACTTTTCGTTTTCTGTAGGATTAATATGAATATTAATATATTTGGCACGAGAATCGTACTTCTTTAATTCTTCTTCAATTTTTTCTATAATATCATGAGCTTTTTTTAGAGAAAGTGTTCCAGCCATACTAACTTCCCCAGTTATTTGAAAATATGGTCCATTTTTCATTACTACTAATTTATCAATTTTGTCAATTTGTTTTTCCCTTGCAATAATTTTAGACATTTCCTCAAATATAAGATCTTCTTGTTCTCCTAATATAGAACTGATATTTTCCTTTATAATTGAAACACCTGTTTTTATAATTAGGAGTCCTACGATAATCGTTGCAACTAAATTAGAGTATTTCAAAAAATGGTAAGTTTCAGAAAATTGCATCAAAATGCAAGATAGCAATACAAATATAGAACTAATAACATCAGCACTACTTTCTTTCCCACTAGCAACTAGAATAGTGTTATTGTGTTTCTTACCAGTTCTTAATAAATATGTAGAAAGAAGAAACTTAACCACTATAGTAAAGATACTAACTAAGATGACAATTTTACTGGGAATCACTACTTCTTCTTTAAAAGAAGCTATTATAATTTCAAAACCTAATAACAAAACTACTACTCCAATAATTAGACATGTTAAATATTCCATCTTTCCATGACCAAAAGGATGTTCTTTGTCAGCAGGTTTTAACGAGTAGTGATTTCCAAAAATGGAAACAGCATCAGTTGCTAAATCACTAAAGGAATGTATGCCATCTGCTATTAAAGCACTCGATTTTCCAAAAAGACCTGTTACTACTTTTATAATAGATAAAAATAAGTTAGCTAAAAAGCTTTTTAACAATGCTTTTGTTGTAATACACATAAAATCAACCTTTCATTTTATTATATGAAAAAGAAGTACCAATTTTACTAATACATACTTTTTCTATTATACCTAATAAAATTTATTTTTCAATAATGACTATATTTATGCTAAAATGTCTAAAGAGGTGAAAATATGAATGAGCAAGATAACTCAATCTTTAAAAATATAGAAAATATCCATAATTTTAATCTCGAAAGAGATGATTATTTAGGTTTTATTATTGATTCGGATACTACCTTTCTGCTTCCTCAAAATAACCATGGGGAGGGGTACATTCATCATAATGATTCACTAAATCTTACACTTACTAAATTATATAAAAAAGAAAGAGATCAGTATTTTAACGAATTTAAAACTAAAATTCAACAACTAATTCCTGATAATATTTGTTTTTTAGATAGTCCTGAGCTTCTATATTCTTTTTTTCTGACTAGTCTTTCCAAAATTGTCTTTTTAAATTCTAGTTTAGGTTTATTTACATCAGGTCTTCTTTTTATACCAGAACAAAAGAAAAATTTATCAATCTATCAACAAGAAAATTTAGAACTTCTTTTGAATATGATTCCTAAAAATAATGAGGATTATGAAATTGTTACAATGACTTCTATTAAGGAGTTAAACAAAGATATATGTCAGTATTATGAATATACTATTTTAGAATATCAAAACCTAGAAAAAAATGCTAAAGTTATATAAAGTATTATTTTCTTTTAAAGCCAGAAAAATCCACTATCTCGGTTTTTCTTTTTTTGTAACAATATTTTGGAAAGATGTCACATATTTTTATAATCTGTTCAGGAGTATAGCTATTCAAATAATGTCCTAATGATAGACGATGAATAGAGTTTACCCTACTTACCTTCAATACCTCTGGAGATAAAGATAATTCCTCTTTAGAAAGTAATTCTCTTACTCTATTAGGAAAGGCAAGACCTTCAAATACTAAATATTCAGGTAAATGATATTTTTGTAATTCACTCTTTATCTCTTCTTCTATTTTACTTAACTTTGCCTCTAAAATTTCATTTTTTTGATCACAATAAGTAGTTAATTTTTGTTTTTGTTGATATAAATGAAAAATATCTAAATATAATGCTTCCAAAAAGCTTCTTTCTTCATATAAATCAAAAATATCTTTGATATGAACAGCATAATAATTTTTATTCATCTTAAACCACCTTAATCCCCAATGCCTTAACAATCGACAGTACTTGTTCTGTAGAACAACTGGCTCCTACTAAATCTTCTAATTTCATTCTAGCGTCCAAAAGACTGCAAGTACTTAAGTTGATATTTTTTAAGGACGTTTGAACATTTTCAAACCTTTTCATGCTGCAAGAGATTATTTCTGTTTTCGTAAATTGACATTTATAAAACTTGACATCATCTAGCTTACAACATTTTATAAGGGTATCTTTTATATTACAATTGGCAATACTAGAAAAGTCCAAATTACAATCAAGAAAATTACTATTCTTTATAACAGATAATTCGTTTGTTGTTAAACCATTTAATTTACAATTGATAAAATCTGTATTTAAAATACTATCTATATTAAGATTAATAAATATACAATTCTTAAATTCACTATTACTAATAATAAGTTCTGACAATGAACAATCAATAAACTGAACATTGGTAAAAGAACAATGGTCTATATTGATATTAGATAGTTGATTATTAGTAAGCACAATATCCTTTATTTCTAAATTTTTAATATCTTCATCTTCTTGAAAAAACATAATTACCAACCTTCATATTTTTTTATTTCTTCTTCATTATATATGATAATGATTTTTTTTCATAGTATTTGCTTAACTTTTTTATTATTTCTTGATAAAATTTTTATGGGAGGATAAAAAATGAATATTATAGAAAGAATAAAACAACGAGCTAGAAAGGAAATTAAAAAAATTGTCTTACCTGAGGCACAGGATATTAGAATTTTAAGAGCAGCTGAATTGATTCAAAAAGAAGAATTCGCTCAACCAATCTTAATTGGAAAAGTAAAAGAAGTTATTGAATTAGCCGAAAAGAATCATATTAATTTGGAAAACATTGAGATTATTGACCCTAAAGAATTTAAAGATCTTGAACTTCTTATTGAGCGATTTTATGAATTGAGAAAAAATAAAGGCATCAGTATGGAAGAAGCTAAAAAAATTATGACTACTGATTATATTTATTTTGGCAATATGTTAGTTAAAGAAGATTATGCTGATGGTTTAGTATGTGGCTCAATTTGTACCTCTAGTGACAGTCTAAGACCAGCTCTACAAATTATTAAAACTGCTGACCACGTCAAAGTTGCCTCTTCTTTCTTTTTAATTGAATTGGAGAATAAAATTTTAGGAAAAAATGGCTGCTTTATTTATTCTGATTGTGGTATGATTCAAAATCCTACAAGTGAAGAGTTGGTAGAAATTGCGGCAGCTTCTGCTCAAACTTTCCAGCTTTTATTGGAAGATGAAGCTACTATTGCCCTTTTGTCTCATTCTACTATGGGTTCATCAAATTGTTTAAATCAAGAAAAGGTTGCAACTGCTGTTTCGATGGCAAAAATGAAATATCCTCATCTAAATCTAGATGGAGAAATGCAATTTGATGCAGCAATTATTCCTGAAGTTGCTAAAATGAAGGCCCCAAATAGTAAAGTAGCAGGTCATGCTAATTGTTTAATATTCCCTAATTTAGATGCTGGCAATATTGGTTATAAAATTACTCAAAGATTAGCTAATGCTAATTCCTATGGTCCGATGACTCAGGGATTAAAAAAGCCTATCAACGATTTATCTAGAGGATGCTCTGTTGAGGATATCGTTGGTGTAGTTGCTATTACTGCTTTACAAGCTCAAAAGAAAAATATTGAATAACTATTCAAAGTTTCACCATACTATAAGTAAAATGTTTTATCATTTTTAGCACTCTGTATTGACAACTGCTAAAAATAGTGGTATAACATATTTATGAAAGGAAAGGTGATATATATGTTACCAAGAAGATTTTATCTTGATGATGTAATTGATTCTTTAATGGAAAGTGAAAAAAGTGGAATGAAATGTGATATTTATGAAAAGAATAACACTTATTTTGTAGAATTAGATTTACCAGGTTACCAAAAAGAAGATATCAAAATTGAGTGTAATAAGGGAAATTTAATTATATCATGTGAAAAACAACACGAAGAACATGATGAGGCAAAAAAATATATTCGTCGTGAAAGAAGTTATGGAAAATATTCTAGAAGTTTATATCTAGGTGATATTGATCAAAATAATATTGATGCAGCATTTCATAATGGAACTTTAACTATCACTATTCCAAAAATTGATGAAGAAAAAAATAAAAAATATATAGATATTAAATAAGATATCATGATGAAAATCATGGTATTTTTTTATTATCATCCCCTTTCTATTGTTGTGATCCTTAGTAATATAAGGTATAATATAATTACTATAAAAAGGAGATTATTTTATGTTAGTTAGGTTTAAAAAAGTGATTAATAATTTACTAAAATTTCATACTACTCAACCCTTTGCTAACATAATTAGAGAAAACTATCAATCCATTATTCAGAATTTAGATACCTCTAAAAATTTTCAGAAAAGGCCTATTTATCAATGTGTGTATGATTATCTTATCCAGTATGATTATCTTTTGATCGAAAAAGAATTGATTGACTTTATCAATTCCTATCAAGAAAAAAAGAATTATCATTTTCAGTATCAAGAAATCAATCAGATTAAAAAAGTTAGTAGACAACTATTAACTAAGCAATTAATGTTGTTAGTAAATGAACAATATCTCTGCTTAATGGAAGAAACAAAAATTAGAAATGCCATAAAAAAATTGAAGCAAAATCGGGATATTTCTCTTAATAGATATTATTTGGTAACAGAAAACACCTCTAATCAATCTATTTTTCTTTTAAATCAAGAAATCGAGAAGTTAAATAACGAAAAAGTTTTTAGGACCTTTGATCTTACATTACAAAGTCATGGAAAAGAACTTTCTCCAATTTTAGCAGAAGTTAAGAAAACGGAAATCTTAAAGATTTATTTGTTAAATAATATTATTCATAGCTTTCAAGAAATAAGTGATTTTAAATTACATCATTTTTATCAAAAAAATATTGATCTTGAAAAATTACTAAATAAAGATCATATCTATTCTTTAATGACAGAAGAAAGTAAACAGTATTATAGAAAAAAAATATTAAAGAAAAGAAGACCCTTTGTATACTTAGAAAACCATTTAAAGGAAAAAAAACATATTGGTTTTTTTCTATTTCAACATTCACATTATTTATTTTCTTTAGATTACAAAAATCGTGATATTCCTAATACTAGTAAGACTATGATAAATCTTTCACAGTTTTTTTCTAATAAAGAGCAGATCGATCTATTTTTTAAAGAATTAGAGAAAAATATTGCTCCTAATATTTATTTTAATATCATCAATGAAAATCTTACTTTGGAAGAAGAGCTTGTTAATTATCTAGAAAAAAAATGTCGCATATTGAATAAAAGTCAAGAAGTGGTTCAAGTTTACCAGAAGAATCAAAAAATAGTATATTCTAAAAATATAAAGTATGTCCTTTCCCTTTATGCCGTTTCCAAAATAGAAATAGATAAAATTAAATATTTACTTGGAATTATGGATCATCCTCTTAATCTAAGTATAATGGACAGGAAGAGAAAAGAACTTAATGGTACTGCTCTACTTTTATTACAAGTTTTTAACGAAAATGAATGTAGTTTATTTAACAGACTTTATCAAAAAGAGCAAATGTTATTAGGGCAAAACGAGTTTTATCGATTAAAAGAATATACAACATTAAACAGAACTTTTTTGCACGATCAGTGTTTAAAAAGGAAGTTTTTAAAAGCAAAATATATAAAAAATATTATCTTTCATAGTAATCATTCCCCTACTTTTAATCATTATTTAAAAAACTATCAAAAATTTTTAAAGAAAAATATATATAACTTAAAAAATAGTTCTTGGCAACAAAAAATACTAATTTTATCACAATTCAAAAAAGAATTCATTTATTTTTTCTTTTTACTCACTATAATTATTTTTCCTTCTTGGTTCTTATTTAGTGTACAATTTATCTGTCTTCTTGTTTGGCATCATTCCAATCATTTTTTATCTTCCTTTTTGAAAGCATTTAATGAATATACAAATATACCTACTTATCTTTCTCTACTTATTACTAAAAGGTATTATTCAAAACAGTACTTTTTCAATATAGGAATCGGAATTCTTCTTTTATTACAAAATAATCTTGTTGGTTTTATCTTTATTTTATCTCTTCCTCTACTATTTTTTATGAATAAAGTTAAGGAAAGTAAAAACGAGAAAATTGATCAACTTGCAAAAGAAAATCTCTCTAAAAAACAAAATTATGCTATTCCTAATATGGCTATTTTATCTAATCAAAATATTTCTTTGTATATCGATAAAGAAGAAAATTCTACCTGTATCTATCATCATTTTAAAGTAAGTACTATAAATTATAAAAAAGATATTTCCTTAATTGATTTAGATCTTTGTAAAGAACTTGAAGTGATCGATTCGACAATTTCTTTTGATAACAATAGAGTAAAAATAACAAAAACATATCAAGATATTCAGGCTATCATCGAACCTGTCATTTCTCCCTTACATGATGTAGAAATTAAAAAAATCACATTGCAAAACAATAGTAAAAAAAGAAAGAAGATTTTATGCAAAATATACTTTCCCTATGAAATAGATGAAAAGTTATTAGATGATTCTTGTTTAACTATAAAAAAAGAAAAGCATAATCTTTATGTTACAGCATATTTTTTAGGTGGTAACAGTGATTACTCGATTCTTAATACTTTGACTAATACTCAAAAGATAGCTGCTTACCAGCAAAAAGAAATTTATTTCATTACAACTTTTTCAAAAAAATTAGAGAAAAAGGAAGTTCTACATCTTTATCATAGTCCTTTTAAATTTTCTTCATTTTATGCTTTAATCAAAAAGGAGGAAAATTCTATTCATCATCTTCTTTTAAGTTATCTTTGGCAAATTAATAAATTTAAACTTAATGAGGCTAGGGAAAAACTACTTACATATAATTATTTGTCAACAAAGGAATTACAAAAATTCGGAATTACAGAAAACATTCCTATTATCTTATTAGATTTAAAAAACAGTTCTCAAAAAACTCTCATTAAAGAAATTATTTTATTTTTTAAATATTGTAAATTGAATCACTTTATAGTTCATTTAATTATTCTTAATGGTGTTGATCAGCAATATATTGAAGAGCTTGTGTATCATATTAACCAGGAAAATAGTAGTTTGACAAAAATTCCTGGAAGTATTTATCAGATTAATGAGCAAGAATTAACTCCTGATGAAATCATTTTATTCTATACTTTATCATACTTAACGATTGATGCTTCTAATTATTCTTCTTTAAAAAATTATGTACAAATGATGAGCGATAAAATATCCATAGCTGAACATTCCCCTATTAAAATTAAAAAAAGTTTGCCTATTTCTTTTGTGGAGGAGATGAATAATTTTAAAGATCAAACTAATATCTATGATGCTAAAAATAAAGAATATTTAATTTTTAATCAAACCAACGAGAATGTTTTTTCACATATCTTTACCTCTCCCACTTCTTTAAAAACAGTTACCAATCTTAGAGCAAAAAGTTATACCTATTTAGATTCTCAAATTAGGTTATCCTCTAGAGAAGAGATATTAGTCAACCATTCTAAAATTTCATTTGCTGTTGTCAAATACGGGCTAGGATATACTTCTTATTTAGCCAAAACAAAAAAATTGGAAATAACAATGACAGAATTTATCTCTTACTTTGAAAAGATAAAATTTTATCAATTAAAGATTAAAAATATCAGCAACGATGATTTAAAACTATCTCTACAATATATTATTCATCCTATTCTGTCAGAAAATATTCTAAATAGTGAGCGATATATTTTATGTAAATATGACTATAAGAAAAATTTAATTACTCTGCAAAACAAACTAAATTCATATTTTTTAGAAAACACCTGTTTCATTACTTGTACAGAAAAAATTGCCAAAGTTCAATTACATGACCCTGTACAAAAAACAATAGAAATCAAAAAAAATATTTTTAAAGATTCTTCCTGTGAATTTGCCTTTACTTTAGGAATAACAAATTCCAGTCATTTAGATTATTTAAAGGAAAAATATTCCACTATTTCTACTATTAATACTGCCCTTGCTATCAGTATCAATTATTTTAAAACCATTTTAAATACTGTAACAGTTCAAACTAATGATGAAAAATTCAACCAAATGATGAATCACTTTTTATTATATAAAACAGTTACTGAAAAAGTGTTTCAACAAGATGATTTTGTTAGTTTAAAACATTGTTGTACTATTATAAATATTTTACCTAATGTTGTAAAAGATGTAATTATTAATTGTGCTAAAAAGCCTCTAAAAGGTGAAGAAATATTTGATTTAATTCATGCTGTTTATGTTTATATTATTAAAACTGAACAAAAAGAAATTTTAACGGAATTGATTAATGAACATATTATTCTTTATTATATATTAGAGAAAAATCTTCAACGTTTTATTGATGAAGAGCACAACCCATATCATGTATATGAAACAATAAAATTCTTTATTGAAATTATCAAAATTTATGACAAAAAAATTGACACCACTTCTTACTTGCAAAAATTAACTATATTTAAAAGAAAAATTGAAGAAAAAGTGCCTACTAATTTAATAGATGAGACTTACAAAATATTAATAGATGCAAAACATGAAGACGAAAAAATATATTGTTCTAAATATATGCCAAAAGATTTTTTTAAGCAAGAATTTCTTTTTCTGCAGTTATTGTTAAAACAAAAAAGTTATGATTTACTGTATTATCATTACCAAAATATGATTCTCCCCAATCAACAAAATAGGAATTTACTTAATCAATATGCTGGAAATTTTTATCAAATGGGTTTAGAAGAAATATTAGGTTTTCAAAAAAAAGGAATAAAATTATATATATCTCCACATCTTCCATCCTCTATTAAGGATTATCAAATTACCTATCGTTACTTAAATACACTTTATCACATTAATATCATTCTTCAGCATAAAGAAAATAAAATTATGATAGACAACTACAAGATAACTACTGATTACATAGAATTAAAAAATGATCATAAAACTCATGAAGTGCTTATTTACAAGAAAAGAAAATAGGTTTTCTCCTATTTTTTTATTGTCTTAATAAAATAATATTATTAAAATCAGTACAATACTAACAAGATAAATAATTCCCAATTTTTTATATAATGGAATAAAGTATTCTTTTTCTTCCTCTTCAAAAAAATAATCTACTATTTTATTCATTACTACTCACCTTTTTTCTAATATATGTTACTCCATAAAAAAAGCACTCATTAGTGCATATATATAAAACAGTAAATGTTCTTTTAATTCCCATACTTATTCATTAATATACTGCAATAATACTACTCTTTTTATTCGATATTTCAAATAAACCATATCATAGTATTTAAGTAATTTATGACTTTGGACTAAAAAGCCTAAAAAATAGACTCTTATTATATTTCTAAGGTCTAAAAAGTATCTTTTAGGGACAACTTCAAGCTTTTATTCAAAATAAGTGGTATAATTTATTCATAATCATGAAGGAGAAGTAGTAGCCTAATGAAAATTGTAGTAATTGAAAATAATCATAATTTTAATAAATTAATATGTAAATATCTTAATCAAATTTTAATTGATAGAAATCTAGAATGGGATATTGTACCATTTTTTAATTATAATGATGAATTAAAAAATATTATTCATGACAATGAAATTAAAATATACATTATCGATATTAAATTAGGAGGATCTTATTCTGGATATGATATTTGTAGAGAAATAAGGGAATCAGCTTATGATTGGGATAGTATCTTAATTATATCATCCATTCATAATCAAAAGGAAAATTTTATTACCTTAAGACTAGCCATTTTTACTTATTTATCAAAATATTATAACTTCGAGAATAATTTAAAGGATACAATTGTTCATGCTGTTAATATATTAGAACAGAGAAAGTTTCTAAGAATCAATAAAAGTTGTCGAATTTCTATTAATGATATTTGTTATATCTTAAAAGAAAGAAACAGTAAATACTGTTATATTAAAACTTTAGATGATCATTTTAGGATCAGGAAATCATTAAAAAGTTTAGAAGCTGATTTAAAATTAAGAAAAGTAAAGGGTTATCTTTTAGTTAATGATAGAAATATCAAATCAACACATAGAGATAAAATTATTTTTGAAAATAAAATAAAAATTAAGATAGATTAGTTTTGATATCACAATTCTAATTATTTTTTATGGTTGATAAATTCTGTAGGTGAATAAATTTAAAAATAGTTGATAAAGGTCAACTATTTTTAAAATGGACTAATTATTTTTAATTTTTTCTTGATAATACTTAAATAATTCTTTAAATCTATTATAGTGAACAATTTCTCTTTGCCTAAGCCATAATAATGGACCTATTACATCAGCATCTTCTGCTAAATCAATTAAGTTTTCATAAACTGCTCTAGCTTTTTGTTCTGCTGCCATATTCTCAGAAATGTCAGCTAGTGGATCGCCAGTAGTAGCAAAATATGTTGTTGTAAAAGGTACTCCATTGGCATCTGTTGGGAATAAAGCTCTACTATGTTCCGCATAATGAGGATCAAGTCCAGCTTCCTTTATTTCTTCTATTGTAGCATCCTTCATTAATTGATAAACCATAGTTGAAATCATTTCTACATGAGCTAATTCATTTTTACAATACTGTTATCAGTCAAAGGGCAATAAAATAATATCAATAGTGAAATTTTCTTTTAAATAGCGGCCTCCATGGTCTTTTTTATATATAATTTTCTTAATTATTGTAGATAATAATTCGTTTTTTTCTTCGGCTGTCATTTCTGGAGTATAACTACTTAAAACATCTTCTAATATAGGTATAGCCTTTTTCTTGCTAGTAAATTCATGAGCTATATTATTTATGTTAGGCAACTCTTGTTTTTGATTTAATAATGCTTCTAACTGATTATTTAAAACATCTATTCTTTTTTTAAAAAGTTCTTTAGTATATGCTCCAGCTTCTACTAATTCACAGGCTTTCTCAATTTGTGCGTTTACTTTGTCAATTTCATTGTCTATTACCTGTATAACTTCTTTGTTATTATTTATTTCTTTTTGTACTGCTTCTTTGTAATTATCAATATATAATTTATAATCTTCTTTTATTGATCTTAATGTTTGTAATATTTTACTTTCCACTAATTCTAAATCGCTTGAAACACACTTACATCTAGGGCGACTACACATAAGAGTATCGGCGTGCGCTGGCGTTATACTTTCTTCTAATGTAGTTACTGCTTTATCAAACTCTGTAGTTTCTATATTCAATAATTTCTTTAGATCTTCCCATTTATTAGCGTATGGCATGGTAAATTTATCGTCATTACTAGCAAACCAATGATCTACGCAGCATTTAGATACCTTTAAGGATCTAGCTATATCGTTTAGACTATAGTCTCCTTTATGTTCTCGAAGTAATAATCTTAACTTAGTCTTATTAACTTCGTAAACTCGTTTTACTGTAGGTTTTGTGTCTTTTCTTATATAGTATGGTCGTCTCGTCATATTATTACCGCAATACCCACAAACAACTAAACCAACAAGAGGGTTTTTTAATTCTTTCTCGTCTGGAACAGTTTTAACTCGATTACTTAAAAATTTTTCTTGTATTCTACTACGATATTCTTCATTTAAAATACTATTTTTGTAATGTTTACCTTTTACGAATAAATAATCATTATTATTAGGGTTTTTTCTTACAATTTTACCATTTACTAAAGTTGTAACAGTTTTTCGTCTGTCCCAAGTTAAATAGCCGTATATAGTTGGACTTTGTAATATATTTCGTATCATATTGGCCGTCCACTCTTTAGCTTTTCTAGGAGTGATTTTAAGGTAGTTAAAATAGTGTGCTATGTTTGTTGGTCTCATATCGTCAATAATTATTTTAATTGTTTCTCCAGGGTTAAAAATATCGTTAGGTATATGTATATGATCTATTTTTATATGATAAGCAGCTGATATACTCTCTAATGTATCATTTTCTTGTAATGTATAATCAACACTTTTACTATCTACCGTAAGTTTTATATCATAACCAATTTTTAAATCTAAATTATGAGTAATTATTACTTTTTTATGAGTACCAAAAGTTTTAGCTATTGTAGATACCGTATCATTTTCTTTTACTATGTAAGTAGTATTAAGACCGTCCAAAAATAAATCAGCCATAAGTCTAACTACTTTAGCCTCCGACTCATTTTCAACTAACATAAAACCTTTTTCGTTAGGTATTTTTATTTTATTAGATCCATAAGGAAGCACAGAGCCCACATAATTACCTTCTTTAACGCTTCTTACACGCCCACGAGATAATATTCTTTTGGTATATTTTAAGTATTTTCTTGACTGATATAAGCCGTCTTCAAAATAGGAAAGATCATCTTCATTGTCAAGATCATAAATTTTCATAGGAGTTACTATTTTTGTACCAGTATACTTAAATGTTTGAGCTATGATACCCTGGTCTATAGTGTTACCACGTGCTAGACGTTCTATTTCAATACATATAACGCCTTTTTTATCGTCGTTTTCTATTATAGATAATACTTCTTGCATTACTGGACGATTTTCGATAGTGTCTCCAGACGCAACCTCTCTATAGATATTATGCTCTGGTATAGGTTTACCGAAAATACTTATAATAAAGTCCTGTAAGTCTTTTTCATGACGTTGTAATGTTTTTTCTATAGACTCGTCTTTAAAATAGTCCATATCTTTACGTGATTTTCTTAAGTATATTATTAACATATCTAGTATTTCATCTATAGATAGATTACTAGGTATATGTAAAATTCTTAAAAATGTATCTAAATTCATATTATAGCACTTTCTTTCTTTTAAATTTTATGCTATAATCGTATAGAAAAACCTATACAATTATAGTTTCTTATATAACCTATTAGTTTCTATTTTTGTTCTGAGTGTGATAGCTTTTGTGGTTTTTCATTTTGACACTTTATGTTCGCGCATAACGTGTCTTTTTTATTTACTTATAAAACATATAAGTTTATTATGATCTAAGCAATTTAATGTAATTACTTCGTTACTATTTCTTTTTATTTCTCCAACAATAATATTATTATCTATTAAATTGTTATTATTTATTATAAAAGATGTTCCATTTTCTAAAGTATTGTTTAATTTAATATCAAATGTCTTTAAATAACCGTTTTGACATATTATCGCAATAGTATAAAATTCATTATCAAAATCATATATCAAACCGTAATCATAACTTTCGCATAAATTATAATATTTATTATCAATTTTATTACTTATTCTTATGTATTTATTATTTTCATTATCATAAGCCATAAAGTAGAAATTGTTATTTTTTTCGTCTATTTCAATAGAGACAAATTTACCTTTAAAGCAATTAAAATCATTGTTGTTTTTGCTAACTTTAATTAGTTGCATATCAACTTTTTTTATTGTATTTTTTTTCTTAAATAATCCAAACATACATTAACCTCTTTCTCTTTGTTAATTGGTAAATATTACCATTTACCTTATAATATCGCCCTAAGGAGGGGGTATTTATGAAATATAAGTCAAAGTTCGATCTATTATATGAGCTACTTCTTAAAAAACATATAAACGTAGATCTTCTTATTGAACTTCTAAAGTATTTCAAATAGGAATACTTTTTTTATTCCTTTTTATCAATAATAAATTCTTTATTTTTTTCTATAAACTTTAATAATTTATTAAAACTTTCTTCTGAGAGATCTTCGCCGTCGAAAAAATCATTTTCCATTAAAGCGTCTTTGAGTTTTTCTTTGATATTTTCCGCAGCTTTTCTTTCTTGCCACCCTAATAGATAGTTTGCGTCAACATCAAGTGCACCACATAAGGAGCATAATGTATCAGCGTCTGGCTTACTTGTTCCTTTTTCCCAGTTTGAAATAGCTGTATTTCCGAATTTCATTTCGTCATCACTTATTAACTCGGCTAATTGCTCTTGCGTTATTCCTTTTTTTATTCTAGCATTTCTAATATTTTCCCCTAATGACATTTAAAACCACCTCTCTTTAATTAGAATTATAACATTTAAAAAATGTCAAGTAAATACAAAAATTCAAGAAACTTGAAATTTTATCATAAAAACATATTGACTTTATTCAAGAACTATGGAATAATGAAAATAACTTCAAGATACTTGGAGTCAAAAATAAGGAGGTGTACTATGAAAGTCTATGAAAGATTAAATAAATACATTAAAGAAAATGGTATTAAACAGTCTTATATTTCTGAAAAGTCCAAGATACCTGAAAATACTTTAAGTATGATTTTAAACGGAAAATTAAGATTAGACGCAGATAAACTGCAAGACATTATAACAGCATTAAATATTGATCCTAATATTATTATTTATGCGCCTAATAATTCAACATCTGAAATATCAAACACTAACTAACATAAAATTTAATGAGGTGTTGAAATGGAAAATACAGAAAGCTATCACACAATTAAGGAGCTAACACTAGGAAAAACGCAAGTTAGGGTTTGTATAGAGTCTATTCCAACAGAAGATCAAATAAAAAGACGTTTAACTAAAATTTATGATGTCGTTAATGATATAGCTCGTAAAGCAGAAAGACGAGGCGTTGATACTTCTAAATGGTTTTATACTCCTAAACAAATTCGTCAGTTAAAGGAAAGCTCAGAAAATAGATTTATCTAACTTTCCCTAGTAGGACAAGCTCTAAAAAAGAAAAGGAGAAACTATCATAAGAAAAAAACGTAAACTTAAAACTTGGGTAAGAGTTACCCTAACAATATTATTAACCATTATTATTGGTTTAATACTAGGTCTAATAATCAAGAAAGGAGTCGACGACTTTGAGGAATTAGCGAGACAATGCGATCAAGACCGTGGCTATACTTGCTCTTATTATGATATAAGACAATATTCCTTAGGTAAGTAAAAAATATGTATGGAAGATCTAATAAAAAAAGATTTATAAGTTGGATCAGAACTCATAAATCAAAATGTAAACTTTCTTATAATTTACTCTCTAATTGTACCATATTTAGGGGGTAAAGTCAAAATATGGACGATTGGAGGTAAAACATGAAAGATAGTTATATAATGCACTGCGACTATAGTAGTCATTTTGAATTATTAACAGACGAAGAATTAGGTCGGCTAATACGCGACGTAAACAACTATGTTAAAAATGGTGTTTTACCCCAATACTCCGAGAGAGATCGCGTTTTAAATATGGCCTTTAGCTTCATGAAAACTAATATTGATATTGAAACCGAAAAATACATCAAGAAATGTGAAAAAAACAAAGAAAATGGGCGACGTGGTGGAAGACCGAGAAACCCAGAAAAAGCGAACGGTTTTGACGAAAACCCAGAAGAAGCCAAAAAAGCCGATACTGATACTGATACTACAACTGATACTGATACTACAACTGATACTGATACTACAACTGATACTGATACTGAAACAACTAATAAAGGTGTGTGTAAAAAAAGCGCGCACGCGAAAGAAATCACTTGTCATTTAGGAAGTGAATACAAAGAAGAGTCTTGTTTCTACTGTATGAAAAAGAATTTATGTAAGAATAAAGACTCGCCTAGTTTTAAATTTTCCCACCCTCACGAAACATTTAGCGAGTGGAATAAAAAACTAGAACAAAGAAAAGAAGAAGTCATAAAAGAATTAGAGTCTATGGGTAAAAACCCAGATATAGAGCTTATTGATTATGACTGGTTAAATGAAGACTTAGACACGTAAAGGAGGAAATTATATTATGAGAATAACAAGTGTTAAAGTTAAAAAAATAGAAGAAAAAAATTCACGCTTAGTAGGAGTAGCTACTGCGGTAATTGATAAAGTATTTATCATTGAAGATATTAAGATTATTAAAGGCGACGAGAAATTGTTTCTAGCTATGCCTAGTCAAAAAATGCCTGACGGATCATACAAAGATATAGCACACCCACTTAACGCAGACTGTAGAAAGTTATTTGAAGACGCTATCTTAACAGAATATGATAATTGCTAATGAAATATGGAAATCTATCGAGTACGATCCTCGTTACCAGGTATCGAACTACGGAAGATTTAGAAAGAAAAACCCTAAAAATGGTTATAGATATTTAAAGCCATTTCGTAAAGGTAATCTATTCCAGGTAAAAATAAAAGATAAAGATATGAATTGTGCTAGATTAGTAGCTAATGCCTTTATAAAACAATTAGCTAAAGAAGATCGTGTTTATCACAAAAACAAAAATGAAAGTGATAACTATTATCGTAATTTAGAAATTGTAACATTAAAAGAACTAGGAAAACGTACAGGTCATATATCTAAGTCGCAGCGTGTAGTTGAAGTAAAAGACGACGAAATAATAAGAGACTGGCCTTCTGCTCGCAAAGCTGCTAAAGACTTGTATATTTCATATCAAACAGTTATGGACTATTGTAATAATAAAGTAAAAAAGCCTATGTTTAATCTTATGTGGGAAGACGATTACTTCGATATGGTTTTCGAGCCATTTGTTTGGGAGAACAAACGGAGGAAATATGAAGTTAAAAATTAAAAAATACATCAGACAGTTTATAGATTATACATTAACAGAAGAATTTAAGTCAATAGTTATCATATTTTTAGTAGCTGTTACTATCTTAGCTGTATGTTGGGGCGCAATAATGACAGCTCTTACACAGGACCTTACTAATGTAGCTATAGAGAGAGGCGAAAAAATCACAGAGTTAGAGCAACGCGTCGACTATTTTAGTGGCGAGGCTGCTAGATACAAAATGATTAGTGAAGAATATTACGAGTTATTTACTACTTGTCAAGATACTGAAAGTTGGTACGAAAAATTTTACTACGACAATGTAGATCCATATACAGGAGAAATTGAGGGCGAATATTATGAGTAGTAATATTATATGTCTGTTACTCGGTATAATATTCGGATCAATAATCACTTACATAGCTTATCATGATGTATTAAAAAGTAAAGACGATTTAATAGACGATTATAGAAAAGGTATTAAGATCCACAATAACCGTGAACTTAAACTAATATTTATAAATCAGTCTACTAAAGATTATGTAAAAAAACAACAAAATATTATTAAAAGTAACTATGGTAAAAATGAAAAGCCTACTACTGACGATACTATCGCAGCTGGTTACTATAGTGCTCTTAAAGATGTCGAAAAAACTATCACTCAATTTGAAAAGAACTCGGAGGAACTTGTAACAAAGGAGTGATCTTATGTCTAAATCTAAGCCTAGATATTTTAGAGTAAAATTCGGACGTAAAACAGTTAGGCCGTTTAAAAAGCCAGATATTGATAATATGATCGTAAATTGTAAAAAACGTATGGCCGAAGCTGAAACGAAAGAAGATCAAGAACAATATTACTTATGGTATCGAAACTATATGATTTTACATCTAGGTAGAAACTTAGCCTTTCGTATAGAGGATCTATTACAATTAAAAACAGACAATTTTAAAAATGGTGGTATATATACGAGAGAGTTTAAGACTGGAAAAGAGCAGACATTCGAATTACACCCTTCTCTAGCTAAAGACGTTGAAGAATACGTAAATAAATTCGAGTTAGTCGAAGGAGAGTATTTATTCAAGAGTCGTAAAGGTGTTAATAAACCTATTACACGTCAAAGAGCATGGCAGATTATAAAACAATTAGCTAATGAAGTTAAAGTCAATTATGTTGTAGGCTGCCACTCTTTACGTAAATACTTTGCTCGTACTTATTACGAACAGACAGGAGATCTTATCGGCCTATCAGAGATGTTAAACCACTCTAGCCCTAGAGTAACGCTTATATACATCTGCTGGGAGACTGACGATAAGGAAGAAAAAAGAAAAGGCTTCTATTTAGGAGGTTAATCATGAATAAACAAGAGCAGCTTAGCATTATAGATAATTCTACAACTTATGAAGTAGACAAGACACAAAATAAGGATCATGTAGCTACTCCTCGTTGGGTAGTAGAAAATATATACGATTTAATTGATATTAAAAGCTTTAAAATGATATGGTTTCCTTTTAATAACTACGATAGTCATTTTAAATTAAAAGCTGACGAATTAAACCTACAGTATAAAGCTACACATATCTTTGATAACTTAGGTAATGATTTCTTTACTACATTACCACCTAAAGACTGTGATCTGTTAATTAGTAACCCACCTTTCTCACAACAAAACGAAATTATAAAAAGAAGTTTTGAGTTAGTGGAGCTAGGTTTAATTAAGTCTTTCTGTTTATTACTTCCTTTATCTACTTTAGAGACTCCTAAAAGAGCCGAGATATACGAAAAGTATATTGATAAATTAAACATACTTATCTTTAAGAAGAGAATTAAGTTTTTAGGTAAAGCTACAAGCTTTAATACTGCTTGCTGCTGGGTATGTTATAACATTGACTCACTTAAACAAAAAATAATATGGATCTAAGGAGGTTAACTATGTTTGAAAATATTAAAAATTATAACGATTTAAAAACATTATTTAATACTAATGATAAAACATTTAATACTTACAGTTATTTAAAATGTTGTTCTAGGTATGGCGAAGGTGGACGTTTAATCATTACTCCAAGTAAAGAAGCTAGCAAAGATATATTTATTAGATTTCAACAAGAAAATAAAGTCGGATCATTTATCAGAAATGGAAATACTTTTAAGATTTCTATAGGAGCTGAGGAAATACTTATTTATGATATTGAGTATTTACAGACACATCATTTAGACGGTATTAGATTTAAAAGTATAAATTTTATGGAGTGATATTATGGAAGAAAAAATAAAAGCGAAACCATTTAATTTAGATAACTTAAATAGATACTTACAAGAAATAGACGGAGATGTCTTAAATGTCGGCTATGATTTATCAGAAAATAAAGATCACGCAGCTTTAACAATAGCTCGTCATGAAAAAGGTGTAATAAGAGTTCTATCTACTATCTATGATAGAGAGGCTAAACTAATGTATAACCTATTAAAAGGTGCTAGCCCTTCTATAGAAGATGTCGTTTATATGTTAGAAAAATATTACTCTTTACAAGATATAGCTATTATTAGCGGTAAATTAAGAAAGACCGTTTTATCTAAAGCTGGTAGTCAATTAACAGTAGCATATTTAGAAAACGGATCATTATTAAGGAGTGCTAGCAACTATGAAAACTAAAATTAAACATCATTGTAAGTTTAATAATAAATTATTATTGCTTACCCCACTAGAGCACCATATAGCACATGATATAGAAGCAACAGCACTTACTCCACACTTTCATAGCGTTAATATTGCTATATTACGAACAATAAAAACCTGTAAAAAAGACTTTTGCTTTATTGAAGCATGGCGTATTAAAAGATTATTAAAATATTATAAGAAAGCTATTGAAGAAGAACAACTAAAAATATTTTTATATAATAAAAAATTACAAGTACAATGTGGCCGTGCTAATGGTAAAACTTTCTATACTACTAATATGTGGTTAAATGTAGAATATCGCCTACTAAAGAAACAACATAAATATATTAAAGCGTTAAAAATTAAAAGGTTAATAAAAAAATACAATAAAGGAAAATTATAGGAGGTATCATTATGGAAGAAGAAATAAAAAAAGAAATTAAAGATTTACGAACAAAGATAGATAACTTTGAAAGAAAATATCTATTTGCCGGTAATTATAAACTTGTAGTAGCTATATTAGATAAATTAGGAATTGATAATTTAGAAATTTCATACGAAGATCTTAATCAAAAATATAATGATGTTAAATATATTGTTGAGTATAGTGAGGACTTTAAAACAGTAACAGTTAGAAGGTATGAAAATGATTAAATTAACTGATATTCAAAAGGAGAATATTGTAGATCATATAATGAATAGTCAAATAAGATGTAAAAGATGTTCTAAATATGACGGAGATAGAAGCGATAAAGCTGATAAAGAAGATGTTAAGTACCATTGTACTGTAGATACATACGACGGTAGATGTTGGTATTACTGTTTTTCAGAAATATATAACTATATTGAAAGTAATAACTTATGGGAAGTTATGATAAAAAAACATAGAATTAAGAATTTTTAAAAAATCACTAGCAATTTTACATAATGAAAAGTTGTAAATTCGATAAAAACTAACACCTTCCTATTATAGGGAAAATGCTTATAAATTCTCGAAAAATTACCCTAGTAGATAGTGGCTCGTGAATTTAACAGAATTATGTCATTATGTAAAATTCGTAATAGTAAGAAATGAGGTGTCGATTATGACAGATAGCGACTTCGATATTGTCGATTATAGAGAGTATGGTACATTTAATGGTAAACCTACTTTACCTAGTTATAACCGAGAAGAACGAAGAAAATATATAAGAGATCATAAAAATAAAAATGGTTGTAAACTTTGTCCTAATTGTAAAAATAAAACAATGTTTATAACTGACGATAATAATAAAGAATTTTGTGAGTTGTGTGGTAAATTATACCCAACTATAATGTTTAAAAATGAAAATGGAGATTACGTTCCTTTAGGAGTTGGAAAAATATGTTGACTTTACCAATTAAGAAAAAATGGTTTGATATGATCCTTAGCGGAGAGAAAAAAGAAGAGTATCGAGAAATAAAACCTTACTACGATAGTCGTTTTAAATATATCGGCCCAGAATATATGTATAAAATCATTTTTCGAAATGGTTACAGCAAGAATAGTCCAGCTATTAAATGCAGCTGTATTATTTACAAAAAGTGTGGTAACCCAGACTGGGGAGCTATTCCAGATAAAGAATATTATGTTTTAAAAATATTAAGTATGGAGGTAATTAAATGAAAAAAATAAATTATATAAGTATTGAAATCAGATCAGACGGAAAAAATGACATATTTACTACTGATTATGACTTGATGTTTGAAACAGACGAACAAGTTTGTATAAAGCATGGCGAAAAATTAGAAATACTAACTTTAAAAAAAAGATACATTAAAAATTCACTCTCAATTAGAAGACATACACATTTATTTTAGAGACTGGGACTTTTTAAAGTATAAAGCTATTCATTGTAGCACTTATACTACAAAAGATCTTACAGAAGTATTGGAAGAAATGAAAAAGAAAATAACTAAGTTTATTCATAAAGAGTATGACTGGTTATTTGGGAAAGATATAGAAGACAGAATAAACTCTATAACTTTGGAGACTAGACAATGAATTTGGTAGAAACAAAAAGATATTATAATGCTTTATCAGAAATAAGAGTGAAATGTCCGTGTAGTCATACATTGTTTTTCCCTTCTTATGGTCCAGATATACAGATTTGTTCTCATTGCGGACATAAAGTCTATAGAAATGACAAAGTAAAATTTATGGATCTATTAAATAAACAGTTAAAAGTTAGGAGGTGCTAAAAATGGAAGAACAAAAGAAAGAATTACATTGTTCCGAGTGTGGTGTTAAAATTGAAGGCGAATATTACAAGTGTTTAGATAATTGCCTACAAGTAAATTTTTTTGATACAGAGGAAGAAAATTGTTTTTGCTCTACGGAGTGTTTTGATAAATATATGTCTTTGGAGCAGCTAAATATTGAAGACGACGAAGACGAAATTTAAAGATAAATGCGACGAGTGCGGAAAATTTGATTTTCTTAGAGGCGTTAATAATAAGTGCCTTTGTGAAAATTGCATAAAGCAATATAACTTACCTGTTGAAGAAAAACAATTAAGCATTTTTGATATGGAGGTATTAGAAAATGGACAACAACGCAGAAATAGTGAAATTAGTAAATGAACTTTATGACAATATTCGTGAAGCTATTACACCAATAGTAGAAGCTATAAAAAAACTTGCTGACTCTTTATCTACTGCTTTCTTAGAAGCGTGGAAAGAGGTAAAATATGATATAAACTATTTTGATATAAATATATCGCGTAAAAGATTTACTAAGCTTCTCATTTCTATTGGTTATCAGAGAAACGACGCTAATAAAATAGCATGGAAATATCACGAAGAAAAAGGAAAGTATACTTTACTCGACTTTTTAATAGAAAATCGAAAAAAGGAGGATCTAAAAAATGATATGGTTAGGAATTAGTATTATAATTTCTTCTCTATTGCTAGACGCTGGTATGTATGTAGCTGTAGAAAGATATTTTGAGTTAAAACATAGTAAAAAATAATTGTAGAAAAGGAGGACTTAAAAATGGCTGATACTATGGAAGCAGCCAACACAGAAAAATCACAAGTCGATTTTAAGGAAATAACAAGTTACATTTTCGAGGAATTATCTAAACGAAATTTATTACGCAAAGGAACATCTACGTATCAAAACACAGAGTCGCTTTTATACAAGTACAATGATTTAAAAAAATCTATCGAAGATCGCGAAGACGAAATCGAAGAAATTAAGACTTCTGGACTACGCGCAAAATCTAAAAGTATTTTAAAAATGCCAGAAGGAAGTCATAGCGATCATGATACGATCGAAGAAGAAATAATCGAAGGTCTTATCGGAGACATCAAAAAAACGCAGCTTGTAATTAACCGTATAGACCGCATAATTAAAAAATTTAACTCTGATAAATACATAGATATTATCAAGTTAAAATATTTCGAAAATAAAACGCAACAAGAAATAGCCGAAACACTTGATAAAGATACATCTACAATATGGCGAAATAACAAGAGACTTATTAACGAAATTAAGGTTTATTTATTCCCTAACGACGTTGTGAAAGAATTAACCTCTTGACAAAATGCAATAACCCACGCAATACCCACGCCATTGACATAGCAATTTTTATACTTTATAATGTGTATAATATGAAATAATTGGAAATGCGAAAACACGTCTTTTTACAGGCGTGTTTTTTTCGCGTGTTGCGAGGTGGTATTATGGCTAGAGATTTCGCTAAAGCTTTCTATCAGTCTACCGCGTGGCGCAAGACAAGAGCCTATATCTTTAACAAAGAGCATGGTATCTGTCAGCGTTGTCATGGTGCTAATGGACCAGGCGAAATAGTACACCATAAAATCTACCTTACTCCTTCCAATATTCATAACCCAGCTATCACACTGGGAGAGGACAACCTAGAGCTATTGTGTAGAGTATGCCATGCTTTAGAGCATGAGTCAGAACTGCCAACAGATAAGAGCCTTATGTTCGACGAGGAAGGTAACCTAGTAGAGAGGAGTGTTGACAATGACTATCACAGTCTATACTAACTATTTGATTATGTCTTATGATGTAGTGTTCCATGGTACTACTACAGAGCTAGCTAAAGCTCTGGACGAAGGACCTGTACTACTAAGCATTAAAGGCGGTGGCGAAGTGTTAATAAATTCTGTCAACGCTGCTTTAATCGAAATAAAAGACTCCCCCCTAACTTAAAAAATATTTGCTTCACAGTGAACCGCACTTGTGTCCTTTCTTGAACCGCTTCGGTCGTGTGAGGGGGGTGTAGTCAAAGGTGGTGGAAAAATGGAAAATGAGGACGTTAATTCTAAAGAATTAAAAGAAGTACCAGACTATAACAAAGAGTTAAAAAAACTTAATAAAATCTTTAAAAATATCTCAAAAGATAAAAAAGATTTGGTACAAAAGTTAATAAAAAGTGCTGCTTTTATGACAGTAGAATTGACTAAGCTAGAGAACTACATCAGTATACATGGTGTTTCTGAAACATACCAAAACGGAGAAAATCAGTACGGAACGAAAACAAGTACAGAAGCCAGTGTATATAACACCATGATTAAAAATTATACGTCGATCATAAAGCAATTATGCGAACTATTGCCAGAAGGTTTACCAAACACAAAGGAAGGTAACGCCTTAATGAACTTTGCTACTAAACCTAAAGGGCGATAGCTAATGAATTATATTCGAGAGTATAATTCAAAAATACAGTCTGGCGAAATTAAAACAAGTCGCAGAGTTAAAGCTGTTTATGCTCGATTAGTTAAAGAAATGGACGACGAAAACTCGTCTTTTTATTTTGACGAAGACGCAGCTATGAGACCTATAGAGTTTACCGAGACTTTTTGTAAACAGTCTCAGGGAGAACTTGGAGCAGATCTAAAGTTAGAACTATTCCAAAAAGCTTATATACAAGCTTTATTCGGTTTCTTAGAAAAAGAGTCAGGGTATCGAAGATTTAACGAGACCATGTTCTTAGTCGGTCGTAAAAATGGTAAGACTACACTTTTATCTTCCATAGCGCTTTATATGTTAATTGCTGACTATGAAGGCGCAGCAGAAATATACTCAGTAGCGACAAAGAAAGATCAAGCTAAGAAATGTTTAACAGAAGCTGTAAACATGGTTAAGCAGAGCCCAGAGTTAAGAGCTGTTTTAAAGAAACGAAGAAACGATCTATACTTTAGTGCCACTTCTTCTATCTTTGAGGCGTTAGCTTCTGACTCTAACACGTTGGACGGTCTTAATAGCCACGCGGTTATTATAGACGAGCTACACGCAATTAAAGACCGTAATTTATACGAAGTTATGAAACAGTCTATGTCAGCACGTCGTCAACCATTACTTGTAATGATTACTACTGCTGGTACGGTACGCGAGTGTATCTTTGACGATAAGTACGATTATGCTTGTAGAATCGCTGACGGCGAAATAACAGACGATCACTTTTTACCTATTCTTTACGAACTAGATAATCGTAACGAGTGGACTGATCCGTCATGTTGGGTAAAAGCTAACCCAGGTTTAGGTACAATTAAGAGTTATAACACTTTAGCTCGTTTCGTTGAAACCGCTAAAAATGACTCGAAAGAATTACCAGGAGTTTTATGTAAAGATTTCAATATTCGTGAAAACGATAGCAACACTTGGCTTACTTTTACAGAAATAAATAATACTGAAACTTTTGACATTGAAGACTTAAAAGATACTTACGCTATCGGTGGTTGTGATTTATCAGCAACAACAGACCTTACGTGTTCTTCCCTACTTATCAGAAAACCTAACGACGAGAAAATATATGTTATACAACATTATTTCTTACCACAGGCGAAAATTGATAAGTTAGACGAGAAAAATACACAAGAAGCGCCATACAAGATATGGCGTGATCGAGGGTTACTCACAGTCTGCGAAGGAAACCGTGTCAATTATTCACAGGTTACGGAGTGGTTTGTAGAAATGCAGCAAAAGTATAGTATTGATCCTATTTATGTTGGTTATGATAGAGCCTTAGCTGGTTATTGGGTAGACGAAATGACATCAAACGGCTTTCAAATGGAGTCTGTCGCACAAGGACCATTTACTTGGTCGCAGCCAATGCGTGAAATGGGAGCAGCTTTAGCGGATCATAAAGTAAATTACAATAATAACCCTATTCTTAAGTGGTGTTTATCTAATACAGCTGTTAAGAAAAGCGGTTTAAATAATATACAACCTATAAAAATAAATGAACGTCGTAGAATTGACGGAGCCGTTTCTTTATTAAATGCTTGGGTTTTATACGTTAAGCATTATGAAGACTTTATGTATAATGTGGGGTGATCTAATGAAACAAAGAGGCTTATTTAAAACTATATTCGGTGGAACTCCTAAAACTACTATGTCTGACGCTACTAGTTACAATATTTATAGTTTGTTAAATTCTTTTCAAACTACTTTTTATAATAATACTGGTAACGCATGGGACATGGACGTTGTTAGAAGTGCCGTTGACGCGTATTGTAGAAACTTTGCTAAATTAAAAGCAAAACATACACGCGCTGGTAAAACTGGTAAATCAAAAATAGAAAGATTATTAAATTATAGACCAAACTCACAAATGGAAGCGTATAGCTTC
The DNA here is from genome assembly GCA_948433435.1 of uncultured Clostridia bacterium. Taxonomy (GTDB): domain Bacteria; phylum Bacillota_I; class Bacilli_A; order RF39; family UBA660; genus UBA2730. Next base: position 70,327 of record CAOJDX010000002.1, read on the forward strand.
TATTATAAAGTGGCTGCTAATTTAAAACTTACTAATAACGCATTTATTTACCCAGAGTTTTCTCCTAGTGGAGAATTATTGAATTTTTGGCCGTTAATGTCCGATAAAATCGGACTGTTAGAGAAAAAAGGACAATTATATTTAAAATTTATGTTTAAAACTGGAAAGATTAAAGTTGTTCCTTATGAGAGTGTTATTCACATGAGAGGACATTTCTTTAATCATGATATTTTCGGTAGTAAAAATACCGCTTTACTTCCAGCTTTAGAAACAGCAGGAGCTATTAACAATGGTGTTTCTAACTTCGCTAAAATGATAAATAGTATTAGAGGTATCTTATCAGCTAAAGTAACGTCTAAAGACGAAGACTTAGCGAAAGCAAGAGATAAATTCGTAGAGAATAACTTTAAAATATCTTCTAATGGTAGTGGAATAATTGTTACTGATAATAAAATGGACTACACTTCTATTAACGAGAAGTCTACACCTATCTCAAAGGAACATTTAGCGTATGTTAAAAATGCTATATATGATTATTTCGGAGTTAATGAAGCTATCGTACAAAATAAATTTGACGAAAACCAATGGAACGCTTTTTATGAGGGAGCTATTGAGCCTGTATCAATACAGATGTCTCAATGTTTTACTAATATCTTATTTACGGAAAATGAGCGTAATTATGGTAACGAGATTACGTTCGAAGCTAATAGACTACAATATGCTTCTAATACTACAAAGATAAGTATTGTAGAAAAATTAGCGCCTTTAGGAGTCTTAAGGAAAAATGCTATATTAGAAATTTTTAATATGGCGCCGCTTCCAGACGAGGAAGGCGAAAAAGTTATACAGTCTTTAAATTGGATCAACGCAGATAAAGCAGACGAGTACCAAACTAAAGATAAAGAGGCTACTCCTCCACCTAAAGAGGACGAAGTAGATCCACCAGACGAAACAGACGAAGAAACTGACGACGAAGGAGGTGTTGAAAATGGCGACGAATAATAATCAAAGTCAGGAGACTAAAGATATTAAAGTTGTAAAACTTAATAATTTTATTAGCTATGAACTTTTAAAGAAAATGAAAGAAAAAGAGCCTAATACTAAGTTTATCTTGCCTAATGGAAAGGAGGCTGTCCTAAATGACAAAAAATAATTTAATAAATAAGACAGGTCGTGAATTTAGAGCGTTTTGTTCTTTTGAACTAAAGGAGCAACGAAGCGACGACGGCGAAAGTCAAGATTACGTACACGGCGTTCCAGTAGTATTTAATACTCCTACTTGTCTTTATGAATATGAAGGCGTTAAATTCTACGAACAGATAGACCGACACGCATTTGATAGCTGTGATATGTCAGATGTTATATTTAATTATAATCATGGTGGACGTGTTGCCGCTCGCCTTAGAAATAACACCTTAAAATTAACTATAAATGATGTCGGTATGGAAATGGACGCATTTTTAGGGGGTACACAATTTGGTAGAGACCTTTTAGAAGATATAAGAGGTGGCTATATAGATAAAATGAGTTTTGCTTTTGTAGTAGCAGCTGACGGCGACGAGTACGATCCGTTAACTCATACAAGAACAATAACTAAAATTAAGAAGCTATACGACGTATCAGCCGTTGATATACCAGCTTACGATACAACAAGTATCTCAGCTAGAGATCTCTTTTCGGAGGAGTACGAAAAAGAGATAAGAGCTTTGGAGGAAGCCAAACTACGTGAGATATGTATAGCAAAAAGTAAAATCTAAAATTGTTCGAATAAGGAGGAATAAACATGAACGAAAAAAGATTAAAAGAAATTGAAGCTAGAAAGGCTGAAATTAAATCACTTTTAGAAAACCCAAAAGAAGAAATTGATTTAAAATCAATTAACGCGGAATTAGATAGTTTAAATACTGAAAAGGAAGCTATCGAAGAAAGAGCAGCTATCGCTCGCAGCTTAGAAACAGGAGAAGAAACTCCAGATCATGAAGAAAAAGCGCCTAGTGTTGAAGACACAAAAGAAGAAAGAAACGAGGTTAAGAATATGAATAAAGAATATCGTAGTGCTTACTTAAAGAACTTAAGAGGCCTAGAATTAACAGACGCTGAAAAAAGAGCCTTTACTGTTAGTGGAGCTGGCGCTGTTATTCCAGTTGAAACTGCTGACGAAATTATGAAGAAGATTAAAGATCAAGCTCCACTATTAAGCGAAATCACATTACTTAACGTAAAAGGAAATGTTAAGTTTGCTGTTGAAGGTGTTAAAACTGACGCTGCAGGTCATACAGAAAATGCTACTATCTCAGCTGATAACGATACACTTGTAACAGTATCATTAAACGGTTACGAAATCACTAAGAAAATTCAAGTATCTGATAGTGTTATGACTATGAGTAACGACGCTTTCGAAGGTTGGTTAACTTCTATGATCGCTGAAATGTTAGCAGATAAAATTTGTTACTTAATCATTAAAGGTAGTGGTACTAATGAAGCTACTGGAATTGATAAAGCTAACACTTGGGGAGCTGGTAACTCTGTTACAGTCGGTAAGACTGCTAGCTTAACAGAAGCTAACGTACAAGCTTTAATCGGTATGTTAAAGGCTGGTTACGGTAAAAACGCTAAATTTTTAATGAATAATGAAACTTTATTTAATGATTTCATGCCATTACAAAATCTAGCTAAAAACTCTATCGTTACAGAAAAAGACGGTACTTACTATGTATATGGTAAAGAAGTTATGCTTTCTGACGACGTAGCAGCACATGAGGCTTATCTTGGTAACTTTAAAAAGTATGTTGGTAACCTAGCAGAAGAAGTTACTATCGTAAGTGGTTTTGATATTGACACTAACTCTTATAAATATCTTGGAAAAGCTATCTTTGACGGTAAATGTGCTATTGGAGAAGCTTTTGTAAAATTAGTAAAAGCTACTACTGCCTAACTAATAAAAAATAATATAAAGGAGTGATATTATGGCTGAAAAGCAACAAATTAGTAAGGAGTTTTTAGCAGAAGCTAAAGGCTGCCTAAGAATTACTACTGACGATCAAGTAATAAATACTGAAATCGTATCTCTTATTAAAGCTTGTCAAAGAGATTTAATAAGAAACGGTATTACTCCTAGTTTAGCTAATGGTTTGGAGGACAGTCTAATAAAAATGGCTGTCCTTACTTATCTTAAAGCTGAGTTTGGGTTAGATAATAAAAACCGTGATAAGTTTAGAGCTTCTTACGAACAGTTAAGAGCTGATCTTTCTTTAACGGACGATTACATTACCGAAAAGAAGGTGTCGTAATATGTGGAGTGATGTTTTATATTTATTAGAAGAAATAGAAACTTTCGATAAACTTAATCGCCCCCACACTTCTTTTAAAGAGAAAAAAGTTTATGCTAACAAAATATCAGTAAAAAGATCTGAATATTATCAGGCGCAAGCCGCAGGTTTTAAACCAGAAAAATGTTTTGAAATAAAGACTATAGAATTTGACGAAGATAGATATACTCACGCTAAATACAACGACGTAACATATAAGATATTACGATCTTACGAAGTAGATAGCGAGACTACAGAAATTACTTTGACAGGACTTTCTAATAAACATGAGTAATAATGATATTAAGTTTATAGATACATCTAAAGAAGTTAAAAGCACTATGGTAAAGCTTTCGAAGTCTGCTCTACGTGCTTCTGCTAAAGTGGCTGGTAAAGCTATTAGAGAAAATACACAAAAATATACTGGTAAGCTTTCTAAACAAGTTGGCTACTGGCCGAGAATAAACCGAGATACAGGACAACCAGAATTACAGATCGGCTATTATTCTAAAGGACAAGCTAAGAAAAAAGGGAAATCTCCGTCTCATGCTAACCCAGCATGGAGCGAGTTTGGAGTCAACCCCCATGTAATAAGCATAAAAAAAGCTAATACTTTGAGTAATGGTAAAATCAATTTTGGTAAATCTGTTAGCCACCCTGGCCTTAGAGGTCAAAGTATATTGCGAAATAGTGTTTTCAATAATATAGACGCAATTAAGGACGCACAAAAAGAATTTTTATCAGCATTAAATAAAACGATAGAAGCCGCTGGAGGTAAAGTCGTAGAAAGTGAGGAGATAGAAGATGCCTAATTCAAAAGAAGTTTTTATAGCTATTCAAGAATATGTTAATTCTAAAGACGTTATAAAACTTTATTATGAAGAAGCTAGCAAAAAAGCTACTTTCCCCTATGGTGTAATAACTGATCCTGTTGAGACAAGTTTAAGATATGGTAATTTAGTGTATTTTGATATAAATATATGGTCCAAAGAGCCTACTACAGGCGACGACTTGGAAGATATAGTCAGAAAGCTAATTAACTTATTAGATAGTAAACTATTTTCTAAACAAAGAGCTGTAGTATATTTCGAGACACAGAAGCCAGTATCTGATCCAGAATTTGAACTCATAAAAAAACAAGTAACATTTAGTATTAAAGTATTTTAAAGGAGGGAAAACTAATGTTAAGAGTATTTACTGAAAATGACGTCAAGAAAATTCAAATAGACGAAGGTATTGTCGTTTTTAACTTAGGCGAAACAGACGAGATGATCGTAGGACCTACTCGTGGTGGTGCTGAAATGACTATAACTCCAGAAATTAGAGACATTGAGTTTGACGGTCGCCGTGGTAAAACTGCTGGTATGCAAGTTATCGACGGAGAGGACGCAACTATTAAGGTTGTTTCTCTATGTTGTAGTCAAGAACTATTACAAAAAGGGTTACCTAACTCTGTAATAGATCCTACTACTAAAGTAATTACACAAGGAAACTTCGGTGTAATTAGTAAGGAAAAATATCTTAAAACTATCGACATCATTACACAAATGTTAGACGGTACTTATAAGATATTAACATTTAATTACGGTTTACATGAAGGAGCATTTACTTATAAAGCAGCTCCTAAGGCTGAAAACGAACATAATCTTGAAATTATACCTCATTATACTATTGACGATAGTAGTAAGCTATATGCTATTAAAGATAGTGAAACTTGTCCTATTACAGTAGGTCAACCTGGAGAATAAAAATAAAATTTATTCTCCTTTTTGTTTTCTATTTGAGCGATAACAAAAGGGAGAATAATAGAAAGAAGGAAATTATGAAAACAGAATATTTACTAATGTTAAGTGAAATCATAGATAAAATGGAGATCACAGAAGAATTAAAATCTTTAGAAGTAAACACAGGCGACGAAAAGAAAGATCAAGAAGAGTTAGGAAAACAGCTTATAGCTCTTCTTATTACACGTATTTATAAGTGTAAAAAAGAAGTTTATAAGTTTATTGCTACTTATAAAGGGTATTACCCAGAAGAATTAGAATTTGATAGCGAAGATACAGAAGAAATCAAGAAAGATAAAACTAATAAATATGATCTTGCTTGTAAGGAAGCTATAAAGAAAGCTAAAAATGAAGATGTAATCGCTATTTTAAAAGAAGTATCTAAACTTCCTGGTTTATCGGATTTTTTATCTATAGCGTAAGTATCGGTACTGCGGAGGTCTTACGAATATTATATAAGCATTATGGCGGCTTAGACTGGTTTGAGGGTAAGCCGTCTTTTTTATTAGGTAAATGTTTAGATAATGCTATAAAAAAAGAAACTGAGCTGCCTAAACTAATTAACGAAATAGTTAAGAAAATATCTAATAAAAAGTCTTTTGTTCCTCAATTAGAACAAAAGTCTAAAAAGAAAATGCGAAGCGCAGAAGAAATTATGAAAGATTACGGTTTAGGAGGTGTTAAACTTGGCTAGTATATTTAGTTTATATGGATCTATATTTATTGATAATGAAAAAGCTAATAAAGCTTTAGACGGTACTACTAAAAAAGGAGAAAGTTTCGCTTCTAAACTAGGAGGCGTTTTTTCTAAAGTAGGAAAAGGAGCTCTTGTTTTAGGAGGTACTCTTGCTACTGCTGCTACTGCTATTGGTGGTTTAGCGATCAATTCTCAAAAGAATATGGATCAAGCTATGAACTCATTTATAGCACAAACAGGAATTGCTAAAAATGAGTCTGCGGAGTGGAAAAAAGCTCTTGAAGATATATACAAAGGTAATTATGGCGAAAGTTTCGAAGATATAGCCAACTCTATGGCTTTAGCTTCACAAGAATTATACGAGTTTGATCCTTCACAAATAAAGGCCGTAACAGAGAACGCCTTAGCTCTGCGTGATACTTTTGGAGTTGAAGTTAATGAGTCTATTCGAGCCTCAAAAGCTTTGATTACTCAATTTGGAATATCAGCAGACGAAGCTTATAACTTAATGGCTCAGGGAGCACAGAACGGCCTAGATTTCTCAGGAGAGTTAGTAGATAATATTAACGAATATTCCGTACAATTTGGGAAGTTAGGTTTATCGGCGGAAGATATGTTTAATATCTTTCAAAGTGGCGCAGACGCTGGAGCTTGGAACTTAGACAAAATCGGCGACGCCGTTAAAGAATTTTCTATTAGAGCCATAGACGGATCTAATACGACTATTGAAGGTTTTACAAAGTTAGGTCTTAATTCTGACGAAATGGCTAAAAAATTCGCTGCTGGAGGAGATACTGCTAAAAAGGCCTTTTATGAAACTATTGACGCTATTAAAGCTATGGACGATCCAGTACAACAGTCTATTGTAGGTGTAGATTTATTCGGTACTATGTGGGAAGATCTAGGACCAGAGGTCGTTACACAGCTAGGATCTATACGAGATATGTACGACGGAACAGCCGACTCTATGAATAAAATTAAAGAGGTAAAATACGACGATATAGGTAGTATGTTCGAAGGTTTGAAGCGTAATGTAGAAATGCTCTTACTTCCTTTAGGAAATGCCTTAATGCCTCTTATTGTTTCTATCATGAATTTAGTCTTAAATAATATGCCTTTGATCGAGGGTTTGATTAACCAATTAACCCCAGTCATTACTCAATTATTTACGGCTCTTATTCCACCGATACAGACTTTTATAGAGACAGCTTTACCAATGTTCGCGACACTTGCGGAGCAGCTTTTACCTATATTTATAAATTTACTTACGACTTTATTACCTCCTATTATGGAAATCGTACAAGCACTGCTTCCAGTTTTTGTAGAATTGATACAAATGTTACTTCCACCTATACTACAGATCGTAGAAATGATCTTACCTTTATTACTTAGTCTGATACAACCACTTTTACCTTTATTACAGCCTATCTTATCTTTATTACAACCATTTATTGATTTACTGATGTTAATTTTACAACCATTGACTCAATTACTTAACGTAATTTTGCCGCCTTTAATGTCATTACTGAATATTATTATTCAAACTATTATACCTATGCTTTCGGCTCAATTTACGTATGTCGCTAATATTATAGGTAGCGTCTTCGGAAATGCTTTAAGTTATATCACTTCACAAGTTCAAGTTGTTAAAAATATTTTTATGAGTATAATCGACTTTGTCAAAAATGTGTTTACTGGAAATTGGCGAGGTGCCTGGGAAAATGTCAAAAATATTTTTAGTAATATTATTTCTGGTATTGCGAACGTCTTTAAATTTCCTATTAACCTTATCATTGACGGTATGAACGCATTTATAAAAGGTCTTAATAAATTAAAGATCCCAGACTGGGTACCTGGTGTTGGTGGAAAAGGTTTAAATATACCTTTACTTAAAAAGCTTCGTGTTGGTATGGAATATGTACCTTATGACGATATGCCAGCTTTACTACATAAAGGCGAACGTGTTTTAACCGCCGACGAAGCTAAAGAATATCAAGAAATAACATCAGCTGTTACTAATAATGAAACTACTAATAATTGGAATATAACAATTAACTCAACAGAGCCTTTATCTCCAGCAGAAACAGCTCGACAAACGCGTAAAGCTATTCAAGAGTTAAATCTAGTACATGGAAAGGCGTGATTATATGGAAAGAACTTTAATATATAAAAACCATAAAGGCGATATGATTACTTTTACATATAAACCGCCTTTTCTTCTAGGTATCTGCGACGGTTTTCACGAAGTTGTTGGAACTGTTAATACTATTAGCTCAGCCTATGGCGTTGGTACAAAATGGAACGGTACAAGTATTGGAGAGCGAGAGCTTACAATAAAAGGAACTATTACAGAAAACGTACAAGAAAATAGACTATTATTATTCGATATGTTTCCTAGAAATAGCGAAGGTACTCTTTACTATTATGAAGGTAATATCGAAAGAAAGATAACTTGTGTTGTTGAAAAAGTAATAATACCAGAAAAAGGAACATATACAAGAGATTTTTCTATTTCTCTTGTTTGTCCTAACCCTCGCTTTTCAGCTTTAGCTGCTACTGTATTATCTATGGCTACATGGACGCCAGCGTTTAAGTTTGCGTTGAAGATCCCACAAAGTACAGGTATTAAGTTTGGAACTAAAAATACTACTTCTATGGGAACAACGCAAAATACTACTGAAATTGATTACGGTATGACAATAACTTTTAAAGCAAATGATACAGTCGTTAACCCATATTTATTTAATGTAAATACTAGAGAAATGATACATATAGAAAAAACTTTGTCTGTGGGCGATAAAATAGTTATTACTACTCATATAGATAATAAAAACGTAATCTTTATAAACGCTTTAACTGGCGAAGAAGAAAACATCAATTATTTAATGACGTATGGTAGTAAATATTTACAGATACCTAGCGGAACTAATACATTTAGATCTGGTGCTGATAGTGGCGAGGACAACCTAGAAACTACTATCGAATTTTTACCAGAATATGAGGCGGTATAATGAAAGCTATATTTTTAAATGTGTATGATCGCGATTTAAACTTTTTAGGAGTTATTGATAGTTATAGCTCTTTACGTTGGCGTCGTAAATACTTTGAAGCTGGCGAGTTTGAGTTAAATATAAACCCTACAGCTAATAACTATAGACTCTTAAAGGCTGATAACATTATTGTTAGAGGTGATTTAACAGAAAATGACGAGTTTGGTATTATTGACTCTTGGAAGTTTAAAGAAGATAAGGAAAAAGTTACTATTACTGTATATGGTAGGTTTGGTTTATTCTTATTAAATAGAAGGATCATAAAAAATCGTATCAATTATAGAGGAACGTATATCGGAGGTTTTAGGAAATTACTTACTTCCATGCGTCCATTTAAGAAACTAGATATTACAGATAGTGATATTGTTAGTGGTAAAGTTGATTTTCAATGCACTTATAAAAATGTATATACATATCATGAGAAGTTATCTAAAGCGTCTAATATTGGTGGTAAGATCGTTTTAGACTTAGAGAATAAGCGTTATAAATATGTTAATTATGTTGGAAAAGATAGAACAGAAGATCAAAAAGTAAATACTAGGTATGAATTTAGCGAAGATAAATCAAACTTAGATACTACAGAACACACTTATAGCAGAAAAAACATGATTACTGATGTATTAGTCGGTGGAGCTGGCGAAGATACAAACAGAATTATGAGGACTGTTACTAATGTTACAGCAGATACTCACGACTTCGATATTAGAGAGGCTTTTGTAGACGCTAAAAACGAAAGTAACAAAGATCTATCAGCAGCTGAATATAACGCTATCTTGGACGATTTAGGAAAAGAAAAGTTAACAGATCCTACAGAAACTTTCGAAGCTACAGTACACTCTACCGATTATAGAAAATATTGGGACTTGGGCGATATTGTAAATATCAAAAAAGAAAGTTGGAGTATGACTAAGAAACAACGAATTACCGAAGTTGAAGAAGTTATCGAAAAAGGTAAACATGATGTAATACCTACTTATGGTAACCCTATAGCAGAAACTTTTAATAATGATTAAGGAGGGAAATAAGAGTTATGGAAAAGTTTAGTTTTTTTAACGATATAGACGACGATAGAGTCTATTTCGCGGAAGATTTCGCTAGACATCTGGCGAAGTATTTTACTAATGGTATCTTTAATAATGAGTTACAAGTTATAGCTAATAATGATATGACAATAACTATTAAAGAAGGCGACGCCAATATTGAAGGTTACCGTTATACTAATACTGGAGATCTAACTAAAACAATAGATACAGCAGACGGAGCATTAAAACGTATTGATAATGTTGTTATAAGATTAGATTTAACGAACAGGTTAATATCAGCTCAAATAATCAAAGGAACATTTAGCGACAAGCCGTCTGCTCCTTCTTTAGTTAGATCCTCAACAACGTATGATATTAAACTAGCTGAGATATATGTTGATAATGGAGTTACTTCTATTACTCAGTCAGCTATTAAAGACACAAGATTTGATAAAAATGTTTGTGGTAATGTTGTGTCTACTGTAGAGACAATAGATACTACAGATGTATATAATCAGTTATATACAAAGTTTGAGGAAATCATACAGCAAGAAACAATAGAGTTTACAGACTGGTTTAATAGAATTAAAAATCAATTAGACACAGACGCCGCAGGTCATTTGGCCGCAGAAATAAATAAAATAGTCGATAGTGGCCTTAAAAGTTATACAAAGACACTGACTGTAGATAACTGGTCGCTAAACAACGAGACTAATTTATATGAATATGATATAATAGATAGTGATGTTACATCTAGCACGTTAGTAAATGTTAATTTAGATTTAGTAAATCAAGTTAAACTTAATGACGGTATGGTTAACTCCTACAATGGAGGTTTTAAGATAATTACTTCTGAAAAGCCTCTCGAAAATATAGATACCACTATCACATATCAAGTATCTAATTTAAGTTTGGAGGGGATCTAATATGTTGGGTGTAATCAATGTTCGAGATAAAAGATCGAACAATTTAAGTAAGGTTTACGGAGTAAGACGTTCCCTAGCTTCTTCTTCGTCAGCCTGGGAAAGAATTGAGGACGCTGTAGGTTTAGTAGCTAACGCACAAGTGGGAACAACTGCTGTAAGAAATGATTTCGATAGTATTTACCCATGGAGCGATATAATTACTTGTAATTATAATAATTCTACTAAAAAAGTAACCGCTTACTATGGCGACGCTAATTTCTCATTTACTGGAGGTACTAACATACAAGTTATGACTATTATTCCAGAGTTTTATTACAGACGTTATATTTCCGACGGTTACGAATATATCTTTATTTCTAAAGACAATTTAAGTGGCTTTATTAAGAGTAAAGAATTTATGATCGGACGTTATACAATGTCTGGTACTTCTTCTGGAGTATATAGTCGTAGCGGACAAGCTCCATTTACTAACCACACTATCGCAGAGTTTAGGCAATATGCTAAAAACTTGGGCCCTGGCTGGAGTCAATTAGACTGGCATTATTTCTTAATACAGCTACTTTATTTAGTAGAATATGCAGACTATAATATTCAGTCTAAAATTGGACCAGGACATACTAACGCTAATAATACAGCACCTAAAAATAGCGGTGGCTGTAATGCTTTAGGTATGAAATCTGGTTGTATGGTTAAAAATGATACGAACTCTGTTGTTTATAGAGGTATCGAAGATTTATACGGTAATGTATGGCAATTTTTCGACGGTCTTAATATAAATAACTATCAAGCTTATATCAATTATAACCCTAGTACCTACGCTTCTGATGTGTTCGACGGAGATTATCATAAGTTAGGCTATGTTAATAGTTCTACAAGTAGTAGTTATATAACCTCTTTAGGTTATGATCCTAAAAACCCTTTAGTAGGTCTTCCTACTGATGTAAACGGTAGTAGTAATACTTATATGTGTGATTATTATTGGACTCAAAGCGGAGAACGAATAGCTCTTGTCGGCGGTGCTTGGAATAACGCATTTCATGCGGGGTTGTGGTGTTGGATCTTTTACGAGGCGTCTTCTGCTTATGGCGTGGGCGTCGGAGCTCGACTTCTTAAAACCAGTTAGCGGGGGTTTGGGGGCGGCCAGCCTCCCATAAATAAAAAATTAAATTACCGACTGAAAGTCGGCGACGCTCCATTTTAAAATTTGGGGAAATGGTGTGTGCGCTTCGGTCGTTCTTGTCCTTTTGAGAGCTCTTGTCGGCGGTAGGTGGAACAATGCTCTTAATTGTGGCTTGTGGTATTGGAATTACAACAACGCGTCTGCTGATTACAGTATCAACGTCGGAGCTCGACCACTTATATTAAGATTAGGGATTTGATGTGTATGCTTCGGTTTGTGATTACTGCTCTTGTCGGCGGTAATTGGTACGAGCACACTCGCGCTGGCTTGTGGTGTGTTACGCTTAACAACCTAGCGTCTAACGTGAACTCTACGATCGGAGCTCGACCACTTGTATTAAAAATAGGGATCTGGTGTGTATGTTTCGTTGTTTATGACCGTCTACTCTTGTCGGCGGTTGTTATGTCGACCACCTTATGTGTGGCTTGTGGTATTGGAATTGTAATCAAGCGTCTTCTATCGCATGGACTAACGACGGAGCTCGACCACTTGTATTAAAAATATGGGATCTGGTGTGTGTGCTTTGATGTTGACGCTTGCTGCTCTTGTCGGCGGTAATTGGACTAACAATACTAGATGTGGCTTGTGGTATTGGAACTTTAACGAGGCGTCTTCTGCTTATAACGTGAACGTCGGAGCTCGACTACTTATCATTAAATTCCTTACACATCATTTTCCTTAGCGCTTGCTAAAAATTAGTCGTTCTGGGTGGGTTTAGTAGGTTTATTCTCGAAAAACTCGCAGGCAAATATAAAAATTATAAGGACCAGGAAATATGAAAAGAACAGGTAACATTTATCAAAAAATCATAGAATTAAGCAATATTGAAGCAGCTATTTATAAAGCTAGCAAAGGTAAAGGAAATCGTAAGAGTGTTGAAAAAATACTCGACTCTCCTACATATTACGCTTTACAGATACAAAAAGCATTACAAAATAAAACGTACAGGCCTAGTCCATACGTTGAAATGAAAATACACGACGGAGCTAATAAGAAGGAACGTATTATTTATAAACCACACTTCTACCCAGATCAGATAGTACACTGGGCGTTAATGCTTCAATTAGAGCCTTTACTTATGAAAGGTATGTATGAGTTTTGCTGCGCTAGTGTTAAAGACCGCGGTATTATGCGTGGTATGAGACATATTAAAAAGATCTTAGTACAAGATCGTAAGTATACTAAATATTGTTTAAAGCTTGATATTAAGAAGTTTTACCCTAGTATTGATAAGCAGATACTGAAAAATAAATTTCGTAGGATCTTAAAAGACAAAGATACTCTTAATCTTATAGACCTTATTATTGATAGTGGTATCGAAGGTATACCTATCGGAAATTTCACGAGTCAATGGTTTGCGAATTTTTATTTACAGGATCTCGATCATTTTATAAAAGAACACTTAAAAGTAAAATATTACGTGCGTTATATGGACGATATGGTATTATTTTCTAACAACAAAAAAGAATTACGAAAAATCAAAATAGAAATCGACAATTTTCTAAGTAAAGAAAAGCTAACGATAAAAGAAAATTGGCAGCTTTTCAAAACTGAGTCTAGGCCTCTTGATTTCTTAGGTTATCGCTTCTATCGTGGGTATACTACTCTTAGAAGAAGTAATTTCTTAAGAATTAAGAGGCGTGCGAAGAAAATGAGTAAGAAAGATCACATAACTTTCCACGACGCCGCAGCTATGATTAGTTATAGCGGCTGGCTAAAACATTGTAACTCTTATAATTATCAACAGAAGTACATAAAACCGTATGTAAATTATAAATTGTGTAAGGAGGTTATAAGAAATGAAAGTAAAAAAGACAGAAAGCACAATAAGACCACTTAACTTTAAAATTGGCGATCACAAAGGCAACCTTATAGAGGTTGTTTTTTTTGACGACATAGAAGAAGTTATAAGGACATCAGAAGACGGAACAGAACAAACGGTATATCTTTATTATGAGTACACTATCAAAATAGTTAATAGAAGTGATTTAGAGTCTTATATAAACGAAAACTATGAGACATGGCTACAAATGGCTAAAGATAACTTTATCGCTTCTAAATCAGCAGAAATAAGAGCAATAAGAGACAAATTACTCGCTGATAGCGACAAACACGTCCTTATTGATAGATTAGGTATTGAAATACCAGAAACAATTAACGCCGCCACTATGTTAACTGTTATCAAAGATCTATTTAGTTCTCTTGGTAATATCTTAAATGGAGACTGGTCTACTTATAGACAGGCTTTAAGAGATATTACTAAACAGCCTAACTTCCCATTTGACGTAGATTTTCCTACAATACCTGGAGAAAATAAAGAATAATGGAAAGCTCGACTATGATTTCAATAGGCTTAATTTTTACTATCATAGGTGGAATAATTGGTTATGCTACCTTTTATATGAATAGTAAGAAAAACACAAAACAAGAGACTAAAGAGGAAGTGGCTATGTCAACTAAGCTAGAGACTAAACTTGATATGATAAGTAGAAATATTGACGAAATAAGGCTCGATAATAAAGACTTTAGTAAGTCAATACAACAGTTGGCCGAACGTGTATCAGCTGTAGAACAGTCGGCAAAATCAGCACATCACAGAATAGATCAATTAGAAGAAAGAAAGTGAGGTGTCAGATAATGACTTTAGAAGCTATTATAATGTTGGTTACTATGGTAGTAACCTTTTTTTGTGGTTTAATCGCGAAAAAAGTAAGTTGGTTTAATACTAACTTAATACCTATACAAAATATCATGATCGGCGTTATTGTGGCCGTTATAGAGTGGATCATTACTAAAGATTTTAGTACAGCTATAGCCGTTAGTGGTTTAATAGCTGGTGGTATCTATGATATAGGACATAATTTACAAAAAATGAAATAAGGAGGTCTCGCTATGGAGAAAGTATTTGGTATTGATATTAGTACATATCAAAGAGGAATAAATCTAGCAGCTGCTAAAAATGAAGGTGTTAGGTTTGCTATCTTAAGAGCTGGTTTTACTGGCTATGGTAACGGAGTCAGCAAGTCAAAAGATAATCAATTCGAAAATCATTATAGAAATGCTAAAGCTAATGGTATTGGTGTTGGTGCTTATTGGTATAGTTGTGCTACTACTTATGAGAACGGCAGAGCTGAGGCTGAATATATGTATAATAATTGTTTGAAAGGTAAACAATTCGAGTACCCTATAGCTATAGATGTAGAAGATAGTCATTATCAAGCTAAAGCTGGTAAGGCTGCTGTAACAGCTGCTATTAAAGGTTTCTGCGAGTTTTTAGAAGCTAAAGGCTACTATGTTTCTATTTACGCTAATAGTAACTGGTTTAATAATTATATTGATACATCACAATTAGCTAAATATGATAAATGGGTAGCTAACTGGAGCTCTAACAGACCAAGTAACCCAGCAGGTGGTCTATGGCAATTCGGCGGAGAAACTAACCGTATTAGAACAAATAAAGTAGCTGGTATGACTGTAGATCAAAACTACGCTTACTATGATTACCCAGCCATTATGAGACAAAAAGGCTTAAATGGTTTTAGTGCTGACGGAAGCGTACAACCACAAGAGCCTACACAACCAAGTAACCCAGCTCCACAACCTAGTACATCAAATAGCGACTCTGTTTATACAGTAGTAGCTGGAGATACTTTAAGTGGTATTGCTTCTAGGTATGGTACTACATATCAAAAGTTGGCCGCATACAATAATATTAGTAACCCTAATCTTATTCATGTAGGACAACAAATTAAAATACCTGGTGCTGGTAAGGACACTAATGTCGTTACCAACAATAGTAGAACATATACTGTTAAGAGTGGAGATACTTTAAGTGGTATCGCTTCTAAGTATGGTACTACATGGCAAAAGATCTATAACGATAATAAATCTGTTATAGGATCTAACCCTAACTTAATTAAACCAGGGCAGGTATTAACAATTAACTAAAAAAGGAGGTCTCCGACTAAAATGTCGGTTACCTCTCTTTTTTTTTGCTCTTTTTTCTCCTTATTTTATCTATGGCTTTTATTTATGATAATCTTATTGTGTCAATTCTTCTGTGCCAATATCCGTAAGTAGGGCTCTTCCCTGATTATCAGGCATAGTATAGCGTTGATTTAGATAACGAAGTGCCGCAGCAAGTTCTCCATTAGCACCACCATACTGTGTCACTAATATTTTAGCCATTTTTAAGTTTTTCTTTTTAATATTAACTGGATATTGTAATCTCTTTTCATATGCCCACATTATTTACTACCTCCCTCAAATGGCCAAGCATCTACTTCCCATAAAAATGGGCTAGCATCTAATGAATCGCTATTAACAGTAATTGGTCCATATTTTGTTTCGTATTCATCAATAAGTGAATTGGTTTTTCTACGATAATCGTTAAAAAGAGTTAACACAGATTCATCATTTGGATGTAGATCTAAATATAAATTAAGTTCATGACTAGCAAAACTAACTGCACTTAATTCTAATAATAATTTGCTTTGTTCATCTTTAGCTCTTAAAATAACTGGTTGATAATTCTTATATTGGTCATAAAGTTCTGGAAATAAATTTCCTTTCATATATCCTTCTTCTGGTGAATATAAACTGACTGCCCTATTCCCACTTTGATCGTTCAAATTATAATTATACATATATCCTCCTTCTAAAGTAATATATGTCTTGATAAGTGATTGGGTTGGGCTTTAGTATACTAGACTAATTACATAAAATAAATAAATCACTAGAAATAAAATTCCTTCTTTTCTAGTCATTTTTTTCTTCTCCCCTATTAATGGATAAATAGAGAAGATAATAGTTGAAAACAATAAAAGCAGCATATCTTTATTGTATGAAGAAGCATATTGAATAGGATTAATAAAGGCGGCAAGGCCTATAATTAAAAGTATATTAAAAATATTTGATCCTATTATATTCCCAATTGCCATTTCTATTTCTCCCCTTCTGGTAGCAGAAACAGAGGTAATTAGTTCAGGTAGACTAGTACTAAAGGCCACTAAAGTTAAACTAATGATTTTTTCACTAATTCCTAAATAAGAGGCAATTAAACTAACATTATCAACTACTAAATCTCCACCTATTTTTAAAGAAATAATTCCTATGATAATACCACTGATAGAAAAAAGAATATTTTTTCTTTTAGAATCTCTTTCTATCTTAGTGTCATTATTTTTATGAATTGCCATATATAAATTATATATTATAAATAAAAAGGCAAAACTAAGAAGAAGTATCCCCTCACTTCTAGTAATCATATTCATTTTCCCTTCTACACAATTGATTCCTAGAAATGAAAGTAAGAAAGTGGTAAATATCATAAATATGTTTTCATATTTAATGGTTTCTTTGGTAAAAATTAAAGGTTTGATTATGGCACATAGTCCAAGAATTAATAATAAGTTAGTGATGTTACTGCCTACAATATTTCCTATGGCAATATCGGAGTGATTTTCTATAGCGGCCTTAGTACTAACAACAAGTTCGGGTAGACTAGTCCCGATTGCTACAATGGTCATCCCAATAA
This sequence comes from uncultured Clostridia bacterium, assembly GCA_948433435.1. Classification (GTDB taxonomy): domain Bacteria; phylum Bacillota_I; class Bacilli_A; order RF39; family UBA660; genus UBA2730. Next base: position 87,830 of record CAOJDX010000002.1, read on the forward strand.
CTATTGTAGGAATATTTAATCGTTTTGCTATATCACTTGATCCATCTACTAAAAAATCAGATCCCTTCACAAGAAGAAAAAAACCAAATAATACTAAAATGAAACAAATCATAAATCACCTCATATAAAATAAAAATTTATCTGCTTTTACTGCAAATAAATTTTCTATTTAATTAAATGTATATAATCTGTTATTTATTACTACTTTCAAATTTAAAATCAGTAATATATGGCATATCTACTCCATTTTCATGAATATATTTCTTATTCATATCTAGCATTTTATTACACCAATCAATTAATGGTTTAGAGGTAGCTTTATACCTATCTAACTGATTTAGGGCATCTATTACTAAATGGAATCTATCAATTTCATTTTGAACTCTTATATCAAAAGTTGTTGTAATTGTTCCCTCTTCTTGATAGCCATGAACGTGTAAGTTGTGATTATGTCTTTTATAAGTAAGTTCTTTTATTAATCCTGGGTACCCATGAAAATTAAAAATAATTGGCTTGTTTTTTGTAAATAGCAAATCATATTCTTCATCACTCATTCCGTGAGGATGATCTTCTTTGGAACGAATTTTCATTAAATCAACAACATTAATAAATCTAATCTTAATATTTTTAATGGATGTTTTCAAAATTTGAACTGCAGCAATAGCCTCTAATGTTGGCGTTTCCCCACAACTAGCAATAACAATTTCTGGATCTTTTGCATCACTAACAAAATCCCAAATACCAATTCCTTGAGCACAGTGTTTTTTTGCCTGTTCCTTATTAAGCCACTGAGGTCTTGGATGTTTACTGGCAATGATTACGTTAATGTAGTTTTTCGTTTTTATACAATGATCAAAGCAAGAAAGTAAACAATTACTATCAGGTGGTAAGTATATTCTGATGATATCTGCTTTTTTAGTTACTAAATGGTTCATAAAGCCAGGATCTTGATGGGTGTAGCCATTATGATCTTGTTGAAAAACATGAGATACCAACAAATAGTTTAGAGATGCTATCTCTTTTCTCCATGCTATACTTTTGCATGTTTTTAACCACTTAGCGTGTTGACTAGCCATTGAATCAATAATTCTGATGAAGGCTTCGTAACTGTGCATAAAGCCATAACGTCCTGTCAACAAATATCCCTCTAACATGCCCTCACATACATGTTCAGAAAGATAAGCATCCATAACTCTTCCATCATTACTTAAAAATTCGTCCGTTTTATAGGTTTTAAAATTCCATGTTCTATTGGTAACTTCAAAAGTATGATTAAAGCGATTAGAAAGAGCTTCATCTGGACCAAATAGTCTAAAATTTTTATGATCTTTATTTAATGTAAATAAGTCCCTGATATATTTACCAAGAATCATAGTGTCTTGACTTTCAATTAGACCAGGAGCTTCAATATCTAAAGCATAATTTTCCCACATAGGAGTTATAATTTCTTTTAAAAGCAATCCTCCATTAGCATAGTTACTAGCTCCCATACATTTACTTGGTGTTGGAATAAAACTTTTGAATTCATTTTTTAATTTTCCATTGTTATTAAAAAGCTCTTCTGGTCGATAACTTTTTAGCCAGTTTTCTAATAAAGTTAAATCCTTGGGGTTATTCCTATCAATATTAATAGGAATTTGATGGGCTCTGAAGCTTCCTTCTATTTTTTGAGAGTGAACTTCTTTTGGCCCTGTCCACCCCTTAGGAGTTGTTAATACAATTAAAGGATATTTTTTCTTTTTCCCTGCTTTAATTTTTTCAATATCCTTCATACAACTATCTAAGGCTATGGCCATTGCTTGGTGCATTTTCATTGTATCGTTACCAGATACGAAATATGTTTGCCAACCGAGCCCCATAAAAAAGTAACCGATTTCATCTTCGCTCATTCTACCGAATACAGTAGGATTAGCAATTTTATAACCATTTCGATGAAGTATTGGCAAAACAATACCATCTTTTGTAGGATTTAAAAACTTATTAATATGCCAACTGGTAGCTAGAGGACCAGTTTCGGCTTCTCCGTCACCGATTACACAGGCGGCGATCAAATCAGGATTATCTAAAACAGCTCCAGCAGCATGAGATAGACTATATCCAAGCTCTCCTCCTTCGTGGATAGATCCAGGAACTTCAGGGGCCACATGGGAACTAGTTCCTCCAGGAAAGCTAAATTGTTTAAAAAGCCTTTTCATACCTTCTTCGTCTTCTGTAATGTCTTTATAAAATCTACTATATGTTCCATCTAAATAGTTATTAGCAATCATAGCTTGGCCACCATGTCCAGGACCTGAGATATAAATCATATTTAAGTTATTCTTTTTGATTATTCTATTTAAATGAGTGTAAATAAAATTTTGTCCTGGTGCAGTTCCCCAGTGTCCTACTAATCTGGGTTTTACATCATCTACTGTTAAAGGTCTTTTTAGTAATGGGTTATCTAATAAGTATAACTGTCCAACTGATAAATAATTAACTGCTCGAAAGTAACCATCTATTTGATATAACTCCTTTTTATTCAAAATATTTTTCATTTCTATTCTCCTTATCATATTCATTATATCTCATAACATAAAAGAAGAAAATAGAAAAACTTATTTTCTAGAATATTTTAATTTTTTTAGATTTTCTTGATTCTGCTCTATATTTTACTACGTCACTATTCATATTATCTTTTTCTGCTATACTTTGTGGTACTATTTGGAGTATATCCTGCTAAATCAGCAACTTTTCTACTTCCTATATTATCTTGTTCTATCTTTAAAATAAGCTGATCTATCTCTAAATCATTAGAAAGCAAATAGTCACTAAATTCTTCCAATAATAAGGATGCCAAATTCTGTTTTCTAAATTCACTTAATATTCCATAACTAATTTGATACTCATCATGAATATAAGAAAGGCTAAGATATCCTATAGGATAATCATTATAGTATGGAATAAATGCTCCATTATGAAAATTTTCATTTTTTCGAAAGTTAATCTTTTCGATACTATAATTAATATTTCCTAAATACTTTTTTACTCCCTGATCTTTACCTAAATGAGAAATCACTTCTCTATGTTCTCTATTATTTTGATCGTATTCTTCTAAAATAAAATTATCTAAATTTACTTTCATTTTTTTCACCATCTATATTCTAGCATTTTTTAACCAAAGAAAAAAGATGTTACTTAGAAATAACATCACAAATTAAATTACTAATTTCTGTTGGATCTTCTATAGTAAGACCTGCGATCATTCTAGCCTCACTATATAGTATTTTTGCATACTTATTAAATGTATCTTTATCATTTTGATATAGGTTCTTCAATTTGTCACAGATTGGATGAGTTTCATTAATTTCTAAAACAGTTTCGGCCTTAATAGGAATATCATTAGGCATAGATTCAAATACTTTTTGCATTTCAATTGAAACATCCCCTTTTACTGATAAACAAACTGGATGTTTTTTTAATTTATTAGTAAATTTAACCTCTGTAACATCTTTTAATAATTCTTTCATCTCTTTTAGTAATTCACTATTTTCCTCATTTACTTTTTTATCTTGATTCTTTTCTTCATCACTTAATAAATCCACATTATCACGGCAAACATTCACAAATTTTTTCTTTTCATACTCTTGTAAAGCACTAATAGCAAATTCATCGACATATTCACTTAGATATAAAAGATCATATCCCTTATCTTTGATTTGTTCAACCTGTGGCAATTTGGCAATTTTATTGATACTTTCACCACTAGCATAATAAATATTTTCTTGTTCTTTTGGCATTTTTTCAAGATATTCCTTTAAAGTAATTAGTTTTTCTTCTTTTGAAGAATAAAATAGTACTAAGTCTTTTAATTTATCTTTGTCCATACCATAATTATTATAGATACCATATTTTAATTGAGTTCCAAAAACTTTGAAAAACTCATTATATTTTTCTCTGTCTTCCTTTAACATTGTAGTAAGTTCTTTTATTAGCTTCGTTTCAATGGATTTGGCAATAGTTCTTAGACTATTAGACTTTTGAAGAATTTCACGAGAAATATTTAGAGATAAATCTTCACTATCGACTACTCCTTTTACAAAGCTAAAGTAGTCTGGAAGTAAATCGCTACATTTTTCCATAATTAATACACCACTAGCATATAGACTTAAACCTTTTTCATACTCTTTTGTGTAATAATCGTATGGAGCATGGCTAGGAATAAATAACAAAGATTTATAAGTTGTCATTCCTTCTACTGAAGAAGTAATTACTTTAAGAGGTTTTTCATAATCATTAAATTTATCGATATAAAAATTATGATATTCCTCTTCACTAACATCTTTTTTATTCTTTTTCCATAAGGGAATCATTGTATTAATTGTTTCTATTTCTATTTTATCTTCATACTTATTTTCTTTTTCATCTACAAGTTCGTGCTTAACTACTTCCATCTTAATTGGATATCTTATATAATCAGAATATTTTTTAATTAAAGTTTTAAGAGTGTATTCCTCTAAATAATCACTATATTGATCTTCTTCTGTATCTTCTTTTAAATATAGAACGATTTTGGTTCCATTCTCAAAGTATGATGATTTCTCAATACTATATCCATCTGCACCAGTTGAAGTCCAAGTATAAGCTTCATCACTTTCTATACTTTTAGAAGTTACTTCTATCTTTTGACTAACCATAAAGGCTGAGTAAAAGCCTACTCCAAATTGACCAATAATGTCAATATCTTTTTTCTGATCTATTTCTTCTTTGAAAGCCAAAGAGCCACTTTTAGCAATTGTTCCTAGATTATTTTCTAGTTCCTCTTTAGTCATACCAATTCCATTATCGATAATAGTAAGAGTTCTCTTTTTCTCATCTTTTTCAATTTTGATCTCTAAGCTTTCTCTTTCTATTTTTACAGATTTATCTGTTAAACTTCTATAGTATAATTTATCAATAGCATCACTACTATTAGAAATTAGCTCTCTTAAAAAAATATCTTTATTTGTATAAATTGAATTGATCATTAAATCCAGTAATCTTTTTGACTCTGATTTAAATTGTTTTTTCATAAAATAATCATCTCCTATTCAATGTTATATCATTACTATTAGCACTTGTCAATAGCGACTGCTAATTTTTTCAAATAAAAAAAGCCTACTTTTTCCGATATTGAGGAATTATAGGCATATAAGTTACAGTATGACTACCAGATACTAAATGTTGATAGCCATTTTCATAAATAATTAAATTATGATACACTCGTTTATATTGACGGCTTACCTCATCATATTCAACACTTGGTTCTTTTATGTTAATAATATTTTGAATATTGGCTACATTTTGATAATAAGGTTTTTCATGTTCCTTTAAATAGCAATAAGCTAGTCTTTTTAGTTTTAATAGTTCTATTTTCCTTTGAATAAAGTTCATTTTGTTCCCTCCTGATTTTGTGAATTTTTTTCTAGACATAAAAGTATATTCTTTTTTTCTGTTCCAAATGCATACCCTCCTAATTTTTGATTACTCATAACTACTCTATGGCAAGGAATAATGATAGGAATTGGATTATGATGATTAGCATTTCCAACAGCTCTATGTGCCCCTTTTTTGCCAATTCGTTCAGCGATTTCTTTATAAGTAACAACTTCTCCATATGGAATTTTTAAAAGCTCATCCCAAACCTTTTTTTGAAAAGAAGTTCCTTGGGGATTTAAGGGCAAATGAAATTGCTTTCTTTTTCCTGCAAAATATTCTTTTAATTGGTAATAAGTCTTCCTGATTTCCTCTGTTTCTAACAATTGAAATTCTTCTTTGGTTATTGATATTTCCTCTTCCATAAATAAATTAGTGATTAGGCCTTCTTCTTCACAAATTGCTATATTTCCTAGAGGAATTTGGTAATAATAAATATTTTTCATTTTTAATCTGCCATTTTTTTATAATCCTTAGCATATTCAAAAACAACCCAAATAAACTCTCTTAACATTTTTTTTGTAATTTTATCAATGCTTCTACTCTCCAAAATTAATTTTAAAAGAAGTTTCTTATTATCCATGATTTCTACTAGACTGTGAACATTAGCTCTTTCAAAAACATTAAATAAAGATTCTGTAAATATTTTTCTTTGAAAGTCATCGTATTTATTCATCCATTCTAACATTCCTTTATCCATAATTTTACTAAATGTACTCAACTCTGCTGAAATAAATTCTACCTCATCTACCTGCCATGAAAGTAAATCGTGGGCAAGAACTCCTTTTCTACTTGATAAAACTACTTTATAATTATTAGTATGTCTAAGGATTAAACCTACTAATGCATAGTTTGGAATAATGCTTATCAGTTTGGAAGAAATGTTTTTGTATCTCAATGAATTAAACTGGGCCTTTCTTAGTCCAGGTCCATCATTATTATAAATAGCTACTATTTTAGAACGAACTAAAAAGTTAGCATACATTCCAGCAACTAAAGCTAGATTTCCCCCTTTAGAATGCCCCCCTAAAATAATTCTTTTTTTGCTCATCGTAAAGCGATCTAAATATCTAATTGCATGGTGTTGTGCTGCTACTGGGAACATATAAGCCATTTTAAAATCTTCTTTCCAGCCACTAACTAAATGATCTGTTCCCTCATAAGAAATGTATATAAGATCCTTGCTAATTTCAATCGTAATTGCAGAAAATTGTTTTGTATAGTCACCAATATAAGAATAATTAGATAAAAGAAGAGTGCCATATCTCTTAGTATGTATTATTTCTTTAAATATTTCAACAGCATGTTTATAAGCCACCATTGAATTTTTCTTAACGGAATACTTTTCAAAGTATGCTTTTCCAGCCTCCTGAATGGTTATTTTTTTGTGTGAATGAGTACTTACTATATTGTCCAAGTCAATATAACTAAGGGCTGAAAGAATAACATTATCAACTTCATTAAAACTGACATCATCAAATACTTGATTTTGATATTTATGAATATATTCTAGTATTGTCATAACTTCCTCCGACTGAAAAGCATAATATTGATATCAGTATACCATATTTTTTTCATGTTAAATAATACAAATTCCCTTTAATTGACATTATTTAACTTTTTTCACCATAATCCTTAATGTATTTAGAATAGTTAAAATCGTCACCCCTACATCGGCAAAAACTGCTAACCAAACTGTAGTAACTCCTACTATTCCTAAAAGTAAAATCAACACTTTGGCTAAAATAGCAAAAAGTATATTAAATTTTACAATTTTTCTAGTCATTTTAGCAATTAAAATACTTGTTCTTATTTTCTCTAAATTGTCATGCATTAGGACAACATCACTAGCTTCGATTGCGGCATCACTACCAACACTTCCCATGGAAATGCCCACATCACTCATCTTTAAAACAGGAGCATCATTTATACCATCACCAACAAAGGCTACTATTCCTTCTTTTTTTAATAATTTTATTTTTTCTACTTTTTGTAAAGGAAGCAACTCAGCAAAATAATGATTTATACCTATTTTTTGACTAACCTTTTGAACATTTTCTAATTTATCTCCTGATAACATCACAACTTTTTTTATTCCTATTTCTTTTAAATCTTTTACTAAAGAGAGGGCAGATTGTTTTATTTGATCAGATATAATTAGATAACCAATATATTTTTTATCTTGGGCAACATAAACTACATTTCCTATACTATTAACAGAATCAAAGGAAATACCTTTTTCCTGCATTAATTTGCTGTTTCCCATTACAATATTATTTTGATTTAATTGAACTTCGACCCCTTTTCCAGAAAACTCTTGAAAATGAGTTATTTTTTTCTCATCAATTTTTTTTTCATAGTAAGCTACTATAGATTTGGCAATTGGGTGAAGTGAATAATATTCAGCATGAGCTGCAATAGATAATAATTCTTCAGTTGTTATAGAATCACTCCAAATATTAGTTACTTCAAATACTCCTTCTGTAATTGTTCCTGTCTTATCAAAGGCTATTATTTCAATTTTATTCAGTTGATCAATTTCGCGGCTTCCTTTCGCTAAAATTCCTTCATGGCTAAGTCTACCTATTCCGCAAAAGTAACCTAAGGGAATTGAGATTACTAGTGCACAGGGACATGATGTTACTAAAAAAACTAGTGATCGATATAAATAAGTTTCTAAATTACCGCCAAGTAAAACAGGTATGGCAGTCAGTAAAATAGCTAAAATCACTACAATTGGAGTATAGACTCTTGAAAATTTAGTAATAAACCTTTCAGTATTTGTTTTTAGTTCAGTAGAATTTTCTATCATATGAATAATTTTGGTAGCTGTACTAGTTTCATAAGTAGTAGTAGCTTTTATCGTTAATAAACTGTCTTTATTAATTACTCCACTCATTACCTTACTATTTTTAGCTACTCTTTGAGGAATATTTTCGCCAGTTAAGCTAGAAGTATCTACACTACTATTTCCCTCAATAACTATTCCATCTAACCCCACTTTTTCTCCTGGTTTTACAATAAATAAATCTCCTATTTTTACATTTTGAATATCTACTTTTTGAATTCCCTTATTGGTTTTTAAATCGATCATTTCACATCTTAAATCCATTAGAGATGTGATCTTTTCTTTAGAATGATGAACTGCCTTATGTGATAGATATTCTCCTATTTGAAAAAGTAAAATTACGATGACTGCTTCTTCATATTTTTTGATCAAGATTGCACCAATTGTTGCAAGAATCATTAATAGATTTTCATCAAAAATTTCTTTTTTTCTAATTGATTGCCAAGAATCTATATAAAGTTCATAACTAATCACAATATAGCTTAACAAAAGAAATATGTTATGAGTTATTCCTAAAAATAGAAAAGATAGAATAAAAAATAGAATACTAATTATAATTTTTCCTAAATCTTTATTAATTATGATCTTTTTCATGATTTACTCCTTCAGCAATATGTTCAAGGCCATATTTTAAAATGATTTCTATGTGTTCATCAACTATACTATATTTTACGGTTTGCCCACTCTTTTCAGCCTTGACCAGATTAGCCATTCGTAAATTTTTCAATTGATGAGAAACCGCTGATGGACTAACATCAATTGAATCAGCAATTTCATTCACACATTTTTCACCATTTAAAAGAACATCTAATATTCTTAGTCTAGTAGCATCTGAAAATATTTTAAAAAATTCACTCAATCCTTCTAGTAAATATTTATTGTGTAATTTCATATGTTCCTCCTTTATATGAATAACTGTTCATATAAACATATTATTCTTAAAAAGAAAAAAAGTCAATGAATTTTGAAAATTTTTATTTTAATTCAAAGTCGACCCTTCCTCTTCCATCTTCTACTTGTATATGAGCAATACTTCCATTAATAATTGTCATTCTAGGAGCAACATGGCCAAAACAACAATCTATAGCAATAGGAATATTTAATTCTTCTAGGGAATGCATGATTGCTTGTTCGTAAGTGATTCCATAATAACTAGTATCCTGATAAGCTCTACTGAAAAGAATTGCCTTAGTATATTGAAACCAGCCACTTATTTTAAATTTCCATAATACTCGAATTAGTTCATCATTGGTTAACTCAGCCTTATCAAAATACCAAATTATTCCATCATCTTTATATTTTTCTATAAATTTTTTCGTTTGATCAAATTTAGTTCCAAATAAGTCACTTAAAACATCAATACAGCCACCAAGCATTCTACCACTTACCTCGATTTTCTTTTCCTTGGTAATAATTTGCCAATTTACATCAGTATCTAAACAATATTCTTCATCTCCAGTTATGTATTCTAAATAACTTTTTTCATATTTTTGGAAACTTTTTTGGTGAACTAAATTTCCTTGTAAAATATTAAAATTATTTTCTAAAGAAGAATGCCAGTTTTTCATTCCAAATGCCTTAAAATTATCACCATAAATGGTTGCCATATCAAGATTAGTAGTAATGGTAAAAAGGAGTCCTGTTATATCAGAATATCCCTGTAACCATTTAGGGTGTTTTTGAAGTACTTGTTCATCTACATAGGGTAGCATTTCTAATAGAAAATCCCCTCCACTAACCCCAAAAATAACCTTAATATCTTGATTATTATATAATTCTATAAGTTCCATAGCTTGTTTCTTGCTATCGGCACTTTTCCCCAAAGTACTTGTCCGAACATCACTTGTCTCTACAACTGAAAAACCACGGTTATTAAAATTTTTGATAGCATTATCTAATCTTTTTATACTAACAGGATTGGTTACTCCATCAGAAACTGCTGTTATTCCTATAGTATCCCCTTTTTTCATAAATTCTGGATAAATCATTATCATACCTCACTATTACTATTTTTATATTATTATAATATATTTAAGATAATATCATAGTATAAGGCTTAACTTCAACAACGAGACTAATGGCATACTCACCAAAGTCTTCATCACATAATGAAACTTTATTTTAAATATTTATTAAATTAACCTTTATATTGTCCCCCATTAATATGAAAAATCTGACCTGTGGTGTAACTTGAATCATTACTAGCTAAATAGACAAAAATCGGTGCAATTTCATAAGTTTCACCAGCTCTTCGCATATCAGCATCACTTCCTAAGGTAGGAATTTTTTCCTTGTCCCAACATGCTGGTTGTAATGCAGTCCAAAAAACACCAGGACTAACGGCATTTACTCTAATATTTTTCAAGGCTAAATTGGTAGCTAAAGAGCGGGTAAAACCAACTATTGCTCCTTTAGAAGTAACATAGTCAATCAACTCTGGTTCTCCAACAAAAGTTGTAATAGAAGTAACATTAATAATAGATGATCCTTCCTTCAGATATGGTAAAACTTCTTTAGTTAGGTAAAACATTCCATATACATTAGTTCTCATAGTATAATCAAATTGAGAATCACTAATATCTGTTAGACTTTTTTGTTGATACTGAACTCCAGCATTATTAACTAGAACATCAATCTGACCAAAATTTCTTCTAGTCTCTTCTACTATTCTTTTGCTAAAATTTCTATTTTTAATATCCCCTTTTATTAAAATACATCTAGCCCCTAATGATTCAATATACTTTTTAGTATAGATTGCATCTATATCTTCATTATAATAAGCAATCACAATAGATGCTCCCTCCTTAGCAAAAGCTACTGCAACTGCTCTGCCAATTCCAGAATCTCCTCCTGTTATAATAGCTGTTTTTCCTTGAAGTTTTCCGCTTCCTTGATAATTAGGATCGTCAAAAATAGGAAGTGGTCTCATTTGATATTCCATGCCTGGTTGTATATTCTGATGTTGAGGTGGGTATTTTACCTTAAAAGCATTACAGTTTAATCCAACCAAATTGATCTTATCCATTTTAATCACCTAAGGTATTATATTCTTTCTTTTTTAAAGGGAAACAAAAAAAACTATAGACATCCCTATATGTCTACAGTTTTAGGCATTTACTTTAGAAAGTTCGACTATTCTATACCAAGTTGCAGCATCAACTAAACCTCCAGGAAATAAATTGGATCTTCTTTGAATTGCCTTGACAGACTGTTCAGTTAAATCATCAAATACTCCTGTAACCTTCACTCCTGGAATACTATGAGTCTTTTGGCAAATAAGAAGTAAATAGTTTTGAAGTCTAACAATATCAGGGCCACTCATTCCTTTAGATAACACAATTCCTGGGTAAAATTCAGATTGATATTTTAAATACTCCTCAGGAATTTTTTGTAGTGTCTGATTATAAGCTTCTACTAAAGCTTTCCATGTATTAGCATCAACTATTCCTGTTGCCTCAATATTGTATTTACTTTGAAAGGCTTTGACCGCTTCTTCTGTTTTTTTTGTAAAGACAGAACCACTTAAGTCTAAAAAAGGAAGATCTTGATCAAAAAAAGCAATAAAATTTAAAACATAATTAAGTACTCTAATTACTGGACTATCATCACCATAGTCTAACTCTGTATTAAAAATCAGTTCAGCTTCTTCTGGAGTAATTCCTTCTGAAAATAAATCAGAAATTCTTTTCACTGCATTATATATATATTTAATTTTATACCATGTAGATTTATCTACAATACCAGTAGGATCTAGATCAAAAATCTCTTGAAACTTCTTTACTGCCTTTTCTGTTTCTACAGTAAAAGCAGGACCTTCTTCACTTATTTTCGGAATAGCAGGATAATTTTGACTGATTCGATTTAATTGAGTTTTTAGAATTTTTACGAAATTACCTGATGATCCTAAAAGAATAGGAAAGCCTGGAAATGTTAAAATACTTTCTTCCACGGGAGCATTATAAACTAAACTAATATCATCACCATAATAATATTTTAAAATTTCTAAAGGAGTTTTACCTTGTAGAGCTAAACTAACACTTCCCCATTGTGATAATCCATCACAAATAGTATTTTTACCATCACAGTATTGAGCAAATAATGGTTGTACTTGACCATCACGAACAATATAATTATTAAACACATCATCAACGATTTGAGAAATATTCTCATAAAATTGTCCATCTTTTGTAAAGGCCTGATCATAGGCATGAGTATTGGTAATATCAAAATTGTAACCTTGAGAAGGATACCACTCATTATATATTCTATTTAAGGCAAAAGATATTTGAGCTAAAACATTAGCTTTAATTGCATCAGTGGGCCAATCAGGATAAATTTCACTAGAAGCTACATTTTTAATATATTCTTGAAAAGGAACCGTTATATTTTCTGCCGCTTCATCTGGTGCTCCCAAATGAACGGTAATTTCAGTAGGAATTACTGGATTTCTAATTGCCATCGAATTTTACTCCTTTAAATTCTACTTGAGGAATCATTTTGACATATTGAATAGTACTAATCCCATCATACATATCAATATTATATTTTTTAATCGTTTCATACCCCTCACTAATTGCCGCTAAATCATAAAGGATATGTCCAGCTGGTTCCTGAGTAACTGGATCATATTTTCTAGTTGGTGCAGGTAGTTGAATGTTTTGAATCATCCCATTTTCATCGGTATAACCCTCAAAAAATACTACCTTATGATTTCCAAAATCTTTAGTAACTACAATTTCAACATTGGGAATAGGAACCGCTTGATATGCAGTAAAAGCTAAAACTTTTAATGTCCCTATACCAGGATTTTCTGCAATAAACTTTTGATATTCGGGAGTTTTTTTAAACTCTTCATAACTCATTAAATCCATATTAAATTTCCCTCACTTTCAACACTTGACCAATAGATAAATTAATATTGGAAAGGTTATTTAATTCCATAAGTTTTTCTACTGTTGTATTATATTTATTTGCAATAATATATAAACTATCTCCCTTTTGAACAGTATATTCTAAATATTTAGGTTCAACGTATCCCTCTCCATAGCATTCTTCGAAGCTTGCTCCTAAAACAGAGCTGCTTTTTACTTTTAATTGTTGCCCAAGTGCTAAATTTGTACTAGTTAAATTATTAATAGCCATCAACTCTTGAACAGTCATATTGTAAGTATTTGCTATATCATATAGATTATCACCACTTTTTACTGTATATACTTCATAGGTTGTGGGAGTAATATTTTCACTACCTGGAATAGTTAGTTTTTGTCCTACTGTAAGTAAAGTTGAAGTTAACTGATTAAGTTTCATTAACTCCTCAACTGTAGTATGGTATTCCTCTGCTATAGAATAGAGACTATCTCCTGGCATTACTGTATAGATAGTAGTGCTTGTACTAGTCATCTCAGGAATCTTTAATACTTGCCCAGGTACAATATTATTGTTGACCAATTGATTAGCTTCCTTTAGTTGTTCTACACTAACTCCAAACTGTTTTCCAATACCACAAAGAGTATCCCCTGCTTGTACTGTATAACTTTGCATATTTACACCTCATTAAAGTATATGAGTAATCAAATAAAATTACATCAAAAAACTTAATTATAAAAAATTAAGTTTAAAGTAATACAATTTTATTTTTTCTTTTGATATTGCGAATTAATTCTATCAACTGTTTGTTGAAGATCTTGATTAGGAAAATCAATTAATGGTTGAGGAAATAAAGGAAATCGTTCCTTTATCGTAATTTTATTATTAATTATATAATGATCTCTCACTAAAAAATGTTTTATTTTAGTTTTGGTTTTTCCTTTTAAGACATTTGTCTTTTCTCTGATAAAATAAAATTCTTTGAAGTTTCTTGAGGCAATAACGGTCGTTTTAATGGTATTCTCAAGGTAGAAATCAAGATTAGCCGCCTCTTCTAAGTTAGTAAAGCATAAATATGAGTCGGTTAAAATAATAAAATTATCTTCCTCCAAATTCATTAGTGGATTAGAATAGGTATTCAGTAATCTTTTGATTTCGAAACAAAGTTTTTCGTGATTACTATATTGAGGAAGTAGGTATTTTAAAACCCTTTTAAAATCCTTTAAAATAACACCTTTTAATTCATTGATATAATTAAGATAAATTTCCTGAAAGATATCCTCGTCGACGTTAACATCATGAATATTTAAGTCTATTCCTTTAAGATCTCCTGCGAACTCCAAACATACTTCATCATCATATACTGAATAATTTCTAAATATTTTCTTAAAGTTTTCCATACTAACTTAACCTTTCGTTCTATATTTTTCCTCTTGTTAATTTAATTATGCCATAAATATTTATAGAAATCATTCACTTTTTTCGTGATCAAATACGTCCCAAAATTATTTATTTTTTAGTGTGTCTGATTATCAATATTCATTATATTTTTTTTATTAATTTGCTATCAACATGTTTACTATGATCGTTATCCCTCCTAGTAAATAAATCAAGAATAATATCTTATATCTCCATAATAATATGTGTTTTTCCTCTTTATCAAAAAAGAAATCTATTATTTTATTCATAATAACTGCCTTCCTTTTAGTATTGTAGGTCTTTTATTCGATAATATCGAAATATATATTAATAATATCCTATATTAACGAATTTTACAATGTTTTTTAACCTTTTTTTCGTTTTTACCGAAATTTATAATTGATTTAGTGTTATATATATGCTATATTTTAAAAAAGGAGATCATTATGAATCTTGGAGAAAAAATTAAAATTGCACGGAAAAATGCGGGACTAACTCAAAAAAAATTAGGTGAATATTGCCATGTAAAAGATAATACTGTCAGCGACTGGGAAAACAACAAAAGTAAACCAGATGCTGAGACAATTGAGATCATTTGTCATGTAACCGAAACAGATCCAAATACTCTTTTTGATTATCACCACGAACACATTTTAAATCATTTAGAGGAAATAAAAAAAGATCAATTAGAAGATCTTAGTGCTCTTGATAACATCTTATATACTAATAAAGATAAAATTGACTTTATTCGAAATCTTCCAGTAAATAAGCAAAAAGTAATTGCAAATGCAATAAAGTCAGTATTAGATATGGTAGATGAAAATAACTTTAACTAATAATATCTAGCAGTATCAGATATTTAACATATATGGAGGTGTCAGATGAATGATACAAGCTAGATTTTCTTCTTATTTGAAAATTTAAAGAATAAGGAGGAATCATGAAAATAATTTATATAAATCTTGACCTATGTATTGAAAAAATCATTTTCAAATATAAAGGTCAAATCATTTGTATGATTAATAAAAGAAAAGAGATTTGCCCCGCTAAGAACATCTCTCATCACTAGTATAGCATAATTGATATCTTATACCAATGATTGCAATTCGACATTTTTCGACAATTAATATAAGATTATACAGTTTATAAAAGATAAAAATAGACAATAATTTAAAATGTCAAAGAGATTAGAAGTACTGTTTTATGATTTTCCATACCCTACTCTAATTAAGGATATTTCTAGTAAATATAAAAAAGTCTAAAAAAAGAAATTTACTTAGATTTTTTTGTTTGGTAAAATTTTTCTAGTTTCCCTTTACTTTTAAATATTAGATATGACTTTCTATTCATCCCTATCTATCACCGTTTAAAGCATACATATTTTTAGGTAAATGGCAAATAAGTTTTTTTACTTTATAAAGCAATTAAACTTCCTCTGTTGCTATTAAAAAATCGACTATTTTTGAGTAATTATTTAGAGCTTTTGCTGTTAATGTATAATAGTCTTTTTTTATTTCTCTTAAATCTTTACTTTCCTTAATATATTGACGCCCCCTAGAAAGATTAGATAAATTGGCACTAATAGAATCCAATAACTTATTAAGCTCCTCATAGGTAAATCTTTGGTCATTTGATGAAGCATAGGCATAAATAGCAGTATATAAAATACGATTTTTTTCGTTTTTTTTCGCAATTTCAAAATTTTGAGCAAAATTTTTATAAGTGATCATAGAATACCTCCCTTGATTTTTCCTTGGTGTCCATATGCTTTTTATATTGTTCTTTTAATCTTCTAATAATTGTTGAACTCTTATATATATCTATTAATTTACTTCCCTTTTCATTGTTTTTATAAAAATATTCATCATTAATATTATTAATAATTTTTAGGGCCTCTTCATCGGTTAAATCATATTGACAGATTAAATATTTAAAAGCTAGATCTGATGACTGAAAGTTTTCTTTACTTTTTTTATCTTCAATACTATCAAGATAGTTTTCATATCGTAAGATAGATTCGCAGACACGAAAAGACTTAATTTTGTCAAAGGGTTTGTCAATGAAAGTTTTCTCAATTTGGGCATTAGGATTATTTTTCCAAGTACCCAAATCTTTTTCATTTTCTAAGGAAAAATAAAGTTTAAGAAAATCTAATAATTGAATAATATGATTACCTTTACATAATAAACTTAAAAGTTGAGAATAACGTTTTTTACCAGAAGAACAAATTTCTAAAAAATACTTTTCACCTTGATAAGAATTATTATATATATATCTTTGAATTTTTCTGATATAGGGATTTAAGGACAACATATCAACAGATCTAACCTTAACTTGGTCATTAGAGTATTGGGAAATTTTACCCTTTACATCTTCATCTAGCTCATCAGTAATTTTAACCGATAATATAATTTGATCTAAATTTTTATGATAATTCATCAAGGTAGTAAGTGTTTGCTGGCCGTTATTGATCACAGGATGTAATATACATATATTATCACCTAAATCTTTAACTTCTCCTGTTATATTAATTCCATTATTGTATTTTACAAAATTTTTAGCTTCATGATCAATAGTATAGATCATCTTATCATTGGTTTTTAACTCTCCTCTTACATTATCTGTAAAATATAGTGATAAATCTACACTAGTTGAGTACTCAGGATTATATTCTAAACCTAAGGCCTTTACCAAGCTAGCGATCAAATCTTTGGCACTTATATAGAAAATAAAATTATTTTGCCAAGAAGCTACATTATATTGTTTCTCTTTATTTAATGGCTTTGTAATATGTAAAACTAAATTATTTTCTTTTATTGGTAAAATAATATGTTCAAAAAACAGGCTATAAATTTCTAGTGGTTGATAATTATTATCCTCCAAAGAATTGTCTGAAATACTTCTAAATTCTTTCACTTTGTTCTCTAAAATTTCTCTTTTATCCTTTACAAAGTGGTAAAGATCTACTCCATCCTTTGGAATATTTCCCATAGTACAATCTTGATAATTACTTCTCATTGTACTATAAATCATATCTTGTATATTACCAATTTTAATTTGATAAATATATGCATACTCTTCGTCTCCATAATATATAGCATCTATTTTTCCATCAGCATCACCATGAATAATGTACTTATTAATACATTCTTCATAGGTAATATTATGTATAGTAGCAATGGCAAAAACTTCAAAAGCTGTTCCATACCCATCATTGATTTTATCAATATTTTTCATTTTCTTTAACAATTTTCTAATTCTATTTAACTCTTCTACAATAATATCTGCTTTTTCTTTTCCAATATTTTGCATCAATTTTATTTTGTAAACTTTATCTAAATCTTCTTCTAACTCATATTCATTTACTAATGATTTTCTAATTTCTATACTAGCCCAATTATCAGAACTTATAATATAATCATTATTTTTACCTCTAATATATTTCTTTTTATTGGCATTAATCGTCCACTTTCCTGATTTAATTCTTTCCGTTAAAAATAGTGCTTCTCCTCGAAAATTTTTATATTGATGGCAACATTCTTGGAGTCTTCCTCTGATCTGACTTCGTAAATTTTCCTTATCTTCTACCTGTAAATTGGTTGCTACTTCTTGATATATTTCTTGTAAAGAAGCATATTGCTTTTGCTCTCTTTTTAAAATATTCTCTATAGATTGATAAATAATATATTTTAAGCTAGTATTTTTAGTCATACTATCACCTCTAACGATAAGATAACATAATAAAAAAAATATTTTTTAACATTTACATCATTTTGAAGAATAGATATAGACACTTAGAGAATAATATTTTATATAAATCTGATAACATTTATCTTATATTACTTTAAAAATTTATTTACTTTTTACTTTCACTTTATTTAAACTAATATGAGTAAAACTATCCACTTCATTAGGATAACTCAATATATCAAACTCTGTAAATTGATACTCCATTCGTTGTAGTAATAAAATATAATGATCAAGAATTCTTTCTAAAATTTGATCACTCCTCTTTATCGTTTTAGCTCCATAATAATTCTTATATCTAGAAAATAGATAATCAGGAACCAAAATATTTTGTATTCCCTCTTTTCTAAGAAGATCGATAAAAAGTTTAAATACTAAAACAAAACTTGGCTGCACATTACGATATTTTTTAACTCCACTATTAATAGAATTAATCACCTTTTTATATTCTTCATTTTTATTTGTCCCTTCAGCTGTTCTTTCAAATTGGATAGCAAAAATATGACATCTATTGTGATTGTCAATCGCATATCTAATAAGTGGTAAATCATAAATTTCCCCATTAGTTTCCATTTTGAACTTTAACACGTAAGGACTTTCAAAACCTAATTTTGATATCTCTCTTTTGCAATAAATACAATAGTCATTATCAGATAGTAATAAAGAAAAAAAACTGTATTCTTTTAGATGCTGATCTTTAAAAAAGCTAACTCTCTTTTTTACATACTCGTTTAAATTAGTAGCATCAGAATTAGTCATATTGAAAAATAGATGATTTAAAAAATAACTATAATTATGTTTTACTTGTAACTTATTAGTTTGTTGATAAAATTCGCTAGCAGCCTCTAAGTATTCCTCAATTGTTTTTTCTAAATCAGCTATTTTTTTTATAGTAATAGTGGGTTTATAGTATTTAGCTCCATCTCTTGGTATGATAAAACCACCCTCACCTTGAGTAATATAGCTATATTCTCCACTCATATTCATTTGATTAAAAAAATGAAATAAAATATTTTTTTCATAAAACCCCCTAAAAGTTTACTTTATATATTTTAGATCAAGAAAGCAGAATAAATTGAGCTATAACAATAATTACATCTCTCACAATTTTTCATATTAGAGATATTGGACTAGAATGATAAATTGGTAATATCCTATAGCTGTTCACCTCATATATATTATCATAGACTAACTTTTCTTTAGAAGAAATTTTTTTTCAAGAAATTTAACCCATTCTTTATCAAAGTATGTCCCAGGCTTTTAAAATCATCATCTGATAGTGCTTTTCCATTAACCCTTCTTACAAATAATCCTGGTTGTTTATCATTTGGAAGTCCATCTATAAAAAGTCCTGTGTCCCCTGCAATAGTAGGCATTTTTATTTCTCTACTTCAATCAAGCTATTACTTAGTTTTTCTATATTAGTTTCAATTGATAACAAATAAGATATATTACTTACAATATCTATTCCATCAATATTAGTAATAGAAGAATCTAATGGTAGTATTTTTTGTTCATATAAATTTTGGTTTAATAAGTCATTTATATTATCAACTTTATTGACCACATAATTTTCAAAATAATATAATGTCCATACATTCTTAGATTTAGAAAATTTGAGTTCAAATACTGACTCTAATTCATCATTGATGTTAACATTATCTAATTTAAAAGTTCTTTTAAATTCTTCACTTAAAGTATCCATTCTAATTTCTTTAGTATACCCCTCTTCTTGTTCATAAACTTTATGATATACAGACTTGTATTCTTCAATTAATTCACCAAAAGTAGGGTTTTCATGATTAAACTTATAATTATCTACAGTGAATTTATGATTTAATTCATAGAAAGAGTAAAGACAATTCCAAGTATCGGGATTGGTATTATAAACGATGATACCAGTTGCTTTTTTAGAATGGACATTAGTATATAAATTTAAAGCACTATCTAATCTAGTAGGTATCATCCCTTTTGGCACTTTCTGGTTTAACACTTTTTTTGTAATGATCATATAGTTTTCCTTTCTTTTTTGAATTTTTTATTAATCTATTATTTAGATGTAATTTTCTTGATTAATCTTTTATGGACTGGTCTTATAAAGTCAACAATATTATCTCCTATGGCCTCTTCAAAGGGAAGCCATTTCACCCCTTTACTTTCCTCTTTTCTAAATGCCAATGCTTCCTTATCATCAGCCTCTAATAAATATACAACATCTAAGTGTGTATGAGCAGGTACATATTTTTCTCTTTTTATATGACCAATAATAGGAGAAGCTGAAATTGCAAAAATCGACTCATCTAGTATTTTTGCCTTTAAACCTGTTTCTTCTTCTACTTCACGAACAGCAACAGATAATAGATTTTCTTCGCCATCGGCATGTCCTCCTGGAAAAATCCAAGCGTCATATATGTTATGATATACGACAAGCATTTTTGTTCTATCTTTATTTACTACAAATGCTGAAGATGCAAAATGTCCAAATTCATTTTCTCTAGTTAATACATCATCAAAAGTATCAATCCATTTTAATATATAATCTTTAATTTTTTCTTCTGTCTCATCGAAAGGAATATAACTTTCTATTTGTTCTTTTAAATTCATTAGTTTTCTACCTCATATAATCTTATCCATCCAAGTTTTAACCATAAATTGATTTCTTCATAACACCCTACATCTTGACTTGGAATTTTGTAAATTATTAGTTCAATATTTTTATTATAGACTAACTTTTGAGATAATCCGAAAAGCAATTCGGCATATGCCTCATATCCAATATATCCAACTATGCCATTTTTATCTTCATTCATTAAAAATAACCTATCAGTTTTAGTAATATTTTCTAAAAATTTAGTATGAATATCAGGATATAATTCCATAAATTTTGATTCTTCAATTTCTCTTGGATAATCTAATATTTCATAATTCTTACTTTCAAAAATACTTAGCCATTTATTTACTTCTTTTTGAAGTTTAGCACTTCCCGCAATTACAATTTTCTTCATCTAATATCTCCTACTATAATTCAACTATCTTCTTCACATTCTCTTCAACATTTCCAACTAGTTGTGTAATTTTGGGTAATTCATAGAAGGCAACAGTGTTTTCAATACTAAATTCTTCCTTTGTAGTAGAGCATAAAAATATTTTTTTATTTAAAGCCATGGCCATACCTAATTCAATATGTGCTCCTCTTCCTGCTGGTAATAGTATAATAACAATATCAGCATCAATAATACCTTGTGATTCTAAACTTGCATATTTGATCATGTCATCTTTAGATATATCGCCACTAATAGTTTTTACCCAATCATAGGTTTGCTCCCAACCATTTTCTTTTAATAACTTTGCATAGTGATTTACTAATTCACAATTTTTCATTCCTGATCCTACATAAAACTTCATTATAATTCCTCCATTTATATATAGCTTATACTAAAATTCGCACCTTTTAAAGTATTTTCTCCTAAATTTTTCACTCTTAAATAAATACTTTAATGACTATCTTATGTTAATTCCTATTTAGTGATACTTTTCTACAAAATTATGATCATATTTTTTTAGTATTTATTTTTATTTTATATTTAATATGAAGTAACAATAACTGTAGAACTTATTTTAATCTTCATCATTTGTAAATGACTTAAATTGTTTAACTAACTTGGCTGGATAAATCTCATATAGGTTAAATGTAGCAACTTCCAATTCAAATGGAATAAAATTTTTTAATAATTTTTCTTTCATTGAATTTATTTTGGTATAATTTTTATCTATATGAATAGTAATATGAAAATTTAAATTTTTAGGATTATATTTTTCATTTGGTAACATTTGATATATTTTAGACTGTAACAATTTTAGTTCTTCACTTTTTTCAATATTAAAATATAAGACATAACTATTTTCTTTTCCATTCATTATTTTTATATTATTGATCAATATTTTTAGTTTAGGATACTCTATCTTTGATAGTTCATAAATGGCTTTTTTCTCACAAGAGATATCCCATGCTGATAAAGTAAAGTGATAAGGAAGTGTATCTTCTTTTTCACGATTATCAACATTTTTGCCAAATGGAACTTTGCATAATTTATCATTTATTTCTTTCGTATAATGTTTTATTTTTTTTAAGTTAATATCATTAAAAATAGAAATAAAAGTTATTCTTTCATTCATAAATTTATCTCTCCTTATTCCAATCTTTGTTCAAATTCTTGTTTTAATATTTTAAATTTTTCTTTCCAGTTTGAGTTTTCCATAGTTACTTTCAATATTAGATTATGTTTATACTCTTCATTTTTCCCTCTGTAATAATTTTGAGTTTTCATATAATTTTATTTCTACAATATTGGTTTCTTTTCTCTAAAGGAATTTTTTTGCAAATTGACTCTAACTGATCTTTTAATCTTAATTCACTGTCAGACATAAACCAAATAGATTGTTTATAATCAATATATTGTTGTAAGTTTTCATCATAAACTTTTTTGGTATCTGAAAAATTTGATAGTCGTGCAAAATATAATCATAAAAAGTTTCATAGATATTAAATTTTGAAGTGGTAATAGTTCTATAACGTTGACTTTCAATGGAATCGTAATTACAAGCTTGTACTAAAACGTACTTTAAAGTTACGTCTCTTCCATACCAATTTTCTTCAATATTGGGAATTCCAGTTACTTCTGAAAAATCAACACATTCACTTTCCAAATCTCATCTAGATTTACTACTTTTATAAACATTTATAAAATATTGACTAAATGAAGTCTCATTTGTTGTTCCTTTGGATTTACATCATATTTTTTGTAAGTAATGCTTCTTTCCAACTAATTAAATAATTAAGTAATTCTTCTTACTATAATAATTTATTTCTCCTTCCTATATACAAAGTATTATAACACAAATGAATTTAAAGCTTTTTTGATTTTTTATAATTAATTATATCAGTTAGTTTGGTTATTATAATAGCATCTAAGGAAAAAGAAAAAGCCCATAACATAAGTTATGAACTTTAAGTTTTAAGCACAAGAGTGTGCATAAAATTCAATATGGGGCGCCATAAGAGAATCGAACTCTTGCATACTAGTGCCACAAACTAGCGTGTTAACCACTTCACCAATGACGCCATATAAATACAACATTTATTTTATCAATAAAGTTGTACTTTGACAAGTATTTTTCAATACTTTTTTATATTTTCTTTTTCTTATTAATATTGATAAAACTGTCTATCATTTTCAAACTATCTAACATAACAATATAATCTACTATAATTTTGGCATTATAACTATACTTTTTAGCAAAACTTTCAAATAATAAAAGCATCCTTCCAGTAGGCATGATATAAATCTGCTCCAACATAGGAGGAAGAGAAAAGAAAAAATTATTGTTACTATAATCTTTTTGATTACAGATATACTCATACCCTAGTATTTGACTATCCTTAATTCTAGTATATGATTGGCTTAAAAACATATAAATTTGATTATCTTTCCGATAAAAAGTAATTCCTTGAATTTTTTTAGGTACTATAAATTCCGTAAGGTATTTCAGAGAAACACCGTTTATATAACTAACTATTTCAAATACTTTTACTAGACCATTACTTTTTTTACAAAAACTTCCTACATAAAGTTTACCTTCAAAACAAGTTAGATAAGAGCAGACTACTTTTTCTTCTTCTTTTAAAATGCTGCCACCTAAACTATTGTCAGCTACTAAATAACTCTTTTTATTCTGTAAATCTCCCTTTATAAATTCCTGATATGGATAACTACTAACCTTTCCTTTACTATCACATATAAAAATTAAGTGATGAAGTTGATCATAACTGATTCCTCCAACATGGCTTTTATGATCAAGAATAATTGTTCTTAAAAGAATTCCTTTTTTTCCATACATTAAAACTCTAGAATTTTGATCATTAGTCGTATAACAAGAAATAAAAATATATGGATCTACATAGCAGATTCCTTGAGGTACTAGATTATCTTCTAGGGAAGGTTTAAATAAGTTTCCTATCTTATACTGTTCATATTCTAAATATAAATTTTTCTTTTTTCGGAACATAATGTCTCCTTTCAATATAAGGGAAAAAAATTCTAGATCATTTTCTATTCAACAGTTACTGACTTAGCTAGATTTTTCGGTTTATCAATATCACAACCTCTGTTCAATGCTACATAATAAGATAAAAGTTGAAGAGCTGGTACTACTAAAATGCTTTGTGTTAATTCAGTGGTTGTTGGTACAACAATTTTTAAGTAATTATTAAAGTCATCTAGTTTTGTTGTTGTAATAATAATTCCCTTAGCTCCTCTAGCCTCTGTCTCTTTTAAATTGGAAATGCTTTTTTCTTTTAACTCCTTTTCTGTTATTACACATAAAATAGGCATATCTTGTTCTACAAGAGAAATAGTACCATGTTTTAATTCCCCAGCTTGATAAGCTTCACTATGAATATAAGAAACTTCCTTTAGTTTTAAACTTCCTTCCAAACAAATAGCATAATCTATTCCTCGACCAATATAAAAACATGATTCTTTATCTTGGAGTTGTGCAGCAATTCTTTTATATTCATCTTGATTTTCTAAAACATTTTCTAATAGAGAAGGAATTTTTATAAAGTCATCCATTCCTGCTCTAAGATCAAAAAGATTCTTCTTAGTAGCTGTTACATAACTCATGAGAGCTAGTACACATACTTGTAAAATATAAGCCTTTGTAGTAGCAACAGCAATTTCTACTCCAGCTTCTGTAAGGATGATTCTATCACATTCACGAGCTATTGTTGAATCAGGATTATTCACAATACCTAAAGTTTCTATGCCATCTTTTTTGGCTTCTCGCATAGCAGCAATCGTATCAGCAGTCTCTCCAGATTGGGAAATCAACATAATTAAAGTATTACAGTCATAAAATTTCTTTTTATAGCGATATTCACTAGCAGAAAATACATTTACCTGAATATCAGCATACTTTTCAATTAGTGATTGTCCTATCATTCCAGCATACATAGCTGAACCACAGGCTACAATGTCTATCTTTTGATAATTAGAAAGATCAAGTTCTTGTTGTTTTTCTTGATCCTGATATCGATCAATTAAGTTCTTTAAAACTTTAGGTTCTTCCATAATTTCCTTTAACATATAATGATCATAACCATTTTTCTGTTGATCAATTCCACTACTTTCAGAAGTTAATAATTCCTTTGTAATTATTTGCTTTTCCTCGTATACTTTATACTCTTCTTTTGCTAAAACTGCTATTTCTGTTGGTTCTAGTAAAAAGTACTGATTAGTATATTCAATAATAGCTGTAATATCGCTAGCAAGAAAAAACTCCTTATCTCCTACTCCAATTAGTAAAGGGCTATCTTTTCTTATGGCATATAGGTTAGAATCGTTCTCAATCATAATAGCAAAGGCGTAACTACCCGTTAATTCTTCTTTCATTTTAGTAAGGGCAGTTAAGGTATCACTTTCTCGTAATAACGAATCAAGCAAAGCAGCTGCTACTTCACTATCAGTATTACTTTGAAAGATATAGCCACAACCTTCTAGATTCTTTCTTAAAATATCGGCATTTTCTATAATTCCATTATGTACTAATGTCACTTGACCAACCTTATGTGGATGAGCATTTTGTAAATTCGCTTCTCCATTAGTAGCCCATCTAGTATGGGCAATTCCATACATACTAGAAAAATTCCCCTCTTTTTTTATTTTTTCTTCTAATTCTGATACCCTTCCAACACTTCTAATTATTTTGGTAGTTTGACTATCACTAAGAGCTACTCCAGCTGAGTCATATCCTCTATATTCTAAGGCATATAGCCCTTTTAATAAAACATCTGTTGTTTTTCTGTTACCAATGTAGGCAATTATTCCACACATAAAAAATCCTCCATATCAAAAAAAGTGGAGGATATATTTTTTGTTGTAATATTGATTTTACTTTTTGTTCTATATCTTACGAATCCATAGTCCGTTGTAGCATCCGCCGAATTTTCGATCACTACAAACCTCGTCAACCATTATGGTTCTGGCGCTTAAGATAAATTCTATCCTTTCTCTTACTTATCCTATTACTATAAGTATACAAAATTTTAGAAAAGGTTACAATATTTTTTAAAAAAAGGACTATTCGTCCTCAATAACATCATATCTAGCTTCCTCAATTTCTGTTGCAAAGGTAGTATCAAAATTAGGTAATGCTTTATTAATAATATCTTGATAAATACTTTTTGAATTTTCTATTGCCTTTCTAAAATCTAAAACATTAACATATTTTCTATTATCGAAAACAGCATAACTAAAAGCATCTTGAATCATCGTTAACGTAACATCAGGATATCTAGATCCTATTTCATAAATTCTCTTGTACTCACTAGTAATATCTGTCAAAAATTCCATCATTGTCTCTTTTACAAAATTAGAATAAAGCATTTTAGCACCTGTTCTTTTTTCAATTTTAGGCAAAGTTCCTAAGCAAATTTGAATATTTTGCTCTCTAGTTGGCTCCTCTACAATAACTTTTTGGAAACGTCTAACAAAAGCTTTATCTCTTAAAATGTAACGTTCATATTCTTCTGTTGTTGTTGCTCCTATTACTTTAATATCTCCACGATCAAGACCTGGCTTAAACATATTCGCAAAATCAAGACTTTCTCCCTTACCCATCAAAGTATGGATCTCATCAATAAAAAGAATTAAATGTTCATATTCTTTCAATTCTTCTAATAAATTTTGAATCTTCGATTCTCCTGTTACAGGATCAATTCCTAGTAAAGCAGAAGTATTGACTTTAATAATTTGATAATTCATTAAGGCATTAGGTACTTTTTTATTTTGAATTAAGTAAGATAGTCCTTCTACAATAGAAGTTTTACCTACTCCTGGTTTACCTGTTAGGATAGCAGATTTATCTGGAGTAAGTAAAATAAGCATTAGTTCCTTTAACTCTTTTTCCCTACCAATTGCTGGATTGGTAATAAATTCTTTTTCATTAAAATTATCACCATAAGTTTTTAAAATACTGATTCTTTTGCTTTTAAGATCAAACTGTTGGTTCTGACTAATCTCTCTATTCATTTTACTTAAATTAGTAAATTCCTCATTCATTGCTAACACCTCTGTTTTTATTTTTCTATCTTATTTCTATATTACAAACTAATTGTATCAAATATTCAAAAATTAATAAACACTTTTTAGCATTCCCATAACAGAAACATAAATATTGGAAATACGATACCAAGTGGCAAAATCGACGATACCAGTTGCTGGAATACTAAAGATATTTTGAAATGTTTTTACTGCTTGCACAGTATCTGTTCCGAAGAAACCATCAGTTTTAGCTATTTTTTTAATTGCTGGATAACTTCCTCGAATAAAATTCAATTGATTTTGAATAATCTGTACATCTTTTGAACAATCGTTTTCTCTAAGAGGATTTCCAGGATATGAATATGGATAATCTTCTATTTCTTTTGCTGTTGCCAATTCTATATAACTATAATAGTATTTCAATATTTCTAGAGCACTATATCCTTGATCTCCCAAATACTTAGACCCCCATTGACTTAAGTAACCAGCCTGTTCTGTTGTTGCCTGATAGTGAGCTAAAAGAGGTTGAGAACTGTAAGTATGTTTAATATAAGTAGTAAATATTTCGTCAACAACGTTAGCAATAGAATCAAATATCGTTCGTCCTCTAGTATACTTTTGATCATAAGTAGTTGTCGATGTAATTGTAAAATCGTAACCTTTGGAAACATACCATTCTGTATAAACTCGATTTAAGGTAAAGGAAATAATTGCTAAAACATTAGCCTTAATTGTTTCCCTCGGCCATGTACTATAAATTTCACTACAAGCTACATTTTTAATGTAATCCGTAAAAGGAACAGAATAATTGGGAGCATTTTTATTTGATGGAATTCCATCATGAACAATAATGTATTCTGGTATAACCACTTCTTGTAAAACATAAGGGGTTATTTCACTTTCAACTTCTTCTGTCACAGTTGGGGGATAGTTTTTCCATAAAGTAGGAGGATCAATATTTACTACTTCCTCTTCTATTAATGTATCACTCTCATTAGTTAAATAAACATTTTGTCTTGATGTTTCTTCAGGATATACTTCTACTCCTTCATAGCGCATAGTGGTAAATCCCTCTTTAGATACTACTACCGTGTAAACACTATAAGGCCTCACCTCTGATTGTTCACTTTCGGAATAACTAAGATCAGGAGCTGTTAATTCTACTCGTTCAGTTTGACCAGATTCATCAGTATAAAGTTCTAAATTGGTATTTTCCCCCGTAATTTCAACTTTGGCATTTTCTATAGGTTGAGCAATGTTATCAGCATAAACATTAATAACTAAATAACCTCGAGCCATTTATCAATCACCTCTAACATATTATATTCTAGTTATTTGTAACAGCTCCTATTTATTTTTATATAATACTATAAAGAGGTGAAAAAATGAATGATTATCCTACTTTACAGTTAGGTGATGTTGGGAATGATGTAAGAATCCTTCAACAATTATTAAAAATAGTCAACTTATTTCCAGGAAGTATTACTGGGAGTTTTGATACCACAACGGAAAATGCAGTGAAAACTTTTCAAAGAGAAAATAATTTAACTCCAACAGGAATAGTTACTATTGAAGTTTGGACATATTTACTAGAGCAAACATCTTCAGAGACTCCACAAGCAGGATCTTTTCCTATTTTGCGGTTAGGAGATACTGGAGAAGATGTTAAAGTATTACAACAACAATTAAAAACAACTCTTTATTATGATTCCGAAATTACAGGTGAATATGATGCTGAAACAGAATCTGCCGTTAGAACTTTTCAATTGAATAATCAAATACTTGCTAGTGGAATAGCTACCAATCCAACATGGTATAGTTTAGAAGAGGCCTACTCTTCCTTAGACTGTGATATAACTACTCCGCCAACAACAGAGGACACAGAGAAATATATCATTCAAAAGGGAGATACTTTATATAGTATTGCTCAAAAATTTAATACTACAGTTGACCGATTAAAAGAGTTAAATAACTTGACCAGTAATACTTTAGTTATCGGAAGTACTCTCCTTGTTCCTAAAAGGATTACAGCATCGGGAACTACCTACACAGTAAAAAGAGGAGATACTCTATATGGCATTGCTCAAGCTTTCAATATATCAGTCGAAGAATTAAAGAAAGCTAATAATCTAACTTCTAATGTTCTGTCTATTGGGCAAGTTTTAACGATTCCTAAAACAGAAGAAAATTATATTACTTATACTGTTAAAAAAGGAGATACTTTATATAGTATCGCTAGAAACTATGATGTTAGTGTCAATGAATTAATGCAATTAAACAACCTATCATCAAGTGTATTAACTGTTGGGCAAACATTAGTAATTCCTACAACAAAACCAGATCAATCAAAAACTTATATTGTTAAAAGAGGCGATACCCTATATAGTATTGCTCAAACTTATCATACAACAGTAGATAAAATTAAAAATTTGAACAATTTAACAACTAATACTTTATCTATTGGTCAAACTTTATTAATTCCATAAATATAAAAATACTAGAAAAGAATATTTTTTATTTAGAAATACCAAATTCTAGTGTTTTTTATTTGTTATTTTTAAAAATTAACTCTTCCAACTTGTTATACTTTTCAATTAATAACTGATTATATTTTTCTAAAAGTTTTTTTTCGGCTTTTGTGGTAAGAACCCCTCTTTTTTGAATTTCTTCCCTTAATTCATTTCTTGTTTTTTCTATTGGAGTAATAACAGATTCTATATAAAGTTGAATCATATCTTTTTCCATGATGTTCCCCCTGCTTTTGATATTCAAATAATCTTTATATACTAAAGACATATTCTTAAATTTCCATACCAAAAGTATGGAATACGAACCAATTATACATTCGTATTGTATGCTTGTCAATAGGAGGAATAATTAATGAAAGTTGTTGCAAATGACTATGAAGAAAAGGATGTAATGAAAATACTCCGTGAATGGTCTGGAGAAAAACAACCTGAATTTGGCAAAAATCTTGGATTAAGTGGAATGACTATTCAAGGATATGAGAGAGGTGTTAGAAGATATACATTTGAAACAATGATGAAAATAGCTAAAAAATATGGCTATACAGTTACTATTGAGAAAAAATAAACTAAAAATTACATAATAAAAGTGGTAAAATATTATATAAGTTACCACTTTTATTTATTTTAGAGATGGTTGATCAAAATTTTTTATTTTTTATTTATTTTAAAAGATTGCTCAATTAATGGCATAATATGATCAATATCTTTCTCTGATTTTATTTCTACTTGATAATCTCCATTCCCTAAATGTCCAACTGAGGCTATATCTCTTGCTATATGATTTGGATCATTCAGAATATCCTTTTTCACATTAAGCTGAACAATTAATTTACTTTTATAGACAATAATATCGCATATATTGGTCCTACCTTTAAATGCAATATAAACTTGTTTAATATCGATATAAATATCTCCTAATTCTAGAATTTGCATTTTCAACATCTCATAAAGATTTCTAATTTCATCTGATATCCCATAAAAATGATCTTCTTCTGTAAAAACCTTTATTTCTTTATTAACTGTTCTTTGAGAACTTCCACTTTTTAATTCTTGTATACTGACATTACTTGTTTTTGCAATAAAGTCTATATCTATAATATCTTCTGTATATTTAGTAACCTTGATTAAATCTATTGGGATATCTCTAAAGTCAGCTGCACTTAACTGATGTATTGTATAAGTTGGTGATACGAAAATAATTCTAGACTGACTCCAATTAATATCTCTTATTTTTAAATTACAATTCTTTTTTTCGTTGTATTTTAATACAAAATCGGCTTTTCTCTCTAATAATAATTTTAAATAGGTATATCCTTGATCTACTAAACTATGGTTTTTAACATTTTTGTATTCAATAATTCTAAATGATTTACTTTCAGGATCAAAGGCTAGAGTATCAATACGAAAGTTTCCAACAGTAAATTCTGTTTCGATAAATTGATAATGAAGTATTGAGTCAAGATTACTTTCAAAATAATTTTGTAACTCTTTTTCGTTTTTAAACTCTTTTTGCTTTAATTCTTTATTATTTTTGATAATCATTACAACACCATACTTTCTATCAACATATTAAATAGATTTTAATTGTATTCTATTATATCATGAAAAATATTTTTTTGATATTTTTTTTACAATACTCCAGTTACCTTAATTTATTTTTAGGATAAGAACTCTTTTTCTAGTGTTATTAATTTTTTTTGAATATTTTATAGCATAGTTTATATATCTCGTAAACCATGATTATCATTAAAGATAATGTAAATAATTTTATAATTACCACTACTGGTAAAGGAGTAATCTTAAAAAACATGGCAGTAGTTTGATATTCTGCTATTATAATTTGTAATAATATAGACCCAATTACGGTTATTATTACATAAGGATTAGTCTGAATTGCTTTTTTAAAAATTGATTTTTTTTCACTACGACAGTTAAAAACATTAATATTTTGGATAAATACCATTAACATCATGATGACAGATCTTGCTAAAACAATATT
The DNA here is from genome assembly GCA_948433435.1 of uncultured Clostridia bacterium. Taxonomy (GTDB): domain Bacteria; phylum Bacillota_I; class Bacilli_A; order RF39; family UBA660; genus UBA2730. The sequence goes on from CAOJDX010000002.1 coordinate 119,789, forward strand.
GATATTTTTATCCATCATGTATTTCCAAGTTCCAAAAACAATGGCACTAATAGTTAAACCTAAAATACTTACTTCTATCATTAAATCTTTTGAGAATAGTGATTCATTGGTGTCTCTTGGCCTTTCTTCCATCATATCATCTTCTGCCTTTTCAAAAGAAAGTGCTACATCCTGTAGGCCATCGGTTACAATATTTAACCATAATAATTGAATGGCTAAAAGTGGTATATCATATCCAAGAGCAATAGATAATAAAAAGAAACAAACTTCAGCAAAACCACAACTTAATAAAAACAAGGTTATTTTTCTGATATTACTATAAGCAGTTCTTCCTTCCTTAATCCCTGCTACAATTGAGGTGAAGTTATCATCTCTTACAATCATAGAAGCAGTTTCCTTAGCTACATCTGTTCCACTTCCCATAGCTATTCCAATATTAGCTTTCCTTATAGCGGGAGCATCATTTACTCCATCCCCTGTCACTGCTACAAATTCCTTTTGTCTTTTAAGGGACTCTACTATATCCAACTTATCTATAGGAGTAACTCTAGCAAATACTTTTATTTTCCTAATAAATTGATCAAATTCTTTTTGGCCTAGATTACGATATTTGATGATATCTTTACCTGTTGCAACTTCTTCCTTTGAATTACATAAACCTAAATCTTTAGCGATTGCATAAGCAGTTAGAGGATGATCACCTGTTATCATCATTACTTTTATTCCAGCATTATGACATTCCATTAAGGAATCTTTTACCTCTTTTCTAATTGGATCTATAAATGCTACTAACCCAATAAATTCTAAATTTTTAATATATTCTTTTGAGGCTTCTTTTACCTTTCCTGAGGCGATAGCAATCACTCTGTATCCTTGTCTTGTTAATTCTTCATTTTGCTCATTATATTTTTTATTTTCTTCAGAAAATTCTATTACTTTTTCTAAAGAGCCTTTTACTGTACAGTATGTTTTTCCTTCTACTTCATAAAATGCTGCTGAATATTGATTTTCCGATTCATAAGGTATTCTTTCAATAACTTTTGGCTTATTTTTTATTCCCATTTTTTCACTTAAACATAAAAAAGCTATATCAATAGAATCTCCAAAAAATTGCCATTTTCCTTTTTTCTTTTCTAAGTGTGCTTCATTATTTAGAGCTCCTAACATGGCGATATATTGGGCTTTATCTAATGAGGCATCATCTATAGCAGTTACTTCTCCATCTCCATTATATCCAGTTCCTGATATAGTATAATGACTACCATCTTTCAATATTATTTCCTTAGCAGTTTGTTCATTGACTGTTAAGGTTCCTGTTTTATCTGAAGCAATCACTGTACAACTTCCAAGAGATTCTACAGCATTTAATTTTTTTACTATGACATTTTTTTTGGCCATTCTTTTTGAAGCGATCGTTAGAGCCATTGTTAGAGCTAAGGGAAGTCCTTCAGGCATAGCTGAAACAGCTAAAGCTATTACACAAAGAAAGATTTCATTTATCGGATAGCCTTTTGTTAATAAAATTATGGTAGTTAGAATGGCTATTATCATAATTATGATGCTAATTTGTTTTGAAAATTTTTCTATTCTAATTGTTAAGGGAGATTTTTCTTCTTTAGTATTGGTTACCTTATCAGCAATTTTACCGATTTCTGTTTCAATTGCAGTTGCTACTACTACTGCTTTTGCTCGACCTGTTATGACGGAAGTTCCAGCATAAAGCATATTTTTGCGGTCTGCTAAAGATACCTCCTCTTGCAGTACTTCCTTTATTTTGTAAACATTAATACTTTCCCCTGTTAAAGAGGATTCATCGACTTGGAAATTATAACATTCTATAATTCTAGCATCTGCACTTATTTTATCGCCACTTTCTAAAATTAAAATATCTCCGACTACCACATTGCTAGAATCAATTACCATTTCCCGATTACCTCTAATTACTTTAGATGTTGATCGAATCATATTCATTAACGAATCTGCATCTTTTCTAGCCTTTACTTCTTCATAAGTTGCCATTAAAACATCAACTAGAATGATTAATATTAAAGCAAAAGCATCGATTATTTCCCCTGCGGTAAAGGATAATATTACAGTTATTACTAAAATCATTTCAATGGGATTTTTAAATTGTGAAATAAAAATCTTAAAAATACTTTCTGCTTTTTTCTTAGGTAATTCGTTTTTGCCATATTTTTCTAATCTTTCTTTAACACTTTCCTTATTTAAGCCTTTTTCACTTGTGTCAAAGTGGATAAAAACATCAGCAATGTCTTGATTATAAAAGTTCATTTTAGTATTTTCCTTTCTTAAATATATTATTGGTTATATTTTCTTTATTTATAACTTTTATAATTAAAGAAAAACTAACCCCCAGAGAAAAAATCATATTACTACTTTAGAAAACAGTTTTTCTTATTTTATATGATAATGTCAATTTCATAATATTTATTATTCTATACTTATGATTTAATTTATAATTTAATAAAATTTAACCTAAGTATCAATAATTCATCGAGCCTATATTTTATTCTCATTTTTTAGTTTTACCCACGTTTGCATTCCTTTTTTGTCAATAGGAAATGGTTTTAATTTTACTATTTTGTCTATAAAAATCAGTGTTGCATAATTACTATTCTTCTTGATTATCCAAAAATTATCTTCTACATATAATTGTTTATTATATCTGATTCTTATCTCATCAATGGGTATTTTAGCTAAATCAAAAAATAACAGTTTTTTTATGGTAAAATAGGCCATTACATTACCACTAGACTTTTTTACTATAACAATGTCTTCTTGGGAAATTTGATCATATGGTAAGATTTTCTTTTTGCTAAACCTAGATTCAATGGTCTTCTTTCCATCCAATATATATGTTAAATATGGCTCTCTAAAAATTCCAAGGTGAATATTATGCCTTTTTATTTCTTCTAACTCTGTATATGTTAATTGCTGTTTTAAATTTTTCATTATTTCTTCATACATGATTATTAGCCTTTCTATAAAATATATTTAACTCTGATAATTTAAAATCTAATTTTTTCATTGAATTTAACATAGTAACATTTTCATTACCGACAAAATCTGTAATAAATTTACAGTCTTTTTCTTTTGATTCAAGTTCATATAATAACATTTTAAATATTCCTTTATTTCTATATTCTTCTTTCACATAAACTTGTGATAGATAAATTCCTTTTCCACAATTTGCCCAATAAATATAAGAATATAGAACAAAGCCAATAGGAATTTTATTTTCCTCTGCAAGAATAGCCTTACATATTTTATCTTCAAATAAGTCCTTATCTATATTATGATCGAAGGTGCTATCATTTAGTCCAGACAATAAGTTTATTTCTTTATTAGCATTTAATATAAATTCTTTATCTCTGAATTCGACTTCTCTAAAATTAACGTTCATTTACTTTCTCCTTTTGAACCTAATTATTTGTTAAGGTTGAATTTTCTTGAATAGGTATTAATCTTGTTTTTATTATATTTATAAAGGCACATTTATGCTCTATCTCAAATTTTTCTAGATCAGTTTCTAATTCATATTTTACCAGCAGATCAGGAATAAATTCATACTTATCACTAGCAAAATTACCATATGCTGTATCACTTTCTGTATAACTTCCTTTTAACATATTATATAAAAGTTTCCATCTATCACAGGATCCGACATCTGTTTCTTTTGTAATATTATCACTCTTTTTCACTATTGGCTTTTCTTCCATATCTATAACAGAAAAATTTATACTTAACTTATTATAATAATCTTTTAATATAGAGTTTTCAAAATACTGATTTAATGCTACTTCTATGCAGTTATTAACATCTGTGTTTTGATTGATTACCATTAATCTAACAGGAATTTTGTCTTTATAAAATACAATAGCCTGATGTTTATTACTTATATGTATATCATTTGAACTAACTGTAATAATACAATTACAATTCTTAATTATCTTATATTCATCAAATGGTATCTTATTATTTTCAAATCCATCTACAAATGCTCCATTGAAACATTCATAATGATTTTTGTATTGCTCGGTCCATAAGTCAATTGTTCTAATTACTTTCATCTTTATAAATCATTCCTTTTTAATTTATTTCAAATTTTTAGTATATTTATCATCTTTACTTTTTATGCTAAAATGCCAAGTATTAGTCGGATTATCTTAAGGGCTTATTGAATTGTTTATATATGTAAGTTTATAAATGAATGATAAACCTTCTAATTTTGCAAGTGTTTCTATCCTATTATTCAACCCATTCTATTATTTCAGCTAAGTGTTTTCTTGGTCGCTGTTTAGGAGTTTGATCGGCATAACCTAAAGCTACTGCACAATTTAATTCCATATCAATATGATTTACAAGTTCTGCAATTTTCTTGGCAACATAAATAGTATCTCCTATCCATAAACTCTCTAAACCTAAATCAGTAGCTCTTAAGCATATGTTTTCAACACAGGCACCAATAGATAAGTTATCCCCTACTATCAAATTATTACTTTTCTCTTTAAACACCAAAATCAATATAGGAGCCTGTTTAATAACGTTAGCAGTTGGAATAATACTACTAGAAATCTCATCCAAATCATCATGCTTAATCGTATAATTAATCTATAGATTGATCTAAATAGCGAATTCTATTGCCTTTAAAATTAATATTCCCACTTACTTCTGCATATTTACATATTCCTAGAATGGATTTTAATAAAGTAGATTTTCCATTTCCTTCTTCACCAATAATAGCAAGTTTATCACCATTATTTAATACTAAGTTTAAATTTTCAATTAAATATCTATCATTAATAGATATACTTAAATCTTTTATTTCTAACATATTATGCCTCCTTTTTATTTGGCATAATCAAAGTTTATGCCTGACTTATATCGTTAATATTCTCATGTTATCACCTCTCTAAAAATTACTATTTGTACAAAACTTTATATTAAATATTATACCATTAAAAAAGTAAAATCCAAACTGATTCTACTCTTATTTTTCAAAACTTTTATCTATTCTAACACCCAGTATTATAGAAATCTCGTATAAAGTCATAAGTGATATTTTATTTCTATCAAAAACCTTTTCGATACGGTTTAGATAATTAACTGATACATCTAATTTTTCAGCGAGATTCATCAATCTTACACTTTTTTCATTTCTATATTTTAGATGTCCCCACAGATAGCAACCATGAGTCCTTATAAATAAAAAAAAGTGGAGCCTTTTGGCTCCTTCAGGGGGCAAACTTATATCACGTACTCTTTTATTTTTTATATCATTAAATCCTTTGTTTTCAAAGGGTTTTAATTTATAAAAGTTTAAATAAGTTTACAACTTTAAAATAAAAATCTCCTGTTTTGGTGGTTGATTGGGTGGTTAAAAAATTAAATCTTTTTTATCTTCTTCATATTAAACATTACTAATATAATTTTATCGAATATCATTTACTAATAATTTTTTATTCTTTTTAATTGAGTCATTTTAATAAAATTATAATTTAGAAATTATTTTCCTTTTAGTTTTTTCCTCTATACAATCATCCAATATACTTCTATATTTATCATATATATCATCTTCAGTTTCTATATTATGTTCTCTTACTATTGTTAAATCATAAGGATTATATAGTGCATAACAAAAATTTCTTAATACTTTTAACTCCTTTGATGTTAAATAATCTAGTTTATTGTATACTTTATAAAATAATTCTACATTATTAATATCATCTAATGAATTTATCTTTTCCTCTTCTTTTATTTCAAAACGATTTGCTATTAGAATCATTTTTTTCGATAAGCCATTTAAATTTTTCTCTCGTTCTTTAACTTTTTTATAAGAACAATAACTAGCAAGATGTAATGGACTTAATAATTCAGGTACAAATAAGACTAATAATTCACTAGCTATAGAAGAAATTGTTTCTTTTATTTTTGTTGTTTTTATATATCATCACCTATTAAAGTGTATGCTCGTTTTATCTAACTATTATTTAATTAAACTTTTTATTTTCAAAAAAGTTTTATGCATTTGTAATTATATGAGTAGTTATATTTTATATTAGTTTTACTTAATTATAGAATTTTAAATTTTTCAAAATACTCATTAAATATTTCCTCTTCTGATTCCATTATGCCTCATTTTTTACAAATATTTTAATAGTTCCTCAAATTCTGTATATCCAGATTCAGAATTAAGATGTCCACCATCTTTTATTACTACTTGATTATTTGTTATTGTATTAGCAAATTCTCTTTCTACATCATATTTAACATATGGATCATTTTCAGAATAATAACAAATAATATCATCACAATAATTTTTTATATCATGTAAATTATCCAAAAACATACTTTTATTAACAGCATCATAATCATCATCAATACCTAAAAAATTATTGAAACCACATACAAATACTAATCTCTTAACTTTAATCTTATTTTCTATTAAAAACTTACAAATAAATACAGGTGCAATTGAATGAGCAAATATAGTTGTATTTTCATTTAAAATTCCAGATGTTATATAAGTTTTTAACAACCTACTCCAATTTTCATAATTTTGATAACCTACTCCTGTTGGAAAGTCTGGAGTATACACTTCTAAATTTCTATTTTCAATTTCTTTTCTTAAATATGGAAGCCAATTAACAAATGGGTTTCCAAAACTCCCATGAATTAACAAATAATTATTTTTCATTTAAATCTTCCTCGCTATATAATTTACATTGTTCTTTAGACCACGCTGGAGAGCAAACAATTGCAAGTTTAAAATCACCATTCCAATAATATATATCTTTTTTATTTATAAAGATAATATCTCCTTTTTTAAAATCAATAGGTTTGCTATCTCTTTTATATATAGTTCCCTCTCCCTCTAAAATATAACATAGTTCTTCAACTTCTAAATTAGAACAATACCCTTCCATAGGATATCTTCCAGTAATTTTATTTGTACAAAAATCCATATTCTTTTCATTTAAAGCAATCCCATATTCTAAAACAGAACTAGTATCAGCGTATATGAATTTTTCTGCATTTTCTTCCTTTATTATCTTCATTTTTTTCCTCCTCAAACTTATTTAAAAAACTTTTCATCTATTAATGGAACAATATCTATTGCAGGTTCTTCATATGGGTGTATTTCTCTTAATTTTGTTATCACCTTTTTAACATTGTCAACATCACATACAACTTCTAATTTTTCTTCTTCTACAAACTCTAAATTGTTTTTTTCTCCAATATATGGATTAGCATTTTCATTTGGTTTAAAAGTTCCAATGGATTTTGTTGATGAAGTACAGTAAGCATACTCTCCAATTATTCCAGCTCCTGCATCACATACTGCATTTCTAACTTCTTCTACATTTTCTAATGGAATTGTTACAAAAATTTTTACTCTTTTTATATCTATATTCATATTCCTTTTTTCCTTTTTCTATTTCTTTTTACTATATACCTCTGATGCCAATGGATTTAAAAAATATATTAATGTATTATCAGTTTTAAATTCTACTGCATCCCATTCATCTCTTTTTATATAAGTAAATCTTTTATCTTTACCAACTTTATTAAGTAAAACATTTCTATCATCCACAACAAAATCAGCTGCTGCCTCCCAATCTAATCTACTTTCATCAAAATAACGAATTTTAATCCACTTTAATTTACCATATTTAGTATCTAAAGGTTTAGTTAAAGTATATATGTTTCCTCTTTCTGTTTTTATTTCTAAATTTGCTATACCCTCAATTTCATCTTCTAATTGTAGTTTATGTTTATCACTTGTTGGAAATATATCAATAAAATCAATATTTTTTAATCCCTCTATTTCTTTCAAATCTTGTTCAATCCTATTTAAATTTTTTTCAATTATATCAAAAAGCATATTAATCTTCCTCTATAATTTCCATTAAAATTCCATTTGGATCTTTAATAAAGAAATAAGGTTTTCCTAATCTTCCAACTTTTATTTCTATATCATTTGCAATTTCATTTTTAATTACAAATTCTTTCGCTTGTTCAATATTTTCTACTCCTAATGCAAAGTGTTTTGTTCCTAATACTGGTAAATCTGTCGCTGTTGTCTTTGCTGTTTCTGGTAATTTTGTGTATTCTTTATAACAAAATATTTCTAAAACTATACTATTTAACTTTAGCATATTTATTTTTATACTTTCATCTTCTGCTTTCCACGATTTAAACTCTTCAAATCCGAACTTTTTATAAAATTCTATGCTTTCTTCAGCATTTGTTACACTTATTGCAATATGATTAAAATTAAACATAATCTTTTCTCCTTTCACACTACTTTATTCTTCTATACCATTTAGAATTAAATCAATCAATTCCATACTTGATATAATACCTAATCTATTTTTGTTTTACAATCATCATGTAATGGACAATTAACACAATTTTTTCTATTACAAAAATCATTACCAATATTCCATAAATATTTATCTACCAAATTAGCATCAATTCCTATTTTTTCTCCACTTTCTATATACAAACTAGATAATTCTTCTATTTGTTTACTATTTAGCTTTTGGCTATCAATAATATTATTTAAATAGCTAATTTCAATATCATGTCTATCTAATGGAATATAACCTAATTTATCATTAAAATTACACACACCAGATTCATATATTAATCTGAGTAATAATCCACCTGTCTTTTGACCATAGCCTTTAATATTTCTTATAAACAAATTAAGTTCATTGAAATTGTTAAATTCTTTAATTTTATCTAACAAATTATCATATTTGGATAACTCTATTGACAAATTTAACCACTTATCTACTGCAACATTAGGATATCTTGGATGAATATTATTTTTCATTAGACTTAATAAATTTTCCTTATTATTAGTAAAATTTGCTATAACAGACTTTGGGTTAAATACCTGTGGATATATATGATAAGTATTTATTAAATTATTATGATAGTTTTGTGATCTCATCCCATAATCTAATAAACAAGAATAAAAAATATATATTAACCAATCATTGCTTTTATATTCTATTAAATTTGGAAAATCAACAGTTGCTAAAGTATTAGAGTCTTTACTACTATAGTATTCATGCATTTTTTTTACTAATTTGTCAATCTTCTTTTCACAAACTATCATATTTCCTTTTCTCCTTATATATTTAATTTACTATTACTATGACATTAATGACATTTGTTTTTACTATACCCCTAGCAGAATTTAATGTCATAATGTCATTTAATAATTATTGTTCATTAAACAATACTTTTCTTATATTACTATATCTTTCCTCTAAAAAATCTCTAGTTCTATCACTTAATTTATTATAATCTCTCTCCAATTTCTTTTTAACAAATTCTGTACCCTCATTTAAACTAAGATTAAGTTCTTTGAAAGCTAAACTAAATAAAGCTGGTATTGTATCAAAGTGTGCAATAACATCAGCATCTGCAATTATTTCCTCTTCAATTGTCTTTCGAGGTAAATCTTGACTCCCTCTATGATTTAAAACACACTGCTTTACTCTTTCTATTTTATCCTGTGGATAATTATATTTTGTTAATAACTCTTCTGCTATTTTTGCACCATAGATATGATGTTCTTCTCGTGGTCCAATATTAGATGGCATGGCTATATCATGAAGTAATGCTCCAAGTTCAACTATTTCAACATCTGCATCATATTCTTTTGCTAAAGTAACAGCATTCTCTACAACATATTTAATATGATCTTCCCAAAAATCAAATCCATCACTATCTTTTGACTCTTTGCATCTTTTTAATAATTCTTCTTTTATAAGTTCTGTAATATCCAATTTTATCAACTCCTCATATTAGTTAGTAATTATATTACTTATTATCTTCTAAAAAATAATTTACTAATTTTTCATAATTATCTTGACTATTTAAACAAGTATCTATTAAATAACTTTTTTCATTATTAGTTTGATATTCTTTAATACCCCTTATATAAAAATCCTTATTTCTGTCTTCAATAAAAAATGGCATTATATCATTATATAAACATTCTCTAAACATTATCATTCTTCCCACACGACCATTTCCATCTTGGAAAGGATGAATTTTCTCAAATCTAACATGAAATTCAATAATATCTTCAATAGTTTTATTGGATATTTTATCATACCACTCTAATAAATCTTTCATATCACTTTCCACATCATTAGGAAGTGATGTTGTAATATTACCAACAAAGTTCTTTTTCTTTTTATATTCTCCAACATTAAACCATTCTTTTTCACTATCTGTTAGAGTCCCATCTTTCAATATGAAATGAAATTTTTTTATCATAGTTTCAGAAAGTTTATCATCAATTGTATCTAACATATATTTAAATAAAGTAAAATGATTTTTTGTTTCAGTAGCATCTTTAAGTACAATAACTTTATCACCACTTGTTAAAATAGTTCCTGTATCATAAATACTTGCAGTTTCATCAGGTGTTATTGTAGAACCTTCAATATGATTGGTATTATATGAAAAATCTAATTGAGTTTTGTGATAAAGATTTCCAGATAAACCAATATTTTTTTGTTCAATTAAAGCCTTTTTTATTTTACTTATTTCCATTTTTCTTGCCTCCTTTTAATATTAATTCTACTTCTTTTGAAGTTCTATAAACAATTGCTAATGATAAAAAGTTCCATATAAATGCCATACTAAATAAGCCTAAAATTGTTCCAAATTGATACATAAAATCTTTAATCCATATATCAGCAATTACACAAATACATATAACTAAATAATATGCTACTACCATAAAGAATATAAATTCTGATGATTTTCTAGTTAAGTTTTTATCATAACTCTTATCTATTTTTCTATTTCCTGTTTTTCCCTCTTTAGACCATTTAGTAATAAACATTAAATATCCAAGCATATTTAATCCTAAAGATACCCAAAAGAAATTTGTACTATTATTTATACCACAACAAACTAAAATAAATGAAGCAACTAATAATATTAAACTAACAACCTGAATCTTATTTAATCTTTTTAAACTATTTACCATTTCTAAACTCCTTAATAGCAATACTATTTAATAGTTTCATAATTTCTTCATTTGTTTCATTTTGATATTCAAGATCTTCAATTGTTTCTAATAATACATTTTTCTTTTCTTCATCTGCACTTTCAGATGATTTTTTTAATGATTCAATAACTACTTTATTATTGGCAGTGGAACTTTCAATACTATCCATTGCTTCTTTCAATTCTTTTCCTCTTAATTTAGAGTAATGTTCAAGTAAATATGGATTAAGTGGACTAACCTGTGCTCCTAAACCAGAAGCATACATTAAATCATTATAATTAACACCAATATATTTACTTATCTTTCTTAATAATTTAGGATTAGGTACTTCACGTTCTCCAGATTCTATTCTAGATATATCAGAAGAACTAATATTTGCAAGTTCTGCAAGTTGACGCATTGACAAATTATTTTCCTCTCTACCTTGTTGAATTAACTCCCCAACTTTAGTTTTAGCCATGCTTTCACGTCCTTTCTTAATTGATTATAACACATATATTGCTTTTTCGCAACATTTTTAATTTATTTTTGCAAAAATAGTTGACATTTGCAATTTTGATGTTATAATGATGTTAAATTGCAACAGAAAAAGCAATTTGAAACAAAAATGAAATGAGGTGGTCAAATGAAGAAATAAAAAGTTTAAAATAGTTCTTTGAAAATTAAATAGAGCCAGAAATCGCCGATATGCTGACTCGTTAAATAAGTACAAGGCAAAGCCCCTATTGGTACGGGAGTTCTAGTTTAACTAAAAACTAAAATAAAAAATAGAAATGGAGGTCGAGATATGGAAGCACAAGAAACACTAAATTTAATATCAAAACAATGGTGTACACTTGAAGATTTAATGGCTTTAGGAGAATTTGGTAGAAACTCTGCTTTAAAAGTAAAAAGAGAAATTAAAAACAAATTAATAAATCAAGGATACAAAATTCCAAGTCATGTTATACCAATGAAAGAAGTTGTAGACTATTTAAATATTAATATTAATTATTTAGAATCAAGAGTTCAAGCAAGGAGGTAAAAATGAAAGCATTAGAAGAAATAAATACAAACATAAAAAAAGACAACATTATAGATAATATAATGAAGTCAAAAGGATTATATTGTTTAGTATCAAATGCTAAAGTTGGAAAGTCTATGTTGGCACTGCAACTTTCTAACTCACTCACATGTGGTAAACAATTTTTAGGGCACGATACAATGCCCTCTCCTGTTTTATATATTAGCACAGAATCAGATTCAGGTCAAATAATGGAGCGAATAAAAACACTGGGTCTAACATTCCCAAAAGATTCATTTTTTATCATTGATCGAGATGGTAAAGGAGAAGTTAGTATATTTGATTTTGAAGTTGATTTGTTAGAATTTTCTAAATATAAAAATGGAAGATTTGTAATTATAGATATGTTAAAAGATACGAATTTAGGTATTGATTACGATATAAATAGTTATCAAGATGTAGGTCAAAAACTACTACCTAAACTTAGAAGTATTTGTGAAAAATATAATGTAACAATTTTGTTTACTCATCACTTAAACAAACGAGGAACTACTCTTGGTAGTACAGCATTTGATGCAGTTGTTGATGGTAAATTAACATTAATAGAAAATAAAAACGATAAATCTCTAGTTAGACTAAATATTATCAACAGAGATTTTTCTGAATTAAATATTCAATTAAAGAAATCTAATAATCAAATATTTAATGTGATAAATTCTGTTGAAGATGATGAAATAGATTATAATTTAATTCAACTAATAAAATATGCAAGTAATCAAAAAGATTTTGAATTTACTTGTACAGATATAATTAATAAATTAAATTTGATTACTACTCCTAAAAGATTTGGAAGATTATTAAATTCAAATTTAGATTTATTAAAAAAAGAGGGACTCATAATTACGAAAGATAGACAAGGTAATTCTAGAAATTATATAGCACATTATGAGGAACCAATTGATGAAAATGAATAATTTTCATCAAAGTTAAGTAAAAAATGAACGAGGTACGTTATGAAATTACATAGTAATTTTGTAAGTAGCGATAGTGAATATTTTTACAATTATAAAAGGCACTATCCTTTTATAATTCATTAAATAATAAGTATCTGGTAGATAGTTATTATTTAATCTTGTTTATAAGCATTTGCCTTTACGATAAGTTTAGGCATCCCGCGTTTAAACAAGCAAGGGGTTATTAGGGATCACCCTAATCTCACGTGGGCTATGCCCTAGTGAGATAGGTCAATATTTGACCTTATTCTCTAAAGAAGCAAGAAAAAGGAGGTTTTAAATGTATGATGGCAATCAAGTATTAAGATTTGAAAATAAATTTAAATCAAGTGATTTAGTAGGACTTGGTAAAGAACTTACTGAAAGAAAAGGTACAGGTAATTATGACAAAGAAAGAACTAAATTCAATGCTAGTTATGTGCCATTAAATAGTCCTACACTTCAGTCTAAAGTTTACTCTACTCTAAATAAAAATAACATTTATTACAATACAGGAAAGAACGTAAATTTACTAAATGGAGCGATTATAACAAGTGGTCCAGAGTTCTTTAAAAGTCTAGGAATGAAATTTAAAGAATCAGATAGAGTTTATCAAGTTGGTAAGAAAAAAGGACAACCTGTATTAGTTCCTGATATAAAAACTACTGATGATATTCCAGATAAAGTTAAAAAGTTTTTTGATGAAGGATATACATTTTTAGAGCAACTTGTTGGTAAAGAAAATATAGTTTATGCAGAAGTTCATTATGATGAGGATACTCCACATATGCATTTCTACTTTCTTCCAGTTGTAAATGAGGTTAGAAGAAAAGTTTTTGAAACTGATAGTAATGGAATAATTATTAAGCATGACGTAGTTGGAAAAGATGGAATTACAAGATTAGTTTCTATTCAAAAGAAAGATGAAAATGGCAAAAATATGTACACCACTGAAAAAGGAAAATTCCTAAATTGTGATCAGTTTTGGAAAGATAAAGGTGGTAAAACATCCTATGCTAAAATCCAAGATAACTATAATAAATATATTACAGAAAAAGGTTTTAATTTATATCGTGGAAATATTGGAGATAATGTACAGCATAAAACTAAAGCACAGCAAGAAATTGATGAATTAAATGCTCAAATAAATGATATAAAACAAACAATAAGTAAGAATCAAAAACTTAATGAAGTAGAACTTGAAACACTTAATGATTTGAAAAGTATTGATGAAAATGAAATTTTAAATCCTGTAAAAAGGAAAATCATAGGATATAACGAAAATGATGTTGAGGAATTAATCAACTATTCTAAACAAATAAAAAAAGAAAATACTCAAGATAAGAGTAATTTGAAAAAGAAAGATATTCAAATTGAAGATTTAACCACTACTATTAAAAAATTAACTACTGAAAATAATAAGTTAAAAGATGGTCGCGCTATCAAAGAACGAGATACTAAAATTTATGAACAAGATCTTAAAATTAAAAATCAAAAGATGGTAATTAAGGAAAAAGACAATCTTATTGATACTCTTCAAAAACAAATAAATAATCTTCAAGAGAAATTTAATAGTTTCAAAGAAAAAATGTTTAACTTATGTGATAAATTATGCAAAGCACTTGCTCATAAACTTGGTGTACACGATTTAAAAGAAGAAGAAATTAACTACGATGAATTTGAATATCATGCAAATCAGATAAATAAAAAATATGATAAAGACAAAGATAAATCAGATGATTTTGATTTAGGTCTATAAGAAATCTATCAAAGTGCTCCAGATTCGTTTATAAAAGTTTTAGATCATGGTAAAATGAATTTGGAGTACGTGATAGTTTTGTAAGCAAAGGAGGTTAAGATAATATGGCTACAAGACTATTAGAAAAGTACAAATGGACTAAAGATGGTCGTAAATGGGTATTTTATACTTGGACTACATCTTTAGATGGTAAAAGAAAAAAATATACTTCTAAAGCATATCATACTAAAAAGGAAGCTCTAGAAGCAGAACGTGAATATGTTTCAAAATTAACTGTCTTTACTGAAGATAAAGGTATGACATTTAAAGACTTATATACTGCATATTATGAATATCAAGAAGATAAAGTAAAAATGACTACTTTAAAAACTTATAGAGATAGAATCAAATATATGCAATTACTAGATAAGGTAAAATTGAAAGATTTAAATGTTACACATTACGAACTATGGAGAAAAGAATTAGCAAAGGTAGATATTAAAACTAGCACTAAAAACGATATTCAAAAATTTATTAAAATTGTTCTTAATTGGGGAACTAAAATGTATGGATTTGATTTTAGGTTATTCTACAACAAAATAACTAAATTCGTTGATCATAATGAAATTGAAAAAGAAATGGATTTTTATACACTTGATGAATTCAAACAATTTATATCTAATGAAAATGATATAAAATTTAAATGTCTATATGAAACCCTATATTATTGTGGGCTTCGTAAAGGTGAAGCAAGAGCACTTACTTGGGAAGATATAGATTTTGAAGAAAAGGAGTTAAAGGTAAATAAAAATGTTGTATCAATAGGTAGTGAATCATCTAAATACTACTCTCTTACAACTCCAAAAACTAAATCTAGTATAAGAACTATACCAATACCAGATATACTCTTAAATGACCTTAAAACTCTATTAGAAAGTGATAAAAAGGTATATGGATTTAATACTAAATGGTTTCTATTTGGCAAAGATGATCCTATTACTAATTCAAAAGTTAGATGTCATAAAAATTCACTATGTAAAAAAGCAGGACTTAAACAAATAAGAATCCATGATTTTAGACATAGTTGTGCATCACTTTTAATAAATAATGGAGCAAACATTACAATAGTTGCTAAATATCTAGGTCATACTAAAATTGATGAAACATTAAACACATATTCACATATGTATAAAAATAAATTAAATGATATTGTAAATACCATAAATAATTTAACTTAAACTAAATTAAACCACCTTAAACTTTTCAAAAAATACTATTTTGGGTAGTTGAATGGTGGTTGAAACTAAATAAATTAAACTAGAGCCCTTTAAATCAAACAAAAATGAGCCCAAAATGGGCTCTTCAGGGGGTTCGGTTGAATAACTCTCATACTATATTATCATGAGAGATTCAGCATGATTCATCATCATGCAATTTAATAATATCTAAATATTTATTAAAAGTCAATTAAATTGTGAAAAATTTCCAAATATTTTTTTACTTGACGACAATAGCTAGCCATTACTATTCATCGAACTGACTAATTTTAATTTTATCTCATCAATTTCAGTATTACAATTTAAGTATTCTTCGCTATCCTTTTTTGCCTTCAATAAAATGTCATAATCATCTCTAATATTGGCTATTTTAAAAGTCATATCTCCACTTTGTTTTGTACCAAATAAGTCTCCATGTCCTCTTAATTTAAAGTCAGCTTCGCTTATTTTAAAACCATCGTCTTCTTTTTCCATAACATTAAGTCGTTTGGTGTCAGTGTCACTTATTAATACACATTTTGATTCAGTACTACCACGCCCTACTCTTCCTCTTAACTGATGAAGGGTTGAAAGTCCAAAACGGTTAGCATCAAAGATTACCATCATATTAGCATTAGCTACGTCGACTCCTACTTCGACTACTGTTGTAGATATCAATATTTGAATTTTTCCTTGAGTAAATTCTTGCATAATTAATTCTTTTGCTTTACTAGCCATTTTTCCATGAACGATATCAATATTATAATATTCTCCAAAAGCTAGTTTCATTTTATCTCGCAAATCGCAAACACTAGTAAGTTCACTAGAATCAGTAGAATCTTCAACTAGGGGGGCTATTACGTACACTTGATGATGTTTTTTCAACTCATCTAACATCATTTGTAAAACATCTTTTATTTCAGCACTATTCTTGATACAAGTAACAACTTTCTTTCTTCCTTTTGGCTTTTCTTTAATAATAGAAGTATCCATATCTCCATAAATAGTTAAAGCATAAGTTCTAGGTATTGGTGTTGCACTCATATATAAAATATCTGGTTTCATTCCCTTATTTTGTAAATTTGTTCTTTGATTAACTCCAAATCTATGTTGTTCATCTGTAATGACTAAACCTAGATTTTTATAGACAACATCATCTTGAATCAGGGCATGTGTTCCTATAACCATGTCAATTTTACCATTTTTTAATTCCTTATATATTTCTGTTTTTTCCTTTTTTAAAGTAGATCCTGTTAGTAAAGCAATATTAATATTTTGCTTCTTTAATAAATCTTTTAAATTATTATAGTGTTGAATAGCAAGAATTTCTGTTGGGGCCATTAAGGCAGATTGCATTCCTGATAAATAGTTCATATACATTGCAATAAAAGAGACAATCGTTTTTCCACTACCAACATCTCCTTGAAGAAGACGATTCATTCTTCCTTTTGAATTCATATCGTTTAAAATTTCATCTACTGCTTTTTGTTGATCTTTGGTGAGTTCGAAAGGAATCGTTTTAATAAAATTTTGAACCTGTTCTTTAGAAATGTTACGCATAATTCCAAGATTTTCACTTTTATTTTGTTTTTTCAAATAATTAATTTTGAACATAAAAGTAAATAATTCTTCGTATTTCAAACGATATTTTGCTTCCATAAGTTTTTCATCACTTGGTGGATTATGAACAATATTTAAGGCTGTTCGTTTATTAGAAAAATTATATTTTTCAATATATTTCTTTGGTATATAATCTGTTATTTCTTTTCCATGCATTAAGAGAGCCATATTAATATAAGTTGAGAGATTCTTATTAGTAATCCCTTTTGTAACATGATAGATAGGTTCAATTCTTGCTTTATTGGAAAGAGCTCCCATCTTTATTTCATTTGCTGTAATGACATTTTTTTTCTTATCATATTTTCCTATTACTGTAACTGTTATTCCTACTTGTAATTCATTTTTCATAAAAGCTCTATTAAAAATAGAAATCCCTACTACACCTTGATTACTAACTAATCTAAAATTCATTTTATTAAGACCTGCTTTAAATCTCATTAAAATGGGTACACTTTCTATCTTGCCATCAATGATTACTTTATCCATATCATTTACTTCTAGAAGATTACTTCTTATCAGATATTCATATCGAAAGGGATAATGTGTTACTAAATCATCAATTGTTGTAATGCCTATTTTATTTAATAAACTAAGTGATTTAGGTCCTATTCCTTTAACGTCTTTTAATATTGCCATATTCCCACTCCTACTACCGCCTTATTATAGCACATTTTTTATTTTTTTTAAACAAAATTATTTTTTTATGTTATAATTTTTATAGAATTTAAAGGAGGATTTATGAAAAAGAATCAATATGTTAATGTTCAGCATTTAATTAAATTAATTATTTTGTTTTGTTTGTTTTATTTTAGTAAGTTTCTTCAATATATCCCTATTATTCTTTTTAACTTAGATGTTAAAAGGTTAACAGATGAAACCCAAATCTTATTAAGTCTCTTTTCTAGTTCATGTCTTTTAATTACTCTTTTAATTATTTATAGAAAAGATTTAATCATATATTTTAAAAAACTTAAGAAGCACCTTTTTAAGACATTGGATAATAGTTTAAAGTACTATTTATTAGGAGTACTAGGAATGATGCTTACTAACATCATTATTACTGTATTATTTAGAGAAAATGGAGCTGATAATGAAAGACTTGTTCAAAGTATGATCACTTCATCTCCTTATTTAATGCTTTTATCGGCGGGAATTATTGGTCCTATTATCGAGGAGTTAGTTTTTAGAAAAACTTTTATGGATGCCTTTACGTCTAAATGGTTATTTATACTAACTTCTGGTCTTATCTTTGGAGCAATGCATGTAATCACTACTGCTACTACTCTTTCTGGATATTTGTATCTACTTCCCTATGCTTCTTTAGGTTTAAGTTTTGCTTATATGGATTATAAAGAGAATAGTGTCTTACCCTCCATTATTATGCATATAATTCATAATAGTCTTTTAGTTATCTTAGCTATTCTTTAAATTCAAAAATAGATAGGAAAGCAGGAGTATCTATATAAATACAGATCTATTGGCAAAACTCCTAAAGATAATTACAATAAATGAAAAAACAGATGTAACCTTATATTATAGAGATTATACAAAATTATGAAAGAACGACACTTATAAAATAGTGTCTTTTTCTATACTGTGAAACCAAACTATTTCATTTCTGTTTGATTATCTTAAAACTTATTAGCTTTTCAAAAGTAGAAAAGAAATGACAGTACTTATAACAACATGATATAATGCTGGTAAAGGCAAATTGGAATTTTATAGGGAGTTGAGATAATGTACTATGAAAAATATGGGGAAGAAAATAAGCCGGTTATTGTATTTTTTCATGGAGCTAATTTTATACATACTTTTGGAAAGCAATACATACTTTCGGATAAATATTGCCTATTCGTTCCTCATATTAGAGGATATGGCAATGAAGCTGACAAAATATTTGAAACAGAAGTTGCTTGTGACGAATTAGTGCAATTCATTCAGAATATTGGAAAGAAAGTAAATTTAATAGGCTTCTCTCTTGGTGCACAATTAGCTGTAAAGTTAATTGCAGAACATACAGAGTTGTTTGATAAAGCAATAATTGTAAGTCCATGGTTAATCAAAACAGAAGAAGATCTATTAAAATCATATAAGATGAATAAAAAACAGTTATTGTCGATGAAAAATAAACATAAATGCAATTTAATTGGCTTATTAAATGGCTTACCAAAAGAACAAAGAAAAGAATTTGTTCAGCAAATGAATAATGTTAAAATAGAAACTTTAAAAAATATGGTATATAATAATATTACTTTTTCGTCAATTCCTAATTTTGAAAATATTGATTTAGAGATGATTGCTTTGGCGGGTAAAAAAGAACAACAGGCCGTCATAGATAGTGTAAGAATGTTAGGAGAAATAAATAAAAATTGCTCTGTTGAAATTTGGGAAAAAGCAAGTCATAATATACCACCTGTTTTTGCAAAAAGATTTAATGAATTGATATCACAATTTATAGAATAAAGAAAATTTGAAAATGTAAACGAGAATGACTATGCTAGATGAAACATCTAATGCAGAGGAGATGAGTGCTACTACATTTTTCTAAAAAAAGGAACCTTCAATTTGAAAGTTCCTTTCATTTTTTATTTTTTCTTTTTTTTGGCAATGGTGTTACTGCCTCAATCTTAGTAATAATATTTCTACAAAATTCTAAATGATCAATATCTAAAATGTAATGTTCTTTGGCTCCTTTATAGGGATAGCCAACTTGAGTTTCTGTCATTTGTTCTTCTATACAATCTACTTTTTTAACATATATCGTATCATCGCAAACTAGTACTATTGGTTTTTCGTTCACATATATCATGTATTCTCCAAACATTTTTCGATATCTAATGTTCCCAATACCTTCTAGCTGATCACATATGTACTCTATAAAATTTAATGATGTTGCCATATTTTGCTCCTTCCAGTTCTGCAATTAATCAATTTCTATTCCTTGTCTTACTAAATTAATAATAATTGATAATACAACACAGATAATAAACTGTAAAATTACTACTAAAGTATAGCTAGTCCAAAATGTATCTGTAAATACCATCCCTGAAGTAAATAACATATACAGCATATTATTTATTAGTAAACAAAAAATCATATTTAATATGACAAAGAATAATGGTGTTTTATAATTGTCTAACATATAATAATAAATTGATAAATTAAGAAATTGACTTAGAAAATAAGCAAAAGTAATTCCAAAATAATTTAATATACTAAATTTCACTCCAAAAATAACATCTATTAATATTGATGAGATATAAACTACAACCGTTGATACCAATACGGCAATTTTTGCTGGCTTATATCCTATTTCTTTCATTATTAATTCTACTAAAAAATAGATAAAGGGCATCATAAATATCGCATAACTAATATGATTGCCTAAAATATTAAATGTAAAACTTTTTAAACTGAGTATAAATATAACTGCTGCACTAAGCAAAAAAGTATAAGCATAGGTTAATCTATTAACCTCCTTATTAATTGCCTCTTTTTTATTTTTCCTACCCACTAATCTCACCCTTTCTACAACCCTTATTATGAGACAAGTATATCATATGTAATGAATTTTTTAAACTTATTTCAAAAAAAGTTAATTTATGCTAGAATATAATTGGTGATCATATGTCTACTCGTGAAGAAAAAAATAGAGAAATACAGGAAAAAATTGAGAAAGATGAGTTAAAGGAAAAAAGAAAAAAAATAACAATTATCTTTTTTAAGGCTATTTTTATTATAGTTGTTTTATTTTCTAGTTTTCTTTTATATACCAAATATATTTCAACAAATGGTATTATTATAAAGGAGAAGAGAATTGTTAACAACAGACTCCCTAAAAGTTTTCACGGTGTTAAAATTATTCATTTTTCCGATCTTCACTATGGATCAACTATTTACTTAGAAGATATTAAAAATATTGTTAAAAAGATTAATGCACGAAGACCTGATCTTATTCTTTTTACTGGTGACTTAGTTGATAAACAATACAAAATGGAAGCTGATGAAAGTGAAAAATTAATCGCAGAAATTAATAAACTATCAGCTACCCTTGGAAAATATGCTGTTCTAGGAGATAATGATCAGGACCATATTCATACTATTTTAAAGCAAAGTTCTTTTACTGTTTTGGATAATTCATCGGAATTAATATATAATAAGGATAATACTCCTATTTTGCTGACAGGGATATCCCCTAATTGGAAAACTGAAAATCAGAACGTTGAAAAAGCTTTTTCCTACTTTCAAGAGGAAAATTGTAATAAGGAAATTTATCATATTTTAATAATGCATGAGGCAGATATTATTGATCATATTATTAAAACTTATTCTGTAGATTTAGCTTTAGCTGGAAATAGTCTAAATGGTCAAATATGTATTTCCAAAGATTTATGTCTTATAAAAAAAGAAGGATCAGAGAACTATTTTAAAGAGTATTATTCTTTAGGGCAAACAAAGTTATTTGTTTCTAGTGGTATTGGGACACCTGATCCCTATTTTAGATTTATGGCAAGACCTAGTATTCATTTTTTTAGATTAGCGACTAAATAAGGAAGATAAAAAATTCTTCTTTTTCTTTTTGCTGTTGACAAAAACATCTATTGTTTTAATGACTTCATCATTTAGTTTAATTTCAATTATCCCTACTTTTTCGTTATTTTTATAATTTTGTAATTTTGTAATTTTTACTAATGTTTTTACTTTAGTAAGTTCATCTTCTGTTAATGGATAGAAAAAATCCTCTTTTATATATAATTTATCTTTATAATACTCCTCATCAAAAGAAAAATGATTTTTATCAACAATTTTATATCGTCTATATTTGGCATAAATATATTCATATAATTCTTTTTGACTATCATAATGATTAGAGTCCTTAATGCTAACAGCTGTTACGGTAAAATTATTTTTAGAAGCGACACTTACTAATGTTTTACCAGCACTTGGTGTATAACCAGTTTTGCCTCCAATACAATACTTATATTTTTTTAAAAGTTCATTTCGGTTATACCAAAGATAGCTTTTTTTATCTGTTGCTAAGGTATATTTATAAGTATTGATTATTTTTCTATAAGTACTTGATTTGTTATAGATATATCTTGAAAGTATCGCCATATCATAAGCGGTAGAATAGTTTTTGGTTTCTTCATCTAGTCCATGACAATTATGAAATATGGTATTTTTCATTCCAATTCTGGCTGCTGTTTCATTCATTAATTTTACAAAAGATTTTTCGTCGTTGCTAACTGCTTTAGCAATTACAACAGCAGCATCATTACCACTTCTAAGAATTAAGCCATATAGTAAATCTTTGATGCTCATTTTTTCACCTTTTTCAATATAAATACTAGTGCCATACATATCAAGGATTTCATCTCCTGCTGTTACTTTTTTATTAATATTGGAATTTTCTAATGCCACTGTTGCTGTCATAACTTTAGTTATACTAGCAATTAACCTTTTTTCATTCATATTTTTACTATATAAAATTCTGCCACTATCCATATCCATAAGAATACTAGATCTTGAAGTATCGTTAGCAAATACATTAAAAGGAAGGAAAAAAAAGACAAATAAAAAAATCATATATTTTTTCAAGTTTATCACCTAAAAAAGTATATGAGTTTAAATAAATATTTATTTTCTTTTTTCTTAGTTTTTTAGATTATTTATATAGTGAAATACTACAGATAGATTTAAGATGATT
>CAOJDX010000003.1 GCA_948433435.1 uncultured Clostridia bacterium
CAATTAGGGTTTAATTAAGTAGTTTTTAATTGTCTACTTTTTCTTGACTAGTTCAAAAAAAGTAATTTACTAGTCTTTTGGCATTAAAGGGACAGTTTTTCAAGGCAATTCAAATTTGCCAATTTATTTTTGAAATATTATTCTTTTCTAAAAAATCATTTGCTTTAGAAAATGGTCTACTTCCAAAGAAACCATTGCGAGCTGAAAAAGGAGAAGGATGGGGAGACTCTATGATATAGTGTCTTTTATTGGTAATTAAGTTTTTCTTATTACGGGCATAGTTTCCCCATAAAATGAAAACTACGGGTTGTTCTTTTTCATTAATTATTTTGATGACGTTATCAGTAAAAGTTTCCCAACCCCTTTTTTGATGAGAAGCTGGACTATCTTTGATTACTGTTAAAACAGAATTTAATAATAATACTCCTTGTTCTGCCCAAGGAACTAAAGAGTTTTTATCAGATATTTTGATTGATAGATCTGTCTCTAACTCTTTAAATATATTTTGGAGAGAAGGGGGTCTTTTTACTGTATTGCTTACAGAAAAAGATAAACCTTCAGCCTCATGTTCTCCATGATATGGATCTTGTCCTAATATTACAACCTTTAGATTTTCATATTTTGTATAACGAAATGCATTAAATATTTCATTTTTTGGAGGAAATATTGTTTTTTGTTTATATTCTTCTGTTACAAATTCAATTAATTCCTTAAAGTATGGTTTGTTGAATTCTTCTTCTAGGTATTGATCCCAACTGTTTCCTATCATTTTGTACTCCTTTATTTATGATATTTTTCATTATTTCTAATTTTATATGTTCTATATATTTGTTCTAGTAAAAGAACTCTAAATAGTTGATGCGGAAAAGTTAATTTAGAAAAAGATAAATGATAATTAGATAATTTCATTATATCTTCTGATAATCCATAACTTCCTCCTATAATAAAGGTAATATTACTATACTCAAGATTTACTTTTTCTAATAAATTTGTAAATTCATTAGAAGATAATTCTTTTCCTTTAATTTCTAGAGTAATTATATAATCCTTTGACTGAATGTGCTTTTTTATTTTTTCTTCTTCTAATTTAAGAACCTTAGAAATATCATCTAATGATTCGTCCATTACTTCGATAATTTCTATCTTAGTATATTTAGTTATCCTTTTTTTGTATTCTTTTATGGCCTCGCTTAAATATTTTTCTTTTATTTTACCAACACAAATTATCTTAATCATTTCATACCTCAATCAAAGGACTAGATTCATGTTGATGAGCGATTAAAAGTTTAATATCTTTTCCTTTTAATTTTTCATTGGTTGTATTGTATGCTAATTCTTCTGTATTATTTTTTTCACTAATGTGTGCTAGAAAAATATATTTTGTATTGGAACCTACTAATTGTTCGAGATAGGAAGCCGTTGTTTTATTCGAAAGATGACCTCGATCACTTATTACTCGTTGTTTTAAAAAGGGCGGATAGGGCCCATTCATTAGCATTTCTTCATCGTGATTACTTTCTATAAAATAAATCTCTTTTTTTTCCATCTTTTTTAAATACTTTCTATTAATGTAACCTGTATCTGTGATGTAGACTAGACTTTTTTGATTATAAGTTATGATATAACCAACAGAACATGCTGTATCATGAGAAGTGTGAATTAAATCAATTTCGATATCTCGTAGTTTATTTTTATCTTGAATAAAGATAATTCTATCTATTGGAATAATTTCTTTAAGTTCTTGATACATCTTTTCTGGAATTAAAACTTTTAATTTAGTATGTTTAATGATGCTAGCTAAACCTTTAATATGATCAGAATGAGAGTGGGTGATTAGTAAACAAGAAAAAGTAGAAAGATCTAAATTATTTTCTTCTAAATTTCTTTTTAAAGTTAAGTAGGAAATACCAGCATCTATGATGAAATTAGTATTTCCACATAAAACAATCGCACAATTTCCTTTAGAACCACTTGCAAGAGCTTTAAATTTTAGATTAGTACATGGACATAGCATTTAATACTCTTCCTCCAGAATAAGGGTAACCTTGCCAAATAGAGTAGTGAAGGTGTACTCCTGTTGCAAAGCCAGTTCGACCCATTCCTCCAATTACCTGACCTCTAGCAACAGTTGTTCCTTCTGTTACTGTTTGAGTGGCTAAATGAGCATACAGTGAATAGTATCCGTTATTATGATTAATAATAATATATTTCCCATTGTCATATTTATAAGCTACTTTAACAACTGTTCCAGCTTGAGCAGCAAAAATTGGTGAATTGTAACCACATCCAGCTATATCAGTTCCATCATGTAAAACTCCCCAACGATATCCGAATGGACTAGATATAGAATTACATGAAGCTGGCCAGCCCCAACTTCCAGCAGTCGCTACTGGTGCTCCGCCCATGACTCCACCACCACCATAAGAACTTTCTTTTCCACCTTTGACAATAATTTCATTAATTGCAGGGGTTATTTCTTCTGTTGACATCGTAACAATGTTAGTTGTTTCTCCATTTATTTTTTGAATTTTTTGAGTAACTTTATTACTACCATTGACTCCTGCTTGCGTAACTTGCTCATATCCAACATATTTGCTATTGTCGTACCTAGTTTCTGTTTGATATTTCTTTTCTTCTATGGCAACTACTTCATCTTCTTCGACAATGTTTACTTGTGGATTTAAGATTCCAATATTTACTACTTGTCCAGAGTATAATAAAGCATTTTCATTTTTGAATTCAGGATTAATAATTAGAAATTCTTCATTGGACATTTTATTGTTGTAAGCAATTTCACTAATAGTATCTCCATCTTGAATCGTATAGGTTGCTTCATTGGTTATTTTTCCGAATAGAAGATACTTACTTAATTCATTTACATCGGTATATATCTCCCTATCTGTTGGAATCTTTCCTTTTTTTATTGTTATATCGTTTTGAATATAAATATTTTCAATAATTTTTCCTGTATCTTTAATTTTTTGTTTTTTATTAGATTTGTAAGTATTATAGTCTTCTAATGTTACAAATGATTTTACTGTTTGATCAATTGACTTAGTAAATATTTTTTTATCTATTACATAAATTCTTTTATTCTTAGTATCTGCTTTTTTGACATCTGTAGAGCTATTATTTGTCTTTTTGATATATATTTCATAACCATCAATCATGAATGAACTGTTATCTTTAATTTTTTCATATATTTCTTTGGTTGTAGAAATATCATTACTATATGTAATTTCTTTTTTAATATCTAAATT
This sequence comes from uncultured Clostridia bacterium, assembly GCA_948433435.1. Lineage (GTDB taxonomy): Bacteria > Bacillota_I > Bacilli_A > RF39 > UBA660 > UBA2730. Next base: position 3,261 of record CAOJDX010000003.1, read on the forward strand.
ATCTGGTGTATATACTTTTTTAACATTATATTTTTCTTTTAAATGTTCTTGTTCTTTATCGATGTATTCTTCTAAATCCTTTTTTGACTCTAGTAGTCCAATGGATTTCCCTTCTAAATATACATGATAAACCGTTTTTGGAGTCATTTCCATTTTTTTCATTCCAAGAGAAAAAATAGATACTATGATTATGAAGAGGGAAAATATTTTATTTTTAGATCCATTTTTTAACAAATTAATTACCTTCTTTCCTTATATTTAAAAATGTAGATGTATTTTTCTTAAATAGCAATTCTATTGTTGCTGTTGGGCCATTACGATGTTTTGCAATAATTAGTTCACTAATACTTGTGTTATCATCATTTCGTGCTTCTTTATTATAATAATCATCTCGATACAAGAAAGATACAATATCGGCATCTTGTTCAATTGATCCTGATTCACGTAAATCACTCATTAATGGTCGTTTATCTTCTCTTCCTTCTACGGCACGAGATAATTGAGCTAAAGCAATAACCGGAATATGTAATTCCATTGCTAATGTTTTTAGAGCTCTCGAAATATCTGATACCTCTTGCTGACGATTTGCTCCATAGTTTCGTCCTCCAGATATTAATTGTAAATAATCGATAATTACTAGTCCTAAGCCTTTTTCACTACTAGATAATCTACGACATTTAGCTCTTATTTCTCCAATCGTTATTCCTGGAGTATCATCAATGTAGATATTCGTATTATCTAATTGACTTATTGCTTCACTGACTCTTTTCCAATCTTCATTTAAAAGTTTTCCTGTTTGTAGTTTATATCCTTCAATTTGTCCTAGTGAAGATATGACACGACTTGCTAATTGTTCGGCACCCATTTCTAGGTTAAATAGGGCAACTGTTTTTCCTGTATTAATGGCAACATTGGTAGCTAAATTAAGAGCAAAAGCAGTTTTACCCATTGCTGGACGAGCAGCGATAATGATAAATTGATTTTCATGTAGTCCTGCTGTTAATTTATCTAGATCGTACCATCCTGTTGCTAAACCTGTAATTTCTCCCTTTGATTCTGCTAGTTTTTCTAAATTAGCTTCTGTTTGAACCATTACTTCTTGAATTGATTTAAACTCGCTTGATTTTCTATTTTTAACAATATTTAATATTTTTCTTTCAGCGTCATCTAGGGTTTCATTCACATCTTCACTACTGTTATAACCTTCTGTAGCAATTTCTGAAGCTGTTTCTATTAGCTTTCTTAAAATAGCTGCATCTTCCACATTTTTGATATAGTAGTCTACATTAGTCGCAACAGGAACAAAATTTAAAATTTCTGTTAGATATTCGACACCGCCAACTTCATTTAATTGATTACTTTTTTGTAGTTCTGAGGTTAGAGTAATTAAGTCCAAAGGTGTTCTTTGATCTTGTAAAGATTTCATTGCAGAAAATATTTTTCCATTTTTTTCATCGTAAAACTTTTCTTTTTCCAAATTTTCACAAGCTTTTTCTAAAGCATATTTAGATAGGAAGCATGCTCCTAAAACGGACTTTTCTGCTTCAATATTATTGGGCAATGTTCTAAGAGCCATATAATCACCTCTACTTTATTACATGAATTTTAATTTTAGCATTAACGTCTTGAAATAAATTAATTTCTATATTATGAAACCCTAATGCAGTGATTGTAGTTTCAATATTAATTTGTTTTTTATCAATTTTAAATCCTTTTTTCTCCAGTTTCTCCTTTATTTGTTTAGGACTAATGCTACCAAAAACTTTATCGCCTGCTCCAGTTCTTACTTTGAATTCTAACATTGTATTATCTAATTTACTTTTTAATTCTTGAGCTTCTTTTAAATTTTCAGCAAGTTGCTTTTTTTCTTGATTATTTTCTCTTTCTAATTGTCTTAAACCTTCGGAATCTGCTTTTCTAGCATAGCCATTTTTAATTAAAAAATTTTCGGCATAACCATCTTTTACTTCTTTAATTTCTCCTTTTCGACCTTGTTTTTTTAAATCTTTAATAAAAATTACTTTCATTTTTTATTCACCATCCTGTTTCTTGATTGCTTTTTTTAAAAGTTCATGAACTTCTCCTATTGTTTTATGTTCAAAGACTGCAGCTCCATTATAGGAATCTCCTCCGCCTCCTAAAGCTTCTAAAATACCAGATATTTCATAATTTCCTAATGACCTGGCAGAAATACCTACTATATCTTTACCAATCTTTCCGATCACAAAAGAGGCTTCAATATCATTAAAGAATAGGAGAGTATCTGCTGTTTTAGCCAAATCTTCTCTGCGATAAATCATATACTGGGTTCCTTTAGTTATGGCTACTTTATCTAGTACTTCTATATTTACTAATAGTTTTTGTTGTTCTGTATAGGTATTAATATCTTGTTTTAACAAATATTGAACTTTCTTAGGACTAGCTCCTAGGGCAGTCAAATAGTATGCAGCATAATAAGTATCTGCTGTTGTTTTTAACGTAAAATTATTAGTATCTAGTATAATGCCAGATAAAAGCAGGGTACAAACATAAGGAGGTAATTCAATATTATACATATTAGATATAGTTACAATCATTTCACAGGTACTTGAAGTATTTTCTTCAGTTATCATTAATCCATCATCAATAGAGTCTTTATTTAAGTCATGATGATCGATAATGACTTTATTAGGAAAATAGTCTATAGCATCTGGAGACTGTAGTAAAGCTTTTTTGTTAGTGTCTAGTATGATTAAAAGATTCTTCTTATTTCTTTTATATAAATAGATAGGAATATCTGAACTTTTTATTATATTATAGCAGCCTTCTATTTCTTTTAATACTTTGGATACACCCATCTCTTGATCTTTGTCATCTATAATAATATAGCAATTTTTTTTATTTTGCTTTAAAATACTGTACATTCCAATGGAGCTTCCTATGGCATCTAAATCTAGATTTTTATGAGCCATTAAGAATATATTTTTAGCTTTTCGAATTTGTTTTTTTAGCTTTTTTTTCTTATCAATAATTCCCATAATACCTCCATTTAATGTTCATTATTATTATATAATAAATTTATGATAATGTCTAATTGATATTTAGGGTAAAGTGGTTATTCTAAAAAAATTATTTCTAATTCTTTTGTAACAAGGTATTGGTTCACTTTTTCAAATAAAAAATCATAAGTATATTCTTAAGTTTGCTTTTCTTTAGAACCTTATGATTTTTTTATTCATATTTATATCTTACTTATTTATCACTATTACTGCTCTAATTGAGCCCTCATTTTTTGCAGAACCATATTCTATCATATCAGGCTTCAACTTAGGTACTGAATAGGTAATTCCACTACCTGTAGTCATTAACATATAACCATAATTATAATAACTATAGATGCCTGGAAATCTCTTAACATCTACTGTCCCTCCATATTTTATAGAATCATATAAATAGTTAAATACCCATATTGGACATGTTGTTTGATCTTTACAACTTGAAGGAAGCTCCTGATAAGTGATCATTCTAGCTTTGGCTCCAAACTCATCATCAACATCTAATGGTGTATAGGGACTTGGTTCTAATACTTCATCATTATAATTGGTACCATCTAAAGACTTTTGTAAATACAATCTAACATCTTCATTGCCCATAGTTGATGATGCATCTTTTACCGCTGTTACTTCATAAGAAATAGGCATCCTTGGTCCTGTTTTAATATTAATCGTAAAATCAAAGACATAGTTCTCATCACTTAATGTTTTCCCAACTTCCTCTGTTATTGGAACTGCATTGTTAATACTGATTTGATTATCCACTTCTGTATAGATCATCGTAACAGCACTCGTTGTTATCGCATTTTCTGTTACACCTGTTTTACTAAAAGTAAAAGCAGCATAACTTACTCCGATAATCACTATTACTAATAATAAAACTAAACTTACTGTAATGATTTCTTTATTTTTCATCTTTTTTACTTCTTTATTTTATCTTTATACTTTGATTCTACCCCCCTAGAATGAAGTATATACCCAAAACAATTTATTACTAAATTTTTGAAATATTTAAAACTTTATGATTTGCATCCACTAAAAATTTAATATTAATACTCTTAGTTTTTAATTCATTTTGAAATTCTGGTTGAAGTAAAAATGTTATTGCATATCGATTTTCATTTTCTAATAATTCATTAATAGGTATCCAGAATGATTCATTTTCATCAAATTCTTGAGGAAATCCTTTATATTGAGTTGCATAAAATACTTCTATATTATAGATTCTATCTGGATATTCTACAATTATTTTTCCCAACTTTTCTAATTCACTTATATCGATTCCAGTTTCTTCCTTAAATTCTCTTACAGCTGCTTGTTTTGGAGTTTCATCCAATTCAATTTTTCCTCCTGGAATATCAATATATCCAACATCACCTATTTTATATTTTGTACAGATTACTTGCTCGTCTTTTATTAAAAAGGTTCTTACTGCATTTCTTCTTTTTTTAGTCATAGCATCTCCTTATTTTCATATTTATTTTATTTTTCATTTTCACTTTCAAGAATTTGCTTCATCTCACTTAATTTATTTTCTAATATTTTCTTATCAATTAACTTTAATTTGTATTCAGAAATTAATGTTTGAGACATATTTTTGCTAAGTGAATATTCTACAACATCTTTATCTTTTGAACTACATAAAATAATTCCAACACTGGGATTTTCATTTGACTTTTTAACATCTCTATCAAGTGCCTCTAAATAAAGATTCATTTTTCCTAAATATTCTGGTAAAAATTCTCCTAATTTCAATTCAAAAGCAACAAGACAGGATAACTCTCGATTAAAAAATAATAAATCGATAAAAAAATCATGCTTACCTACCTGAACACGATATTCATCTCCAATAAAAGTAAAGTCTTTACCTATTTCTAAAATAAAGTTTTTTAAATTCTTTATAATTGCTGTTTTCAAATCTTTTTCAGAATATTCATTTGGTAAATCCAAAAATTCTAAACTATATGTATCCAATATTCTAGTACTTGGAAAATCATCTTCTTCACTTATAATTTTAGTAATACTTTTAGGCGATTTACCATCTGATAATAAATATCTTTCATAGTAAGAAGATTGCAATTGTCTATTTAACTCTCTTACAGAATAATTTTCCTTTATAGCTAAATTTAAATAAAATTCCCTTTCTTCATCTGTTTTTGCATTACTTAATATTAGTAAATTGCTTGACCAGCTCAATTGTGTCAACAGTGTTGACACTTTTTGATTATCTTTATATGTTTTATAAAATTGTACCATTCTATGTAAATTTCTCTTATTAAAACCTCGTATCGTAGGATAATTAGTCTTCATAAAATTTGCTGCCTTATCAATAACTTTATCACCATAATTTCCATTTTGGGTAAATTCATATAAAAATTGTCCTACTTCCAAATAAAGCAAAATTAATTCTTCATTTACTTTTTTCTATGCACTATTTTTTCGTTTTTCAATCATTTCAATAATTTGATTAAAATTTACATCTAACATAAACTCCCCTCTCTTTAAATTTTTTTATCATAATTATAATATAATTGTAACTGAATTACTAAATAATTACTATAACAAAACATTAAAAAGAAAAAATTTATTTTATAACAGGATATGGGAATGCACCACGAAACATTAAAACAGTTATCAAATAAGATTTTGAAGAAGGCGTAATTGCACCACCAACCATTTTTGCACTTGCAAAAAGAACCCTTTTACTATATTTTAGGGTTCTAATTTCAAAAGAATTGCTATTTCAGTTAGAATTTATAAGATTTTTGTGAGAACCTTTTTTGAATCTAATTGTTATTTTCTTTCTTTATTATATTTTGGGTATATCCTTTATTCTGCCCCCCCAGGTAATTTTGTCAAGGGAGACTTATAAGACCTTGTTAAGCAAATTCATTTTCAATTAATGGAGAATAAAAAATTCAAAAAAAAATGCTATGAAACTTTCATAACATTTTTTATTTTGTATAAGGTAATAGAGCTATAGCACGAGCTCTCTTAATTGCACGAGCAATTACTCTTTGATGACGTGCACATGTACCAGTTATACGTCTTGGAACTATTTTTCCTTTTTCATTTATATACTTTTTTAATGTCTCAGGTTCTTTATAATCTACTGTCTTTCCTGTACATAGCATACAAACTTTTTTCTTTTTACGATAAAATTCTGCCATCTTTAATCCTCCTTTTTAAAATGGTAACTCATCATCACTTATTTCGATTGAAGATCCAAAATCTGCGAAAGGATTATTGTCTATGTCTGTAGTTTTTTGAGTTTCTGAAGATGATTGATCACCGAAATCATATGGAGTAGGTTCAACTGAAGTATTTCCTTGATTATTTACATTAGCTGTACTTCCTTTTGTACCTAGAAATTCAACATTATCAGCAACAATTTCAGTTACATAACGTTTTTTTCCTTCTTGATCATCATAAGTTCTAGTTTGAATACGACCATCTATCGCAACTTGACTACCTTGACTTAAATAATTTTTTACATTTTCTGCTTGTTTTCTCCAAACAACAATGTTAATAAAATCTGCTTCTCTTTCTCCTGATTGACTTGTATAATTTCTATTAACTGCTAAAGTAAAAGAGGCAACAGCAACATTGCTTCCTGTATATCTTAATTCTGGATCTCTTGTTAGACGACCTATTAAAAATACTTTATTCATAATTTTTCCTCACTCTTAGTCTTCTACTTTTATCGTTAAATGACGAAGTATGTTTTCATTGATTCTTGCTACACGTTCAAATTCATTAATTGCTTCACTTGTTGTTTCTACTATATAAAGAAAATAATAGCCTGTTTTCATCTTGTTTATTTCATATGCTAACTCTTTTTGACCCATTACTTTTTCTTCTACTATAGTTGCTTTGTTATCTGATAATATCTTTTTCATATTTTCAGCAGTACTCTTAATTTCTGCTTCTTCCATATCAGATCTTACAATGAACATTAATTCATATTTATTCATTCTTACACCTCCTTTTGGACTTAAGGCCTTCTTCAAGGCAAGGAGTATTTTAAATACTCGAATGTATTATATCAAATATATATTTAATTGTAAAACTTTTTTCATCAGAAAAGTTGATTTTTTATTTTATCTGTTAGAATATTACATATTAAAAGAGGGGAGATAGCCTAATGTATAAAGTTTATGAAAATCTTATTGAACTTTTAAAGGAATATCAGAAATATGATAAAATTTATGATAAGATCATATCTTTAAAACATAATTCTCATCTTCATTTCAAACGTTATGTATTAAGTAAAAATTTAATAAAAATGACCATTCAACAAAAATATACTCTAAAATAAAACTTTCCTTAAAAAAATGAGGAAAGTTTTTCTTATTTCTTATAGTATAATCCTATAAAGTTTTGACCAGTTTTTGTTTTATCTCCATGAACTAGAGCATAGTGAGAAGCATATCTTATATCCTTGATTGTATCTATTTGACTTATTATAATATGCTTAATGTCCATTTCCCTTAATTGATGATTTATTGCACCAGATAAATCTATATAATATTGATTATTTTTTTCTATAATATATTGATTCCATAGTTTTTTATTAGTTGCCCATTGAGGATAAGTATCATAAATATAATGTTCTTTTTTGGCACAGCTGGCAATATAGATGTGAATATCTTTTTTAGAACTTTTGTATTCTGTTATCAAAGACTCTATTAATTGTTTAGGGAGCTCTCTATTAATTTGTATAGCTCCACAATGGCATAGAGCAGCTACTTTTTGTTTTCTATCTTCAGCTATTACTATTGGGCAATCTGCTGTTTGATGACCTATTACTATATTAGGATATTTAGAGGATATTATTAAAATATCAGCTGGTAATAATTCGTACCAATAATCATTTTTAGTTAAATTTTTTTCTGATATTACTACATACTTTCCATCAGGATATTGGATATTATTAGTAGTATTTTTTTGTTTTGCTTGAAAAATTTTAGTACCGTCAAAATGATACTTTTTCCCTAATTTTATTCTAGTTTGCAAAAATTTATCATCAATTTCTTGTTGAGTTAAATGAGAAGAATAAAATTTTGGATTCCTACTCATAATTCCATCTTCCTTAGTGGATTCAAAAATGATCAGCTTTGGTTCCATTTTAGACATTAAACCTGAAGTGACAGATATCACCATCTTGCATTAAATACTCTTTACCTTCTAATCTAGCACGCCCATTTTCTTTTACTTTTAATTCACTTCCATATTGAATTAAATCTTCATAGCTCATTACTTCGGCTTTTATAAAGCCTTTTTCAAAATCTGTATGAATAATTCCAGCACACTTTTTAGCATTCATTCCTTTTTTAAAGGTCCAGGCTCTAACTTCATCTTTTCCTACTGTAAAATAGGTTGCTAAGCCCAAAAGATCATATGTTGCTTCAATTAACTGATCTAAGCCACTCGTTTCTATATTTAGTGCATCTAACATTTCTTGTTTTTCTTCATCTTCTAAACTACTTAAATCTTCTTCTAACTTTGCACATAGTTTTACTACTTTTGCATTTTCTAATTTAGCATATTCCTTTACTTGTTTAACGTACTCATTATCTTCTGTTGCTATTTCTTCTTCGCTAATATTGGTTAAATAAATAATTGGTTTAAGTGTTAAAAAGCTATAAGATTTTAAAATCAACTTTTCTTCTTCTGTATAATCCACTAATCTTAAGGGAATGTTATTTTCTAATGATGTTTTGGCTTTTTCTAGAGCTTCTACTTCTAATAAATCATTCTTGTCTTTACTAGTTCTAGCTTTTTTAGTTACTTTTTCTAAGCGATTATTAACAATATCTAGATCAGCTATAGCTAGTTCTAAATTAATTGTTTCTATATCTCTTATTGGGTCAACATTTCCTTCTACGTGAATAATTTTATTATGATCAAAACATCTGACTACTTCACAGATAGCATCTGTTTCTCTAATGTGAGAAAGAAATTTATTTCCTAAACCTTCACCAGCTGAAGCCCCTTTGACAAGTCCTGCAATATCTGTAAATTCGTAAGCAGTAGGAATTACTTTATTAGGGTTGTACATTTTGGCTAATTCATCTATTCTTTTGTCTGGAACAGTTACAACCCCTACGTTAGGATCTATGGTAGCAAAGGGGTAATTTTCTGCTAAAATATTTTTCTTGGTTATGGCATTAAATAGGGTAGACTTTCCAACATTTGGTAGTCCAACTATACCTGCTGTTAAACTCATGATATCGCCTCTTTCTTTTTCTATTATAGTATAACATTTTATTTTTAATTTACAAGAAAAAGAGGTAGTTCCTCTTTTTTTAGATCTAAATAGTTGGGGTTACTTTTGGACCAATTGGTAGTCCTATAATATACCAACTTATGACTAATAAAATCCATGTTAAGCCAATAATTAGAAAATATGGCATCACTAATTTTATTGCATGGTGAATACTTATAGGTTTTTGTTTTGACTGATGATATAAGTTTAAATAACCAATATATAATACAAAGAAGGAAAAAAATGGAGTTATTCCTTTGGTTATAGAATCGGCTACTCTCATTATTAGTTGTGCAAACTGGGGAGAGATATTTGCTTGCATAAACATAGGAACTACAATTGGTGAAAAAATTTGCCATTTTGTTGAAATGCTAGTACAAAATATATTTGCAAAAGCTATTATTAATATAGTAATCACTATTAAAGGAATACCTGATAATTCTAAATGAGAAAGTAGGGTAGCTAACCAAGATGTGATAATGATTCCTATATTACTTTTTTTCCAGATAGCTAAAAGTTGAGAAAAAACAAATAATACAATTAAAATCATTCCAACGTCTTTAAATCTAATAGAAGCCTTTTCTATTAAATCTCGATCATTTTTTATACTTTTAGCTCCAAATGCATATACTAATCCTAAAACGATTAAAAAAGTTGAAGTTAAAAAAGTAAATGCTAAATGGAAATATGAGTTTTCTCCAAATAATTGATTAACATATATTGTCTCTTTTTTATCTAATAAAAGCCCAGAAAATGGTAAATTTGGAACTAACATATAGGCAAAGAAAATCAGCATAATGATTCCGGCTATTAGAGAAAGTCTTAATCCTCTTTTTTCATTTTTTTCAGTTGCTATTTTCGTTTGTTCTGCTTCGTCTATGTCGATGATTGATAATTCTGAAGTTTTTAGTGTTTCTCCTGTCAAGTGATCATGAAAGCGATATTTTCCAATTTTTGGTGCGATTAACTTTTCAATTACGATTGTACCAATGATTGGAATTATAATACTAGCTACTATTATAAAAATTAAGTTTGAGGTTAAACTAATATGTGCTGAAGAATCTATCAAATGAGCGGCACTTGCTGTATAAGGAATTAATTTTACATCTGTCCAACCAACAAAAATACTAATTCCGCTTCCAAAAGCAGTTCCACAAAAGGCTGTGATTATTCCTATTAATGGATTTCTTTTATTTATTTCATAAATTATAGCTGCTAAAGGTATTAAAATGGCATATCCTATATCACTTACTAAAGAAGAAATTACTCCTGTAAATAAAATTAAGAAAGTTAATTTATACTTTGATAATTTTTTTAATTTTCTTTTTGCTAAGGCCTCTATAAATCCTGTTGCCTCTGCGATACTAATTCCTATTAGAGAAATTAATAACATGCCAAGAGGAGCGAAAGCTACAAAATTATTTGTAGAACTACTGATTATAGATTTTAAACCATTAAATGTTAATAAATTTTCCACTGTAATTAGAGTTGGTTCTAGTTCTTTTGTTGCTTCATTTACTGTATTATATGTTGCTTGAATTTGTAATGATGAAAGAATAGAACTTAATACTAATATTAAAACTATTGCTAAAAGAAGCATTGTTACTGGATGAAAATAAAATTTTTTCAGTTTTAATTTTCTTTTTTCTTGCATATCATTTACCTTCCTCTATTATTATCTTTTTTATCTTTTTATTAAAGTCAATTCGAGGTATAAATAAAGATCTACCACAATTTAAGCATTTTATTTTAATATCAGCACCTAATCTTATTACTTCCCAAATTTCTCCTCCACATGGATGTTTTTTCTTCATTTGGACTTTACTTCCTATTGTATATTCTTTATTATTTTCCATTATGCACCTCGAGTTGTGGGAAAGGTATTTTTATTTTTTCTTTATCTAATACTTCTTTAATTTTTTTTCTCATTATTCTTTCTGTAGTATATTGTTCCATAGAACTTACAGGAGCAGTGATTCTATATACGACTGAAGAGTCGGCTAATTCTGTTATTCCTAAAACTTGAACATCTCCTTTTAATTTGGGAAGGGTTTTAGTTAAGTCTTTGGCTAAATTATTTAAAACTTTTTCTACTTTGTCCATGTTGGCTTCATAATCAATACAGATATCCACAATAGCTACTGAATTTGCTAAGTTATAGTTTATTACTTCTGTGATATTGTGATTAGCAATTATTTTAGTTCTACCTTTATAGTCTTTAATTCTAGTAGTTTTCAGTCCTATAAAAGTGACTTCTCCCATAAAGTCTCCTACTTGAATTGTATCTCCAATTTCATATTGATCTTCTGCTATAATAAAAATTCCTGCTAATAAGTCTTTAGCAATATCTTGAAAAGCTAATCCAATAATTGCTGTTGCTACTCCTAATCCTGCTACTATAGATCTTATATTTATACCATATATAGTTAATATTGATAAAATAATTAAAATAATAATGACATATTTTAAAATATTTAAAATCATTATTCTAATTGTATCAGCTCGTTTTTGATAATGTCTTTTTGCTACAGCAGTAAAATATTTCTTAGTGAAAATATTATTAATAATTCTTTTTAAAATTATATAGGTAATAATACCTATTGCAATATAAACAACAGGTAAAGTAAAATATTTTAATTCTATTTCATAAGTATTGAATAAGGTTATCATGTACTACCTCCTTTTACTTGTCAAGGTGCATTATTTCTAGTAATCGATTTAGATCATTTGTATTGGTAAAGGAAATTTCTATTTTATTATTTTTTATTTTTACTTTGGTTCCTAGTTTTTCATTTAACATATCCTCTAAATAAGTATATTCATTATTTTTGGATATTTTTTTAGTAATTTTATTTCTTTTAACATATTCTTCATTTGTAGAAGTAATATTTTCTAATTCTCTAACGCTTATTCCTTCTGTCATTATTTTGTCAGTTAATTCTTTTATTTGGTAATTATTATCTAACTTACTTAGAACTCTGGCATGACCCATGGTAAGTTTATGATCGTTAATAAGGGTTTGAGTCTCTTCTGGTAAATTTAATAACCCAAGTGTATTGGTAATATGTGATCTACTTTTTCCTAATTTCTTGGCTAATTCTTCTTGAGTAATATTTAAATTTTCTTGCAATTTTTTATAGGCATTTGCTTCTTCTATTGAGGTTAGATTTTCTCTTTGTAAATTTTCTAAAAGAGCGATTTCCATCATTTCTGAATCAGTAAAATCTCTGATTATAGCTGGAATTTCTTCTAAACCAGCTATAGTAGATGCCTTTACTCTTCGTTCTCCTGCTATAATCTCATAACCTTTAATACTTTTCTTTACGATAATTGGTTGAAATACTCCATGTTCTTTAATTGAACTTGCTAACTCTTCTAGAGCTTCTTCATTAAATATTTTTCTTGGCTGATAAGGATTTGCACGTAACTCTTTGATTGGAATTTTCTGAATTTCTTCTTTGGGAGTTTCGTTTACTATTTTTTCTTCTACTTTTGTATAATCCATCGGTTCACTATTAAATAATTCCTCCAAGCCTTTTCCAAGGGCCTTTCGTTTAATATTATTCTGTTCCATTTCTTTCAATCACTTCCTTTGCCAAATTTATATATGCTTCTGATCCTCTACTTTTTGGATCATAGGCGATAATTGGTTCTCCATGTGATGGGGCCTCTGTTAATCTTATTAATCGAGGAATAATTGTATTATATACTTTTTCTTTAAAGAATTTACGAATATCATCTACTACTTCAAAACCTAAATTTGTTCTTGAATCTAACATAGTAAGAAGAACTCCTTCTATTTGAAGATCTGGATTTAACGTTTTTTGTGCTAGCATAATAGTATTTAATAGCTGCATAATTCCTTCTAGGGCAAAAAATTCACATTGTACTGGTATAATAACTGAGTTTGAAGCAGTTAAGGCATTTGTTGTAATTAATCCTAATGATGGAGGACAGTCTATAATAATATAATCAAATTTTTCTTTTATTTCATCAAGATTATTTTTTAATTGACTTCCTTTTTGATAACCAGGTTCATGTTGACTTTTTTCTAATAATTCAATATCTAATCCTGCCAAATTTATGGTTGCTGGTATCACATATAATTCTTTATATTTTGTTTTCTTAATTGCTTCTTCAATTTTACATTTTCCTATTAATACGTCATAAATGCTTTTATCAATATCGGCCTTATTAATTCCAACACCAGTAGTTGTATTTCCTTGTGGATCTAAATCAATTAATAATACCTTTTTTCCTAATACTGCTAATGATGCAGAAAGATTAATACTTGTTGTTGTTTTGCCTACGCCACCTTTTTGGTTTACTAGCGAGATTGTCTTTCCCATATGATCACCTTTTTCACTTTCTAACAAATTATATTGTATCAAAAAAATATTTATTTGAAAACTAATATTTCTGATTGAAAATAAAAGGCATAATTTTCTTATGCCTGATTTGATCTATTTTACGATCTTTTGTTTTATATTATTTTTTAGTAATTACTATTTTTATCTATTTTGATTAATATTTGATACTGATTTTCAAAATTCATTTCATCTGTATCAATTTTTGCTCCATGTAATTCTAAATCTGATAGTGTTTTTCTAATTTCATTGACCATTTGTTGAATATTATATTGTTCCATTTTATTTTTTTGATTATTGTTATAGGCTTCATTCATTAAAGCCATACCTAATGATTTTCCTACTTTTTTATTAGGAGTTTCTTTTTCAACCTCTTTTTGGAATAGTGTTTGATCTATACTTGTTAATGACTCTTTTTCGTTAGTTGTTGATTTAGTAGGGGGAGTATTAACAAAGTCTAGAAGGCTATTAAAATTATTTGGAGAAGAAAAAATATCTTTTTCTTCTGTTTTTTCTTTGTTTTTTTGATTGTTATTGACTGTATTTGGTAGATTTATTGACATCAAATCTGTTGCTTTAAAATAGTCTTCTTTATTTTCATAATCCTTATTATCGCTTTCTCTTAGAGCTTGTTCTGCTGGTGAAAATACATTTTCAGTTGGCGGTTTTATATTTAACAAACTATCTAAATCTGATTTTTGAGCTGGTTTCTTTTCCTGATTATTAATATCATTAATATCAAAAGTATTTGCTTTTATTTTACTAAGATCAATTGGATTATCTGAAATTTCTTTTAGATCTTCTGCTGGTGATTCTTCCTCTTCATCCTCATCATCTTTTATTTCGCCATAATTTATAATACTATCAGTTTCTTCTTTTTCAGTAGTAGCTGTTGAATAATTAGGATCCATTAAAAAACTTGTATTAGAGCTACTCATATCACTATTTATTGTTTCTTTTTCTATGGGTACTGGTTTTGGATTAATAATGGAATTTAAATCATTGTCATCTTTTATTTCATCTTGTTTTGGCATATTTTTTTCCTTTATTTCGTTTTCTAATTGACGAACTGTCAACTTTTCTTTAACCACTTTTTTAAGCATTTCTTTTTGTTCTTCTAAACTGTCTAAATTTAAAAGAGCTCGGGCATGCCTTTCAGAAATTTCCTCTTTTAATAAAGAATTTTGAATTTCATCGGGTAGTGCTAAAAGTCTTAATTTATTAGCTACTGCTGATTGACTTTTTCCCATTGTTTTAGCAAGTTCTTCTTGAGTCATTTCATCTAATTCAATAATTTTTTGATAGGTTCTGGCTTCTTCAATAGGATTCAAATTTTTTCTTTGTAAATTTTCTAAAAGGGCTACTTTAGCGGCTTCTTTGTCATCTAAATTACGTATGATGGCAGGTATTTTAGTCATTCCCGCTAAGGCAGAGGCTTTATATCTTCTTTCTCCAGCAATTATTTCATATTTATTATCATTTATTTTTCTAACAATTATTGGTTGAATCACTCCATGTTCTTTAATAGAAACAGCAAGTTCTTTTAATGCTCTTTCATCAAACACTTCACGAGGTTGAAATCTATTTGGAATAATATCATCTAAATGTAGATATATTACTTCTTGATTTTCATTCATTTTTCATCCCTCTTTCTATTCTTTTGTTTTATTATAACATCAATATATTTTCTTTTCAAGCAGATATTAAGTGGTTATTAGAACAAGAAAAAAATAAGTTTCTATACTTATTTCCAATTTTTATATCATATTTTCAATAAATTTTATTCATTTTTTTCAATGATTAAAATTGTTCTCAGACTTTTTTCCTTTGGTAGATAGAACTCTTCTTTCTTTGAAATTTTTAATTTATATTTTTTTAATTTATTATTTTGCTCTAATTGTTTTAATTCCTCTTCTATATGTCCTTTTAAAGGAATAAACTTAGTATTTTTAGCAATTAAATTTTTAGTGTAGTCTAATAATTTTGATAGATTAGCCACTGCTCTTGTTGTGATTACATTAAATTCTTTATTATGATAATCTTCTATTCTTTTATGAACTGTTTCTATATCTTTTAAATCTAGTCTTTTAATTACTTCATTTAAGAAATTAATTCTCTTATTTAGAGAGTCAAGTAAGGTAACTTTCAAGTGTGGATACATAATTTTTAAAACTATACCTGGAAATCCTGCTCCTGTTCCAAAGTCAAGTAGGGTAGTTACTTTTTCTAAATCTATTGTTCTAACTATGGTTAGGCTGTCATAATAGTGTTTTAAATAGACATCTTCTTTCTTTATAATTCTAGTTAAATTTATTTTTTCATTCCATTCTATTAAAAGTTCATAATATTTTTGTAACTCTAGTAGTTGTTTTTCGGTTGGAAAAATATTTAACTTTTTTAATTCTTCAATAAATTCTTGCTCAGACATTGTTTTCCCACTTTCTTAAATAAACGATCAAAATTGAAATATCAGCTGGATTTACTCCACTTATTCTAGATGCTTGTCCAAGAGATGTTGGTTTAATATTATTTAGTTTTTCTCGAGCTTCACTGGCTAAATTTGGTATTTTATCATAGTCAATATCTTTTGGAATTTTTTTGTTTTCTAAAGCTAACATTTTTTCTGCTTCATGAAGAGCTTTTTTGATATAACCTTCGTATCTAATATTAATTTCTACTTGTTCTTTTACTTCATAATCATAAGGTATTTCAATAAAGTGTTCTATTATATGCATATTAATTTCTGGACGCTTTAATAAGTCATATAATGTAATACCATCTTTTAACTGAGCTGTTGGAATTATTTCTAAATAATCATTCACTTCTTTAGTTGGAGTGATTTTATTTTTTTGTAGTAATTTATATAAACTTTCAATATTTTCTAATTTTTTTGTATATTTTTGATAGTCTTCTTCAGATACTAATCCTACTTGATGACCATATTTTCTTAACCTAATATCAGCATTATCATTTCTTAATAAAAGACGATATTCAGCACGTGAAGTTAACATTCTATAAGGATCTTTAATTCCTTTAGTGATTAAATCATCTATTAAAACACCTATATAAGCTTCATTTCTTTTTAAAATTAGAGGATCTTTATTTTCTAATTTTAGGGAGGCATTAATTCCAGCAATTAATCCTTGACCTGCTGCTTCTTCATAACCACTTGTTCCATTAATTTGACCTGCTGTATATAAATTTTCAATAATTTTTGTTTCTAGGCTTTGTTTTAAGTCTTTGGCATCAATGGCATCATATTCAATCGCATAAGCATATTTTAATATTTTAGCTTTTTCTAATCCAGGTAGGGAATGAACCATTTTTTCTTGAATATCATAGGGCATACTAGTGGAAAATCCTTGTAAATAAATCGTATTGCTGTATTCTCCACTTTCTTCCTTGCTTTCTGGTTCTAAAAATAGTTGATGACGTTCTTTATCAGCAAAACGGACTACTTTATCTTCTATAGAAGGACAATATCTTGGACCAACTCCTTCGACATGACCTCCATACATGCTTGATTTTTCAAGATTTTCTTTAATGATTCGATGTGTTTCTTCTGTTGTATAAATTAAGTGACAATCTATTTGATTGTTTACATCATAGTATTTAATACGTTCAAAAGAAAAAGTATGAGGTTCTTTATCTCCTTGTTCAATTGTTGTTTTACTATAATCAATTGTATTTTTATCAATTCTTTGAGGAGTTCCTGTTTTTAATCTTAAAAGATGAAATCCTAGTTTTTCTAGATCTTCACTTAAATATTTACTTGGTTTTTCTCCATGAGGTCCACCAGACTTTTTTTGATCTCCTACTAAAATCATTCCTTTTAAGTAAGTTCCTGTTGTTAATATTACTGCCTGGCTAGTAATTTTAGTTTCATCTTCTAGAATAACTCCTTTTACTTTCTCATCTTCTACTATTAAATGTTCTACCATCGACTCTAAGATAGTTAAATTTTTAGTGTTTTGTAAAGTTTTCAACATTTCTTGTGGATAAATTACTTTATCTGCCTGAGCTCTTAGGGCTTGAACAGCAGGTCCTTTTTTAGTGTTTAAAAGTTTAATTTGAAGAGTTGCTTTATCTGCATTTTTTCCCATTTCTCCACCTAAGGCATCTATTTCTCTTACAATGATTCCTTTGGCAGGTCCTCCAATGGAAGGATTACAGGGCATATCAGCAATATTTTGGATATTTCCAGTTACTAAAAGAGTTTTATGGTTTTTTCTAGCAGCTGCTAAAGCAGCTTCACAACCTGCATGACCTCCTCCTACAACAATAATTTCATAATTCATATGATCACCTTCTATTTTCCTACACAAAAATTTTTAAATAAATTATCAATTACTTCGTCTCGATAATCTATTCCTATTATTTCCCCTAAATAGTCAAAAGCATTTTTAATATCTATCTCAACCAGATCAATAGGAGCTTCTTCCTTAGTAGCTTTTAAGGCTTGTTCTAAAGAATATAAGGCTTTTTTCGCTAGAGAAAGTTGTCTGGTATTCGTTAAATATGTATAATCTTTGGTTGTTATTTTATCTAGATTAAACATTTCCTTGATCTTTTCTTTTAAAGCAATAGTCCCTTTGGATGAGGTAGTGTTTGTACTAATAATATTCCTTGCTGTTAATTGTTCTTTTTCAATTTCTTCTTGTAAGTCATTTTTATTTAATATGACAATGCTTGTCTTATCTTTGGTTTTTTCTAAGATTTCTAAGTCTTCTTTTGTTAATTTTTCGCTGGAATTTAATACAACTAACACTAGATCAGCTTCCTTTATTAAGGATAGACTTTTTTCAACTCCTAGTTTTTCCACAATATCATTGGTTTGATGAATGCCAGCCGTATCAATGATATTTAAGGGAATCCCTTCTAAATATATATTTCCTTCGACAATATCTCTCGTTGTTCCAGCAACATCAGTCACTATTGCCTTATCAAATTCTAATAAACTATTTAAAATACTACTTTTTCCTACATTTGGTCTTCCAACAATTATTGTTTTTATCCCTGCTTTTACAATTTCCTGTTCATTTGATTCTTTGATTAGGGATTTTAATTCTTCTATTTGTTTTTGAACAATATCTTTTATTTTATTTATAGTTATTATTTCAATATCATAATACTCTGGATAATCGATATTTACTTCAATATGAGAAATTAATTCTTTTAGTGAATTTCTAAATTCTTTGATTCGTTTGGATATTCGACCTTCTACATTCTTGATAGCTAATTTTCTTTCAGTGTTACTTTTACTTTCAATTAGATCCATAACTGCTTCACTTTGAGCTAAATCTATTCTACCATTTAAAAAGGCTCTTTTGGTAAACTCTCCTGGCTCAGCAAGGCGAGCCCCATTTAATAGTAAAAGTTCTAAAATTTTATTGGTTGTATTTATACCCCCATGACAATTAATCTCCACAATATCTTCGGTTGTATATGTTTTAGGAGCAAGCATTACAGAGATCAAGACCTCATCTATGATTTCTTCTTGATCTTTAATATATCCATAGTGAAGAGTATGTGATTGTACTTTTTTTAAATTGGTTCCCTTAAATATTTTACTAACTATTTCTAGAGAATCTTTTCCACTCATTCTAACTATAGAAATAGCACCTACTCCTAAAGCAGTTGAAATAGCTGCAATTGTATCATTCATATTATTTTCCTTTTCTATGTACAGTTTGTTCTTGATTTTGTAAAGATTCAAGTTCTTGTTTTAATTCTTTTAGTTTATTTATATATAAAGGTCTTAGATCTTTAGCATTGGAAGTATTTTCTATGTAGTGTAGTCCTAATTGATATTCTTTTTGAATTTTTAATAATTGTTCTTTATTCATTTTCTTTCTCCTTCTAATCGTGATTATAATATCATAGGCTAGTCTTATTGACAATAAAAATCCTACATCTAGTAGGATTGGTATTTTATTTAGCTTTAATTATAATATATCTATTTGGTTCTTCTCCTGTACTTTCTGTATAAACATAAGGATTATTTAATAAAGCATTATGGATAATTCTTCTTTCATAAGAATTCATTGAATCAAGTTTAGTGTCTACTTTACTTTCTTTTACTTCACGGGCTATATTATTAGCTAATTTAATTAAGGATTTTTCTCTTTGTTCTTTATAATCGCTTATATTAATTACAAATTTATATGGTTCTTGTAATTCTTTTCTTAAAACATTTATTATTAAAGTTTGTAGGGCTTTTAAGTTTTTGCCAGACTTTCCGATTAATAAAGAATCGTTTTCGGAATATATCGTAAATACTGGAGTAGTATCTTTATTTGTTATTTCGATTTGAATACTATTATATCCTATATTTTTTAGAAGTTCTTTCAGATAATTACTAATAAAATTTAGAATTTCTCTTTTTTCTATTACTTGAATGATTACTTCTTTTTCTTCTTCTTTTAAAGTTTTAATCAGTAAATTATTTTCTGTTTCGACTAGTTTTTTCTTTGCTTGGTTTATTGCTTCTATTTTAGTTGAGGCAATGAATTCATATTTTTCCATAATTAACTCCTTTTAGTGTCTGGTATATCTTTCTTTACTAATATGTTTTGAATAATAGTACATAGGTTATTAAATATCCAATAAATACACAATGCTGATGGCATGAAGAATGCGGTTACGATAATCATAATACTCATATAAATTGGCATTTTCCTCATCGCAGGATCTAGGGTTTGACCAGACATATTCATTTTAAATGAATAAAATGTAGTAGCGGCTATCAATAACATTAAAATGATATAAATGTAGAAAGTAGAAGTGGTAATTCCTACACTTGGAGTTGTTCCTAATTGAAGTCCTATAAAGTTGTCTTCAAAAATTGCTGGAAATCTCTGAACAGCTTCATAAAAAGCAATAAATAGTGGAAGTTGAATAAATGAGAATAGGCAACCTGATAATGGACTGATATTATATTTTTTATAAATCATCATCATCTCTTGACTTTGTTTCATCATTGATTGTTCATCTTGTTTGCCTTCATATTTTTTTTGAATTTTTTTCATTTCTGGTTGAGCTTGTTTCATTAATTCTGATTGCATAGCTGTTTTTTTTGTAAATGGAAAACAGATTAAACGAATAATAATCGTAATTAATATTAAAGCTAAGGCATAATTCTTAGTTAGATTTCCTAATTGTAGGATAAAGTAGGCAAGTGGTTTTACCAAAAATGTAGTCCATAAACCTTCATATTTACCACTATTAATTTTAATAGCCTTACAATCTGGTAATTTGTCCACATCTACTTTATTTTTTTTATATTGTTCAATTGTTTTCTTATCAGTGGGCTTACATAAAATATTCTCAGTTAAATTTTGACCTGTTTTTTCGTTAACTACTGCCTTTTTATTTTTATCTACTAATGTTTTGGTACAACCAGTTGTTAAAACTAATAGTAATAAGATAATAATCAGTAATTTACTTCTATTCTTTTTTGTTTTCATTTAGTTCTCCTCTTTTAGTAAAGATATTAATTCTTTACTTAATTCTTGATAATTTAGAGTTAGAGCTCTATTTCTTAAAATTATAATATAATCTTCTTTTTTTAGATAGTCTTTTCGATAAATATCTATTATGCTTCTGATTTTTCTTTTATACTTATTTCTAGTAACAGCTTTACCAATCTTTTTTCCAACAGATATTCCAAAACGATCGTATTCTAAATTATTTTTTTGACTATATACTACAAAATATTTATTTTTTTGACATTTCCCTTTATGAATTAAATCATTAAATTGTTCTTTTGTTTTTACAATATATAATTTACGCATTTTGTGAACCTCTTTTAAACTTAAAAAACCACTGTTTTTAAAACGGTGGAATTATTTACAAAGGACTTTACGACCTTTGCGACGACGACGATTTAAAATATTAGTTTTTTTACGTGCAAAGAAACCTAATTTTTTGGCTTTTTTACGATTATTTGGTTGATAAGTTCTCTTCATAAATTTCCACCTCCAGACATAAATCTCCCTTATTATAATCAGTTTTTCATTTATTTGTCAATGAAAAGTTATTTTGTTCTACATAAAATAATCTATATTTGTTTTTTTTTATGGTCAATACTTTTATCTAATGAATGGATAATGATTAAAGACTCTAATAATAACATTGATAATATCTCTTCTGTTTCTAATAATATATGAGAAAGCTTTTGTACATAAATTATTCATATCTTTTATATATTTCTTTTTTATTATTATTAAATTTTTGTTCATCTTGGTTTTCTTATTTTTTTGTAATAAAGGGATTTTATTTTTTTATTTATTCTCTACTTTAGAAATCTAATTTTATTTTTTCCACAAAATTAACAGGGTTGTGTAAATCTTTTTTCATCATGTTGATTCTTAATTTGTGGAAAATGTGGATAAGTATTTTTTTACTTTATATAATAAAGATATTCTTTGTGGAAAAGATTGTGGATTATTTGTGGATTAAATTTTTTCTTTCTTTTTTGTTTCTTTTTTCAACAATTTGATTTATTATATTGGTGTAGAAATTACTTGAGGGGAGATGGTAGAATGAACACTCAGGTCCTTTGGACCAATTTTCTAAATCAAATAAAAGATGAACTATCATCTCTTGCCTTTGATACCTGGTTTAGTGACACTAAATTATATCGGTTAGATGAGGGAAAAGCTATTATTATTGTGCCAATGCCTATTCATAAAAAACACTTATCAGATAATTATGATGAACAGATTAAATATATTTTAAATAATATCACTGGTACTAATTTTGATCTTGAATTTGTTTTGGAAGAAGAAGTAAAAGAAAGTGAACAAAAAAATATGGAGGTTTCACGAGTTGAAGCTATCCCTGAGGGAGTTCCTCATAATAGAGAACAGACTAATCTTAATCAGAAATATACTTTTGAAAATTTTATTGTTGGAAATAGTAATAAGTTTGCTCAAGCAGCAGCTTTATCTGTGGCGGAAAATCCTGGTAAAATGTATAATCCTTTATTTATATATGGAAATAGTGGTCTAGGGAAAACTCATCTGATGCATGCTATTGGGAATTATATTGTAGATAATACGAATAAAAGGGTTCTGTATGTTACTAGTGATCAATTTATTCAAGATTTTATAGGAATTAACAAAAAGGATAATAATGGAACAAATTTTAATTATGTAGACTTCTTTAAAAATAAGTATCGGAATGTTGATGTCTTAATTATTGATGATATTCAATTTTTGGGAGGAGCGACTCAAACTCAGCAAGAATTTTTTCACACTTTTAATACACTCTATAGTGATTCTAAGCAAATTATTATCTCATCAGATCGATCTCCAGATGATTTAAAACTTTTAGAAGATCGTCTTAGAACTAGGTTTTGTTGGGGATTAACAGTTAATATCTTTCCACCTGACTTTAATCTCAGGATGGAAATTATTAGAAGGAAAATTGCAGCAGGGAACTTTGAGAAGGAAATTCCAGAAGATGTTATTGAATATATTGCTTCTAATATGGGAAATGACGTTAGACAATTGGAAGGATCAATTACTAGACTTATTGCATATTCTGCTATTATGGGTGGAACAACCGTTACTTTGAACTTAGCAATTGATGCCTTAAAAGACTTTATTAGTAAAGGAATCAGTGAAAAAAATGATGTTCATCGAATTCAAAAAGTAGTAGCAGAATTTTTTCAAATTACTGTTGAAGATATTAGAAGTAAGAAAAGGAGTTCTAATATTGCTTTTCCAAGACAAATAGCCATGTATCTTTGTCGACATATGACCAGTGAATCATTTCCTAAAATAGGAACAGAATTTGGGGGAAAAGATCATTCTACAGTAATGCATTCTGTGGAAAAAATTGAAAATGAGATTAAAGTTAATAAAGACTTGGAAAATATTGTTGAAAAGTTGAAAAAAGATATAGAATAATCTACTTATGTGGAAAAAAAAGAGTATAAACAATCTTTTCCACAAATAAAAATTTGCTTTTTTCATTACTTTTAAAATAAAATACTAGTTTTCAACTTTTTCCACAGTTATAATAATAATAAAGTTATAAATAAGAAAAAATATATAAGAAATGAGGAATAAAAATGAAATTAACAATTAAAAAAGAAATATTACAGGAAGCTATTAATAAAGTATCAAAAGCAATATCTACAAAGAATTTAATTCCTGTTTTATCGGGTATTAAATTTGAACTTAAAAAGAATAAGCTTATCTTAACTGCTTCTGATAACGATATTACTATTCAAACAACTATTGAGGGGTGTAAAGAGGAAGATTTTAAAGTAGAAAAAGAAGGAAATATTATTGTACAAGGAAAATATATTTCTGATATTGTTCGTAAATTACCAGATAAATTTATTAATATAGAAGTAATAGATGAGCTTAAAATATTAATTTATACAGAAAATAGTGAATTTAATCTAAATGGAATTAATGAAAGTGAATATCCTACAATTAATTTAGAGGAAAGTAAGAAAAAAATTGATATTAATGCATCTACCTTTAAAGATTTAGTAAATCAAACAGCTTTTGCAGCTTCTAATGAAGAAACTAAACCAGTTCTTACAGGAATTAACTTTAATATAGCTGGTAATGTTTTGGAATGTAATTCTACTGATAGTTATCGACTAGCTCGTAAGATTATTCAATTAAGTAAGGAAAGTGAAGAAAACTATAATATTGTAATTCCTAGCCATAATATTGTAGAGTTTTGTAGGATTATGGATGAAGATCCTGACAGTAAAGTAGAAGTTCATATTTTTAATAATAAGGTTTTATTTAAATATAAAAATTTACTATTTCAATCTCGTTTAATTAATGGAACTTATCCTAATACAGCGAATTTGATGCCAGATGCCTCATATATGGTAATTACAGCTGATTTAAATACTTTCTATAGTGTTATTGATCGTGCTAGTATTTTAACTAGTGATCGGGAAAAAAATATTGTTACTTTAGAAACTGAAGGAGATACTTTGATTTTAAAATCTTCTTCTATTGAAATTGGTAGGGTAGAAGAGAAAATGAAAATTACTAAAAATGTAGAAGATGATATTAAAATTTCTTTTAGTGCTAGATATATGATGGAAGCCTTAAAAAGTTTTTCAACAGATACTGTGGAAATTCATTATGTTGGGGAAATTAAACCGATTATTTTAAAATCTAATGAAGAAGAGACTTTAACTCAATTAGTTTTACCTATTAGAACTTATTAGTCATAGATTACTATTAAGTTATATATTAATAAGAGGTTTTCCTCTTTTTTTGTGGAAAAATGTTAAAATTTGTAGATTTATGACATAATTCATCATTTTTTGACAGGTGAACGTGATATTTTATTTAGCGAAAACGGTTAATTTATTGTTTTCAAAGGGGGAATGATTAAAATGAAAAGTAGTTATGAAATTAATGAGGGGACTTTAGCAATTATATCGATGATGGATGGTCATTCGAAAGTTTTAGAGGATCATGGTGATTATGTTATTCAGCAAAAGTCTTTTGATATTTTGGATCATAGTTGCAAGTATTTTGGTAGTAGTTATGAGGGAAGAAAAGAAGGAGCAAAGGCAATAATTGGAGCTAATTATAAACTTCCAATTATTGTAGAAGATGAACGTAATATGGTATTTTTTCCAACAACTAGTCCAGAAGATAAAGAATGTATTTGGATTGCTGTGAATAAAATTAGAGATTATTATGAGCATGAGTATAATACAACGAAGATTGTCTTTGAAAATGGAATAGAAATCTTATTATCACTTTCTTTTAGAGCTGTGCAAAATCAGATATTCAGGGCCACTAGACTTAGTTATCTTTTGAAAAGTCGAAAAAATAAATGATTTTTAGGGATTTATTGTTAATTATTTAGGAAAAGATGCTTAATTTAATCAGTGTTTATTTCCAGTTATTTATTAGGAAAAGATAATCATAAATGACGGTAAATGGTTTTTGTATGTATGAATTGGCTTGACAAAATTGCCTGGGGGGTATAATATAGCCAATTTCATAAGAGAGGGGGAATTTATACTATGAAATTAAAAGAGGAAAAAAGTGATTTATTATCAATGGATGATAAACAGATTATGAAACAAAGAGTTATTCGATTAAAGGGTAAGCATTGTGCATTAATGGGGGCAATATATTTTTCTATTTTAGGTATAGGTGGTGTAGGACTAGCTAAATTACATAATCTAGTGGATGAGATTAATCATAATTTGGAGGAAATACATTCAGGTTTGGAAGATATATTAGATTCACTAGAGGAAATTGAGTTATTGCTTTCAGATCGTTCAGAGAAAACGGAAGAAAATATATCTCAGAGGTTAGATGAAATTGAACGAAGATTACAAGATCGTGAAGAGTATCTTGATTTATTAAGAAATTTAGATAAAGATTCTTTTGAATATACAGAAATGTGTGGTAATCTTTTGAAAGTTAGAGAAAAGCTAAATATTTCTTCTGAAGAAGATCACCAATATGCTAATATTTTAAGTATTGGAGATTGTGTAAATTTAGTAGATGAGGATGTTCCCATATATGAGGATATTTATTCTGTTGATAGGCAAGAAAATGCTGTAACAAGTTTATATGGAACAGGAGAAATTAGATGTATTCAGTCTATTATTATGTCTAATCAGGATATGGTGACGGAAGTCGATAATATGGACGATTATGAATTATTTAAGAGTATTGGTTTTGAAGTTAAAGGTTACAATTTGGTGAATCAATTTTCTTTGGAAGAAGATGGAAGTTTAACTAGTGAATTTCGTTGTGGAAAAGATGCTATCAAACTTGAGAAAAAAATGAATACTCGCTTACAAAGATAATATAAAAATTAAAAAATACATAAAGGTAGATTAAATTTTCTATCTTTTTTATTTATATTTTAATTAAAAGTTGAGTTAATAATATTGATTTTTTCGTGCATAAATAGCCTGTTTATGATATAATGAATACGTATGTATAGGAATACTGAACTAGGGGATAGGTGATTGAATGAGTAGTTTTTATAGCAAATAATGAAAATCACTAAAATTAATTTGTTAAATTTTAGAAATTATGAGAAATTAGACATTATTTTTCATGATGGGATGAATATTTTTATTGGAGATAATGCTCAAGGTAAGACTAATATTTTGGAAGCTATTGTCATACTGGCTATTACAAAATCTCATAGATTGGGAAATGAGCCTAATTTAATTCAATTTGGAAAAAATAGAGCTAAAGTTAAGGGAAAGATTCAACAAGAAAGGATTATTAAAGAATTAGAGATAGATTTAGAGGTAGGAAAAAAGGAGTTATATATTAATAAAACTCCAATTAGAAAGTTATCTGATTATATTTCTAATTTGAATATTATTTCATTTACACCAGATGATTTAGAAATTATTAAGAGTTCCCCTAGTGTCAGAAGAAATATTTTGAACATACAGCTAAGTCAATTATCAAAAAAATATTTAAATACTTATAATGAGTATAATAAGCTATTAAAAGTTCGTAATGAATATTTAAAAATATTGTTAACAAATAGTATTGCAGATAAAAAGTATTTGGAAGTTATTACAGATAAATTAATTGAGAAGGCTATTGTTATTTATCAAGAGAGAAAGGAATATATTGATTCAATTAATGAGTATATGTCTTTGATTTATCAGGATATTACTGGTTGTGAGGGCTTATTTCTTGAATATATTCCTAACGTAGCAATTAGTGACTATAGTGTGGATGCTCTTCGTGAGGTGTTACATACTGTCTATCAAGATAATTATCGTAAAGAACTTAATTATGGAATAACTTTATTTGGACCTCATAGAGATGATTTTTCTTTTTACTTAGAAGAAAAAGATCTTAAAGTATATGGTTCTCAGGGACAGCAAAGGCTTGCTGTTATTTGCTATAAGTTATCAGAAATTCATATTTTTGAGAAACTTTGTCATACTAAGCCAGTGTTGCTATTTGATGATATTTTTAGTGAATTGGATATTGAAAAGAGAAATAAATTATTAAATTATATTAATCAAGATATTCAAAGTATTATTACAACTACAGATTTGAAAAATATTCGTAAGAAGTATTTGACTAATGCATTTATATTCAAAGTAGAAAATGGAAAAATAACGAGAAAGTAGGTAATTTTATGGATATGGAAGAAAAAGTAGAAGCAACATATGATTCATCAGCAATTCAAGTTTTAGAGGGATTGGAAGCAGTTCGAAAAAGGCCAGGAATGTATATTGGTTCTACGAGTATTAGAGGACTTCATCATTTAGTATGGGAAATTGTTGATAATGCGATTGATGAGGCTTTAGCTGGGTATTGTACTCATATTGAGGTTACAATTAATAAAGGAAATAGTATTACTGTTAAAGATGATGGTCGTGGAATTCCTGTTGATATTCATCCTAAAACTCATAAAAGTACAGTAGAAACAGTATATACTGTATTGCATGCTGGTGGAAAATTCGGTGGAGGAGGATATAAAGTATCTGGTGGTCTTCATGGAGTAGGAGCAAGTGTAGTTAATGCCTTAAGTGAATGGCTTGAAGTTAAGGTTTATAAGAATGGGAAGGTTCATTTTCAGCGATATAGCAATGGAGGACGTCCAGAAGCTGAATTAAAAGTGATTGACGAATGTGATGAGGATCGTACTGGAACAACTGTTACTTTTAAACCTGATCCAGATATATTTACTGATACTACTATTTATGATTATGAAATATTAAAAACAAGACTTCGTGAATTAGCTTTTTTAAATAGGGGATTACGAATTACTTTATACGATGATCGTGATGTAGAGAAAAAAGATAGTTTTCATTATGAAGGTGGAATTCGTGAATATGTTGAAATGCTTAATAAAAATAAAACAGCAATTCATGAATCGATTATTGATGTAATGGGAGAAGATAAGGGAATTTCTTTGGAAGTAGCTTTGCAGTATAATGAGACTTATAATTCTTCTATTTATTCCTTTGTTAATAATATTACTACTCCTGAAGGTGGTACCCATGAGGACGGAGTAAGAAGAGCTTTAACGAGAGTATTAAATAAGTATGCTACGAGTAATAATTTATTGAAAGAGAAAGATGATGCTTTGACAGGAGATGATGTTCGTGAAGGTATTACGATGATTATTTCGATTAAGCATCCAAATCCTCAATTTGAGGGACAAACTAAGACAAAACTTGGTAATAGTGAGGTAAGAGGAATTGCTGATAAGATATTTAGTGAAGCATTTGAACGTTTCCTTATGGAAAACCCAGATCAAGCTAAAGTAATTGTGGAAAAAAGTATGACAGCTTCTCGAGCAAGGGTAGCTGCTAAACGTGCTCGTGAATTAACTCGTCGTAAAGGTGATTTGGATGTTACAAATTTTTATGGAAAATTATCAGATTGTAAGAGCAAAGATCCTAGTGAAAGTGAAATATTTTTGGTCGAGGGAGATTCGGCAGGTGGTTCTGCTATTAAGGGACGTAATAGTATTACACAGGCAATTTTACCACTTAGAGGAAAGATATTGAATGTTGAGAAGGCAAGACTTGATCGTGCTTTATCAAATGAAGAAATTAGAACAATTATTACTGCATTTGGAACTGGTATTGGAGAAGAATTTAATTTAGGAAAGCTTAGATATCACAAAATTATTATTATGACCGATGCTGATGTTGATGGTTCTCATATTCGGGTATTACTTTTGACCTTATTTTATCGCTTTTTTAGGCCACTTGTTGAGGCAGGACATGTATATGCTGCTCAGCCTCCACTTTATAGTATTAAGCATGGAAAAACAACTAAATATGTACTTACGGATGATGAGAGAGATGAATATTTGGCAAGTCTTCCTAGTAATACGAAATATATTGTTGGTCGTATGAAAGGTTTGGGAGAGATGGATGCCGAGGAGTTAAATGAAACAACAATGGATATTGAAAAGAGAGTTTTAAGACAAATAACTGTTGATGATGCAATGGCAGCTGATGAGGTATTTGAAAAATTAATGGGTGAGGAAGTTGGTCCTCGACGTGAATTTATTGAACAAAATGCTGTATATGCTGAGAATTTGGATATTTAGGAGGTTATGGAAATGGATAAATTAGAACAAAACAATATAGTTAAAGAGGTAAAAGACTCTTTTCTTGAATATTCAATGAGTGTAATTATTTCCCGTGCTTTACCTGACCTTAGAGATGGTTTAAAGCCTGTTCATCGACGTATTTTATATTCGATGTATGAATCGGGTTATACTCCTGATAAACCTCATAAAAAGAGTGCTAGAATTGTCGGAGATGTTATGGGTAAATATCATCCACATGGTGATAGTTCGATATATGAAGCAATGGTTAGAATGGCTCAAGATTTTTCTTATCGTAATATGCTTGTAGATGGTCATGGAAATTTTGGTAATATTGAGGGATACGGGGCAGCAGCAATGCGTTATACAGAGTCTCGACTTTCTAAAATTTCTTTAGAGCTTTTAAGAGATATTAATAAGAATACGGTTAATTTTACTCCTAACTTTGATGATACGGAAAAGGAGCCTGAGATTCTTCCTTCTAGATTTCCTAATATTTTAGTAAATGGGACAATGGGAATTGCTGTTGGTATGGCTACTAATATTCCTCCACATAATCTAGGGGAAGTTATTGATGGATGTGTTGCTTATATTGATAATCCTGATATTGATTTGGATGGTTTGATGCAATATATTAAGGGTCCAGATTTTCCAACGGGTGCGACTATTTTAGGCAATAGTGGTATTCGTAAGGCCTATGAGACTGGTCGTGGTTCTATTACTATTCGAAGTAAGGCTCGTATAGAAGAGGATCATGGTAAACATTATATTATTATTGATGAAGTTCCATATGGAATTAACACTTTAGATCTTAAAAATAAGGTTGCAGAGCTTGTCCATAATAAGGTTATTGATGGTATTAGTGATTATCATACTGACTTGAAAGAGGGTATTAAAATTACTATTACTTTGAAAAAAGATGCTAATCCGCAGGTTGTACTTAATAATTTATATAAGCATACTTCTTTTCAAACTAATTATGGAATTATTTTCTTGATGCTTGATCAAGGAGTTCCTAGAACTTTAGGATTAAAGGATATTATTGCTAAATATGTTGATTATCAAAAAGAAATTATTATTCGTCGTACTAAATTTGATTTAGATAAGGATGAAAAAAGAGCTCATATTTTGGAAGGCTTAAAGATTGCTCTTGATCATATTGATGCTATTATTCAATTAATTAAATCTTCTAAAAGTGATGAAGAGGCAATGAAAGGTTTAATTAATACTTATAATTTGAGTGAAGCTCAATCGCAAGCTATTCTTGAGATGAAACTTCGTAGATTAACTGGTTTAGAGAGAGATAAAATTGAAAATGAGTTACAGGCTTTACTTGCTGAGATTGAACAGTTAAGAGCAATTTTGGCTAGTGAGGAGAAAATTTTACAAATTATTAAAGATGAAATGTTGGAGATTAAGAATAAGTATGCAGATGAGCGAAGGACTAACATTGATATGACTGCTATTGAGTATATTGAAGATGAATCTTTAATTCCTGTTGATGATATTATTGTTACTTTAACTAATAGAGGCTATATTAAACGTGTTAAGAGTGATGTTTATCGGGCTCAGAATCGTGGTGGTGTAGGAATTAAGGGAATGTCTACTAATGAGGAAGATTTTGCTCAGCATTTAGTTAATATGAAAACACATGATTATATTTTATTCTTTTCTAATTATGGTAGGGTATATCGATTGAAGGGTTATGAAATTCCTGAATTTGCTAGACAATCTAAAGGACTTCCTATTATTAATCTACTGAGTCTAGATAAGGATGAAAAAATTAGTTCTATTATTAATGTTTCTACTGAAAATAATGATGCTAAGTATTTAGTGTTTGTGACTAAAAATGGTCTTACTAAGCGAACACCTCTTGAAGAATTTGATTCTATTCGTTCTGGTGGTAAGATTGCTATTACTTTAAAAGATGATGATGAGTTAATTAGTGTTAGAAAGACAACTGGTGATGATGAAATTATTATTGGTGCTACTAATGGTCGCATGGTTCGTTTTCATGAAAGTGAAGTAAGATCTATGGGTAGAAGTGCTAGTGGAGTTAAGGGAATCGAGTTAGGCGAAAGTTATGTTGTTGGTTCTGAAGTAGTTAAGCCTGATCAATATATTCTAATTGTTACAGAAAAGGGTTATGGAAAACAAACATTAGTTGATGAATATAGACTTACTCATAGAGGTAGTAAGGGTGTTAAAGCCTTAAATATGACTGATAAGAATGGTTCAATTGTTTCTTTAAAAACAATTGATGATTTAGATGGGTACGATTTAATGATTATTACAGATAGTGGTGTTATTATTCGAATGCCATTGAATCAAATTTCTATATTAAAGAGGGCTACTCAAGGTGTTAGATTAATTAATTTAAAAGACGATCAAATGGTTTCTACTATAGCTATTGTTAGCAAAGAGCAGGAAAATGAAAGTGATAATGATCATAGTGATGAAATAAAAGAAGATACTAGTTCTGAGTAGAATTAGTATTTTTTTTATCGTTTATACAAACAAACGTTTTATTGAGTTTAGTTTTTAAGTTGATTACTTGTTTTATTAATAAATTAGTGTTTTTAGCTATTACTATCTGTGGATATTTTATGTTTTCTAAATATTTTAGTTGTTTAAATGTGTTTGATTTTTGTATATATATCTTTTGATGATAATATTTTTTGTTTTGGTGATAACATGTAAAATTCTATTAGTATGGTTGTATAAAGTAATATTTATATTCTGTGGATAAAAATTATTTTAGTTGTATTGCTAGTTTAAAAGTTTTAGTATGAAGTTATGTAACATATTTGAATGATTGCTAAGGAGCATTGTAAAAGTCTTATTTCTCCTTTCTAATATAGTTGATTGATAGTATTAAGAGATTACAATATATTAAATGAAATTTTATGTATTATTTAGTTTTTGCTTAAATGTAGAGGCAATGTATAATACGTTGTTGATATTATTGAATGGCATATATTTAATTTAAAAAATTTCTAAGTAATTTTGAATGGAGTATAATATTTTGTTTGTGAATATTTAATTGTTGAATATGGAAGTCAGAAGAAAATTATAATATTTAGTTATTAGTATTTGAAATATTTCCCGGGAAATATTTTTAAATGAAATTTTAGTATAGTATTTAGTTAGATAGTAGGTATTAATTTAGAAACCAATTGTTTCACGTGAAACATTAATGTAGTTTTAATGAATATAATTAGGTTGATGATACTAAGTAATTATGAATTTTAATAGATTTTCTATTTCGATAGTATTAATAAATTATTTTCCGGGAAATAATTTATACTAGGTTTAAATTTAATATTAATTATAATTAATTTTTTAAGAGAAAAATATATGTAATTTTAGAGTTACTTTTTTGTATAAGTTAATATTCTTTTGTTCATTATATTTACTAAGATATTATTTAATAATATTAAGTATGTTTCCAATAATTTTTTAATATAGTAATTTATCAGGAATTAGAAAAAATATGATTTGAATAATTATAAATTGTTGATGGTTGGTTAAAGAGTTGAAATATATTGATTCGATGAGTATTATTTAGAGATTATTAACTGTTTTTACTTTGATAAAATATTGTTGTGTTGATAGGACGTATTAGTTTACTTATGATAAGTAATAGGAAAGCTGGTAAAGAAGAATTATGCATATAGAAATGTGTAATATATATTTATTTTTTATCTGAAATGGAAAATTTCAAAAAAGTAAAGTTATGAAGGGTCTATAAGTACTCTATCAAAATTAAGGTGTTGTAAATAAAAGATATGGAAAAAAATTATTGTTTTAAAATGGAGTTTTATTTTTGTTTAAAATGATGAAAATATTGCTATGTTTTTTGATGTTTCACGTGAAACACTTGATTTTGATATTAGTATAAAATTAATTTATGTTAAAATGTATTGAAAAATTTGAAAGTATATTATACAATTATATTGTGCAATAAATCATTGTGGAAAGAGGTCAGGATCGGAAGATAGCAGCCTTAACATATTTGATTTATGTGCACTTTTTTATTGGAGGAAATATGAAAGAAGAATATATGCTTCTTGCTATTGAGGAGGCTAAAAAGGCATTTTTAATGGGAGAAGTTCCTATCGGAGCGGTTATAGTATATAATGATAAGGTTATTGCTAAAGCTTATAATTGTAAGGAAAAATTAAAGTGCGCAACTAAGCATGCTGAGATAATTGCTGTGGAAAAAGCTTCCAAAATTCTTGGTAATTGGCGATTGAATGGGTGTGAATTATATGTTACTTTGGAACCTTGTCCAATGTGTGCTAGTGCTATAAAACAATCAAGAATTAAAAAGGTTTATTATGGGTTAAGTAATAAAGATCAAAAAAATTTTGAAGTAATAAAAAGCATATTTGAAAATGATTTTTCTAATCCTTCCGTTGAGTTTAGTTGTGGATATTTTTCTTTTGAAATTCAAAAAATGATGAATGATTTTTTTATAGAAAAGAGAAAATAAAATATTAATTTTATATAATATTTGGTATAATTTTTATAGGTGATGGGTATGTATCAGACTTTGTATAGAAAATATCGTCCGCGAAGTTTTTCTGAAATAGTTGGTCAAGATATTATTGTAAGAACATTAAAAAATTCTATTTTGAACTGTAAGGTTGCGCATGCTTATTTGTTTATTGGTCCTCGTGGAACGGGAAAGACTTCAACTGCTAAAATTTTTGCTAGGGCAGTTAATTGTTTAGATAATCATGAAGGTGATATTTGTGCTAATTGTATAGCTTGCGATTTTTCTATGCATAAGGATTGTTTGGATATT
The DNA here is from genome assembly GCA_948433435.1 of uncultured Clostridia bacterium. GTDB lineage: Bacteria > Bacillota_I > Bacilli_A > RF39 > UBA660 > UBA2730. The sequence goes on from CAOJDX010000003.1 coordinate 37,800, forward strand.
ATAGAAATAGATGCAGCTTCTAATAATGGTGTCGATGAAATTAGAAATCTTCGTGAAAAAGTTGCTTTGGTTCCTAGTGAATTAAAGTATAAAGTATATATTATAGATGAAGTTCATATGCTTACTATTTCAGCTTTTAATGCTCTTTTAAAAACTCTGGAAGAACCACCTGAACATGTTATTTTTATATTAGCAACTACAGATCCTCAAAAGGTTCCAGAAACTATTATTTCAAGATGTCAATGTTTTAATTTTTCTAGAATTGCTGATTTAAATATAGTTAATTACTTGAGTATGGTGTGTCAAAAAGAGAAAATTGATTGTGAGGCAGATGTTTTAGAACATATAGCTGTAATGTCTGATGGTGGAATGCGAGATTCAATTAGCATGCTTGATAAGTTGAGTTCATATAAGAACGGTAAAATTGTGTTAGAAGATTTTTTAACTTTAAATGGTTTGGTTACTACTAAAGATTTAGATAACTTTTTAAATCTTATTTTGGAAAGTAAAGTTTCTTTAATTATTGAAATGCTAGAAAATTGGAATAGTAAAGGGAAAAATATTGTTCAGATTATGATTCAATTTTTAGATTTTTTAAAAAGTGAATTAATAGAGGGTTATATTAATAATACAGTTACTAATTTGTCTTTACTTCAGGAATTAGCTAATTTACTTAATGAAAAAATGTTTGATATTAAGAAAAGTTCTAATCCAAAGATTTATATTGAAATTATGCTTTTAAATTTTGTGAATCAATGTAAGATTATTTCCCGGGAAATAATTTCTTCTAAGACAAGTAAAATTGATGAGTTAAATTGTGATATTATTCAGAATAAGCATGATTCTCAAGAGAAAAGTGAGTCTTTCAAAAATGCTGATCATGTTTCTTGTGATGAAAATAGTATTTCGGAAGTTAAAGAAAAAAAGTCTGTAATAATGGAAAATTGCTCTAGCAAGTTTAGTCATTCAAACATAAATGATATTATGGAAATAAGAATGAATAATGCTTTTATTTCAGCTAAGAAAGAATTTTTGAAAGAGGATAAATTGAAGTTTAATCAGTTAAATGATTATACTTTTGATCAAAATATTGGTTATTTGGTATGTGCTTTATTAGATGGAAAAATTAGATTGTCTAGTGAAAATTATTTAGTTGTTAGTTATGAATATGATTCAGTTGTTCTAGAAAATTTAGTTAATTTTCAGAATATGGAAAAAGTTTTATTTGATAAATTAGGTATGACGAAAAAACTTATCATTATTTCTGATGATAAGTGGAGTGTTTATGCTAAGCAGTATGTTGATCATTTAAAAAATAATGAGCAGTATGAATATAGAAAAGAACCAGAACTAATGTTTGATTATGGTGTTAGTCAGGGTGAAGAAAACTTAAATAATGAAAATAATGATAGCGTTTCTTCAATATTTGGTGATATAGTAGAAATGTGTTAGATTGAAAGGGAAAGGTGATATTTTATGAATATGCAAGCTATTATGAAACAAGCACAAAATATGCAAAAGGAAATGATGAAAATAAAGGAAGAAATTGATCAAACTGAATTTATTGGAGAAAGTTCTTTTGTATCAGTTAAAATTAATGGTAAGAAAGAAGTTTTAGAAGTAAAGATAGATAGTGAACATCTTGAAAAAGATGATCTTGAAATTTTACAGGATATTATAGTTGTTGCTCTTAATCAAGCTATGAAAAAAGTTGATGATGTAACTGAACAAAAAATGTCAAAGTATGCTAGTATTCCAGGGTTATTTTAATATTTATGTATCCAGATAGTATTAAAAATTTAGTAGAGGCATTTAAATATTTGCCTGGTATAGGGCAGAAGACTGCTGAAAGATATGCTTTTTCTGTATTGGATTTAGATGAAGAGCAAGTTGATTTGTTTGCTAATAGCTTACAAGATGTTAAAAAAAATATTCATAATTGTAAGGTATGCAATATTTTAACTGAAGATGATTATTGTTTTATCTGTACTAATGATACTAGAAATAAAGAAGTTTTATGTGTTGTTGACGATGTTAAAACGGTGTTTGTTTTTGAGAGTATGGGGATGTTTAAGGGACATTATCATGTTTTAGATGGTTTGATTTCTCCTTTAGAAGGTATTAACCCTGAAGATATTGGAGTAGGAAAGTTGATTGATAGAATTAGGAATAGTTCTTTTCGAGAAATTATTTTTGCTTTTAAACCTAGTATAGAGGGGGAGACAACTTCGTTATATATTAAAAGAGTTTTAGATGGTTTGAATATAAAAACAACTAGACTGGCAAGTGGAGTACCTATGGGAGCAGATATGGAATATATTGATAATCTTACATTAGAGAGAGCTTTATCTGACCGAAAAGAATTAGAATAAATATAGTGATTATTCATATTATTAAATAAAGGTGATATGAATGGACAAGATATTGAATTGTTTGAAAAGGGTAGTTTTTAGTGCATTTCTTTTATATGGTTATAATTTGATTGCGGCTAATTTTAATCTAGTTATTCCTATTAATGTTATTACGATTTTATTTGTATGTTTTTTAGGTTCACCAGGAATGTTTGCTTTAATATTATTTAAAATTACAGTTTTGTAAATATTGATAAAAGTAGGTGATTTATGTGAAATTTGAGATGCAAGAGAAGTTTTTTAATACAATTTTAAATCAACTTAATTGTAATAAAATTTCACAGGCTTATCTTATTGAGTTAAATGATTTTACAGATGTTGAAAAGTTTTTAGATATATTTGTTAAATTATTATTTTGTCCAAAAAATAATTTAACAACTGAATGTTCTGATTGTGAAATATGTAGATTAATTGATGAAAATAATTATCCAGATTTAAAAGTGATTGATACAGATGGTGCTTTTATTAAGAAAGAGCAGTTGTTAGAAATTAAAGAAAGTTTTGTTAATAAGTCTATTTATAATAATAAACAAATATATGTTATTAAGGATGCTAGTAAACTAAATTTATCTTCAGGGAATACTATGTTAAAATTTTTAGAGGAGCCAGAGGATAATATTATTGCAATATTGTTAACTAAAAATAGGTATCATGTGTTAGAGACTATATTATCTAGATGTCAAATTTTTTCCTTGGAGGATAATAGAAAAAAGGAGTTTGATTCTGATTTCTATCAGTTAGTTAAGACTTTATTTTTAAAAAATAAGGCTTTTTTGTCTTATAATGATCTGCTAAATATTATTCCTAATAGAGTGATTGCTTGTAATAAATTATCTGATATTTCTAGATATTTGTTTTTAGTTATTCATCATAAACAAGATTTGTTATCTGAAATACTTTATTTAAGTGAGGAGCAAATTTTTAAAATAATTTTAATTATAGAAAAATATCTTAGTAGATTTCAATATAATCTTAATTATAAATTAGCTCTTGATTGTTTTATTGTTGAAATAAATGAGGTGATTACGTGAAAATTGTAGAAGTTTTAATAGACAATTCTTTAGAAAAGACCTTTTGCGATAGTGCTAATTTTAATTTAAAAAAAGGTGATTATGTTATAATTAGTGTAGATAATATTTTATGTAGTGGACAAGTTAGTGCGAATAATTTAGATATGGCTACTAAAAATAAAGTTATAAGAAAGGTTACTTCAAAAGATTTGCAAACTATATCTAAAAATAGTGAAGATTCCATTAAATGTTTACAAGAAGCAAAAAAACTTCAAGACAAGTTAAATTTGTCTATGAGTTTTGTAGAAGCATATTATACTTTTGATCGTAGACAATTATATTTTTTATTTATTGCTGATAATAGGATTGATTTTAGAGAATTGGCTAAAAAATTAGCAGATAAGTATCGAACTAGAATAGAACTAAGACAAATAGGAATTAGAGATAAAGCTAAAAGAATAGGTGGTTTAGGACCATGTGGACTATTTTTATGTTGTAATTCTTTTTTAACAGATTTTAATAGTGTATCTATTAATATGGCTAAAAATCAATTTTTAGCTTTAAATCCTTCTAAGATAAATGGAGTTTGCGGAAGACTTTTATGTTGTTTGAATTATGAAAATTCGGTATATAGTGAATTAAAAGTTGGGGCACCTAAACTTGGTTCTTTATATGAAACAGAAAAAGGAAAGGGTAAAGTGGTTTCTGTAGATATTTTTAAAGGTAATTGTTCTGTTGAATTGAAAGATAAAAGTATTATTACAGTAACTTATCAAAAAGAAGATGATTGTATTAAATGATGTTTTAAATTATGATTTAAAAATTTATCAAAATCCTGATTGGTTTTGTTTTTCATTGGATAGTGTAATTTTAGCTAATTTTGTTAGGATACGATTAAGAACAAGAAGAATATTAGATTTGGGATGTGGTAATGGAATTATTCCATTAATTCTATCTCTTAGAACAAATGCTTTTATAGAGGGTGTTGAAATACAGGAGGATTTGGCTTTGTTAGCTGAAAAATCTATTCGCTATAATAACTTAGAATCAAGAATTAAGATTTATCATCAGGATATGAAAGTCTTTGCTAAAAATAATACTCTTTATGATATGATTGTTTGTAATCCTCCTTATTTTAAAGTAAATGATAAGAGTATGAAAAATGATGATGTTCATAAAGTTATTGCTCGACATGAAATTGCTATTACCTTGGAGGAAGTTATTAATACTGCTGCTAAATTACTAAAAGAAGGTGGTCTTTTTTGTACAGTTAATCGAGTAGATAGATTTATGGAAACTTTATTGCTTCTTTCAAAATATCATTTGGAACCTAAATATGTGCGATTTGTATATGATCGGATTGATATTGCTCCAAGTATGTTTTATATTGAAGCAATTAAAAATGGAAAAAGTGGTTTAACTATTGATAAGCCATTTGTTATGTATCATAAAAATAAGAAAACAAGTGAGTATGATAAATTGATTCACGAGGTGATGTAGATGAAACAGAAAAGTTATAATAATAGAGCTTCTTTATATCTTATTCCGACTCCTATTGGAAATATGGAAGATATTACGATGCGCTCTCTTAATTTATTGAAATCAGTTGATTTGATTTTATGTGAAGATACAAGAGAGTCTTTGTCATTGCTAAAGCATTATGGAATTGTTAAAAAATTAGTTAGTTGTCATGAATATAATGAAGAAAAAATTAAAGATTATGTTATTCAAGAACTATCCTCTGGAAAAAATATTGGTTTAATTACAGATCAAGGTACTCCTATTGTTAGTGATCCAGGTTATGTTGTTACAAGATATGTTATAGAACAGGGATATCCTGTTATTGGGTTACCAGGAGCAACTGCTTTTGTTCCAGCTCTAATTGCTTCTGGACTTTCTTCTATTCATTTTTTGTATTATGGATTTTTAAATTCTAAGGAAAGTAAGGTTAAACAAGAGTTGAGTTCTTTAAAAAAATATCCTTTTACTTTAGTTTTTTATGAAGCTCCTCATCGAATAAAAAAAACTTTAACTTATATGCTAGAAATTTTAGGAGATAGACAAATTTCTATTAGTCGAGAGATTTCTAAAATTCATGAGGAAATTATTAGGGGGAAAATTAGTGAGTGTATAGAGGAATTGGATGTTATTAAGGGAGAGTTCGTTATTGTAGTTGATGGTTATCATGATATTGATGATTTTAGTAATTTATCTATTTGTGAACATGTTAATTTATATTTAAGCGATGGTGTACGTGAAATGGAGGCTATTAAAATAGTAGCAAAGGAAAGAGGTATTGCTAAGTCAATTATTTATAAAGAATATCATAAGCATAAGTAAAATTATTTCCCGGGAAATAATTTTGATTGGGAAATAATATTTCCTGTAATTTTTTTAATAAATAAATAATAGAGGTGAAAGTATGAAATTAGTAGTAGGATTAGGAAATCCTGGTAAGGAATATGAAAATACTCGTCATAATATAGGGTTTTATATGATTGATCAGTATTTAGCTTCTAAAGGATTTACTCAATATAAAACTAAATTTAATGGTCTTTACTTTGATATGATGATCAAAAATGAAAAGGTTATTTTTTTAAAACCTCAATCTTATATGAATTTAAGTGGGGAAGTTGTTAGAAAATATATAGATTTTTATCAAATCCAATTACAAGATATTTTAGTTATTAGTGATGATTTGGATTTGAATATAGGTAATTTTAAGTTAAAAGAGAAAGGGAGTAGTGGAGGACATAATGGTCTTAAAAATATAGAACTTCATTTAGGTAATCAAAATTATAAGCGTCTTAAAATAGGGATCGCTAATGACAAACATATGGATACTAAAGATTATGTTCTTGGGAGGTTTGATCATAAGGAACTCGAAATTTATGATCAATTGAGTAAATTAATTACTCAAATTTTAGACGAATATTTTATAGAAAGTTTTGATCGTTTAATGAGTAAATATAATCAAAAGAATAAGTAAATATTTGTTAATTAACTTTATTTAGGTTGAATCTTTAAATTGGGAAGGGATGGTATTTGATGAAACTTACAGAAACATTACAATTTGATCAGTTTGATACGATTGGTATTACAGGAATTACTAATGGTTTTTTTGCATTTTATTTAGCTAATTTATATTCTCAAAAAAAAGATTCTATTTTAGTAGTTGTTAATTCTTTATATGAAGCTAATAAAGTTTATTCTTTAGTTAGTTCTTTAGTAGAACATACATATTTATTTCCCATGGATGATTTTTTAACGAGTGAAGCTTTAGCAATTAGCCCTGATTTATTAATTAATAGAATGGAGACTATTAAGAGTATTTGTGCTAGTAATGAAAAATCAATTATTATCACCAATTTAATGGGATATTTAAGATACTTACCTACTAAAGAAAAATATTTAAGTAGTATTATTCAATTAAAACAGGGAGATATAATATCTCCTAATGAACTATATTCTAGGTTATACTCTATTGGTTATAAATTAGAGACCCTTGTAACTAATACTGGTGAAGTAGGGTTAAGAGGTTTTGTTATAGATGTCTTTCCTATAGGAGAAGATTATCCAATAAGAATTGAATTTTTTGGAGATGAAATTGAATCTATTAGAAGATTTGATCCAGTTAATCAAAAGTCAATTGATTCTATTTTGAATCTTACTATTTATCCATATTTTGAATTTTTAATTGATGGAGAATGTGAAGAGGAATTTTTTGGCAAGCAAAAATATTTACCTGATTATACTCTACCAGTATCTATTAGTAGTTATTTAGATCATGGTTATATTGTTTTTAAAGATTATTCTCAGTTAGAAATTAGTTATCAAAATATTATGCAGGAAGTAGTTGACTATAAAGAAACTAAAGACAGTTCATTTTTTGGTAATTATATGTTTGAATTTCAAGATATTAGTAAAAGACATTCAAAAACAATTTATTATTTGAATATTGATAATTATACAAGTCAACAATTTCAAGTTTGCAATTATGATGTTCATACTATTCATCCTTTTCAAGAAAAAGAAGATTTGATTTCTTTCTTTTTACAAAAATGTCTTACTAATCATCAGACAGTTATTATTTTTTTGAAAGACTATCAATTGAAAAATATGATTAAACTTTTGAAAAACAATTATATTACGACAACTATAGATGATATACATACTGATATGATCAATTTAGTTGTTAGTAACTTTGATGAAGGTTTTATTTATCAAAATTATGTTTTTTTGACTAGTAATGAATTATTTATTACTCATGAAGAAAGTAAGAAATATCGAACTAAATTTAAGTATTCAGCTAAAATTACAGATATTCATAAATTGGATATTGGAGATTATGTTGTTCATAGTATTCATGGTATTGGAATATATCAAGGAATTAAAAAGTTACAAGTAAATGGGCATGACAAAGATTATATAGAAGTGGTTTATCAAGGTCAGGATAAGCTTTATATTCCAGTAGAAAAAATAGATCATTTATTTAAATTTTCTGGTAAAGATGGTTTAGTTCCTAAGGTTAATAGGTTAAATGGAACTGAATTTGAAAAAATAAAAAGCAGAGTTAGCAAAAAAGTTGCTGATATGGCTGATGAATTAATTAGACTTTATGCTGAAAGAGAGAGTAGAAAAGGTTTTTCTTTTACTAAGGATACTGAATTACAGACTTTATTTGAGCAGGCTTTTCCTTATGAACTTACGGATGATCAGAAGAAGGCTATCATACAGATTAAAAAAGATATGGAATCTATTCAGCCTATGGATAGGCTATTATGTGGAGATGTTGGTTTTGGAAAAACGGAGGTTGCTTTTGTAGCAGCTTTTAAGGCTATTTGCGATTCTAAACAGGTTTTACTTTTATGTCCTACTACTATTTTGTCTAATCAACATTATAAAAATGCTCTTGTTCGATTTAAAGATTTTCCTGTTAATATTGCTTTATTTAATCGTTTTACTACTCCTAAGGAAAGTAAAAAAATTGTTGCTGGTTTGCAAGATGGAACTATTGATATGGTGATTGGTACTCATAGACTATTAAGTGATGAAATTAAACCTCATGATTTAGGTTTATTAGTTATTGATGAGGAACAACGTTTTGGAGTTAAACATAAAGAAAAAATTAAACAGTATAAGTCGAATGTTGATGTTCTTACACTTACAGCTACTCCAATTCCTAGGACATTGCAGATGTCTATGACAGGAATTCGTAGTCTGTCTTTGATTGAAACAGCTCCAGTTAATCGTTATCCCATACAAACTTATGTGGTGGAGGAAAATCAACAAATTATTAAAGATGCTATTTATAAGGAATTATCTCGAAATGGTCAAGTTTTCTTACTATATAATCGTGTTGAAAATATTGAATCTAAAGTTCTTGAATTAGAAGGGTTAGTTCCAGATGCTAAAATTCTTTATGCTCATGGAAGAATGACTAAGGATCAATTAGAAAGTCGTATGTTAGATTTTATTGCTCATCAATATGATGTTTTGGTTTGTACTACTATTATAGAAACAGGGATTGATATCCCTAATGTTAATACTTTAATTATTTTAGATGCTGATCGCTTTGGACTTAGTCAACTTTATCAAATTAGAGGAAGAGTTGGACGAAGTAATCAATTTGCTTATGCTTATCTGATGTATCAACCATACAAAGTACTTACAGAGACAGCTGTCAAAAGATTAAATGTTATTAAGGAGTTTACAGAATTGGGAAGTGGTTTTTCTATAGCTACTCGTGATTTATCGATTAGAGGAGCAGGAGATATTTTAGGACGCGAGCAAGCAGGCTTTATTGATAGTATAGGAATTGACTTATATTTAAAGATGCTTCATCAGGAGGTTGCTAAGCGAAAGGGTGAAGAGGTAATAGAGGAAGAAGTTGATACCAAACCTTTAATTAATGTAGGTACTCATATTAAAGATAGTTATGTACAAGATGAAGATTTAAAAATAGAGATTCATCGAATGATTAATACCATTGATTCAAAAAATACATTTTTAAGTATAAAAAAGGAACTAGAAGATCGTTTTGGTAAAGTAGATGAAGAGATGATTATTTATATGTATGAGGAATGGTTTGAAAAATTAGCTTCAAAATTATTCATTAAGAATGTTAGAGAGACAAAGAACTTTATTGAGCTTATTTTTGATTCTTCAATCGTTCGAAAAATAGATATGGAAGATTTGTTTGTTAAGTCATTTTCTATTTCAAATATGTTCCGTTTTCAGATGCGTGGGAATAATTTAGTGATTATTTTGGATACAATTAAATTGGAAAAGCATTCCATATATTATTTAGTTGATTTATTAGAGTTAATTTTGTCTTTAAATCTTGACTAAAAAATAAAGTTAAGTTATTCTTTTTATGGTATATGATAGAGGAGTAAAAGTATGACAGAGCTTGATATATTAAAAGAGCAGCATGTTAATAATTATAAAAATGCAGTATTAGAAATTATTAAAAATAATACCAATTCTTTGGTAGATGATGACATTATGTCTCTTATTAATAAACCTCCCTTAGATTCTATGGATGTTTTAAAAGGAAAATGTTTGAGTATTGCTAAGAGGGAAAATATTGTTGTTAATACAGATCAAATGAACCGAATTATTGATTTTTATCGACAAGAAATTCAAAAAGAAATTTGTTTTGTGAAAAGGATAAGAATTCATGAGTTATCAAAAAATGTTACTAATTTTCAGGAACAAGATCATTATGAAGTGATTAGAATTACAAAAAAACAATTATCTGAAATCAATAAAAAAATTAATTCTCAATTAAAAAAGTTGTTAGAAGAGCAGATAGAAAAATTGTTAATTAATCAAATAGATACTATTTTTGTAGGAGATCTTAGTGAAGGACAAAATAAACAAACTTCTTTGGAGTTAACTAAATTTTTTAAATCTAATTATAAGAAGCAATTAATTGAAAATATTAATTTTAAAATATTAGTTAAAGATACTACTTTAATTAGTGGAGTTAAAGAACAAGGGGAAAGATATATATTTACTAAAACCAATTCGAGGATTCATCAAATAGAAGAAACTAAAAAATAGTTTTTTTTTGAATAAATTTATAAATGTTAGGAAGAATATATATAGAAAGAGAGGTTAAAAATGAGTACTACTGGCATAGTTCGTAGAATTGATGATTTAGGTAGAGTAGTAATTCCCAAGGAAATTCGAAAAACTTTAAGAATTAAAGATGGAGAAGCATTAGAAATAGAAGTAAAAAATGATAATATTGTTTTAAAAAGATATTCTTCTCTTAGTGACATTCAAAATTTCTTAACTATTTTTATAGAAGAAGTCAATAAAATATTAGGGAAAAATATTCTTATATTTGATACTGATAAAATAATCGGTAGTAGTGGAAATTTTCAAAAAGATTATGTTAATTGTAATATGTCTGATTTTATGTATCATTTAATTAATAGTAGAAAAGTTAATTATCAAGAGACTAATGCTAATTTGGAGATTATTAAAGACAAACATATTTCTTGTAATTATTTACTTTCTAGCATTATTCCTAATGGAGATGTAGTAGGGGGTATTTTAATATTTGACGAAAAAGAAGAAATTGGTGAGAAAGATGAGTTATTTTTAACTTTAATTATAGAATCTTTAACAAAATATATTGAAGAATAATTTATTTAATGTTATAGTAGTGTAAATTAAATGTTTTGAGGAAGAGCTTTAATCATTATCAGTTTATTTTAGAGAACTCGGTTGGTGAAAAAGAGGATAAATTTTTATTAAAGTATGGCTTCTGAACTACTATATCGATAGGTAGGTATAGTCGTAGATAGGCGTTAACTATTTGAGTGTATAATATCAAGTTATTATAAAATAAGGTGGTACCACGAATGATTCGTCCTTATCGTATAATAGCTTTTTTTGATATTGAATATTATTTATAAGGAGTGATGAAAATGAAAAATAAAAATACTTATTATATAACTACCCCAATTTATTATCCAAGTGCTAATTTCCATATAGGTCATTGCTATACTACCATTATTGCTGATGCGATAGCTAGGTATAAGAGATTAGAAGGGTATGATGTATGTTTTCAAACTGGTACTGATGAACATGGGCAGAAGATTGAAAATAAAGCTAAGGAATCAGGGGTTAGTCCTAAAGAATATGTTGATGAAATTGTTCAAAATGCCATAAATTTATGGGATTCACTTAATATTTCTTATGATAAATTTCTTAGAACTACTGATGATATTCATGTTAAAACAGTTCAAAAGATATTTGAAAAACTTTATGAAAAAGGGGATATTTATAAAGGAGAATACAAAGGACTTTATTGTACACCATGTGAATCTTTTTGGACGGCTTCTCAACTAGTAGAAGGTAAGTGTCCAGATTGTGGACGAGATGTTCATGAAGTAAAAGAAGAGGCTTATTTTTTAAAGCTTTCTAAATATCAGGATCGTTTAGTTAAATATATTGAGGAGCATCCTGGCTTTATTCAACCAGAGTCTCGTAAAAATGAAATGATTAATAATTTTATTCAACCTGGATTAGAAGATTTATGTGTATCTAGAACTAGTTTTTCATGGGGAATACCAGTTACTTTTGATCAAAATCATGTCGTTTATGTTTGGCTTGATGCTTTATCTAATTATATTTCTTCTCTTGGTTATATGAGTGAAGATGATTCTGAATTTCAAAAATATTGGCCTGCTAATTTACATTTGGTAGGGAAAGAAATTATTCGTTTTCATACTATTGTTTGGCCAATTATGTTAATGGCCCTTGATTTACCTTTACCTCAACAAGTCTTTGGTCATGGATGGTTAGTTATTAATGGAGCTAAAATTTCAAAATCACTTGGTAATTATAGAGATCCGAGAGAATATATATGTGATTATGGTGTCGATGCCGTTAGATACTTTGTTTTAAGAGAGGTTTCTTTTGGTAATGATGGAACTTTCTCTGAGGAGGCTCTAGTTGCTCGTACTAATGCTGATTTAGCTAATAATTTAGGAAATTTAGTTAATCGAACAATTTCTATGGGAAATAAATACTTTAATGGAAGTGTTAAGAATTTAAAGATTACAGAAGAAATAGATGCAGATTTTATTCATATTATTAATGATTTAGTTAATGTTGTGCGGGAAAAAATGAATATTCTACATGTAAGTGAAGCCATTGCTGCTATTTTTGAGGTATTAAGAAGGGCTAATAAGTATATTGATGAAACGACTCCGTGGATTTTAGCTAAAGATGATCATTTAAGTGATCGCTTACAAACGGTACTTTACAATTTATTAGAGTCTATTCGTGTGTGTGCTTGTTTATTAGCTCCATTTATGCCTGATACTAGTATAGAGATTTTGAAACAATTAAATACTCAACATCAGGAGTTAGAGTATTTGGATGATCATTGTTATGAACTATCTCAACCTACTCCGATATTCCAAAGAATAGATGTAAAGTAAATTGTAAATTTGAGTGTAAACTACTAGAAAATAAGAAAAATATCTTTTTATCTTATTTTTTTTTATGGTATATTTAAAAAGTAGTAAAAATTTAGCTAAAGGAGAGTCTGATGTCAAGCGAAGCAATAAAGAAGTTTGTTAATTTGGATAGTATTTATTTTTTTAGTTGTATTTTTTTGCTTTTACTAATAAGTAATGATCAAAATATTTTAGATATTGTTTATTTATTAGTAGTTACTTTTTATTATATTAAGATAAAAGTTTACAGAAAAAAATCATAAATTTATGATGTTTTTTTATATTTTAAAAATTTAATGGGAGTAGGAAGTGGAATTATGGACGAGTATAAGTTAGCTTTTATTTATGGTTGTACTGATCAGCCAAGAAAAATAGTAGAGGGTGAGATTGAGAAATTTGGCGATATTCAAGATGAAAATGTTTTGCATATAGCGTGTTTATTAGATTATGCCAGAGAAAGATATTCTGATGTGGAGATATTTCAAAGATTAAATTTAAGACATAAACCTGAAACAGTAGCTTATTTTTTCACGTTGTTGTTTCATCATGCTGTATTTTTAAATACTACCAAAGATATCACAAACTATGGAAAAACAGGAATGCTTATGTTACCTGATAAACTTACTGATATTCAACGAGAAAGTTTGTGCTCATTGATGAGAGAAATCGATGATTTTTCAATTGGTATTTTTTATGACTTACGTATTGAAGAGGGAATTTTAGAAGGAAAAGAGATTTATTCTGCTGATTGTGAAAGTCCTCTTAAAGTATTTGAACATTATTTAGATAAAACACAAAAATCTGTTAAGCAAAAATAGTATGATTTGTTTATTTTACTATTTTTTTAAATGGGGAGGTTATTATGTATATAGATACACATTGTCATTTGTCTAAAGATTATTATCCAGATATCGATTTTATTGTTTCAGAAAATATAAATGCTGGTATTTCTAAAATGATTTTATCTGGTTGTGATAAAAAGAGTATTTCAGAGAGTATAATGTATGCTGAAAAGTATGAAAATATTTATGTTACTATTGGATATCATCCAGAGGAAGTGTCAAACGTTTCAATTGATGAGATTAATCAATTAAAGAATATAATCAAGAGATGTAAGAAGATTGTTGGAATTGGAGAAATAGGTTTGGATTATCATTATGAAAAAGAAAGTAAAGAAAAGCAAATTCTTTTATTTGAAAAGCAATTAGAGATTGCTGAGGAGTTGAATTTACCTGTTGTTATTCATTCTCGTGATGCTACTTTGGATACTATTAATTGTTTACAAAAGTATAATGTGAAGGGAGTTATACATTGTTTTAGTGGAAGCTTAGAAGTAGCAAATACTTATATTAAAATGGGTTTTAAATTGGGAATTGGTGGAGTCGTGACATTTAAAAATTCTAAGTTAGGGGAAGTTATTAAAAATATTTCTCTTGAAAATATTGTTTTGGAAACAGATAGTCCTTATTTGACTCCTGATCCTTATCGAGGAAAAGTTAATAGTTCAAAATATATTCCAGTTATTGCTCAAAGTTTGAGTTCTTTATATAATGTTTCTTTAGAAGAAATTAGTAAAGTTACGACTGAAAATGCTTTAAATCTTTTCAATTTTAGAAAAAAGTAATTTAAAAGTGTATTTTGGTATTTACTTTTATAATTTTGTTGGTATATAATTATGATATATAAAAAAGATAGGAGGAATTTTATATGGATAATGAAGAAAAAAATAATAATTCGAAACAGATATTATTATCAGTTTTAGGTGTTGCTATTTTAATAGTTGCAGTAGTTGGTATCTCTTTTGCTGCATTTAGTTATAGTAAAGCAGGAGAGACTGTTAATACTATTACAACTGGTACTGTTACAATGTCTTATACAGAATCAGAAAATGGAATTAATATTGAAAATGCTATTCCAATGACTGAAACTGAAGGTAAAGCATTAACAGGTGTAGGAAATGTTTTTGATTTTACTGTAGATGCTACTATTACAGGTGCTACTAATATTGATTATGAAGTAGTTGCTGTTAAAAATGCAGAAAGTACAGTTTTAGACAAAGATATTAGATTATATTTAGAGTCTAGTACTGATGGAACTAACTATACTCAAGCTTTTGCACCAGCAGCATTTACTCCTTCAACTACAGTATCTAATTTAGGAGCTCCAATAGGAACAATGCAACTTGCTCAAGGTACATTTACTGGTACTGGTAATACAACTACAACAACAGTTTATTATCGTTTAAGAATGTGGGTAGATACTTTATATGAAGTAGGTGGAGAACAACAAACTTATAAAGTTACTGTAAATGTTTATGGTAAAGGAAGAGACTAATATTTTATATTATTGTTTCGTCAAAGAATAGTGTAAATCTATTCTTTTTTTTATAAATATATTTTAATCATTAATTATTTGTAGTATTATATATAATAAGGAATAATAACAAGATATGGGGTGATATTATTAAATGCATGAGAGTGTAATAGAAACATCATATGTTTATGAGGTTTCTAAGTTCGATAAATTTAAAATTGTATTTCATAATATTGTCAAATTTTTAGGTGATTTGTTCTTTATTTTTATTGTAGGTATCATTATAGTTTCTTTAGTTTATGGTTTATATACAAAACGTAATGGTAATCAGTCAGCAGTTCCGCTTGTTAGTGCTTATGTAATTATTAGTCCCAGTATGGTTCCTACTATTAATGTACAAGATGCAGTTATTGCTTATAAACCTAATCCAGAGCATTTAAAAAAAGGAGATATTATTACCTTTCGATCTGTTGATCCAAGATATCCAGGATTGACTGTAACACATCGAATTATTCAAGTTACATTGGATGATCTTGGTAGAAAAAGTTTTAAAACTAAAGGAGATAATAATACAACTCCTGATGATGTAGCTGTTCAAAAAGAAAATATTTATGGAAAGGTTCTTTTTGTTATTCCATGGCTTGGTTACTTACAATTTTTTCTAACTAAATCGTATGGTTGGCTTTTATTAGTTGTTTTTCCTTGTATATTCATCATTATCTACGACATTTTGAAATTATCTAAAACAATTAAGAAAAGTAAAGTTACTAAGGATATTTTATTTAGTGATATTGAGATATTAGATGATGTTGAAGACAGTAGTTTTCTTGATATGCATCCAGAACAGATAACAAAAGATGAGAATGTATTGCAAGATAATAATGATGATTATATAGCTTTTGAGGATAAAAAATTGAATAATGAAGTAGAAGAAAAGAAGTATGACCATGAAAAAGATCAAGAGGATGAAGAAATTGAATTATTGTAATATCATGGCAAGGAGGATAAAATGGAAAAAAAAGATAGATTAATTATAGGGGGAATTTTATTAATTTTAATATTGTGTATGCTTTCTTTTGGATTTTATAAAGTATTTAGTACTAAAAATCCTGCTATTATTTCTAATTTAGAGGTTTCTTTTTCAGATAGTGGGAAGACTATTGTTAATGAAGATTTTTCCTTAAAAGAAGAATATATTCAGCCTTATACATTTCGCATTGCAAATAAGAATCAGTTTGATACAAAGTATAAGGTGGTTTTAACTGATAATAGTAAAAGTAAAGATAGTATTTCAAGGGATAAATTACAATATCGATTAGTATTAAATAATAAAGTTATTGCGACAGGAAAGTTAAGTGAAATTAAAAATGATATTATTGATTCTAGGGTAATTACTAAGGGTACTACTAATCGTTATGAATTTAAAGTTTGGCTTTTAGAGGATGATGATTATGAAAATACGGTTTATACTTATTCCATAAAAGTGGTATCAATATTATAAAAAGGAGTTGTCGATATGAAAAAAATGTTTATAGAGTATATTAGTATTATTGGTTATATCTTAACTGGTTTAGTATTTGCTCTTGCTTGCTTTGTTTTATTCTTAAATTTTTATCACAGTAAGGAAGTTGCAAATGAGTTTGTTAAAAATGAAGGATATGTAGATGTATATACAAAAAATAAAAGTAAAATAGAAAAAATTAGAAGTAATATATCTTCTTTTAATGCCAATAATTATAGAGGTGATGTAGATCAAACTACTTTAATGAGTATTAAATCTAAATTAGATATGTGTATTTCAAGATATGAGGGAACAGATGCTAATAAAATATTTACAAAGACTAAGGTTAATATTCAAGATGTATATGATTTATTAAGTTATTATCAATCTGATATTGTTAATGATTGTATTACGTTACAAATATATAGTATGGATATTGCACCTACAGCTGTTAAAACACAATCTTTTAATGAAATTAAGCCTTATATTTCTATTAGTTCGAAAATATTAATGAATGATCTTGCTTATGTGAAAAGAGTTTTACAAAATAATAGTAGTTATCATTTTAGTAGTGATTATGATAAGACTAATGTTTTTAATGTCACTAGAGATAGTTATACTAAAATTGAGACTTCTTATCAAAATTCTATAGATTTAGTTTATGAGGTTTCTGAATGGTTTAGAAAGATAATAGGAGGTGGTATTTAATGAAAAAAATAATTAATGGATTATGTTCTTTTCTTAAATATGTATGTTTAATTATTTCCTTTGGTCTTACCTTATTTATTATTCTTAGGATGTATACCAGACTTAATAAATCATTAACAGAAGCTATATTTATTTTTTTACCATATTTTTTATTACTCATCTTATTTATTGTGAATTCCTTTTGGAAAAAAGAAGGGGTTACAAAAAATATATTTTATAATATTACTGCTACTTTAGTTTTTGCAACTAATATATTTGTTTGTTATCGAGCTGTTTTTGATAAGAATATGCTATTTAATAATATCCAAAAAATGGGAGTAAACTTTAATTATTTTAATGATTATTTATCTTTTAATCGAATTATGTTGTATGGTTTGATTATTGCTAATATTGTTTTTATGTTCCTTCCAACTCATAAGGATAAAGATAGAGTAGATAAGGTTAAAGAAAAGGAAGTTAAATTAAAGAGTGATACTACTAATAAGGAAGAAAGTAAGGTAGTGAAAAAAGTTGAAGTAGATAGTGAGTTAATTTAATTGCTCACTTTCTTTTTTTTTGTTATATTTATGTTGGTGATTTTATGGGCAAATTTGACTTTAAGAAGAAGTTTGGACAAAATTTTATTAAGAATAAAAAGATAGTAGAGGATATTGTAAATAGAAGTGAAATTCCAGAGGACACTTTAGTCATTGAGGTTGGTCCAGGAATGGGAATTTTAACGGAAGAGATTTGTAAGAAGGCGAAACAAGTAGTAAGTTATGAGGTTGATAAAGAATTAAAACCTTTTTTAGATGAGAAATTTCGATATAATGAGCATGTTGAAATCATTTATGATGATTTTTTAAGTAGGGATATTGAGAAAGACATTTATAATTATCCATATAAACAATTATATTTTATTGCTAATGTTCCTTATTATATTACGACACCAATTTTAATGAAAATTATGGAATGTCATTTAAAGGTTGAAAAGATAGTGATGATGGTTCAAAAAGAGGTAGGAGAGAGATTTTCAGCGTGTTGTGGTAGTAAAAATTATTCTTCTATTAGTGTTTATTTGAATTATTTTTTTGATATTGAAAAGTTATTTATTGTTCAGAGGGATGAATTTGTTCCTGTTCCTAATGTTGATAGTATTGTTATAGCTTTTACAAGAAAAAAAGAATTATTGATGGTTAAAAGTTATGATTTCTTTTTTAAACTTGTTAAAGATAGTTTTCAATTTAAAAGGAAAACAATAAAAAATAACTTAAAGAATTATGATTTAGATAGAATTTCTTTAATTCTTTCTCAAAATCAATTATCTCTTAATAGTCGTGCTGAGGATATTCCAGTAGAAGTTTTTGTAAATATTAGTAATGAGTTAAGTATTTAGTATTGAAATTAGAAGATACTTATGATATATTAATAATGATATACTATACTAATTTTAATTTAGTAAAAGGAGATTGTTTAATGAATAATAACGAAATAAAGGGATTTAGTGAAAGTTCATATAGAATAAGGATAAAAGACATTGATAACGAATCAAGAATGATGTCTAGAGAACCACTTATTGCAAGTTTTAATCATAATGGAAAAGAAGTTTCTCATTTAGAGGCAAGATTGAAGGCCTTGGAAAATTCTTGTGAAAAGATGTATGATCAGTATGATGAGTTAATAGGTGCTGTTGTAGAAATGAATATCGATAATACAGAATTTGAAAAATTATCTAGTCAATATAATCATGATTTTGATCCTATTTTGATCGAGACAAAGTTAACAAAAATGCAATTAGCTAATCAAAAGGGCTTGCAGGAAAGATTAAAGCTACTTAATGTAATCTTGTCTATTCCATATGGAAATGATCGAACAACTTTAACAGTTAGTGGGCAAAGAAAAGTTTATACATTAGATGCTCTTTATAAAAGTTTTTTGGCATTAGTTTTGAAAGAAAGAGAAGAATGTTTAAATCATGAAGTAGATATGATACGTGCCCAATTAAGATATAATAATAATAGTAATTATTCTGCCAATCCTAAAAATAAGTATTATTTAAATTCTGATCAAATGGTAAAACAAAATAGACGATTGATTTATATTAAAGAAGAATTAAAAAATATTGAAAAACAAATAAAGGATATTGGAAAGATGGATTTTGCTTTTGGAAATATGCAACTTGGTGATTTTGTTAATCCTAATACAGATGGTGTTTATCAACAGTTTTTTTCAAAGGAAAATAAGCGATATAAATAGTAAAGTTTTGGGTAGTTATTTATTCTAAGTTTATATTTTTATAAGACATATATGAAGTATATTATATTAAAATTATAGTAACTTTGGTCAAGAATAGTGATTATCCACTATTTTTTTGTTATAAATTTATATTTCTTTAAAATTATGATTGAGAATAATATAAATAGAAAAAAATAAATATCTGAAAAACAAAAAGGATACACAAATATGGGAGATAAAATATATGTTT
The DNA here is from genome assembly GCA_948433435.1 of uncultured Clostridia bacterium. Taxonomy (GTDB): domain Bacteria; phylum Bacillota_I; class Bacilli_A; order RF39; family UBA660; genus UBA2730. The sequence goes on from CAOJDX010000003.1 coordinate 57,689, forward strand.
TTTTTATTGTAACAAAGAACAAAAATATATTATATATACTCATATTGTTTAGAAAAAGAGGAACTAAAAACGATAATAGAATGATCAGAGACTAGCTTTCTAAAGGGATATTAATAGATGATATAAGTAAAAATTTATAAAATGAATAGAGAATTGGTTAAATAAATATTTAAAAATCATGTTTAATTATAAAATTTTAAGAGAATTATTATTAGATATATAAAAATCTTACATTTAGATAATGAAAAACTTGTAAAATTACATTTATTGTGATATAATATGACACTATATAGAGAAGGGATGAGTTTTGGTATGAAGTTTAATTATAAAATAAGCCTTTTTTTATCATTTGCAGGGGTAATACTCGTTTCACTTGGATTGATGTTGTTTCCTGTTAATAATCAGTTTTCAGTTAATAATATAAAGACAACGCTTAAAACTAGTATGACCGAATTGAAAATTGGTCAGGAGGTTGTAGTTACATTAGATTTGGGTAATTATAATGGAATGAAAAAAGGTTATAATGCATACATGGCTACACTAGTGTATGATAAAAATACGTTTGAGCAAGTTAAACAAGATGATTTTGTATCCTTAAATGATTGGGAAGAGTTAGAATATAATTCTACTACTTCTCAATTTGTTGCTATTAAGAAAGCAGGAAGTAAAAATACAGAAAATGTTGTGCAAATTAGATTAAGAGTAAAAGCTTCAGCACCTATTGGTAAAACTGTAATAAAAGTGAAAAATATTGTTACATCTGAAGGAAAAAAGGATGTATCTATTCCTAATAAAGATATAGAAATTAATATTACTAGAGAACAAATATCTTCTTTACCAGGAAATACAAATACTGTTCATTCTAATATTAATCAATATAGTCATTTTAATAATAAAGATTCTTCTAAATTAGATTCTACTATTGAGGAAGAAAATTCTTCTTTAGAAAGTACTGAAAGCACTAATGATTCTGAATATTCTGATCAAGAAGATAGTGATAATTCAGTTGTTAAGAAAGAAATTAAGAATTCTAAAATAGATCATTCTAGAAGAAATTATTTAATAATCTTTGTTATCATTATTCTTTTTTTACTACTATTTATTATTATTTTATATAAGAGAAGAAAAAATGATAGAACTAGAAATGGTAAAATGCTTTTTGTTTTCACTATCATAGGTTTATCTTATATTCTATTTGCGGGTACTGTGTATGCTGCTTATAATGACTTTTTATTTAAAGGTGAATTAAATGGTGATTCAGAAATTAATTATAATGATTTAAAATTATTACAGTTTCATTTAATTCATCAAAGTATTCTACCAGATGATGTATTAGAAAATGCTGATATGAACAGCGATGGAGATATTACCGTAACTGATTTAACCCTTCTAGTACAAAAATTAGAAAATACATTAGACTATAAAGTTGAGTTTACTAGCATAAAGCAAGAAAATAAATATGTGTTCAAAAATAGTGAATTTTTATTCAAGTTTAAGGCTATATCTAGTTATGGAGCTCAAGTAGAGAAGGTAAAAGTTAATAATATTTATTATGATGTAGTAAAAGATGAATTAGAAGATGTATATCGTGTTATGTTAAAATCTTCTAATCAAGCAGGTCTTAACCAATATGAATTTAGTGAAGTATTATTAAATAATGGAAAAAAAGTAAAAGTTTCTTTTACAGATTCAATTGAAATATTAAAGGAAAAACCAACTTTTGATCATTATAGAGTTGAAGAAAATTTTGATGATTTGACTCTTAATATTATGTTTGATTTAGTAGATTCTGATAAGGCTACTACTTCGGCTAATCTTCAAATAATAGATGATTTGGGTAATATTGTTAGCAAATATGATATTAAGAATGGTTCGAATAATATTAAATTGCCTGTTTCGATAGGAAAAATTTATACTGCTAAATTTAATTTGAAATATAATTTAACTACTGATAAAACTTTAGTAGACAGTAATTTAGTTAATGAAATAGAAATGATAAAGGAATTACAAATGATTAATGATTATCAGTTTAATATTGATCATTTTGTAACTGCTAATGATACTGGTATTACAGATACTTATTTTAAAAATGAAAAGATTAAGTTGTATTTTGAGAGTTCTAATGCTACAAAATATGTTCCTAAGGAAATTAGAATAAATGGAAAGAACTATAGTGTAAGTATTGAAAATAATAAGTTTGTGGCAATTTTACCAGGTTTTGATCAATTTGGTAAGAAGAATATTAAGCCTGAACTGATTACTTTAAGTAATGGTAAAGTATTTGAATTAGGTGACAATTTTAACTTGAGTGTTAATATTATAAAAAAGGTTCCAGTAGTTTCTGATTTGACATTAGAGGAAGATGATATTCAGAAGGAAATAAAAGTTAATTTTAATGTTAATGATGATGATCAGTCTTTACTTGGAATGAGTATTATTTTAACTGATGATCAAGACAATTTATTAGGACAAGTTGATTTAACTGATTCTGAGATAAAAAAATCTGGAAAAATTACTAAGATATTTAAGAATTTAGGTATAGTTTCTAATTATCGAGTAAAGGTTGTAGCAAGTTATTCTCAAACTGATCGTGTAGAAGATGCTAAAGATAATGTTATTCTATATCAAAAGGATTTTATGGCCTCTTTTAAAGCCAATATCCTTTCATCTACTAGTGATAAGGCTTATTATGAAAAAGGTGATAATGCTGTACTTACTTATAAAATTAGTACAAATGGTTCAGAGGATATTTTTAAGATTCATATTAATGGAAAAGATTATACTGTTACTAAAGTAGGAACAGATTTATATCAAGTTGTTTATAAGGTTTCTAATAAGGCTTTAGTTGAGAGTATTAATGTTACTAAGGTTATGAGTACTAATGGTAATGTGGCAACTGTTTCTAATATTAGTAATATTGAGATACTTAAAGATGTTCCAAAAATAACGAATTATAAAGAAACAGGTAATGTAAAAGATTCAAAAGTAATTATAGAGTTTAATGTTTTTGATGATGATTATAGTTTTATTGAAGGAAATGCTGTGCTTCTTAAACAAGATGGATCTATTGCAACTCAAAAACCTATTAAAAGAGGAATCAATAGAATAGAATTGGATGTTCAGTTATCCACTTCGTATGTTTTAACTATTAATGGTACTTATGATAGGGATAGTGTAGTTGATTCTACGAATAAAATTACAGATACTTTGTTTACTAAAGAAATTATTTTAATTGATGATTCTAAATTTCCTATCAATAGTATAAGAGTTACTAAAGATAATAAAGAAGCTAAGTACTTTAAAAAGAATGAAAAAATTAATTTAGAATTTACAAGTACTAATTTATTTAAGTCTAATGTAGTTGAAGTTACTATAAATGGTAAAGCATATACAGTTAATCAATCAGGAGATACTTATAAGGTTATTGTAGATGGATATACAGAAGGTGGAATCCAAAATTTAACTATTTCTCAAGTAAAATTAGCTGATTCTAAAGAGTTAACTGCTGTAGATAATAATAAAGTTCAGATTGAGATATTGAAAAGTAAACCTGTTATTAATAATTATAGAGTAGAAGAGGATATTAATCATTCTACAGTAAATATTTTCTTTGATGTAGTTGATCCTGATCATGCTTTAATAGATGGTAATGTTTCCATTATTGATAAGGATAATAAAGTTCTTGCTACTGATACTATTGAGATGGGGAATAATAGTATTCAAGTTTTAGTTAACGAAGGAGAAAATTATAAGGTTAAAATTAATGCTGATTATAATTTAACTGTTGATCCAAAAGCAACTGATAAAGATGTTATTGGGACTGTTTTATTAGAAAAAGATTTACAGCTTAATATTGATTATCAATTTCAAGCTACTAATTTTAAAACTTATCTTGATGATTTAGAAAGTTCAACTTTTAATAAAAATCAAAAAATTAAAATCAAATTTGATAGTACTAATGCTACTACTAATATACCAACTAAGATTAAAATTGATGGAAATAATTATGATTTACAAGTAGAAAATGGTCAATATTCAGTAGTTATACCAGGATTTAGTAAAGTTGGTTCTAATATTATAAAAATTGAAAGAATATCATTGTCAAATGGAAAATCATTCGATGTTCAACATAATTTATCTATTGTTGTTAAGAAAGAGATTCCTACTATTTCAGATTTAGTATTAGCGGAGATTCTTCAAAATGATCAAGTTAGTGTTAGCTTTGAAATTAAGGATAGTGATAAGACATTAACTGCTATGACTATTAACTTATTAAATGATAAAAATGTTGTTGTAGGACAAATTAAATTATCTAATGATGAAATTCAACATTCTAATAAGATTTCTAAGGTATTTGATGGAGTATTCACTTCATCGTATAAAGTGGATATTTTAGCTGATTATGTTGTAGGTTCTGATCCTGCTGATCTTAAAGAAAATATTGTTCTAGCTAGTAAAGAAATTGATGCTTTTTTAAAGGCTGAAGTAGTTAGTGTTGTTAGTGATAAGGTTTATTATGAAAAGGGTAGTGATGCCTTACTTACATATACAATTAATTCTAATACATCTAATCTTATTACTAAAATTACTATTAATGAAAAGGATTATCCTGTTGTTAAACTTACTGATGGTAGTTATCAAGTTTCTTATAAACTTGATTCTACTAGCGGAGTAAAATCTTTGAAGGCTACAAAAGTTACTTATAGTAATGATTCTATTGCTACTATTAATAAAACAATAAAACTTGAAGTGTTAAAGGATAGCTTAACTATTGATAATTATAAACAGGTAGATGATTTTGATCATTCTAAAGTTACTTTAAGTTTTGATGTTATAGATAACGATCATAGTTTTATTAGTGGAAATGCTATTTTGACCAAAAAATCAGATAATACTACTGTTACTAAGAGTATTAAGAGTGGTTCTAATCAATTAGAGTTTGATGTTATCGAGCTTGAGAAATATGAGTTTGTAGTAAATGTAACATATGATAGAGATACTAATGTATTGACAAGTGAAAGTGATAATAAAGTTATAGATAATAATTTAATTACTCAGGAAATTCAATTAGTGCGTGATTATGATGTTAATGTTACTGAGGTTCAAACAAGTAAAGATAATGTTATTAATCATTATTTTGAAAAAGATGAAGATATAGTTGTTTTATTTAAAAGTTCTAATGTTACTAGTTTTGAAGTAGTTGAGGTAACAATTAATGGAAAGAAATATGCTACTACTAAAGCTGGAGATTATTATCAAGCAGTTATTCCTGGTTTTGATCAAGCAGGAGTTAAGAAAATAACTATTGAAAAGGTAAAATTATCTAATACTAAGGTATTTAATATTACAAGTAATAATGTTGTTCAAGTTGATGTGTTAAAAGATAAACCTTCTCTTGAAGAATTTAGTTATGAAGAAAGTAATTATGGTGAAATATTAGTTAAATTCAATGTTGTTGATTCTGAAAAAGTTATTATTAGAGGAAAAGTTATCATTAGTAATGGAATCAGTAATATTAAGGAACAAGACTTAATGACTGGAAATAATACAGTTCAATTTAATTCTAAAGAAGGAGAAAATTATTCTGTAAAAGTAGTTGCTGATTATGACTTAGATTCTAATCAATTAGATAATAACTCTAATTATTATCAAGATGTTGTTTTATTAGAAAATGAGATTTCACTTGGAAAACGTCAATTAGAGATTAAAGACATTATTAGTTCTAGTGTTTATAAACAAACAGATAATGGTGTAGAAGAAGTTTCAACATTAAAAGTTGATGATCTTAAGAATTTAAGTGATTATATTGTAAAAGTTAATTCAAAAGAAATGCCTACTTTTTATACAACTATTAAAGAATATCGTGTTGATCATAATAAATTAAAATTAACATTAGACTATGATAATGTTGTTCAATACATTGATAATACAAGACAAAATAAGTTAGAAATAGACTATGGTACTATAAAAGATGGTGTTGCTCAAAATATAAGTTTTGAAAGTTTAGTTAAGAGTATTGAAAAAAATCCATCTGGTACATTTGAGTTACTTTCTGATGTAGATGCTTCTAGTTTTGCTAGTAATAATGATCTTTCAATTATTACTGAGAAATTTACTGGTACTTTCAATGGTAATGGTTATAAAATTTATAATATGACGAAGCCTTTATTTAATGAAGTAGAGGGTGCGAATATTAAAAATTTAGTATTAAGTGGTGTAAAATTATCAGGAGCTAATAGTAGGGGTAGTATTGCTAATCTAGCTACTGATGCAAAGATTACTAATGTTCATATTAAAGGTCTTGATTATACTACTGGTGCTAATCATTCAGCTGGAGTAGTTGGAGAGGCAATTAATACAAATATTGAAAAATGTAGTGTAACTAATTTTTCAATTATAACTTCAGGACATATCAGAGTTTCTGCAATCGTTGGTAAACTTACTGATGGTACAATAAAGAATTGTTATGTTGAAGGAAAACTTACTTCTACTCAATCAAAAGATGGTAATGGAATTGGTGGAGTATTGGGTCATGGTTATGGAATGGTTAATATTGAAAATTGTATTAGCAAAATTGAAATTACTAATAATAAAGGTCCTAGATTAAATGGAGCGATTGTTGGTTTATTTGATAGTAAAACTTCTGTTTTGAAGAATAATGTCAGTTTATCTACAGGAACAAATTTCTATAGTATACATGGAAATGAACCAAATTCAGTAGCAACTAATAATTATGAATTAAAAGATTCTGGTTTAGCTTCTAATGAATCTAGTAGTAGAGTTGTTTCTATAACTCAAAAAGATATTAGTCGTAATTTCTATAAAAATATGGCTAAATTTGATGAGGATGTATGGGATTTAACAGGTGTTTCTTATGATAAATTACCTTTATTAAAAAATGATGATCCTAATGCTGTTGAAGATTCAGATTCAAGTAATAGTGAGTTATATATTCCAGATTATGTTAGAATTCAGAAAGTTTATGGATATTCTAAAGAAAAAGATATTCTATATCATAATTTGAATCAATTAATGCCTTATTATGATGCGAAATATTTAGTTGAAGATGGTTCTAAAATTGCTAATACCGATGTTTTAGGTACAAAAGTTATTAGATATATCATGCCATATAGTAATGGAAAACTATTAACATATTTGACGAGCGAAAATTATCATACTATTACTGATATAAAAGTTGTATTTGATGATTTTAAAATTAGTAGTTATAAAGTTAATTTTGAAGAATTAAATCAAAATATTTCTATATATAAGTTAGATGGCTTAGATATCTATTACGCTCCTAATAATTATATTATTAAAAATGATTCTTCTATAGTTAATACTATTAAAACTCATATTGAGGGATTGGATTATGCTACTGTACTTGATCCATTAACGGAGGCTGCTGATGCAAGACATTATAGAGATCATTATAATGAAGTGATTAAATCTTCTGCCTTAAATATAGCTTTACAGATATTACAAAATGATAAGGATAGTATTTTAACCATTAATAATGAAATTCTTAATCAAAAAATTAAAGAACAGTTGATTGATGGTGGAAAGCTTAATAGAATTGTGTATGCTTATAATTATTATTATAGATGGTATAATTTTGAGATAGGTGGTGCTAAAGTATCTGATATCTTGTTATTTGAAGGTAAGATGTTTAAGGATATCAGTACACTTGATCGTTTAGTTAATGAAGTATTTGTTGGTAATATTGGTGTTAATGTTACAGATAGTTTCTTCAAAAGTAATATAAGTAAGTATACAGGAAGTTCTGAATTAAAATATTTCTTAGATTATATTATTACAAATATTGGTGGTTATGCTGATGTCAATGATTGGTTTACTGAGTATTTTGGTGCAAGAAATATTTTAGCTGAATTTGGTGTAGATAAAAATCCTGATATTTTATATCGTGCTTGGTATCAGATTAAGAAAAATAGTAGAATGATACTTCCTATTATTACTCTACCAGCTGATTGTACATATATCATTAGTGGACCTGCTCATTTACAGATTGGACCTTCACAGTTGTATCATAAAGATGTAAATACTGCTGCAGGAAAAGCAGCTGTTCAAAAAATCGTTAATGATCATTTGAATCTTGTAAAGAGGCATTTGAATACATTGGCTGGATCATTTGACCCAGGAAAATGGAATAATTATTGTATTATGGTTTATGACTGTACTAGAATCATTACAGGTTATAAAAATTCATATTTTCCAGGTACTAATATTGTAATAGGTACTTCACCTGTATATACTCAAGGAAAAGTTGGACAAAATTATCCATTCTTCAAAAACTTTAGTGAGGTATTAGGTTTATGGCAACCAAGTGGAAGTGCTGCTGGTGTTGGAAATACTGCAGGATTCTTATGGTTCATAGCTAGACCAGGTCTTACTAATTTTGATACTTGGACTCATGAATTTGAACATGCTTTATTTGATAAAATAATGTTATTCCAAGCTGGAACTAGATTTAAATATGGTCTTGAGACACTAACTGAAGGTAATGTTGAACAAAATGGTGTTTGGAGTGAAAATAACCTTGTGCAAGATGTTGGACCATATTACTTTAATACAACTTTTGATTTAAATAAGGAAGGAAATGCAACTCAAAATTTAAGTCCTGATAGAATTGATACTAGAGAAAAATTAGAAAATTATTTCAAGGGACAACAGAATGCTTTAGATTTACTTGATTATATCGAAGGTAAGGCGTTTATAAGATTAACACCTGAGCAACAAGCAAGAGTTGCTACAAGAATGAATCAGTCTGGAGGTTGGTCTACTTGGGGAGCGATTACTGCAGCACAAGCAGAACAAATGAACTTAACATCTTTAGAATCTTTATATGATAATAGAATTATTATACGTCCTGAAAATGCATGGGGTGTAAGTGTAAGAGGTCTTAAAGTAATTAATAGTATTGGTACTAATGATTATGGATTTGAGTCTGTTTGGGTAAATCGTTGGTATATCGGTCATAATGATAATGGTATGCCAGATGCATTCTCAGCAAAACGTAATTATTTTGAAATGCTTGGTTATGCAGGAGTTGATGGATATGTTACTTACGGAAGAGGAAGTACGAAAACAGATCTTGATGCTATTCAAAAAATTACAAAGTCTGTTACTGGAACAGCAATGAATTGGAAAGAATATAAGATGAGTAGATATGCTACTGTTGAAGAAAATATAAGAAACAATAAGTATATTGATGTCGATTATATGATTGAAAGATTCTATCAAGCTTTATCAAGTGATACGAATAGAAATGCGACTTCAAGAACAAATCTTAGAAAAATATATTATCATTACTTAAAGAGTGTTACGAATGACTTTGTCGATGATCCTCTTGGAACAACAGTTGAAGTAAATCATATTAAAACTGCAGAAGAATTAGTTGAAAAGATTAATGCTCAACCATATGGTTATTATGTATTAGATAATGATATTGATTTTTCTCATATGACAACTAATGTTACTCAAACATTTATGGGTAGATTAGATGGTAATGGTCATAAAATTATTGGAAATACTTTACCTATCTTTAATAAAATTAGATATGGTTATGTTGGAAATATTCATTTTGAAAATACTAATATTCCTAAGACTATTAGTAATGCAGGGGCATTATCTTATAAAGCGGAGATGAGTACAGTTGAAAGGATTAATGCAACTAATTTACAAATGAATTTTGGTGGAAGAAATGATTTAGGTCTTATTGGTGGAGCTGTTAGTAATGTAATCACTAGAGATTGTAGTGTTGAAAAATTAACTCATCATATTAGAAGTATTGATGATATAGCTATGCTTAATGAAGATTCTAGTGGTATATATATTTTAGATACTGATCTTGATTTTACAGGTAAAACTTATAGTGATTCTGTTGTTACTTCTCAATTTACTGGTAAGATTGAAGGTAATGGTCATACTATTTCTAATTTAACTAATGCTAGTTTGTTTGCTGATTTTAGAGGAACAATTGAAAACTTGAATATTAATCATTTTAGTAATACTAAGGGTGGAGACTTTGTAGCTGCTTTTGCTAAACAAACTTATAATTCTACAGTTAGAAATGTTAAGTTTAATGATATTACTTTATCTGGAGGAAATAATGTAGCTGTTCTTACTGGTATGGATGGTCGTGATAATGCTAATTCAACTTTTGAAGGTATTTCTGTTAAGAATGCTAAGGTTACTGGAACAGGTGTATATGTTTCTGTTCTTGTAGGTAGAAAATTTGGTGGTATTATTAGAAATGTTTATGTAGATGGAACATTAGAGATACATAAAACAGAATGTGGTGGTATTCTAGGTGCTTCGCAACAGAATGTTGTGATTGAGAATATAGTTTCTAATGTAAATGTTAAGCGTCCAAGTAATGGAGATTCTCGTAATCAAAATGGAGGTTTTGTAGGTAATATTTATAATAGTCCAACTATTAAAAATGTTATTTCTATTGGAAATGTTACTGGATTTACAGATAATAATGGAAATGAAATTAACACTTATAAGTTTACTGGTGCAACTGATGCTATTATTAATGCAGTATGTACTAATTGTTATGAAGTTAAAGAAGCAACTGGAATTAGTCATGTTACTGATAGTTCTAATGGTCATTTGAATGAAGTTGAAAGGAACAGTTTAAGAAATAAAGCTTTCTATAAAGATAATCTTCATTTTGATGAGACTATTTGGAATTTAGATCTTGTTTCTACTACTGGTTATCCGGAACTTAGATAGTAGAAATCGTAATTAATTATAATTGATAAAAAAAGATGTGATTACCTGGGAGTAAACACATCTTTTTATGTTTTATTTATATTTTTAATCAATAGTATTTAATTTTGGTAGAATTTATTGTCGAATAAGTGGTCTTGACTTATTGTATTTTTTATTTTGCTTTAACTATAGCATTTTTATCGATGATGGAATACAAGAGAAAGTGATAGATATTTTTAGTATTTTAATCAATTATAATGAAAAATATTTTAAAAATAATTGTGAGTTTTTATAGATGAAGTATTTAATTTTAAAAATATTGATATTTGATGTGAAAAATGAATCATTAAATGGATATGATTATTCTATTCTGTTATAGAGGGTGATGTTTTTTCTTTTGATAAGGGTGAGTTGTTTATGTTATGATATAGGTAGGGAGGTTAGAGTTATGTTAAAGTATTATAAAAATACAGTTTTATATTATGATCATATTAAAACAGGTATTGGAATTATAACAGGTTGGAAAAAGCCGAACTTAATTAGAGAACATTTAACGCAGGAAAGTTTGAATAAAGTGAAGACGATTGGTACTTTATATACTAAGAATGGAATTAATTATATTATAGCAAATTTATTTTTGAATCCAGAGATTAATCATTTAATTCTTTTAGAAGATTCGGATATATATAATAAGATGAGTGAAAGTATTAAAACATTTTTGTCATTTTTAAAAACAGGGAAAATTGATTTTCAAGAAAAATTTCATTATAGTGAGGACTGTATTTATGAATTTTGTACATATTTTAAAAATCATATTTCAGTTGTATCTAGTCATGATTTGAATGAAAAAATTAATGAAATATCACTTGAATCAAATTGGAGAAGTAAGCCATTAGAATTAGAAGTCATAAAAGTAGAAAATGCAGAAACTTTAGTGAGTGAAAAGCAGGGTTTTATGGTTCGTGCTAATACAGTTAAAGAGGCATGGGAACGTAGTTTAAAATTAATTGGTACATATGGAAATTTAAAATTATCTGATTATGATGAAAGGCAAATGGAATTAATTTATCAATTATTGTAAAAAATGAAGATTTGACTAGTCCTAGTATGCTTGGGACTTTAGAAATTACTGAGAAAGAATTAAAAGCATATGAAGAAAGTTTGTTAGTAAAAGAAATGGTATTAGATATTAAATATACCTATGGTAGCCGTTTTCGTAATTTTCATGGAATAGATCAATTGGATTATATGGTGGAAACTTTAAAGAATAAACCTTATTCAAGGAGAGCTATTTCTGTCTTATGGGATCCTTGTTTGGAAGTAAATAATAATGAAGGACCTTGTTTGGATTTATATCAAGCTGTTATTCAAGATAATGTTCTTTATATGACCGCTTATTTTCGATCAAATGATATTTATAATGCTTATCCTAGAAATATTTATGGAATTTTGAAAATTCAAGATGAATTGTGTAAAAGATTGAATTTAGAAAAGGGATATGTTAATACAATAGCTTGTTCTGCTCATGTGTATGAAAGAAACTTCGAAGATTTAAAAGTATTTTCGGAAAGTAATATTTTATTTTGTGATGAAGATGAAAGAGGATATTTCTTTATTGAGACTGGTGATGATGGAATACAAGTGACACTATATAATAAAGAAGGAGTAGAACAAAAAGTATTTCAAGGAACAAGTGCTAATGGACTTCGTGATGCCATATGTTTTCATACCAGTAATATAGAGCATGCATTTTACTTAGGACAAGAAATAGCAAAGGCGGAAATTGCTTATAAAAATGAACTTCCCTATATCCAAGATAAAGAATTAATTCTTAAAAAAATAAAGGAAATGTAGAAATAAAAATCTACATTTTTTATATCCTATTCAGTGATAAATTTTTAAATATGACAATTATATTTTATATCTAGTGGTTTTAATTTTTTTTGAGAAAAAGACTTTTTTAAATTTAGTATTACTTTTCTTTATTTTTTCATAGGCTTAAGTGGAGGGAAGTTTATGAATTTTGTAGTTGGAGATATTGTTACTAGAAAATCTTATAATAATGATATTTTGTTTAGAATAATCGAAATTGATCATAATAATGTTTTTCTAAAAGGAGTTGATGTACGGTTAATTGCTGATAGTTCTGTTGACGATTTAGTTAAAGTTGTTGATGAAATTGATTCCTCTAGAGAAGATCGTCTTTTAGTACAAAAAGCTAAAAATAGTTTGAATTTAGATAGAAGTGAGTATTTTTATTTACCAGGTAAAATATTGCATATTGATGCAGATCCTGATTATTTAGAACGGTGTATTAATTTTTATAGTGATTTAAAAGTAGAGGCATATGGCATTAATTTAAAGGAGTATGAGGTGGCTTCTAAGATTAATGAAAATCTTAAATTGTATAAACCTGATATAGTTGTTATTACAGGACATGATGTTTTTAAAAATAAAACAAATACCTATCAAAATAGTAATGATTTTATCAAAGCGGTAAAGAAGGCTAGAGAGTATGAGGAAAGTCAAGATGAGCTTATTATTATTGCAGGGGCTTGTCAGTCTAATTATGAAGAACTAATTAAAGCGGGTGCTAATTTTGCCTCTAGTCCTAAAAGGGTTAACATTCATGCTCTTGATCCTGCTATTATTGCTAGCAGTGTTGCTTTAGCTGAAAAAAATAAGTCTATTGATTTAATTCCTCTTTTAGAGAAAACTAAATATGGTTCTGATGGAATGGGTGGTATTATTACTAATGGTACTATGTATGTGGGGTTTCCTAGATGAATGTAGATATTGTTAGAAATAATATAAGGCAAATGAAGGGACAAAATTATAATTTCAGATTTAATGGTAATCGGAATCAAATAGAGGAATTTAATGGTATTGTTAAGGATTGTTATTCAGCTATTTTTATTATTGAAAGTAAAGAAGATATGAAAATAAGATCCTTTTCATATAATGATATTATTACTTCTAGTTTAGAAATTATTGATTTAAAAAAATAAATTTATTTAAACTTATGTAAAATATATTGCATTTTTATTTTTAATCATATAAAATGTAATTATAAAGTGAATAGCTTTATAAGGAGGATAACATATTATGAAAATTACATCTGTAAAAGTACGTAAAATTGAAAAAGAAGGATCTCGTATGAAAGGAATTGCATCAGTAGTTATTGACGATGCTTTTGCTGTTAAAGATATCCGTGTTATTGAAGGAGAAAATGGTTTATTTATTGCTATGCCTAGCCGTAAATATCCAAATGGAGAATACCGTGATGTAGCTCATCCAATTAATGCTGAGACAAGAGCAGTATTTGAAGATGCAATTATTGAAGAATATAATAATACTAGTTTAGTTAGTGAAGAAGAATAATTGTAATAGGACTATATGAAAGTCCTTTTTCTTTTCTTAAAAATATGTCTATTTTATTTTTTTTTGCATATTATTTTATGGGAGGAAATTAAATGGACAAGATAGATGGAAGCAGTGCATATAATCATACAATTACTTTAGTAGAAAGAAAGTCTTTAATGACTAGTGGAGTTAAGAAAATAGAAAATTTTGATGATACACAATTTTTAATGGATACAGTAATGGGATTTTTATTAGTAAAAGGAGAAGGATTGGAATTAATTAAATTAGATACTATTCAGGGAAATGTTTCTATTAAAGGAACGATTAATAGTATGATTTATTTAGATGAAGATCATAAAAAAGAAAAAGAAAATAGTCTTTTTAATAGATTGTTTAGATGATTGGTTTAACGTTACAAATTTATTCTATTATATATACTTATATATATGGGATAGTCTGTTCCTTTTTGGTAAATTTATTTTATAAACTACTTTTTTTAAGGAAGAAAAAATGGAGAGTTATATTTAATTTAGTATTTGCTTTATTCATGAGTATTATTTATTTTATATTATTAAGGATAATTAATAATGGTTATATTCATGTATACTTTTTATTTGTTTTTATCTTAGGATTTTTATCTTTATTTCCTTTTTTTAAAAGTAAGTTTCGTAAATAAATGTAAAATTTTTATTTAGCTTTATAAAGTTATTGTTATTTTTCTTGAATTGTTTTATACTTTATGATAGAAAGGGTAGTGGTTAGATGGCTTTAAAAAAGGCAGATAATAAGGTTAAGAGTAGACATAAAAGAAAAAGAAGACTAATTCTTTTAGGAGGAATTTCTATTCTTACTATTGTTTTTACTACCTATACGACTGGTAAATATTGGGTTGAAATATATGCTAAACATCAAGAAAATAAAATTTTAGAAAAAAAGTTAAATAAATTGAAGAAAAAAGAGGAAGCTTTAAAAGTTGATGTGGGAAAGATGCAAGATGCTGACTATATTGCAAGATATGCTAGAGAAAAATATTTATATAGTAAAGATGGGGAATTTATTTTAAATATTAAATAAATTCTCTTTTAGTATTTGAAATCAACAAATTAGTGATATAATAGTTTAGAGTTGTGGTGAAAAAAAATGAGTAAAAAGAAAATAATGATAGATGAATATTTTAATTTTAATAGGGATGACATTATTGTTGTTGGTTGTTCTAGTGGTCCAGATTCTATGGCTTTAATGGATATGCTTTTAACAATTAGGGAAAAGTATTCTTTGAAATTGATATGTGCTCATGTTAATCATAATGTACGAGTAGAAAGTAAGTTAGAAGAAGAATATATTAGAGAATATTGTCTAGAAAATAATTTAATATTTGAGACAATGAAGATTGAGAAGTATGGTGATGATAATTTTGAAAATGAAGCTAGAAATATTCGTTATCATTATTTTGAAGAATTAGTAAATAAATATAATGCAAATTATTTAATGACAGCACATCATGGTGATGATTTAATAGAAACTATTCTTATGAGGATGGTTCGGGGTTCTAATTTAGGAGGATATGCTGGGTTTAAAGAATATGTTGATATGGGAAATTATTACTTAGTTAGACCACTGATTTTCTTTACTAAAGAAGAACTTGTAGATTATGATTTAACTTATCATATTAAATATTTCAATGATAGTAGTAATAAAAAGTCTGTTTATACTAGGAATAGATATCGTAAAAAAGTATTACCATTTTTAAAAGAAGAAGAAAAAAATGTACATAAAAAGTTTTTAAAATTTAGTCGAATTCTTCAAGAAGTCAGTTTATTTGTTAATAAGGAAAGAGATAAAGTATTGAAGAAGGTTATTAAGAATGGTAAAATTTCTATAGAAAAGTTTTTAGAAATCGATTTATTTTTACAGAAAGAAATATTATATTATTTAATGCAGGAATTTTATCAGGATGATTTAATTTTAATTAATGATAGGCATATTGAACTTATTTTTAGTGTTATTAAAACAAAAAGATCTAATATGGTTGTTGATTTGCCTAATGGTGTGCAAGCGATTAAAAGTTATGATGTATTTTATTTAAAAAGAGAGATGGAGGAACTTACTTGTTATGAAATTGAATTAAGTGAATATGCTAAACTTCCTAATGGTCATTCGATAAAAAAAGTTGATTTTATTGAGGATAATAGTAATAATATATGTAGATTATCTAGTGATGAAATTGTTTTACCACTTGTAGTTAGAACTAGGAAGTTTGGTGATAAAATTTATCTTAAAGGAATTGAGGGAAGTAAAAAAATTAAAGATATTTTTATTGATTGTAAAATTCCACTTGAGAGTCGAGATATGTGGCCGATTGTGGAAGATGGTTTAGGTCGAATTGTATGGATTCCTGGCTTAAAAAAAAGTAAATTTGATAAGAAAAAATCAGAAAAATGTGATATAATATTGAAATACTGTTAATTGGAGGAAGAAAATGAATAATAGTTTAAATAAAAAAACAATTAAAAAGGGAATGTTACCTTATTTATTTCTTGTTTTAATTATGTTAGCAGTTGTTTATTTGGTTAATACCTTAAATAC
Organism: uncultured Clostridia bacterium; assembly: GCA_948433435.1. Classification (GTDB taxonomy): domain Bacteria; phylum Bacillota_I; class Bacilli_A; order RF39; family UBA660; genus UBA2730. The sequence goes on from CAOJDX010000003.1 coordinate 74,375, forward strand.
TACTGTTAATGTATTAGATTATAATGAATTTATGAATGATTTATCTACTGGTAAAGTTACTAAACTTGTAGTTACTCCAAGAGATAGAGCGGGTACTTATGAAGTTAGAGGAACTCTTAAAGATTATTCAAAAGGAGAAGAATTTTTTGTAAGGTTGCCACTTAGTAATGAAGTGATGAGACAGATTGTTAATTATTCTGAATCACAAAACTTTAAATTTACGACAGTGGCTGATCCTGAATCTAGTTCTTTGCTATTGATTATTGCTAATGTTTTACCTTTAGTGGTTCTTGTTGGAGTTGCTTTCTTCTTTTTGAATAAGCAAATGGCAGGAAATAGAAGTAGTATGGATTTTGGAAAGAGTAAAGCAAGACTTTCTAGTGATAAGAATAAGGTTACCTTTAAGGATGTTGCTGGTTTAAAGGAAGAAAAGGAAGAAGTAAGCGAACTTATTGATTTCCTTAAAAATCCAAAAAAATTCCAGAAGTTGGGAGCTAGAATTCCTAAAGGAGTTTTATTAATGGGGCCTCCAGGAACAGGTAAAACTTTACTTGCTCGTGCTGTTGCAGGAGAGGCTAATGTTCCTTTCTACTATATTAGTGGATCTGATTTTGTGGAACTTTTTGTTGGTATTGGAGCTAGTCGTGTACGTGATATGTTTCAACAAGCTAAAAGAAATGCTCCTTGTTTGATTTTTATTGATGAAATAGATGCTGTTGGTCGTCAAAGAGGAACTGGTTTAGGCGGTGGACATGATGAAAGAGAACAAACGCTAAATCAATTACTTACTGAAATGGATGGTTTTGGTGAGAATACAGGAATTATTATTATTGCTGCTACTAATAGACCAGATGTGTTGGATCCAGCCTTACTTAGACCAGGTCGCTTTGACCGTCAAGTAACTGTTAGTTTACCTGATATTGCAGGACGTGAAGAAATTTTAAAAGTTCATGCTAAAAATAAGACTTTAGGTGATGGTGTTACGTTGAATCATCTAGCAAAAAGAACTCCTGGATTTAGTGGAGCTGATTTAGAAAATCTATTAAATGAAGCTGCTTTACTTGCTGTTAGACGTAATAAAAATGAAATTACTATGAGTGAAGTAGATGAAGCTACTGACCGTGTTTTAATGGGACCTGCTAAAGTTAGTCGTCGTTATAGTGAAAAGGATCGTAAGTTAGTTGCTTATCATGAGGCTGGGCATGCTGTTATTGGTCTAAAACTTAGAAATGCCTCAGATGTTCAAAAAGTTACCATTATTCCACGTGGTTCTGCTGGTGGTTATAATATGATGGTTCCTAGTGAGGAAAAATTATGTTCTACTAAAACAGATTTACTTGAAGAAGTAACAGGACTACTTGGTGGTCGTGTTGCTGAAGAAATCGTGTTTAAGGAAATTACTACAGGTGCTGAAAATGATTTTTCTAAAGCTACAAAAATTGTTCGTGCTATTGTGTGTGAATATGGTATGAGTGATTTGGGGCCAATGCAATTAGAACAACAAGAAGGAGCTGCTTTCTTGGGAAGAGATTATAATAAGACACGTAATTTTTCAGAAAATGTTGCTCAAGAGATTGATACAGAAATGAGAAAAATTATCAATAATTGTTATGAGGAAGCTAAGAAGATTATTAAAGATAATAGAAAATTATTAAATTTAATTGCAGAGACATTATTGGAATATGAAACATTAACAAAAGAACAAATTGATTATTTAGTTGAAAATGGACATATGCCAGAAGAAAAGAGTGATAATCTAGAATCTATGTCTTTAACTTCTCTTAGAGAAATGGCAAAGGAAAAAGATATTAAAAATTATGCTAAATTAAATAAGACCCAATTAATAGAAGAATTAGAAAAGCTAGACAATCAGAGTAATTAGTCTAGTTTTTTCTTGTGATATTTATCTATTTATAGTATAATATCCTTGTTTTGGAGGAGGACTTATGGAGAATATAGAGAAATATTATCATTTAAATCAAGATTCTAAAATTATTGATTATTCTTTTTTATTAGATAGGTATTATTGGGGATTGAGTTTTTTTGCTCATAATAGAGATTTTTTTCTTTCTAATTTAGATTTTTTTGCAGATTTTATTTTTCATTTTTCAAATATGCATGATGGTCTATTTGATGATTTATGTTGTTCAAAGGATATTAGTTTGGCTTATTCTTTTTATCGGCATCAAAAGTTAGTTGAAAATTGTGATAATATATCATTTAGTGATCAAATATTTATGGTGTCTTGTTTATGTTTTCAAAGAATTTGTGATTTTCAATTGAGTGATTTTATGAATCCTGTTGTTTGTGAGATGTTTTTAAATTCATATAAGGTAGATCAGGTTCTTTCTAAAGAATATATTAAGAAGACGATGTAGGTGATTTTATGTGGAAAATAGGAGATTTAGAAATTAAAAATCAAGTTGTATTGGCACCGATGGCAGGTATTTGTAATTCTTCTTTTCGACGAATTTGTAAAGAAATGGGATGCGGTTTAATTTATGCAGAAATGGTTAGTGATAAGGCTATTACTTATGGTAATGAGAAAACGATTGATATGCTTTATATGACTGAAATGGAAAGGCCTATTGTTCAGCAAATCTTTGGGAGTGATGTCAATAGTTTTGTTCAGGCTGCTAAATATATTGAAAAGGAGATGCAGCCAGATATTATTGATATTAATATGGGTTGTCCTGTTCCTAAAGTGGCAGTTCGAGCACAAGCAGGTTCAGCTTTATTAAAAGATCCTGATAAGGTATTTGAAATTGTTAGAGCTGTTGTTTTAGCTGTTAAGACTCCTGTAAGTGTTAAAATTCGTAGTGGTTGGGATCATGAGCATATTAATGCTGTGGAAATAGCCAAAGTTTGTGAGAGGGCTGGAGCAAGTTGTATTTGTGTTCATCCAAGAACGAGAAGTCAAGGTTATAGTGGGTATGCTGATTGGGATATTATTAAACAGGTCAAAAAAGCTGTAGATATTCCAGTAATTGGTAATGGAGATATTAAAACTCCAGAAGATGCTAAAAGAATGCTTGAAGAGACTAAGTGTGATGCGGTTATGATTGGTCGAGGAATATTAGGAAATCCATGGTTAATTCGTAATACTATTGCTTATTTGAAGGGGGATAGTTATACTCTTCCAACAAAGCAGGAAAAAGTACAGATGTGTATTAAACATTTACAGTATTTAAGAACTTTGAAGGATGAAAAAGTAGCTGTATTAGAGATTAGAAATCATGTTGCTTGGTATTTAAAGGGAATTGAAGGAGGCAATCTTATTAAAAATAAGATATATCAAAGTTCTCATATTCGTGATATACTACATATATTAGAAACATTTTTGGGAGGATTAGAGAATGAAAAATAAAGCTTATTTTGTACAAAGATTGGCGGCCTATATTGTAGATATTATGCTTATTTCAGTTATTTCTTCTTTGCTTGCTTATCCATTTACTAATAATTCTACGGTAAAAAAATTAGGTGAACAATCAGCAGAAGTAATACAAAATTATATTAATCAGAAAATTGATACCACTACTTATTTAAGTCAAAGCATTGATTTAAGTTATGAACAAACAAAAGCAATAGGTTTTTCTAATATTATTACTATTATAATTTTGGTTTTATATTTTATTGTTTTTCAAATTTATCAGGAAGGACAAACCTTGGGTAAAAAATTGATGAAAATAAAAATTATTAAAAATGATCATAGTAGTTTGACTATGAATAATATGATTGCTAGAGAGTTAATTAATAATTTTATTTTAGCTGATATTTTAATTGCTATTGTTACTTTATTTGGTAAAAATGCTTATTTTTATGGATCTAGTATTATTGAAGTTATTCAATATCTTATCGTTATTATTACAATGTTTATGATTATTATTAGAAAAGATGGCAGAGGAGTAGCTGATTGTATAGTTGGTACAAGGGTTATTAGTTTAAATCAAGAGGTTATGGAGGAAGAAGTATGCGAGAATTAAGTGAACAAGAAAGAGTAAGAAGAGAGAAATTAGAAAATATTAGAGAATTTTGTAATCCTTATCCTGATAGGTATCCTGTTACGCATAGTTTAAAAGAGGCTTCTTTATTAGAAGATGGAGTAGCTGAAGTTTTTGTTGCCGCAAGAATTGTTTTTATGCGTAAAATGGGTAAAATGAGTTTTTTACGACTTCGAGATATTGATGGTGATTTACAAGTTTCTTTAAAAGTTGATATTTTAGGAGATGAAGTATATCAGTTTTTTAAGAGTCATGTTGATTTAGGTGATTATATAGGAGTAAAGGGAGAAATTTTTACTACTCAAACGGGTGAAAAGACTTTGCGAGCTACTCAATTTCAATTTTTAGGAAAGGCTTTAAAACCACTTCCAGAAAAGTTTCATGGTTTAACTGATGCTGAACAATGTTATCGTCATCGTTATGTTGATTTAATTATGAATCAGGAAACACGTGAACGTTTTAAAATTAGAATGAATTTTATTCGAGAATTACGTCATTATTTGGATCAGTTAGATTATTATGAGATAGAATCTCCAATATTAAATAATAAAGCCAGTGGAGCAGTTGCAAGACCTTTTGTTAGTCATCATAATGCTCTTGATATGGATGTTTATTTAAGAATTGCTCCTGAGACTTATATGAAGAGGGCAGTAATTGCGGGATTACCAAAAGTTTATGAAATAGGTAGATGTTTTAGAAATGAAGGAATGGATGCTACTCATTTACAAGATTTTACGATGATCGAAGCTTATCAAGCTTATTATAATTACGAGGATAATATGAAGCTTATTCAGAATATGTTACAAACAATTATTCAAAATATTTTTGGGACATTAAATATTACAATAGGCGATAAGGTAATTGATATGTCTGGAGAATGGCCTAAAGTATCTTTTAGAGAGTTAATTATGAAATATGTAGATATTGATATTAATGTTTATAATACCCGTGAGACTTTACTAGAAAAAATTAAAGAAGAACATATTGAACTTGATAGTGATACACCAATTGAAAATCTTGGATATGGTAATTTAGTCGATTATCTTTATAAAAAAGTAGCTAGACCACATATTTTGAAACCAATTTATTTGACTGAGCATCCAGTTAGTCTTTCGCCGTTAGCGAGAACTAATGATCATAATTCAGAAATTACTGATCGTTTTCAATTAGTTGTTAATGGTGCAGAAATTGTTAATGGATATAGTGAACTTGTTGATCCACAAGAACAGGAAAAAAGATTAATTGAGCAATCTAAATTAAAAGAAGGTGGAGACGAAGAAGCTATGGAGATGGACTATGATTATATAGGTGCCATGGAATATGGTATGCCACCAATTTCTGGTTGGGGAATGGGAATTGATCGTATTGTTCAATTGTTAACTGGAAGCGATAATATTCGAGATGTTGTGATGTTTCCATTGATGAGACCAATTTCAGAAAAGTTAGAGCAAGAGTAGAAAATGCTCTTTTTTTCACATAAATTTCATAAAAATACTTTTAAAAAGCTTGTAATATAAAGATATTCTAGTATAATTAAAGTGGGAGGAAAAATTATGAAAAAACATAATACAGTTAAAGTCGTTCTATTGACTATGGTGGTATTTTTGCTTCTTACTTGGATATTGCCAGCAGCATATTACCAAACTAGTTATGTATCACAAGGACGCGTTCAAATGGGATTATTTGATATATTCTCATATCCAGTAACAACGATGCAATATTTTGGTTACATTGCATTATATGTACTTGTTATTGGTGGTTTTTATGGAGTACTTAATCATATTAGTGCTTATCGAATTTTACTTGATAAAATTGCAGAAAAGTTTAAGAGTCACTCTTTAGTTGCCATTTCGATTATTATGACATTATTTGCAATTATTACTTCAATTTGTGGTTTAAACTATGGATTATTGTTATTCTTTCCATTCGTAATCAGTTTAGTATTATTAATGGGATATGACAAGATTGTAGCATTACTTACCACTGTTGGTGGTGTTTGTGTAGGCTTAATGGGTACTACTTATGCTTATAATAATGTTAGTATTTTAATGAATTATTTATCATTAAAAATTGATTCACAGATTATAACTAAAGTTATTATTTTAGTTATAGGTTTAGCTCTTCTTATTTTCAATACAGTTATGTATATTAAGAAGAAAATGCCAAAGAAAGCTAAAACAAGTACAGAAGATATGAACTATTATATTCCAGAGGCTATTAAAGCGAAGGATAGTAAAAATGTTAAAGTATGGCCACTTGTATTAATTCTAGATTTATTATTACTTGTTATGATTTTAGCATTTGTTTCATGGTCTGGAGCATTTAATGTTAATTTATTTGATAATGTAACAAGTGCTGTTACAGGGTTCAAATTATTTGGATTTACTATTTTTGGAAAATTATTAGGAACGGTAAATTCTTTTGGAAACTGGACACTTACTGATTTAACTTTATGTATAGTCATTGCAACTTTAATTTTATCTTTAATCTATAAAGTAAAATTTGATGATGTTATGCAAAAATTCATTAAGGGTGGTAAAGAGGCATTACAGCCAGCTGTATTAGTCATCTTGATTTATACTGGTTTAGTAATTGTTACTTATCATCCATTCCAATTAGTTATCTATAAAGCTATTTTTGAATTAACTAAAGGGTTCAATGTATTTACATCTAGTTTGGTAGCAATGCTTGCAAGTTTCTTTAATTCCGATTCTATGTATACCTTTAATAGTGTTATTCCATATTTAGTTAGTTTGGTATCTGATAAGTCAGTTTATTCTATTATTTGGGTTGTATTCCAATCTATATATGGTTTGACTATGCTTATTGCACCTACTAGTTTAATTTTAATGGTAACTCTATCTTATTTAAATGTATCATTTAAAGAGTGGGTTAAAAATATATGGCAATATATTTTGGAAATGCTAGTAGTATTATTAATTATCTTTACAATTTTGGTATTGATTTAATTGTAGGAAGTCTTCGGACTTCTTTTTTCTTTTCTTTTTTAGTAGGTAATTAAAATACCCCTTTGACAAAATGCCTCGGGGGGGGGGTAGAATAGAAGTATAAAGATAAAATAAAGGAGTAAAAGTATGGAAGAAAAGAAGAAAAATAAAGAAATCATTACAGTAGGTTTAGTTTTATTATTAGTAGTGATGATTGTGGGAGTAAGTTATGCCGCCTTTACTTTTAGTAAAACAGGTGTAACAGAAAATGCGATCACAACGAGTGCTGTTACGATGATTTATACAGAAGGGGATAATCAAATAACGATTAATAATGCAATTCCCATAACAGAAGAAGTTGGAAAAACGTTAAGTGATGAGAATTATGTTTTTGATTTTACTATTGATATTAAGACAGGACCAAAGATGCCAATTTCTTATGAGGTAACAGCCGTAAAAGATGCCTCATCAACTATGGGCAATGAAGATGTTAGATTGTATTTACAAAAGTCTTTAGATGGTACCAATTATAATGATGAAGTATTAGAACCAAGTCCCTATACACCATTAGATGTTGATGATGAGTTTGGAGCAAAAGCAGGAGAAATGGTCATGGATGTAGGAACAGTAAGTGAGAAAGTAACCTATTATTACCGATTAAGAATGTGGGTCGATTCAAGTTATGAATTAAGTAGTGAAGCCAAAAGCTTTACTGTAAAAGTTAATGCTTATGGTAAAGAAGGAGGATATACTTCAAGTGGAGCCCCTAATCCTCCAGAACTAGTAGGAGATATGATTCCTGTTATTTATGATGATGCAAATAATACCTGGGTAAAGTCTAGTACATCTAAAGGTAAGTGGTATAACTATGATAAACAGATGTGGGCTAATGCTATAACTATCAAGGATAGTACTATAAGAGAGACTTATAAAAATGCTGCGGTTGGAACACCAATTAATATCGAAGATATTAATACTTTTATGGTGTGGATCCCCAGATATAGTTATACGTTAGGAAATACTTATGGTTATCAAATAGAAGGAGCAGAAACACCAACAAGAGAAACTCCAGGAGCATTTGATATTAAGTTTGTTGATAAAAATACAATAGATATGGGAAGTGGACAATATACAGGAGACACACCAGACAATTATTTTACTTCAAGTTCATTCTGTTGGGGAGATACCTGTGATGATGAGGCAACAAGAAAAGATCCCGAAAATATAGAATTATCTGGAATATGGGTAGCTAAATTTGAAATAACTGGAACAACAAATGATATTTCATCAATTCCTAGTGTAACTAGTATAAATGGTAAAGTTTCTGATTTATTTACTAGTATTCAAAATGGTATTAATGGAGAAAATGGTTTAACATTTTACGGGTTAAGTGGAAATTATGATACACATATGATTAAGAATACGGAATGGGGAGCAATGACTATTCTTTCACAAAGTAGATATGGAAAATATGGAAATTCTAAGTATAATGGGATAGAAAAAAAGGTGGTGTACAATAACTGTATAGATGGTATAACTGGGATAGGAGCAGATACAGTATCAGCATCTAGTGAAACTTGTAAAACAAATACTTATGAAACACAGAAGGGGCAGGCAGCAAGTACAACGGGAAACATTTATGGTCTTTATGATACATCAGGTGGGAGAGAAGATCATGTAATGGGCAATTATGAACATTATTCTGGGCGAAAGGATTCATATAATTCAGGATTTAGTGGACTAAATGCTGATGGAAGTACAACAACAGGAGTAGCTTTTCCGAGTAGAAGATATTATAATTTATATAAAGATAAGGGGTATATTAAAGGTGATGCTATTTTATATTTTTATACTGGTAGTATGACTCCACCAAGTTTCTCTAATCCATGGGCGGCGAGGGGAGGAAATGCCTATCGTACTAGTGTTCTTTCTCCATTTGAGATAGTATCTGCTGCTGGATTTTCTGGTTCTACTCGTTTTGTTCTTATTCCAACGAAGTAAATTTATTCGTTTTCTTGATACTAATTTGTTTTATTAGTATCTTTTTTTTGTCACTTTTTTTGGAACATAATTTATTGCCTTATTGGTTAAAATAATCATAAAATATAAGAGAAAGGAATGTGAAAGTATGTTTTCAAAATTTAGTGAGGAAGCACAAAAAGCTTTGCTAGTTGCAAAAGAAGAGATGATTCAGTTAAAACATCCTTATATTGGTAGTGAACACCTTTTTTTAGCCATTCTTTCTAATAAAAAACTATTTATTACGACTAAACTAAATGATTATAAAATTAGTTATGACACATTTAGGTCAGAGATAGAAAAAGTAATTGGAATAGGAAAAAAATCAAATACATGGTTTTTATATACTCCTCTTTTAAAAAGAATTATTGAAAATGCCATATTTGATACTAAGGAAAGGGGAGAAAGACAAGTAACTGTTGAACAGTTATTTTTATCTCTTTTGGAAGAAGGGGATGGAGTTGCTATTCGAATTTTAATCGGAATGGGAGTTGATATAGATAAGATATATAGTGAATTTTCCAATAAACTTCTTGTGAAAAAAAGTAAAAAAGATAAAAAATTATTAGTTAATGAATTTGCAGTTAATTTTAATAAAAGAGTATTAGCTGATGAAATTGATCCTGTTGTTTGTCGTGATTTAGAAGTAAATCGATTGATTGAAATTTTATCTAGGAGAACAAAAAATAATCCATTGCTAATAGGGGAAGCTGGTGTCGGAAAAACAGCTATAGTAGAAGAACTCGCCCGTAGAATTGTTAATAAAGATGTTCCTAAATTTCTTCAAAATAAAAAAATTTTATCTATATCAGTAGCGTCCTTAGTAGCAGGTACTAAATATCGAGGAGAGTTTGAAGAAAGGATTAATAAAATTTTAAAGGAAGTAGAAAGTGATGGTAGTATCATTTTATTTATAGATGAAATTCATACAATAGTCGGAGCAGGTGGTGCTGAAGGGGCGATTGATGCTTCTAATATTTTAAAACCTAGTTTAGCTAGAGGAAAAATTAAAATAATAGGAGCTACTACGATTAGTGAGTATCATGGAAGTATAGAAAAAGACAAAGCTTTGGATAGAAGATTTCAAAAGATTGAAGTAAATGAACCTACTAATGATCATACTATGAAAATTTTACTTAGTTTAAAACCATTGTATGAAGATTATCATCATGTAAAGATTAGTGAAGAAGTTTTGCATTATATTATAGAACTTACTGATCGTTATATTTGTAATCAAAAAAATCCTGATAAATCAATTGATATTATGGATGAAGTATGTGCTAAGGCTAGTCTTCATGTTACAGAAGAGGATAGAAAGATTAAAGCTTTGAATCAAAAATTAAAGGCTACTGTTAAACTAAAAAATGAGGCTGTTATTAATAATGATTTTAAAAAAGCTGCTAATTTAAAGACGGAACAGAACAAATTAGAGGATCAAATTAATAGGAATGATTTATTAGGAAGTCAACAAAAATCAATTGTTATTACTAAAGAAATGGTTTCTAGTGTAATAGAATTGAAAACGAAAATTCCGATTTATGAAATGAATGAAAATAATGGTGTATATATTAATAAATTAAAGAAAAGACTATCTTCTATGGTTTATGGACAGGATAAAATAATAGAAGAAGTATGTAATTTTACTAAAATTATGAAATCTGGTTTTGCTAAAGATAGACCTTATTCCTTTTTATTTATAGGTCCAACAGGAACAGGAAAAACCATGTTTGTAAAGGAATATGCTAAATTTTTATTTGGTAAGGAGAGTTTTATTCGTTTGGATATGAGTGAATATAAGGAGGAACATTCTATTAGTAAAATTATAGGCAGTCCTCCTGGATATGTAGGTTATCAAGATGATCATTGTGTTTTAGAAATTGTTAGAAATAATCCACATAGTATTATTTTGTTAGACGAGATAGAAAAAGCCAGTCCTAGTGTAGTAAAATTATTTTTACAGGTTTTAGATGAAGGAGTTATGCATGATGCTAGTGGTAGAGTAATTAATTTTAGAAATACTATTATTTTTATGACTTCTAATATAGGATGTTCTAAGAAAAATATTGGTTTTCATGATGTTGTTCAAAATTTTGAGATGAAAGAATTTTTTTCAATAGAATTTTTGAATCGAATTGATAAGATTTGTACGTTTAATGTTTTATCTTTCCAAGATATTAAAAAAATAGTTACTAATAAGCTTAAAAGTTTAGAGAAGGTATATTTAGAAAAAGATATTCAAATTACTTTTTCCACAGAAGTTGTGAATAAAATTATTGAAAAGAGTAATTATTTGGAATTTGGGGCTAGAAAAGTGGATAAAATTATTGAAGATACAGTTAATAGTTATATTTTAGATATGATTATTAAAGGAAGTAATTATATTAGTTTGAAAGAGTTAGAAGTCTAGCTCTTTTATTTTGGATAAAATATGTTATAATAGCAATAGATTTTACTATATATTTAGTAAGTAGGTGAAAACATGAAATTATATAATAGTTTGAGTAGAACATTGGAAGAGTTCGTTCCCATTGATCCTAGGTTAGTAAAAATGTATACTTGTGGACCAACAGTTTATGGATATGCTCATATTGGTAATTTGAGGACTTATATTTTTGAAGATATTTTACAAAAAGGGTTGGAATACCTTGGATATCGTGTAGAACGTTGTATGAATATTACAGATGTTGGGCATCTTACTAGTGATAGTGATACTGGTGAGGATAAGATGGAAAAGGGAGCAAGACTTGAGGGGAAAACAGTTTATGAGATAGCTGATTTTTATACAAAAGCTTTTTTTCAGGATATGGAATTATTAAATATTAAGAAGCCAGAAATTATTTCTAAAGCTAGTGATAATATTGATATTTATATTCAGATGATTGAGAAAATGATTCGAGATGGTTATGCCTATTTTTCAAATGGTAATGTTTATTTTGATATTAGTAAAGCTGATCATTATTACCAATTGTCAGGTAAAAAAGCAGAAGATTTAATTGTTGGTTTTAGAGAAAGTGTAGAAGAAGATCAATATAAAAAGAATCCAGCTGATTTTGTTTTATGGTTTACTTTATCTAAATTTGAAAATCATATTATGAAATGGGATTCACCTTGGGGAAAGGGGTATCCTGGCTGGCATATAGAATGTTCGGGAATCGCTTCAAAATATCTTGGAGAGTATTTAGATATTCATTGTGGTGGGGTAGATAATATTTTTCCTCATCATACTAATGAAATTGCTCAGAGTGAGGCTTATTTTGGTCATAAGTGGTGTAATTATTGGTGTCATGGAGCACATCTTAATGATCAATCTGGTAAGATGAGTAAATCTAAGGGAGATACTCTTACTTTGACAAAGTTACAAAGTGATGGATATACTCCTTTAGCTTATCGTTACTTTTGTTTAAATAGCCATTATCGAAGTCAGTTGGTTTTTAGTGAGGAAGCGATGAAAATTGCTCAAAATTCATTGAATAAATTAAGAGGAAGAGTTTTAAATTTAAGCCAAGAGGGTTCGATTTTAGAAACTCAGTTTAAATTTTATGTTGAACAATTTAAGATGGCTTTTGAAAATGATATTAATACTTCACAAATGTTAACAGTTGTTTATGATGTTTTAAAGGATGACGAAATTAATGATCCTACTAAATATAAATTAATAGAGAGTTTTGATCAGGTTTTGTCTCTAGATTTAACAGTATCTATGGATCAAGATCTATCTCCTGAGTTAGAAAGCGAAATTCTTCAAAAGATTGAGGAGAGAAATTTAGCTAAAAAGAATAGAGACTTTAATAGGGCTGATCAGATTAGAGATGAGTTACTTGCTAGGGGAATTAGATTAGTTGATACAAGAGAAAAAACATTATACGAAATAGATAGATAGTTGACTTTTTAAAGTAAATGTGTGTATATATAATATAGAAACAGGTGATATAAATGGAGAACAAACGTTATAAGTTAGTTGGTTCAAAAATAGGTAAGATAGCAAAAAATGAGATTGTTAGAGATCTTTTTCGATCTATTTCTGTCTCAACGGGTGTAGTTTTAGTTACTACTTCTCTTATTTATGCAGGACATAATATTAAGGTAAATAGAGAGAAGGATCAGCAGATAGTAGAGGCGGTTACTTCTGTTAATGATTCTTCTTATGTTAGTCAAATTGAAAAAAATCTTTCTATTGATTTAGAGGATGATTATGAGGACGATATTAATAAGTTATGTTCTTATTTATATATGATTGATAACTATCAAGAAGAAGATGCTTATTTTCAATATCGAAGTAAGTGTGAACTTGTAGAAAATTATCAAGATATAGTAGATACTAGTTTGAATTTGTTAAAAAAAGAAATTGCAGCAGAGAGAAATGTTTCTATTGATCATATTGGTGTGTATGTAGGATCAGAGGGTTATTTTGCAGTTATTGATGGTGATTTGGAAAATAGAATGGATTTTCATGGTGATCAATTACGTCTTGCAAATAGTATTGCTAGCTTTCAAGGATTTCTTCCTACGGAATTTTTGAAGGATGATCAAGGCTTTGATTTTTATATGAATAAAATGAAAAATGTTATTCTTGACTCTGTAAAATTAGTTGATCAAGTAGAGGATTATCAATTACCTGATTTTGTTAAATTTGTGAGATAAGGCATAGGCCTTTTTCTTTTTTAAGGAGGATTTATGGATATACGTGAAGTTAATGTTTTGGTATTAGCATATATCGGGGATGGTGTTTATGAAAATTATGTTAGACACTTTTTAGTTGAAAATAAAGGTGTGAGTGTAGATCAATTGCAATCTAGCTCAGTTTCTTATGTGTCTGCTAAAAGTCAAGCTAACTTTTTAAAAATTTTGATGGAAAGAAATTTTTTTACTGCAGATGAATTGGATGTAATAAAACGGGCACGTAATTATAAAAACAGTCGTCATCCAAAAAATTGTGATATTATTACTTATAAACATGCTACAGCATTGGAAGCTATTATTGGTTATTTGGATTTAGTTGGAGAGCAAAATAGAATAAAGTGTATTATGGATCTTATTTTAGGAGGGAATTTATGTTAGTTTATGGAAGAAATGTTGCTTATGAAACTTTAAAATACAATCAAAAAAGTATTCGAAAAATTGTTTTTCAGGAAGGTTTTAATGATAAAAAAATAATTTCTTATGTGCAAAAAAGCAAAATCAATGTTGAATTTCGAAAAAAGAGGGAAATGGATGATTTGGCAAAAGGGTTACATCAAGGTATAATTTTAGATGTTACGGATTATCAATATTATTCTTTAAATGATATTTTTAAAAATGAAGCGAATTTTATCGTAATTTTAGATCATCTTGAAGATCCACATAATTTTGGAGCGATTATAAGAACTTGTGAGGCAGCAGGAGTTGATGCGATTATTGTGCCACAGGATAGAGCAACCTTAATTAACTCTACAGTGATGAAAACTAGTGCTGGTTCTTTACTTAGAACAAAGGTTGTTAAAGTTGTTAATTTAGTTAATGCCATAAAACAACTACAAGAGCATGGTTTTTGGATTGTTGGTTCTGATATGAATGGGCAAGATTTTAAAACAATAGATTATTCTTCAAAAACTGCCTTAGTAATTGGTAATGAAGGTAAGGGAATTTCTTCTTTAGTTAAAAAATCATGTGATTTTATAGCTAGTATTCCTATGTATGGTGAAATTAATAGTTTAAATGCTTCTGTTGCTTCTGGTATCATGATATATGAGGTGATCCGTAATAGAAAGTAGGGTTTATGAATTATAAAGACATCAATGATTATGAATTATTATATTTAATAGAGGAACAAGATGATCATTATAGAGATTTGTTATTTGAAAAATATTATCCTGTAGTAAGTAATTTATCTTATAAATATTTTTATCAATATAAAAATATTTTAGATGAGTATGATGATCTTTATCAAGAAGGAATTATAGGACTTAATTATGCAGTTAATAAATTTGATTTGCAAAAAGATGTTTCATTTTATTCGTATGCTATTTTATGTATTGAGAGTAAATTAAAAGATTATATTAGGAAATTAAGTAGAAATAAAAATTTAATGATGAAAAGTGCTTTATCTTTATCCTATGAAATAGGAGAAAATATATTATTGGAGGATGTTATTGCAACAGATAATAATACCTTTTGTTCTCTTGTTTTAGAGGATCAGTATCATTTTTTAATTCATTTTAAGAATATGTTGTCTTTGAAAGAATCTTTTATTTTTGAACTTAGATTTAATGGTTTTTCTTACGAAGAAATTGCTAAACTGTTAGATATTAAAAAGGCTAATATATATTCTTATATTAGACAAATTAAAATTAAATTTAAAAATATAAATGATGTAGATTGTCTTTTTTGACCTTTTATTATAGAATTATAATAGTAGGGTGATGTCTATGAAAAAGAATGATGCTAGTATTTGTACTTTAAGAGAATGGTTATTAGAGCATAACGTTAATAAGGATAAGGATATTCCAGAGTTTAAAAATTTAATTTATCATTTAGACTTTACTATGAAAAACCTTCATCATGCAGGGGAATTTATTACTAGTTTTAATATTGATGATATTTTAGTTTCAGGACAATTTGTTAAGTATACTAGAACTAGTAAATTATATTATGAAGATAGAGATTATCTTATTCATAAGAATATTATTTATTTATCTTGTTTTGCTTTGGGGGTTTACAATGATTGTTTGAATTATATTAATCCAGATAATTTATCTGGTATCAAGGAAAATTTTTCTGCTTTTTCAATGTTTATTCCAGAGGATGTTGTACCTTATTATAAAGGGATTTTTCAAAGAGATGCTAATGTTTATTTAAGTGATTATGTTAAAGCAAAAGTTGAAAGAGATAGAATTAGAGATGTTTCTATGCTTAATCAGGATGGTTCTTCTAACAATAAAAATATTTCGACATACTCTAAAAGCACTTTAGCTGGTCGATTATTTGCTGATGATAATAAGGCTGCCTTTATTCAATTAGTTTTATTTCCGGTTATTATTCTTTTGTTAGCAATTTTAATTCCAATTATGATTATTTTAGGAACATAACTTTTTATAAATAAGATGGTGCTTTTTCTTGACTTTTTTTGAGGAAAGTGCTATTTTATTGGTGAACACGAAAGAGTGTTTTTATTTTACAAAATTTTAAAGAAAAGGTGATTTTATGGCCAAGAAGAATATGGATAAAGAAAAAAAAGAAAAGAAAAGTATATGGAATAAGTTTATGACATTTTGTCATGGAGTAAAGACTGAGAGTAAGAGAATACATTGGATTTCAAAAAGAGAGCTTACTAAGTATTCTATAGCCACATTAGTATTTGTGTGTATTTTTTCAATGTTCTTTTATTTAGTTGATGTTATTTATGCTTTAGTACATTCATTAATAGGTTAGGAGGTAGTTATTTTGGAAAAGCAATGGTTTGTAGTTAATACTTATTCAGGACATGAAAATAAGGTAAAAGAAAAGCTTGAAATGAGAGCAGAATCAATGGGAATGCAAGATTATATTTATCGCGTAGTTGTTCCTATGCAAAAAGAAGTGGAAGTTAAAAATGGTGTAGAAAAAGAAAAAGAGAGAAAAATGTTTCCAGGTTATATTTTAGTGGAAATGGTTATGACTGATGAAGCATGGTATATTGTTCGTAATACACCAGGAGTTACTGGTTTTATTGGATCTAGTGGAAAAGGTGCTAAACCTACACCACTTCAACCTTATGAGGTAGATAAAGTATTGAATAGTATGGGTATTAGTAGAATGGATGTTAATAAAGATTTAGCTGAGGGAGTTAAAGTTAGTATTATTGATGGACCATTTAAGGGAATGTTTGGAAAAGTTTCTTCTATTGATACCGTTAATAATAAAGTGGAGTTATTAGTTGACTTATTTGGACAAGAAACTAGTGTAGAAGTGGAATTAAATCAAATTGAAAAGGCATAATTTATATTTTGAGCAATAATTAGGAGGGAATATGATGAGGAAAAAGAGACGGTGGAAAAAGCTTAAATTATTTTTAATAGGAGGAGCGATTGGTTTAACTTTTGGAAAGGGATGTAACTTAATTTATCGCAGTGTTGTGGGAGATATTGAATTAGAAAATGATTTTGATCCTAATTCTATTGATGAGATGAATGAAATGGGTGATGATATTAATGCAGTAGCTGGAAAAGCAGAAAATAGAGTTGATCAACCTAATGTAAGAGAAGATTTCTCTGTATATTCATA
>CAOJDX010000004.1 GCA_948433435.1 uncultured Clostridia bacterium
TTATAACAAAAAAGCAAACAGCTTTTTTCTGTCTACTTTTATATTATCAGTTCATATTTAATTCTAGTCTCTTACTTTATATTTTATTATTCCTTAACAATTTTTAATTTTTGCCGAAAAAGTATATTCTACTTGTTGAATATTCCATTTCAATTTTGCTATAATAGTAGTGGTGATAAGAATGAATTATAAAATAACATCATATAACGAACAGGATACAATAGAACTAGCTCAAAATATCGAATCAGAAAAATTCCCAAATATGGTAATCTGTCTCGATGGTGATTTAGGTAGTGGAAAAACTATTTTTACAAAGGGATTTGCTCAATCATTAGAAGTAAATGAAGATGTAACTTCTCCAACATTCAATATTATTAAAGAATATACTTCAGGAGAATTACCCCTATATCACATGGATGTATATCGTCTGAACGGAAATGTAGAAGATCTGGGAATAGAAGAATACTACAAAAAAGGTGGTATTTGTATTATTGAGTGGTCAGAGACAATCGAGGATTATCTACCAGAAAAAAGATTGGATATCAGAATAAAAGTAGTAGGAGAAGAAAAAAGAGTTTTTATTATTACACCACATGGTAAGAAGTATGAAGATATTTGTGAGGCAATATTATGAGAATTTTATATATAGACACTTCTTCAAATTATTTATACACAGGTATTGTGGAAAATGAAGAACTTTTAATAGAACTACAAGAAAAACTAGAACAAAATCTATCTAGAGATGCCTTGCCTGAAATCGCTTCTATGTTTAATAAGATAAATTTAAGTCCCACAGATATTGACAAAATCATTGTAGTAGATGGGCCAGGATCTTTTACTGGAATTAGAATTGGAGTTACCATTGCTAAAGTATATGCCAGCAGTCTTAATAAAAAAATTACAACAATAAGTAGTTTAGAAGCAATGGCTACCTCTTTTGATAAAGCAAGTTACTATGTGCCAATTATAGATGCAAGACGTGGTTTTGTTTATACAGCTATATATGATAAGAATGGAAAAGAAGTTTTATTTCCACAACATATAAAAATAAATATTTTAGAAGAAAAATTATCTCAATTAGATGATTATTTAATCATTACAAATGATGAGATTAAATTAGAGGGAATTAAAGTAACTTATAAACCAGACATTCTAAAAATCGTTCAAACCTATAAAAATCGTAAAAATATTAACCCACATAGTGTAAATCCTAACTATCTAAAATTAACAGAAGCTGAGGAAAACTTAATAAGTAATGATCGAAAAACTAACTAAAGATAAAATCGATATTTTAAGTAATGATTTTTTCAAAAAAGAGCTGATCATGAATGAGCTAAAGAATAATCCATTTGCCCAATATTTAATATATCAAGAAAATAATGATTTAATAGCTTATTTATATTATAGCGAGATTTATGATAGGACAGAAATTAATATGTTGGAAGTAAGAAATGATAAAAGAAATCAAAAAATAGGCTCAAAATTATTGGAAAAATTTATAGAAATAACCAACAAACCTTCAACTCTAGAAGTTAAAATCAATAATTATATAGCGATTAATCTCTATCAAAAATATGGTTATAAAAAGGTGGCAATTAGAAAAGGATACTATAATGGAGTTGATGGTATTTTAATGGAAAGAAGTGAAAGATATGAATGAAAAAGAAATGTATATATTAGGAATAGAAAGTAGTTGTGATGAAACCAGTTTTTCCATTGTTAAAAATGGCCGTGAAAACATCGCAACAGTCATTGCTTCGCAAATAGATATCCATAAAGACTATGGTGGAGTAGTACCAGAAATAGCTAGTAGAAATCATGTAAAAAATATTACCATCGTATTAGAAGAATGCTTAGAAAAAGCCAATATGAAAATGGAGGATATTGACGCTATAGCAGTAACATATGGTCCAGGACTAATTGGATCGTTGCTAATAGGCTTAGAAGCAGCTAAAACTTTATCTTTCCTTTACCATAAACCATTAATACCAGTTCACCATATTGCAGGACATATTTATGCTAACAGCTTAGTTAAAGAATTAGAGTTTCCTCTTTTAGCAATTGTAGTTAGCGGAGGACATACAGAACTAATTAAAATGACTGATCATTATAAATTTAAAAAATTAGGGGGAACTCTAGATGATGCCATCGGTGAATGCTATGATAAAGTAGCAAGAGTTATGGACTTATCTTATCCAGGTGGACCTAAATTAGACAAACTAGCAACAAAAGGAGAAACAACCTACAAATTACCTCTTCCGTTGAAAGATGATAGTTACAATTTTTCCTTTAGTGGTTTGAAAAGTGCTGTAATTAATTTAGTTCACAATGAAGAACAAAGAAATAGAGAAATTAATAAAGAAGATCTAGCAGCTAGTTTTCAGAAAGTAGCAGTAGAAAGTATTATAAAAAAAGCTAGAAAGGCGATTAAAGAGGAAGAGATAAAACACGTCATTGTAGCTGGAGGTGTAGCTGCTAGTACTGGTCTAAGAAATGCTATAACTCAATTAGGAGAAGAACAAAAAGTAGATATTTCTTTTCCTCCAATGAAATATTGTACAGATAATGCTGCTATGATTGCAGCGGCAGGTTATTTTGCCTATAAGGCGGGGAGAGTAGCCGATTTATCATTAAATAGTAAATCTAGTGATAGACTTTCATAAAATAAATAACTGAGATAACTTTTACATGATAGTAATTACCACCTACCATTAAAAAGTTATCTTTTTTAATGAAAATATCTTAATCAATATTATCAAATCAAACCTCAAGATGTATCTTCAAATAAAAACTTCATTAATAAGATATATAAATTATCATTCCTGAAAGATTAAAACCAATAAACGTATAGTTAACTATTTACTATAACCAACAATTATGATATTCTTGACTAAGATAGGAAAGTATATATATGAAAAAAGCATTAGGAATTTATCTTTTATTTTTATTTTATTTAGAAATTACCCTACACATAATATGTTTCAATAAAATAAATATTGATAATTTATTAATATTATTTCTTATATCTCTATCATCAGCTGTAATTTTCACCCTTTTGACCACATTATTAAAGAATGAAAGGATCAATAGTATAGGGATGAAGATATTCTGTATCATTGTAGATATTATTTTTTGTGCCGAAGTAATATACTTCAAAATATATGAATCATTTTTTAGTATAAATGGCTTATTCTTTATGAATGCTGTAAAGGATGGATATGATAAAGTATTATTAACTATAATACAAAATATCATACCTATCACTATTTTGCTTATACCCAGTATAATTATTCTACTAAAGTTACCAAAAAAAATAGATCACTGGAATAAAACAGAAGGTATAGTTCTTCTAATATTATTAACCCTGGGACTCTCTTATACCTCTTTTTCCGTATTACACATTAATAAAGAGAACGATTATAGCTTATATAATTTAGTATTTAAAGTAAATATGCCCGTTCTAAACGTCAAAAACTTTGGCTTAATCGCCTCATCAACCATTAGTATCCAAAGAAAAGTATTTGGATTTAAGGCAATAAGAGATCAAAAAGAAGACATTCTAATGAACAAAAAAACCAGTCTTGCTAATACAATTAAGATAAAATACAATGAAGAAAATATTGATTTTGCTAATTTAATAGATAAGGAAAAGAGTCAAACAATTAAAGAACTCCATGAATACTTTAGTAATCAACTGCCAACTGATCAAAATAGTTTCACAGGTATTTTTGAAAATAAAAATGTTATTTTAATTTTAGCCGAATCATTTGATGAGATTGCTATAGATAAAAACTTAACTCCAACACTATATAAATTAAAAAATGAAGGGATTAAATTTAATAATTATTTTTCTCCCAAATATCCAGCATCCACTGCTGATGGTGAATATATGTTAGAATGGGCTACTTTACCAATTATAGGAGAAAATTACAGTTTAATTGATATGGTATACAACACGAATCCATACATTCTACCAAGAAGTCTAAAAAATAAGGGGTATAAAACCTATGTCTACCATAACTATAGTGGAAATTACAATCGAAGAAAAAAATACTTTTCAACCCTAAATTTTGACGGAATGAAATATTGTGGTGAGGGGATTACCACTCAATGCGATCACTTTCATGGAAGTGATATGGACATGATGGATCAAACAATAGATGATTATTTAAACCAAAATAAATTTTTTACTTATTACATCACCTTAAGTGGACATGGAAGTTATGATCATACTAACTATGTTGCAGCTAAACATTTACATAAATTAGATCATTACCAATATCCCTCTCAATTAAAGTACTATATAGCAGCAAATATTGATTTTGATTTAGCAATGAATAAACTAGTAAAAAAACTAGAAGAAAGTGGAAAATTAAACGATACCATAATCATCATTTCTTCAGACCACTCACCATATTATTTAACCAATCAGCAGATCAATATGGTCTCATCAATTGATAGAACCAATAACTTTGACAGGAACAGAGGCTCTCTAATTATTTATAACAGCGCATTAAAAGAAAATTATAATATAGATAAGTATGCCATGAATATTGATGTCTTACCTACATTATTAAATATGCTAAACATAAAATATGATTCAAGAATTATAATAGGAAAAGACATCATGGCAACAAATAATGACGGAATAGTAATATTTCCAGATAGAAGTTGGATCAATAATATAGGAAGTTATAATAATAAAACAGCAAAATTTATCCCTTTCCAAGAAAATATTGATGAAAAATATATTAGTAAAATTAATCAAGAGGTAAATGATAAATACCAAATTTCTGTTAATATGCAATATAATGATTACTATAAATACATCTTTAATTAGGAGAACAATATGAAAAATAGAAGAGATTTGATCATATCAATATTTTTAATGATATTATCAGGAATAATGCTTATATTAGCTATATTTTATTATGATTTATCAGACAAAATAAAAGAATATCATTATAGTGATAAAGAAGAATATAACAACGTTACAGAAGGAATATCCTTTATAAAATCACTTCCAATTCATCTTAATATAATTAATAAATATTTTTCAAATATGAATAATCTAAAACAAGAAGAGAAAGAAGAAATCTTACTAGCATATTCTCTCAAAAATAAATATAACTTATACGACTGCGGTCCAAGTAATAATATCAAAAAGTATTTATGTATAGATAAAAGTAACTTACAAGCCAAAGAATTACAAGAAAAATTCAATATACGATTAACCTTTACAAGTTCAAATATTAAACTATATGTAGATGATTATGGAATGTACACTGCTATAACAGATAAAAATTCATCACATTATAAAATCACTTTAGATAATACCAATAATAAATTATATAGAATATATTCTGAATTTTCTCATTATAAACAAAATAAAGATATTTATACATTTTATCTATATCAAGGGTACTATAATGGAAATTGTCAAAAAAATACTGAATTAAAACTATATGACTTTATGAGTGGAAAAGTAGTATATAAAGATACTTGTAATGGAAATCAAGAGTTCACTGTTGATCCAGGGAAAAATATAAATAAATTACAATTATACAAATATGAATTAAAAAAAGATCAAAATAATAAATTTTATTTATATGGATATAATCCAGTAAACAAAATGGAATAGCTGCTAATAGTTCAATTACTAACAAGTCTTATGAAAATAAATTTTTCATTCAGAGTAGGACTTATTTTAAATTCATTTACCTTATTTACCTTTTTAGAAAAGACCACAAGAAAAATATTCAGTTCCAAAAGTAAGCACAACCTTTTTAAAAATAGTGATTGCATTCAAAAAAAATTTGAAGCACAAAAAAATAAGAATATCCAGCTAAAATAAAATATATTTTAAAGTAAGATTATGGTATAATAATAAAAAGAAATCCGTTATATGGTTTTAGGAGTTATAATAAGAAGTAATATCAAGGAAAAATAAATTTCTAATTAGCATATAACCTTAATGAAGTATGGGAGTGATATTGTGTTAAGATCAAAAGTAGGATATAGTATGGCCGAAGATAACTTTACATCAGGTGTAACAACCGCCAAAAATTCATTGATAGGAAATAGTTCAAAGGTTGGTTTTTTATATACTTCAAGTGTCTCTAATACTAAAGAAATTGTTAAAGGGGTAAGAAGCGTTACAGATATCCCTTTAATTGGGTGTACCTCAAGTGGAGCTTTAATTGTACCAGAAGGAATAGTCGCCAGTGATCACGGTTTTTCAGGGATGATGACCATGGCCGATGCTGATTTACAGGTAGGAGTAGCTTACCATGAGGGAGGAAAAAATGCTCGTTTAATCGGAAGAAAGGTAGCCCTAGAAGCAGTTAAAAATGCCAAAATGAAAACTGCTCCTGCTTACTTTTATATGATAGCTAGTCCGAAAGAAGAGGAAGACTATTTAATGGGAATTCAAGATGTCATCGGAAGAGTACCAATGTTCGGAGGTTCTGCTGCTGATGATGCCGTAGAAGGAAAATGGAAAATAATTTGTAATGATAAAGTATTTTCAAATGGAGTTGCTGTATGTTTCTTTTATACCAAAAATGATATTGTAACAGAATTTACAGGCGCTTATCATGAAACAGAAATATCGGGAATTATAACCAAAGTAGAAGAGGATCGTACCTTAGTTACCATTGATAAAGAATTATCTCTGAAGAAATATGCTAGTTGGGTTAAATCAAGTACCAGTAAATTACATGGAACCAATCTTTTGTTAGACTCAATTCTTCATCCATTAGGGGTAAAAGATCAAATCGGAAGCCTGACTGTAGTAAGACATCCTATGATTGGAAATACCAATAATACCATGAATATCGGAAATAGATTAGTAGAAAATACGGCTGTTACTTTACTAGAAACAACCACTGATGAATTAATTAATGCAACAGGAAACATAGTAAAACTAATTCGAAAAGAATTAACAACCGATCCCGCTGCCTATATGTTAGTACACAGTGGAGCAAGAAAATTAGCCATAGGAACAAGGCTTCCAGAAGTACATAAGCAGTTGGTAAAAGAAGCTAAAGGAGTACCATTTATTTGTTTCTTCACCTTTGGAGAATATGGTTATCATGAGAATTCGGCGAATACTTGTGGAGGATTGATGTTATCCTTTACTGGTTTTGGAAAAGAGTAATATAAAATAAATACTAGAAAACATAAGGTACTAGTATTTTTTATTTTAGCTAAATTGAAAGGAAAAAACACAAAAAGTAAAATACGATATGATCAATAGTCGAAATAAAGAAATATTTTTAATATAATAAAAGCAAAAGTAATAAATATGATCTAAAAAATTATAAATCTATAGTACAAGGATATTGTAAAATTTTGTCGAAAAGTGTTAATTAATAAAACGTAAAAGATAAAAAATAATGTAAATTATCAACTAAAAAATATTCAAAAATAGGAAAGAAAGTGCTATACTATAAAAGAAATTTAGGAGTTGGTAAAGTTGACAACAAAAAAAATAGAAAACAAAAAGAATATAAAGTCCACCAAAGTAGCTAAAACCACCAGAACCAAAAAGAACAAAAGACTATATGGTCAAAAGGTAGTAATCAAAAATAAAAAACTCCATAAAGGAATCATTATAGCATTAATCATTAGCATACTAGTAAATGGTTTCACCATATTTCACTTTATAACTTATAATCATCATAAGGTAAAAGAAGTAACTAAGGTAGTGGAGAAAGAAGTGATTCCGGAAAATATTGTTTTTCTAGGAGATTCTATTACATGGATGTATGATTTAAATAAATACTTTGAAGGAAAAAAAGTAGTAAATAGTGGTGGAGATGGTAATACAACTTCTGATATATTAAAAAATATGAATGAAAGAGTATATAAGTATAACCCATCAAAAATCTTTATTTTAATTGGAACAAACGATATTATTTATGATAAGACAAAAGATGAAATAGTAGAAAATATAAAAAAAATAATAGAAGAGATTCAAAAAAATCGGCCAACTTGCAAAATCTATTTAGAATCGCTTTATCCCATAAATGATACCAAAGATAAAAAAATCAATATGCACATGGTTAAAAACAGAACCAATAAACTGATAGATGAAATAAATACTGATTTAAAAAAGCTTTCTGCTAAACTAAATATAACTTATATAAATATGCATGATAATTTAGTAGACGAAGAAGGAAACTTAAAACTAGAATATACAAATGAGGGACTTCACATTTCACAAAAAGGTTATGAAATTATCACAAAAAAAATAAAAGAGTATTTAACTAATTGAGATTAAGGGTAACAATATTACAGACCATTTCTGAGATGCAATATACAATTAGCATCAAAATGAGGGTCTTTTACTTTGATAATTATTTTCTTTATGCTATACTTGACTTATAAAGAATAAAAGGATAAATGTAAACATAGTAGGAGGAATGAGTAGTATGGAAAACAAGAAAAAGGAAAGGTATTTTGGACTGGATTTAATTCGTACACTTGCCATTATATTTGTTGTTTTAATTCATTCCTTTGGCAATACAGGCTATAATGCTGCTAATATGTCAGGAATATCCATGTTTTTGTTATTGCTAATAAGATGTTTAGTTTTTGTTGGTGTTTTACTTTTTATTACTTTAACAGGATATTGTAAGACTGACAAAACAATTTCAAAAGATCATTACTCAAAGATTAAGAAAATTTTACTTACTTATGTTGTCATATCAACAATTACATTTTTCTTTAGAAAATTATATATGCAAGATGATCTCTCTTTATATAATGGCATTATTGGTATCTTCAACTTTTCCACTCTACCATATGCCTGGTACGTGGAAATGTATATAGGACTTTTCTTATTAATTCCATTTTTCAATATCTTATATAAAAATACTGAAACAAAAAAACAAAAACAGATATTAATTATATCATTGATAGCGATCACTTCAATTCCTCAAACACTGCAAACTCTTAGCATCGCCAATCATACACTAGATATTCTCCCTGCCTGGTGGGGAAGCCTGTATCCAATACTTTTATATTTTATTGGTTGTTATATTAAAGAATATCAACCAAAGATAAATAAAGGAATAAATTTAATCTTAATCAGTATAGTTCTGCTTTTACAATCCATCATTATTTATTTTTACTGTCAAGGAAATTCTGTCAATACAATGATTATAATTGATTATAATTATTTTCCAGCGATTCTATTATCAACCTTGCTCTTTACCTTTCTATATGATATAAAAATTAGGATCAATATCATTAAAAAGATCATTACCTTCATCTCAGAAAGATCATTTAGTATTTACTTATTTTCATATATATATGACAAACTAATTTATGATATCCTAAAGTTTAATGTAACAGTATCAATAAATTCTATATTAGGAATAGTCATCTATACTCCAATTATTTTTGGCTTATCTCTGCTATCAGCATCCATTCTAGATTGGATAATCAATAAGTTACTGCAATTTAATACAACTAGAAAAGTTCGTTAATAAACAAGGAAAAATACGATTGTTATACAGGCATGATAAAAAAGAATAGAGGAAAATTAACATGAATAAGAAAGTGAAAAGTACAAAAAAAAATAGTCAGTCAAAAAGTTCACAAAGTAACAAAAGGGTTAACAAAAATAAATCTTTATATGTTAAGAATAAAAATAAATCCTTAAAAAAGAAAAAGAAATTAAAACCTACCTTAATCCTATTTTTTGCCATAACACTATTACAATTCATCTTTATCGTCCATCACTACTTAACCTATAATCATCATAAAGTAAAAGTAGTAACTAAAATAAAAGAAAAAGAAATAGTTCCAGAAAATATCGTTTTTTTAGGAGATTCTATTACTTGGATGTACGATCTTGATAAATACTATAAAGGAAAGAGAGTAGTAAATAGTGGAATAAGTGGAGATAGTACCGAAGATATCATTAAAGATATGAATAATAGAGTTTATCGCTATAACCCATCCAAAGTATTTATCTTAATAGGAACCAATGATATCACAGACAAGAAAACGAAAGAACAAATAGTTGATAACATTCAAATAATAATTGATTATATTCAAAAAAATCGTCCAAAATGTAAAATTTACTTAGAATCTATTTATCCCATCAATAATACTAATGATCAAAAAATAAACAAGAAAATGGTCAGTATTAGAAATAATGAATTCATTAAAGAGATTAACGATGAATTAAAAAAAATATCAGAAAAATCTAATATCACATATATAAATTTATATGACGAAATAGTAGATAAAGAAGGAAATCTTAAAATAGAGTACACCAAAGAAGGACTTCATATTAGTGAAAAAGGCTATGAAAAGATTACTACAATACTAAAAAAATATATTTAAAAGATAACGAAAATCAGGGGAGATTGAATAAATGAAAACAAAAGATATAAGACAGTCCAATTTTGAACTAATGAGAATCATCTCTATGCTAATGATTATCATTGGTCATATATTAATGCATGGAAATATAATAGCACATGCAACAGGAAGTTTAAGAATTTTAATTCTATTCATACAAGCTCTAATCTATATTCACGTTAATTCGTTTGTCTTAGTAACAGGCTATTTTAGATGTGAAACAAGATTTAAATTTAGTAAAGTTCTTCAACTAAATAATGCCATGTGGTTTTATAAAGCTTTAATTCCTATTATATTAATCTTTTTAGGGATAATCTCCTTGGATATGATTAGCTTTCTCAAATTAGTATCCCCATTTTCTCATGGAGACTACTGGTTTATGACTACATACATATATTTGTATCTGATTAGTCCTATTTTAAATATAGTGATTAACAACATAAACAAGCCAAATTATAAAAAATTAATTGCATTACTTTTTGTTATCTTTTCTATTTTACCATATATTAGTAACCAAGAAATTTATAATACTAGAGGGGGATATACTTTATTACAATTCATTATTCTATACTTTATAGGAGCCTATTTTAAAAAGTATAAAATTCAGGAATGCTATTACTTAAAAAAATATACCCCTGAAGCAAAAAAAGTAATTTTAATGTTAGGGTATCTTTCATTAGGTCTAGTCTCTGGTTTTATAACACTAGCGACTTCTAATGTTTCAGGCGGTTCAATGATAAACTATCTGAGTGGTATTTTAAATAATGCTATATATTCCTATAACAATCCATTTATTATCATACAATCTATTTGTTATTTCCTATTTTTTAGTTTATTAAGCATCAAGAGTAGAGTAATTAATATTCTTTCTTCTACTACTCTAGGAGTATACTTAATTCACGACAATAATTTTATCAGAGAATATTTATACAAAATTTTAGGATTTCAAAACATCAGTTATAGTAGTACCATTCTGGTTAAAGTACTTCTATGTTCTCTATTAATATTTAGCTTATGTTCCATCATAGAACTTCTAAGAAAAGCAATATTCAAATTCCTATTCAATCGTAAATTCAGTCAAAAATTTAGACTATTTTATAGAAATTATCTAGAGTCAATCGGTCTAAAAATTAATTGGTAAAAAGAATTCAATTGTGAAAGAACGATAAAAATGGTGAAAGTTGCAGATACTATAAACAGTATGATATAATAAAAGTATTACAAGACAAAATAAAATTAGGGTTGTGATGCAATAATTAAATTGATAAATTGAAGATAAATGAAGTGAAAGGAATAAAGCTTAATATGAAAACTAAATATGCCATAGAAGTAAAAGATGTTACTAAAAAATTTAAAATATACTATGATAAGTCAAATACATTAAAAGAAAAATTGTTGTTTTGGAATCGAAATAAAAGTGAGACGAGAACTGTTCTTCAAGAAGTTAATTTAAATATCAATAAAGGCGATACAGTTGCTTTAATTGGCGTAAATGGAAGTGGAAAAAGTACCTTGTTAAAATTAATGACCAAAATAATTTACCCTACCACTGGAAAAATTATAACTCGAGGTAAATTAACTTCACTATTAGAACTTGGAGCTGGCTTTCATCCAGATTTTACAGGTAGAGAAAATATATATTTCAATGCTTCCATTTTTGGACTTACCAAACAAGAAATAGAAAACAGAATTGACGATATTATTTCTTTTTCAGAACTTCAAGAGTTTATTGACAATCCGATAAGAACTTATTCATCTGGGCAATATATGCGCCTTGCCTTTTCTATAGCTATTAATGTTGATGCTGAAATATTACTAATAGATGAAATATTAGCAGTGGGAGATCAACACTTTCAAGACAAATGCTTTAAAAAATTGCAAGAATTAAAAAAAAGCAATAAAACAATTGTAATTGTTAGTCATAACTTGGACTATGTAAAAGAACTATGTAATCGGGCTATTTGGATATACAACGGAAAAATAAAAAAAGATGGTAATACAAAGGAAATTATAAAAGAGTACTTAGAAGAATGCAAATAAGGAGGTGAGTGAATGGAAATATTTAAAAACCTATATCAATATAGAGAACTACTAAAAAGCAATATAAAAAAAGAAATACGAGGTAAATATAAAGGATCTTTTCTAGGAGTATTATGGTCATTTTTAAATCCATTATTAATGGTTGCTGTATATGCCTTAGTATTTCCTTATATTATGCGAATAAAAACAGACAATTATTTAATATTTCTAATCATAGGTGTTATTCCATGGACCTTTTTCACAACAGTAATGAATCAAGGTATGATATCGATTAGAATGAATGCAGGAATCATTAAAAAGGTATATTTTCCACGAGAAATTTTACCCATATCTGTAGCAATGAGTGGTTTAATCAACTTTTTTATCAGCTGTATCATTATTATTTTATTTTGCCTATTTGGTGGAGTTGGAATCAGTTGGCACCTTATTTTACTACCAATTATTGCTATAATAGAATTTCTATTCGTTTTAGGACTAATCTTTGCTTTTAGTGCAATCAACATATATATAAAAGATACAGAATACCTTATTCAATTTATCGTAAATATTTTATTTTATGGAACACCCATTTTGTATTCTACCTCATTATTTCCAGAAAAAATTAGATGGATTTTATACTTAAATCCTATGACGCATATTATAGAATCATATAGAGATATTTTTCTATATCATAGAGTACCAGCAACTAAAAGCTTAATTTTTGTGGGAATGATTTCTTTAATTATTTCCATAATAGGACTAGGTATATTTAGAAAACTAGAAAAAGGTTTTGCAGAAGAATTATAAGAAGTAGGTGTAAAAATGAAAGATAAAAAATATATTAAAATAAAAAATAAAAATATAGTAGGCATATTACACCCACAAATTGTAATAGAAGGAAAATTGAAAGAGGTCAATAGTAAATTAGAAGTTTATATAAATAATCAAAAATATGACTCAAAATTTATGAGACTAAATAAAAGAGGAGATTTTGTCTTAACAAGTACATTGAATAGAGATGTTAGAAGAGTAGATATCGTTTATCAAAATAATGATGAACAATTTGTTATTTACCAATTAAATAATAACATAGTAGTAAGAATAGGATACAAAATAAAAAAGATATTAAAGAAAATAGCTGTTCCATTTAAAGAGGTAGCTAAAGGAATAAAATTTTTATGGAAAGAGCATCATTTCTTAGTTCCTCCAGTTTTATGGAAGAAATATATGAAAAGACTGATCACTAAAATAAAGCTAGCATTACGAATGGAATACTACCATCCCTTTAAGCAAAAAGACTATTTAAAATGGATAATCAATCATGAATCAAAATCAACATATCAAAAATTAAAATATAATCCATTAATTTCAATTTTAATACCAGTTTATAACATCGAAAGAAAATATCTATCAGAATGTCTGGATTCCATTTTAAATCAACATTACCCTAACTTTGAAATTTGTTTAGCAGATGATTGTTCAACCTCAACAGAGACTATAGAAACATTAAAAGAGTATGAAAAAAAAGATAAAAGAATAAAAGTAGTCTACCGCAAAGAAAATGGTCATATTTCTAAAGCCACTAATAGTGCCCTTGAGATTGCTACTGGAGAGTTTATTGGCTTAATGGATAATGATGATGTCATCACTGAAGATGCCTTATACGAAATGGTTCTAGCCCTAAATAAAAACAAAAACTTAGACTTTATATATAGTGATGAAGATAAAATGGACATGGAAGGAAATCGCTGCGAACCTCATTTTAAACCAGATTATTCACCAGACTCATTACTAGGTGGAAACTATATATGTCATTTTGAAATACTTAGAAAAAGTATTATGGAAGAAATTGGCGGATTTAGAAGTGAGTACGTTGGAGCTCAAGACTTTGATTTATTTTTAAGATTTGTTGAAAAAACAACCCCAGATAGAATACATCACATTCCTAAAATTCTCTATCACTGGAGAAAGGTACCAGGATCAACTGCTGATACGATTGAAAGCAAAGACTATGCCATAGAAAATGGTAAAAAGGCAGTAATTGATGCTATGAAAAGAAGAAATTTAGATGCAGAAGTAATTACACCAATAAAATCAACCCATTATATAGTAGAATATCAATATAAAAAAGAACCCTTAGTATCAATTATTATTCCCACAAGAGATATGTCCAAAATGTTACAACAATGTATTGATTCAATTTATCAAAAAACAGACTATAAAAACTTTGAAATAATTATCGTAGATAATAATAGTACTGAGGAAAAAACTACTAAATTATTTAAAAAACTAAAACAGGAACATTCTAACATAAAAATAATAAGTGCTCAATGTGAATTTAATTATTCTAAAATCAATAATTTTGCTGTCGAGCAATGTAGAGGTGAATATCTATTATTTTTAAATAATGATACTAAAATAATCTCTAAAGGTTGGTTGAGAAGTATGGTAGGTTATGCCATGCAAAAACACATAGGAGCAGTGGGAGCGAAACTTTTATATCCCGATGATACGATTCAACATGGTGGAGTAATATTAGGAGTTGATGGAACGGCTAGACATGCCTTCTTACATACTCCTGCTGATTCTTTTGGTTTCTATGGAAGACTTTTAGTACCCTACAATTACAGTGCTGTAACTGCAGCTTGTATGTTAGTATCAAGAAAAAAATTTACAGAAGTAAATGGATTTAATGAAAAGTTAAAAGTAGCTTTCAATGATATTGACTTAAATCTAAAACTATTAAAAAAAGGTTATTACAACGTTTTCCTTCCTCAAGTAGAAGTATATCATTATGAATCTAAATCAAGAGGACTTGATAGCACCACTAAAAAATATAAAAAGTTTTTATCCGAAAAAGAATACCTTCAGACTCATTGGTCAGAAGAGTTAGCACATGATAGATTTTACAATCCTAACTTTAGTTTGAAATATGATTTTATGTTAGATAAAAATAAAGAGCAATAAGGAGTAAGTATGAAACTAGAAAAAAAACTATACAATTTTTCCTTAATAGGTATAGCATTTTCCATAATAATGATTTTAGGAATCATAGTTTTTCCACCAAGATCAATAAATGAAATAAAAATTGAATCTCCTCAGAATTTTACCAAAAAATTAACAAAAGATACTCAAATAGAGCAAAACTTTCAAGCTCAGATAGATGAAATAGATGAACTTGTCTTGTATGTCGAAAGTATTCAGAAAAAAAGTGGTGTTCTAGAGTTAAAAATCTATGAAGGTGCTAAGTTAATTTCTATTACTAAAGTAGAAATTAAATCATTAAATAGTAATCAACCCAATACAATAAAAATTAAAAGAATAAAAAATGCTAATAGTAAAAAGATAAAGGTTTCTCTTCATCTAACAGAAGAAAACGAAATAACTTTAAAAACTAATGGTAATTATAGTGAAAATCAATACGTTTTATATAACAATCAAAAGTTAAAGCAAAGTCTTACATTTAATTATATTGGCAATAAATATAACATTGGATATATATGGTATTTTCTAGTATTAATAAATATTTTATTAATTATAGTAGTATTTTTAAAAGACAGTAAGGAGGGAAAAAAGTAGTATGAAAGAAAAAATATCCCGTAAAAATATAGGAAAACTATTACTAATAATTTTATTACCCTTACTGCTAGAATTGTTTTTTTCCAATATTCATCTAATAAGTAACAAAGTAAAGCAAAAAATTGAACCAATTGATTATAATGATATTAGTTTAAAGAATTTTGTTTTAGAGGAAGAAAGGTTAGTTGCTAAAAAAGAAAAGGCTCAACTAGTCATTAAAGTGCCTAAAAAATATATTCAAAAACTTCAATTAAATTATACTAGCCCTAGTAATGTTGGGGTAAAATTTATAATAGAGGGATATAGTAAAAAGAAACAAAAGTTTAAGACTACTTTAACTTCAAGCTATTCAAAATACAATAACTTAATTTCTAAAAATATCAATGAAAAAATAACCAAAATAACAATAATCACAGATTGCAAAGATGTTAGCTTTAGTAACCTCCAAATTAACAATAAGGGTTACTTCAATTTGAATAGATATTTTTTATTTTTAATGCTAACAATATCTACAATAATTATATTTCAATATCGAAAAAAAGAAGAACATAAACTTTATCAACTATATATAGTTTTATCCACTTTAGCTGGTTTAACTCTAATTTATTGCTTACCTAATATGGCTACGATAACGTGGGATGAGGCCATCCATTATAATAATACAAATGAAATACTAAAAGGCAAGACAGCTGAAATAAAAGAAGCAGACATCATTTTAACAGACAATAGCGTTTCTTATCCATCTTCCTATGAAGAAAGTAAAAACTTAAGTGGTACAATTAACAGGTACAATACAATAGCTGCTTATAAATTAGTTGGAACAAATATCATTCCATATGCTAAATTTGTCTATACTCCAAGTGCAATTTTTACAAGGATAGGGGATTTATGCAAGTTAAGTCCAACCATTTTGTTTAAACTAGGAAAACTAATTAATCTAATCATATATGTTGCTCTTTTTGCCTATGCCATAAAAATTTGTAAATTTGGCAAAAGAACACTATTCGTTTTAGGAATGATTCCTTTATCTTTATTTCAAGCCTCAACGTATTCAGCTGATTCCCTAATAATAGCAGCAATTACTCTTTCAATGACAGAATTTATCAACATTATAGTAGATAAGAAAAGTAAAATAAATCTAAAATCAGTTTTACTCTTTATTCTACCACTATTAGCTGCATGTTGCGCTAAAGCTGTATACTGTCCATTATTATTACTTGTACTACTTTTACCAAATGACAGGTTTAGCAATAGAAAAACAAGCTATTTATTTAAAAGTCTAGTGTTCTGCTTATTTCTATTAATGATGTCAACATTCGGTTTAGGGATGCTTACTAACGCTTCAAATATGGGGGATTCAAGAGGTGGACATACCAATTTTGCTGAACAAATGAGAATTATTCTTCATGATCCTTTAGGGTTTATTAATATCTGTTTAATCAATATAACCACAACATTTGCCAAATTATTATCAGGAAAAAATGAGGGATTAATATTTTTCGCCTACTTAGGAGGAAGTGAATACAATATCGCTTATATTGTTGTATTCTTACTACTATTTACTGTATTTACAAATAACAATGAGAAAAATGAATATGAAATTTCTCTTCTATATAAAATTTTAATTTTAATTCTCAATTTTGGAATTATCTTCGGAATTAGCTTAGCTCTATACTTAAGCTTTACAGAAGTTGGAGCAGCAGAAATTGCCGGAGTACAAAGTAGATATTATGTTCCTTTATTATATCCATTATTAATTATATTAAGTAGTTCAAAAATTTATAGTACTTTCAAAACAAAATCTTTAAATTTTTGGATAAGTATTATATCTAATAGTGTAATATATATAGCAATATTTGAGTTAATTTTATACAAACTATGTTGGTAGAGGTGAAGATTTATGAAAAAAAAGGTTCTAATTATTATTCCTGCTTACAACGAAGAAGAAAATATTTTAAAAACTTATAAGACGATTTTAGAATATAATAAAAAAAATAGTCAAAAATATGATGCAATAGTAATCAATGACTGTTCTCAAGATAATACAAGTAAAATTTGTCGTGAAAATAATATTCCAGTTATTGATTTAGTTCATAACTTAGGAATTGGTGGTGCCGTCCAAACTGGTTATAAATATGCCTATAATAATAATTATGACATTGCTGTTCAATTTGATGGAGATGGTCAACATGATGTCGATTATGTAAAGAACATTATTGATCCCATTATAAAAGAAGAAGCTGATATGACTATTGGATCCAGATTTATCGGAAATAAAAGTGTCTTTAAATCATCTTTTGCTCGCAGATGTGGAATTAAAATCATATCTATAGTCATGAAACTAGTAACAGGGAAAAAAATTTATGATACCACATCAGGATTTAGGGCAGTAAATAAAAATATTATCAAAGATTTCGCAATTTCTTATCCTATAGAATATCCGGAGCCAATTACAACAACAGAAATATTAAAGAAAAAGTATACAATCAAAGAAATAGCAGTTAGTATGAATGAAAGAGAAGGTGGAGTCTCTTCTATAAGAACTTGGAAAAAAGCATACTACATGATAAACATTACAATTGCACTACTAATTATTGGAATTAGGAGGTATAAAAAATGTCCATAAATTTAAGATTACTATTACTTTTCTTTGCTCTTATCTTATTCTTGATTACAACTTATATTTTGAAAAAAGGAAGAATACCCGAAAAGTATTCTATACTATGGTATTTTATAGCACTAGTGATTTTCCTAGTATCTGTTATTCCTAACGTGATTATCAAGTTCTCAAATCATCTTGGATTTGAAGTAATGTCCAATTTAATCATTGGAATTATGTTAGTTCTTTTAACTTTTCTAACTATGGCTTTAACCGTTATTATATCAGGACAAAAGAAAAAGATTACTTTATTAATTCAAGAAATATCATTACTGAAGGCAGAAATAAAAAATGAAAAAAAAGAAAAATAAAAAAACAATTGCTATTTTCTCAGGATATGCTCTACCACATTTAGGAGGAATAGAAAGATATACACATAATCTAGCTAAACAACTAATCGAATTAAATTATAATGTCATTATAGTTAGTTCTGACTACGATTTTAGTAAACAATATTTTATTCAAAAAGATAATATAGTATATTTAAAATTACCAGTCTATAAACTCTTTGTAAGTCGCTATCCTATAATGAAAAAAAATAAGGAATTCAAAGAGACCTTAAATTTACTAAATCGTTATGATATAAGTGCTATTATTGTCAATACTAGATTTCACTTAACCACATTAACAG
This sequence comes from uncultured Clostridia bacterium, assembly GCA_948433435.1. Taxonomy (GTDB): domain Bacteria; phylum Bacillota_I; class Bacilli_A; order RF39; family UBA660; genus UBA2730. The sequence continues at coordinate 19,266 of CAOJDX010000004.1, forward strand.
GGGCAAAATATGCCAAGCAACACAGTATTCCAGTATTTTTAATTGAGCATGGTTCTCAACACCTAACTGTAGATAATAAAATACTAGATTTTTTTGGAGCAATATATGAGCATGCCTTAACTGCACTAGTTAAAAAATATGTTGATCAATATTATGGAGTTTCTCTAGAGGCCTGCCTTTGGCAGAGACACTTTAAAATAAATTCCAATGGAGTATGGTATAATTCGATTAATGACTTTTCTGAAGGAATAAAGCTAAACAAAGAAAAAGACAAAAAAATAAATATACTGTATGCAGGAAGAATTTTAAAACAAAAAGGAATTATCGAATTATTAGAAGCCTTTTCAAAACTAGAAAAAAAATATAAAAACATTCACTTATCCATAGCAGGAGATGGAAATTTATTAAATCTGGTAAAGGCAAAGTATGTCTCTAAACAAATTACTTTTTTAGGAAAAGTAGATTTTGAACACTTAAAAGAACTTTATTCTTATACTGATATTTTTGTATATGCTCCAAACTGGCCAGAAGGGTTACCCACATCTATTTTAGAGGCTGGATTAATGAACTGTGCAGTGATTGCTTCTCCTCAAGGAGGAATTAAAGAAATTATTGAAAATGGCCAAACAGGAGTAATGATTAAAAACGAAGAGGAATTATTAGAAGCCTTAGAACTGTTAATTACAAATAGAGAAAAAAGAGAGATCTTAGCCAAAAAGTTAAAAGAAAAAGTTCAAACTCAATTTTTGTGGAAAAATACAGCTAAGAAAGTCATAAAGGATATAAATGCATACAAATAAAATACTGAAAAAAGGAGTAGAAAATGAAAAAAAGGTCAATTGCCAGTAACTATATTTATAATTTAATATATCAATTAATTATTGTATTAATACCTTTATTTACTACTCCTTATCTTACAAGAGTTTTAGGGGCCGATAAATTAGGAATATATAGTTATACTTATTCGATAGTAACCATCTTTTTCTTAATTGCTGCATTAGGAATTAACACATATGGTCAAAGAGAAATTGCCTATGTGCAGGATAATAAAAAGAAAAGGAGTATCGTTTTTTGGGAATTATTTATGATTCGAATCCTATCAACTATTTTTTCTAGTTGTCTTTTATTCATATTTTCCTATACTACGGCCAAATATTCCATTTACTATAAAATTTTTCTAATCTACGTTTTCGCCAATATGTTTGATATTACTTGGCTTTATCAGGGAATAGAAGACTTTAAAGCAGTAGCAATCAGAAACCTAATCATCAAAATTATTTATTTTATCAGCATTTTTATCCTAATAAAAAATACTCATGATTTAGGAACTTATATTCTTCTATACTCTGTCTCTACACTATTAACCAATTGCTCCTTCTGGATAAATATTCAAAAAGTAGTAGAAAAACCAAATAGAAAAACTTTAAATATCAAGAAACATATTAAATCAGTACTTAGTTTTTTTATTCCCCAGGTAGCCTCTTTGATATATACTGTTCTTGATAAAACAATGATAGGTATCATTGTTCCCAATATTAGTAATGTTTCCTTTTATGAACAAGCTTCTTATATAGACAAAACCATACTAATGCTAATTACAACAGCGGGAACAGTAATGATTTCCAAAATGTCTTATGCCTTTGAAAAAAAAGATTATCTCAAAGTCAAGGAATATATGCTAAAAATTATCAATTTTGTTTGGCTATTAGGTTGTGCACTAGCCTTTGGAATATGTGCCATTATCAAAAACCTAGTTCCCTGGTTTTATGGAACTAGCTATCTTTCTGTAATTAATCTTGTCTATGTAATGAGTCCATTAATTATAATTATAGGATTAAATAACGTAATAGGTATTCAATATTTAATTCCTACTAAACAACAAAATAAATATATCTTTGCTGTAATCTGTGGAGCAATATTAAATATGATACTAAACATTATTTTAATTACCTTATTAGGGGCGATAGGAGCCGGAATCTCTTCTGTTTTGGCAGAACTTTTAATTCTATTAATAGAATTATATTATGTAAAAGATACAATAACACTACTGGAAATATTAAAACCAGCATGGAAATATCTAATTTTTGGAAGTATAATGTTTTTAATTACTTTTCTAACAGGTAACTTCTTACACCCGACCATTTTGACTACAATTTTACAAGTAATTATAGGGGTAGTAATATATTCTATATTATTACTAATTACCAAAGATAGCTTTCTAAAAGAGAATTTATTAATCTATCTAAATAGGTTAAAAAAAACTAAGTAGGTGAGCGAGATGATAAAAAATATTTTATTATTTACTTATGGAGATTCCAATAATCCTAGTACATGGTCTAACGTACCATACTTATTTACGAATACTTTAGAGGAAAAAGGTTATCATGTAATTAGAGTAGATATGTCTACCAAAAGAACCATCTTTTCTTTAGCATATACCTTATTTATGAAAATCATCAAGCCTTCAACTACTTATTATTATGTCAAAAGTAAAAGAAATAGGAAACTAGTTGAAGATAAAATCAGACAAGCAGTAGAAAAATATGATGATATAGTAGATTTATATATAAGCATCAGTTTTGATTTTTCTCCTTCTATGTTTACTAGAAAAAAAGTTTTATTAATATCAGATTGGCCAATAGAATATGCTATAGAAAGAAGGTTTAACCGAACTCCTGATTGGTTAGAAAAAAAAGACATTAAAAGACATCAGGAAGTAATTGAAAAAGCAACTTACAGAGTTTCCCTTTTTCAAGATGTAGCAAACTATATGAATGAAAAGTATAAAAGTAAAACAATATACTTAGGTGGTTTAATCAATAGCTTTTATCCAATAGAAGGTTTTGAACGTATTGACCATAGGAATAAGATAACCTTTATCGGAAAAAAATCGTATTATCAGTCTGCCAAAGAATTAATCACCGCTTTCAATCATTTAGATCAAGCCTTGATTCAAAAGAAAAAAATAGAATTACATATTATAGGAATGACCAAAGACGATTTTAAAGATACCAAAAATCAAAATATTTATTTTCACGGTTATTTAGATAAAGGCCAAAAAGAGCAGAGAGAAAAATATTACAACATTTTAAAAGATACTATGGTAATTGTTAACACCTCTGATAAATGGGCTGGAATGTCTTCCATTATTGAATCAATGTATTATTATCGACCAATTATTACCTCTAAGTATGAAGAGTATGTAAAAACATTCACAGACAAAATAGACTTTGGCTATTATTGCGATAATCAAGCTTCTGAAATTCAAAAATGCTTAGAGAAAATTTTAAGCTTAGATAAAAAAAAATATCAAAAAATGGCTCAGGCATCACATGAAGCGGTTAAAGAATTTACTTATGACACCTATATAGACAAAATATTAAATTTAGTAACAGATGAAAAAGACAAAAAAAAGGCAAAAACTCTTTAAAGAGCTTTTGCTTTTTTTATTTGAACTTTACTTTCAAAAGTATCCAAAAGGTGATTCCTGCTGGTAAAAATAAAATTGTCAACCATTTATTTTTACTTTTTTTAATGATTTGTCGAACAGAAATATGAGCAATAAGGGAAAACCCATCATATAAAATAGCATTTTTAACTCTAATAGAAAGTTTAAATCTTTTAAGTAGAAACATATTGGCATTTTCTGCCGCTCCCCATGGACTATAATAACGCATTTTTAAACTACTTTTAGATAAACCATCTTCTAAATAGTCAGCCATATAAATAGGTTCGTTAATATAGATAGTATCAAAGTCCAAAGCAATTTGATTCCAAACAATTGCTTCACTTAAAAACCGTTCATTAGGAAAAATAGGAAAAGGATATTTTTTTAAAACATCTGTTTTGAATACTTCACACATATCACCAAGTAGATTTTTATTATATCGAAAATCTATATGATTAGACCTTACTTCACTTTCAGTATACTTTTTACCAATTACCTCTTGATTAGGAAATATCTTTAGAAAAGATAAACAAGCAATTTGCAAATCATTTTCATAAGTCAGCCATTTCCGATGAACAAGTTCGACACAATTAGGAAGTAATTCATCATCACTATCCAAAATTAGGGTATACTTCGACTTTATTTTTTTTATGCCATAATTTAAAGCAGTATGTTTTCCACCATTATCTTTATAATAATACCTAATTTTAATTTTTTTTTCACGAATAAAACTTTTAATTAGTGTCTCAGTCTCATCCGTTGAACCATCATCTATAATCAACCACTCAAAATCTTTATCAGTTTGTTGTAATAAACTTTGATAAGCCTTTTGAATGATATATTTTCTATTATATGTTGGAGTTAATATGGTAATCATCTAATCACTTCCTAATTTAATATATCATTATATATCATTTCTATTTTTTTTCCATAAGCTTTGATATCAGTGAATTTTTTGATCAGATCCTGACAATCTTTAGTATAATCTTTAGGGGAAAGTTCTAACAAAGTTAGAATACATTGAACATAGTCATTTTTCACTTGGCAAATATATTTCGGATATTGTTTAAACATGTCTTGTAATCCTCCAACACCACTATTTACTACAGGAACACTTAAAATCAGTGCCTCGATAACAGACATTGGAAGCCCCTCAAATTTAGAAGGTAAAACAGCAATTTTAGAATTTTTAATATAAGGAAAAGGGTTGTTCACGAAGCCAATCATATCAATATTATTCGTTAACTGCTCATACTTAACTTTTTCTATACAAGCCTCATATAACTCTCCTTGACCAATGATAGCAGCCTTAATATTAGGATGCTTTTTTTTAATTTCTTTAATAATATCGATGAATAATAAGGGTTGTTTTAAATCAATAAGTCTTCCTACAAAAATTAAGTCATAGGAAACAGTATCAAATTCTTCACTAAGTTTGATTACTTTTTTTGGATCCACAACATTGTCAAGAATAATAGTTTTTGGTGCGATTTTTTTTCCAAAAGAAGCATCTGTAAGTATTTCTTTGGAAACAACAATAACTTTACTAAACTTCTTTTGTACAAATCGATAAAGAAAGGATACTATAGATTTTAACTTTAAAAGTTTATAGTTACAATGCAAATGAGAGATTATTTTTACTTCATTATCCAAAAAAGATGCAAGAAAGCTAGCCTTAAAATCATGAGCATGGATAATATCGATTTGATATTCTTGAATAACTTTTCTCAAAAAAGAAACAGACTTTTTTGCAAGAGGAATATATGAAATCTTTTGCTCTCGTAAAACATTTTCCACTTCTCCTGGGGGGCAACAATAATAAGAAATAACATTAGTATTTTGAATAATTGTACAAGCTACATTCTCTGCTCCTGAATATTGAGTACTAAACAATAGATGTAGAATTCTTTTTTTCTTTTCCATATTTTACCTCTTCCCAATCCTTATAAATTTAATATACTAAAAACTAAATGATATATTAAATTATACCATCTTCTATTATTGCTGTAAATTAGATGTTATGATATAATGAAAAAGAAATAAATAATAATTAAGGAAAATAAAATAGCAGAATAGGGAGTTGAAAAAATGAAAAAAAAATTGAACATTATCTTCTGTTTAATTAGTATAATTTCTATCATATCAGTAAACCCAGCCTTCGTCTATGCTTTAGAGAATAACTCAGAAAACATTACTAACAATTCAGAAAATAAAATAAATATGAATTTTAATTATAAATTTGATATAAGAGAAACACTTAATGTTTTATATAAAAATAGGAAAATAGAAGATTATCTACAAAAAGTGATTCAAGAAAAAAATGGAATAGAATACCAAATAAATATAAATTTATCAGATACTCAACAATCTGGAACATATACCTTAAGTAAAAATAATGAGCAAAAGTCAGCTATTTTTACCTATGAATATACAGAAGAATTTGAAGTGAATTTAGGTAATCAGGATAAACTTACTTCGATCAAAAATTATATAAAAGAAAATATTGAAGTAATAGAAGACATTTCAGTAGTAAACAAGGTAGATGACTTATATACAGTTACAATAGGTGAGAATACTCATGACTTTAAAGTCATCTTTAATGAAAACCTTAAAAAGGAAGAAGTTGAGCCTAAATTTGCAGAAGAAAATCCAACTGATTACTCTATAGTACCATATGCTCAAACGAATGATGTACCAACAGTTTCCTATTCTACTCATGTAGAAACTCATGGTTGGCAAAATTATATAGAAAATGGAGCCTTAGGAGGAACTACTGGAGAGGGAAAAAGATTAGAAGCAATAAAAATAAAATTAAGTAATGTTAATAATTTATCTGGGAGCATTGAATATCAGACCCATGTAGAAAGTATAGGTTGGCAAAGTTATGTAGCTAACGATGCTTTAGCAGGAACTACCAATCAAGCCAAACAATTAGAAGCGATTAGAATTAGACTAACAGACGAATTAGCAGCCAACTATGATATTTACTATCGTGTACATGTCAGTGAAATTGGCTGGCTAGATTGGGCTAGTAATGGAAAAATTGCCGGTACTGTAGGTTATGGCAAACAACTAGAAGCTATTGAAATAAGAATAGTTAAAAAAGGAGAGTCAGCACCTGGAGCTATAACGAAACCAAGTATTCAAAAACCACTAACTATTTTCTATTCTACTCATGTAGAAACCTATGGCTGGCAAGACTATGTAGAAAACGGAGCCTTAGGAGGAACTACTGGAGAGGGAAAAAGATTAGAGGCTATTAAAATAAAACTCTTAAATCAAAATGATTTATCAGGAAATATCGAATACCAAACCCATGTAGAAAGTATTGGCTGGCAAAATTTTGTAGCCAATGATGCTTTAGCAGGAACCGAAAATCAGGCCAAACAATTAGAAGCGATTAGAATTAGACTAACAGACGAATTAGCAGCTAACTATGATATTTACTATCGTGTACATGTCAGTGAAATTGGTTGGTTAAACTGGGCTAGTAATGGGGCAGAATCCGGAACTTCAGGCTTCGGAAAACAATTAGAAGCTATTGAAATAAAGCTTCAGAAAAAAGGAGAGCCAGCTCTTGATAATGGAGGTAATGCCTATATCGAAAAAGGGGATGATATTACCTATAGTGCCCATGTGTCAACAATCGGGTGGCAAGATTATGTCGAAAATGGCGATTTAATTGGAACAACTGGAAAGGCTCTACCAATAGAATCTATAAAAATCAACTTAAATGCGACAGTTTCTGGTAGTGTTAATTATCAGACATATGTTGAAAATGTAGGGTGGCAATCACAAGTTTCTAATAACGAAATATCAGGGACAGTCGGAAAAGGCAAACACATAGAAGGAATTAAAATTAATCTGACAGGAGATATTGCTTTATATTATGATGTCTATTATCGGACACATGTTTCGAGTATTGGTTGGCTAGACTGGGCTAGTAATGGTCAAAAAACAGGAACAAATGGTATTGAACAAGGAATAGAAGCCATTGAAATTTTATTAGTAGCTAAGGGGGCAGAGGCCCCTGGTGATACCACAACTACCTACTTAGAAGGAACATGGAAAGAGCAAAATGGGCAAAAATATTATTATAATTATTGGGGTCAAATGGCTGATGACTTTAAAGTCATCGATGGAGTCAAATATTTCTTTAATTCTTTAGGAGTTTTAATTGGATCAAATGTACAAAAAGTAATAGATATTTCTAAATATCAAGGTAATATAGATTGGGATACATTAAAAGCCTATGGAAATATTGATGGAGTAATTGTAAGACTATCATCAGGCGTTGGAGAAATAGATCCTTACTTTGCTAGAAATATTGCTGAGCTAAATAGAGTAGGAATTCCTTACGGAATATATATATATAGTGAAGCTGGAATCAATGGCATAACAGGAGCAGATGAAGCTCAATGGGTTTTAGATATTATCAGAGATCCAAAGTATAATGTTCATTTGTCTCTACCAATTTATTATGATTTGGAACAATGGGCAAGTAAAAAAAATTCTACTTGGACAGTTAATGAATATAGACCTATCGTAGAATCTTTTGATAGAGTAATGACCAGTGCTGGTTTAAATAGCTCATGGGCTATTTATGCTAATAAAAGCTGGGCTGAAAACAAGTTGTATGAATGGGCTAATAGAATTACTTGGGTAGCTCAATATAATCACTATTGTACATATGATAAAACTTATTATAATATGTGGCAATTTTCATCTACTGAGCAAGTTCCAGGGATTAATGGTAACGTTGATGTTAATGTTCGTTTTTTATAAAAATATTAAAGTAATAGAGTATGAGAAAAGGTAAAATATATGGAGCAAAATATGGAAAAAGAAAAAAAAGATACAATTACATTATTAGTACGAGAAACTTTGAAAATATTTCATGTCAAAGTAAGCCAAAAAACAGAACAACTATTAAGTCAAATTTTTAAATTTTCCATAGTGGGCGTAATAGCCACAATCATAGATTTTGCCTTTTTATATTTTTTTAAAGAGTTTTGTCACTTTAATACAATACTCTCTAACACCTTATCATTTTGTATTTCGGTAGTTTATAATTATTGGGCTAGTGTAAAGTGGATCTTTGAAGTTAATAAAGAAAAGGATCCTCAAAAAAATTTTACAATATTTATTTTCTTTAGTATTATCGGTTTAATAATAAATAATATCATTATGTGGTTAGCCACTGATAACCTAAATATTTATTATATGTTATCCAAAGTAATAGCAACGATAGTAGTAATGACTTTTAACTTCATAACAAGAAAAAAATTTTTGGAGTAGAGTAAATATGAATAAACTAATAAAAAAAATCAAAAAAATTGAAACAGCAAAAATAATAAAATATATACCAATTATCCTGCTAATTACATATTCTTTTATTATACATTTAAAAATTTCTGCAACTTGGGGAGATGATTTATTTTTTGCAAATCAAAAAGGAAATTTAATTGAAATTTTAACCAATAGATATTACAACTGGACTTCACGAATTTTAATTGAGACTGTTCTAATTTCTATCCTAGCACATGCCAGCTTTTTATGGAAAATAATAGATGCTTTAATGTTATTATTAATTTCTTATTCCCTAAATAAAGTATTTAACCAGAAAAAGAGTAGTTTTATAAACATGATGATTGTACTATTATTGATCATTTATCCTTATTCCCAAATGAATAGTGCAGGTTGGGGAGCCACAACAATCAATTATCTTTGGCCCTTAGCCCTAGCTCTATTTGCCTTAATTCCAATTATGAATGAGGTAAGAAAGAATGATTATAATAAAATAGGCCTACTTGCTTATTTTCCAGCTTTTATCTTTGCAATCAATCAAGAACAATTAAGTGTCCTATATTTAGGATTTCTAATCATATTTAATTTTTATGTTTATGTAACAAATAAAAAAATAAATAAGCTACTGTTCTTTTATTTAATAATGAATATTATTGCAATAATTTTTATCTTAAAATGTCCCGGTAACATGATAAGACTAAGAGAGGAAACGTTAACTTGGTTTAAAGATTATAACCAGTTAACAGTAATAGATAAAATAGGCTTATCTTTGAATAATACTTTTGAATTAGTAATAGGTAAAACTAACTATCTATTTATATTAATGTATTCCAGTATAACCTATTACCTTTTAAAAAACTCTAAACATAAAAGTTTAAAAATAATATCAATACTTTCTTTATTAGGTACAGTCATAATACCACATTTTGACCTTTTTACAATGAATGATATCTATAACAAAAATATTTGGATTTTAAATGAAATGCTAAAGGTTTTACCAATATCTCAAATAGAGTATCTATTTAGTATCGTATTGTCTATACTATATTTAGTAAACACTATTTTTATACTAAGTGTTATATTCAAGGAAAATAACTATCTAAGAATATTCGTGCCAATCATATTTTTAGCTGGAATATTATCAAGAATGATTATTGGCTTTAGTCCCACACTTTACATCTCCTCGACTAGAACAGCAATTTTTATGTTTTTCAGTTTTATCATGATCACTATTATAATATTAAATAGAAGTAAGTTAAACATGCTTGAAAAAAGAGGGATTATACTATACACCATTTTAATTTTACTCTTGGCGAAATTTTTTACAGTCACATTCAATATTAGATTATAAAATAGAGTTTACTCTATTTTTTTGTTTCAAAATTCAATAGTAATAGAATCAATAAGATGAAGCTTTTAATAATTATCAAAAAGTAGTATAAAAAAGCAAATTAATGTTACTTTAGAAAATTTTAAAACCACGATTAGAGATCCATAGCTGAAAATTCTACAGGTACGGAATCTTTAGTTGAGTATTATCAGTCTCTTGTTGACGCAGTATCATATGAAAAATACCTAAACTATAAAAATGATTTAGAAAATAAATATGAAGATATTGGTGATATTCAAGAGGCTACTTATGAGATATTTACAGAAATTACTGCTAATGCTGTTGCAGTCATTGCTAAATACTTAGCTTAAACCATAATTACAATAAGGAATTAGAATAAAGGATGAGAAATTCATCCTTTTTTAGGATTTATAAAAAAACATATAAAGCCTGGATAATAAGAATAAAGCCAATTTATAGTATATATTGGAATATTTATAGAAACTAATATTCAGCCAAATATCTAAGTAGAATGTTAAATTTACAGTTCTTTTAAAATTATCATTCATTATTTACACTAAATTTCCAAAAAATGGTATAATTAAAACTAAAGATAGGAGAGTGAAAAAATGGAAATTGAAAAAGGTTCTAAAAAGACAACAATGATAATCATCATTTTATTAATCTTAGTAATAGGATTAAGTGGATATACTATATATGACCAATTTTTAAGTAAAGAAGAAGATACTACTGTGGAAAAAAGTTCAGTAAATAAAAATAATACTAAAAATGAGTCAGAAAGTGCAAAAATAAATAATTATGAAGCTTTACTTATAGATAACTCTAATTGCTTAACTGACTGTAATAATATTGAATATACACTAGGTTCCAGTATAGCAGGAGACGGTATTGAAGTTTGGTTTACTAATAGTAAGGTTAATGTGAATATAAATAGAAACTTATTAAAAAATGAATATGCTTATCAATTTATTTCAAATGAAGATACATATACATTTGATTTTACTAAAAAAATACAAGATGTTTTTATAGGTCATATAGGTCAGGATGTATCTATACCTATGCTGTTTATTTTATTAGAAGATGGAAGTGTACAATATATTGATTTATATAGTAGAATAACCACTGGAGACTCTACTGCAATTGAATTAAGTAATGTTAAGAATGTGATTAAATTTTATTCTGCTCGAGTTCACGATAAAGGAACCGAATTAAGCGGTATTATAACAGTATTAGCACAAACTTCTAATGGAAGTTTTTATGATCTAAGAAGTATTATATTTAAACAGTAATTAGGGGAATTAATAAAGGAAAGAGAAATTGCTCTTTTTTCGTTTTTTATATGTAGTCTAATGAAATATAGAGACTTTACAAATCAACTTAACCAAGAATATTTCATCTAAATCCTAACTTCCCATAACAATTTAGTATGGAAACAAATAATAGATAATATAATTAAATATGAATAATACAGAGGAAATGATTAAAGACCTAAATACAGAAGACTTTTTATCTAGTATTTTTATTATACTAGGTCTTTTAAGTATTTATGGAGATCAAGTACAAAAAAAGTATATTCAGACAAATAACCAAGAGTATCAAAAACAGGCTAATAATATATTTGATACCATCATTTTTATCACTTTTATACTATATATTTTCTTTCTTTATCGTAATTATAAAAATTATGAAAAAGCTCCCAAACAAAAAAAAGAGTTATTTCAAGTTCGATTACTTGGTAGTTGTTTTTTTCTAGCAGGCATTCTTTGTACAATGTACTTTCAATTTAATAATAGAAACTATGCTGGAGTACCAGAACTATAAAATTTAATTTTACTTTAAGAAACAAGAAGACTATAATATGATTAAGAAGTAAAATGCAACTGAATTTATACAAAAAGATACCAAAAATCGATATTGCTACCAATAATATTTATCGTATAATTTTGGTGGAGGTGAAAATATGCGCTTTTGTGATAAGCTAGCAAAAGAAAGAAAAAATAATAATTTGAGTCAGGAACAACTTGCAGACAAATTAGGAGTTTCTAGACAAGCAGTTTCCAAATGGGAATCAGCAGCATCTTATCCAGATATGGATAAAATTATTCAAATGACAAAAATATTAAATTGTACTTTAGAGGATTTGTTAGATGATGGTACAATGGGAGTAACTAAACCTTACAATAAATTAAACATCTATAGTTACTTACAAGACTTTTTAAAATTTATTACTAAATCATACAATATGTTTTGTAGTATGACTTTCAAAGAAAAAATAAAATGTTTATTTGAATTATCAATAATATTACTATTGTTAATAGGAACTTTTGTATTCTTAGATGAGATTACTTATTATGTCATCTTAGAAGTATTCACAAAAATTCCAGTAATTGGCTATGAATTAAGAGATATCTTAAATAATTTAGTAATTGTTATCCTTTTGATATTATCTATTATTATCTTTATTCATTTATTCAAAATTAGATATTTAGATTACTTTATTACCATTGAAGACTCTAATGCAACAGAAAAAACAATAGAAGATCCAATTGATAAAAAAGAAACTAAGTTTTATAAAGAAAAACAAAAAGAAAAAATTGTAATTAGAGATCCTAAACATTCTACAATGAGTTTTTATCATTTTCTGATGAAGATAATTATTCTTATTTTAAAAATAACAGCAATCTTCTTAATTATACCAGTAATATTTACTTTTATTACTTTAATTATTATGGCAATAGTAAGTGTTTGTCATATAAATTATAGTTTAATATTTCTCTACATAGCTTTAGCTTGTCTTGCTGGTAGTTTATTATGTTACTTAATCCTTAATTTTCTATATAATTTTATTTTCAATAAAGAAATTAACTTTAAAAGAATATTTATAATGATGATCAGTAGCTTTGTTGTAATAGGAATTTCTACAGGTCTATTCATTACCAATATCCTAAATTGCAAGCTACTAGACAACTATGATGATCTATCAAAAATTACTAAGACAGAGTATCTACAAATAAATCCCAATACTGTTATTTATTATCCACATGACTATAAAAAGGGAATCATTGAATATAATATAGATAATAATATAACTGAAGCAAAAATGGAAGTTACTTATTTAAGTGGAACAACTTATCACTTAACCCATAATACAGAAGACTTAGAAAAGGACTATTATTTTATTTATCCTTCAGGGATAGATTTATTAAATGCCTATAAAATTGTGATAAATGATTTAAAACATAAAATAATTAGAAATTACAATTACCAAAATATAACTAAAATAAAAATTTATGTAACCGAAAAAGATTATCAAATATTAAAACAAAATAGTAATAATATAGAATAGAAAAGATCCATTAATCAAAATATTAATGGTCTTTTTTTGTTATAAATAAGTTAAGAATATGGTCATTAAAATAATGTTTCTAGATAATAAAGTATTTTCAAAATTTTACATTAATCTTTTTATAGTTTTATGATATACTATTTATAAATAAAAGGTTGGTGCAGTAATTGATGAAGAAAAAAACAAAAATCATACTAATTGTTTCCATAATAGCAATGATCTTTTTAATAGTAGGGCTATTTATTGGAAACATGAAAAAAGATAAAAAGAAAACACAACAAGTCATGGAGATTATTTTAAAAGAATCGAAAGAATTTGAAAATAATGTTCTCTCTTTCAACGAAAGAAGGGAAGAAGTTTATACAGAAATTTTTATAGAAACATATTATGATACAATAAAAGAAAATCATGATAAATGGAGTAATTTGTTAGAAGAATATGAAACAACAATCGATAAAATAGAAAATGCCTCAAAGAATTTAAAAAAATATTGTAATGGGATGTACTATAGCAAAGCCGAAGTTAATCAAAAGTGTAACGATTTTTCAGCACTATATGAAGAAATAAACAATACCTTTGTAAGTGACATTGAATCATATAATAAAACAATCGAAGAATATAATGAGTATGCCAAAGAAAATAATGTTGAGGCTGTCAGTACTTATCAAACCAAAAAGAAATATATAGATTATAATAAAGATAAAAGTTATAGTGGTAAGGAGTAAGTATGGTAAAAAAGTTCAAAATCAAAAATAAATTAAGTAAAACAAAAAAAATAGTAATCGCTCTAATCAGTAGCTTTTTCCTTTGCATAGGAATCTTTTTTCTTTTATTATATGGACCATATGATGGATTTAGAAATTTCTGGATTACTTCTAGTATGACTACAATGTCTCATCAATATCTAGCAAAATGGTTTTTTAGTGATGAAGAAATTTACAAAGTACTTGCAATGAATGGAATTATTGAATCAAAAGAAAATTCTAACCCCAATCTAATTAAGATTAAAAAGTATGATGGAAAGTCTAAAGTATATAAAAATAAATATGAAAAAGAAATATTAACAAAAGATGAAGGAAATGATTTATATAAAGTAATTGAAATTAGTGGTGGCAAATATAAAGGATATTTAGTAGCAATTTATGATCCCTCTAGAGTTAGTGTAGCAACAACAAGATATTTAGGAAAAAGAGGAGAAGCAATAACTACTGTTGCAAAAAATAATGATGCCAAAATTGCTATAAATGCTGGAGGATTTTATGACCCAGATTGGAATAGTAATGGAGCGCTTCCTCATGGAATCGTAATTTCTAATGGAAAATTATTAGGAGATTATAACAAAGCCAATGTTGGTGGAGGAGTAGTAGGTTTTACTAAAGAGGATAAGTTAGTATTAGGAAGATGGAGTGCAAAAGAAGCTATTAATATGGGAATTAGAGATGCGGTAGAGTTTGGTCCCTTTCTAATTGTAAATGGCAAAAGTTCCTTTGTAAAAGGTAATGGTGGCTGGGGAATCGCTCCACGTACTGCGATTGGTCAAAGAAAAGATGGAATTGTTTTATTTTTGATTATTAACGGTAGAATTCCCAGTAGTATTGGAGCAGATATGTCCGATTTAACAGAAGTTATGGAAAACTACGGAGCTGTAAACGCAGCTAATATGGATGGCGGAAGCTCAACAGAATTAGTCATTAACCATAAAATTATCAATAAACCAGTTGCAGCAGGCAAAAATGGTCTTAGAGATTTACCAACATTTTGGATTGTAAAATAAAAAAATTAGGGATGTTATATGAAACAAGAACCATTTACTCAATTTTATATTAAAAAAATAATGAAAAACAAAAAGTCGGCTAATTCGTCAAAAGATTCAGTATCTTTTATAAAAAATAATTATGAAAAATTATTAGAGACTATTCCAGAAGGCGAATTAGTTCCCGTAATTAGAACACTATACCAATATAAAGAATTGAAAAAGTTCATGGATGAAAAATTTGTTTTAAATATGAGTAAAGCAAAAAATTATTCTATAGATATGATCGTAGAAATTTATAATAATGGAAGAAGTAGGGAAGAACAAGATCAATTTTTATGTGAAAAATTACCATTAATAATTGATCAAATAGATAGCAATAGTCTCTTTCACTATTTAAAATGGAAAAAAATAAGTCCGAAAATAAGAGAAAAATTAAATCAAAAAATTCTTCAATTTAAAGAAGATTACATTAGGAATTATATTCTAAAAAACCAAAGTAAAGATTATCACTTTGATGAAGATACAGCATATTTATTAACCAAGCTAATAGAAGAGATTTTAGTCCATGAACAAAAAGATTATATAGACATCAATTATCTTCAAAGTGGAAGCTATTCTCACACCTTTGAAATAGGCTCTAAAATATTGAAAATTGGACAACGAAGAAAAACTTATCAAATCCCCTATGACAAAAGAATAATACAACCATTAATTAGAGTGGATTTAACAGATTTATCCTCTACTAATATAGGAACAATTGAGGTATGTGAAAGAGTGTTAACAGATGTTAATTTAAATGAAGAAGATTTATATAAAATATATAAAGATTTCAGAGTACGAGGTAAAATTTGGACCGATGTCAAAAGCAGTAATATAGGAATACTATTGAAAGATAATAAAAGGCACTGGAATACTCCTTTAGGAGAGTCAAAAAGAGCAGTTGGATATTTAGAAGATGAATATTTTGATCAGGATCATGAAATTTTATCAGCTGGTGAACCAGTAGTTTTAGATAGCGATTTTATTTATAAAGAAGATGACCCTTATATTGTTTGGATAACATTATTGTCAATTGAATTTGAGAAAAAATATCAATTAGAAATGAAAAAATCAAAGGAAAAGTAAAGATCTAAATTTTGTATTTTAATACAAATAGATAGAATAGGGGGCTTATATGCAAAGTAATCAAATAATAGGAATAACTACTACATATATTGATAATTTAATGAAGGATAAAAATGCTATTCCTTATATTAAAAAAAATTATGAAAAATTGCTTAACCATATTTCTCATAATTATATAACATCTGTTTTAATTAAGTTATATAGAAATAAAGAATTACAAAGCTTTATGGATGAAAAATTTTGTGTAACTTTACAAAAATTTCCAGCTAATAAAATAGAAACAATTATTAGTATTTATATTTATAATAGAAGTCCTGAAGAAGCTACTATTTTTCTAAATGAAAAACTTAGTGAGTTAATCAATAAGGAAGATAATATTCGTTTTTTATATTACCTAAAATTTAAGGATATTAGTGAAGAAATAAGAGAAAAATTAAATAACAGAATCAAAAAATATAAAGAGGACTATATAAAATTATATATAATGAAAAATCAAAAATATTATTGGCTTGATGAGGAAATGCTTGCTTTATTAGAGGGATTATTCCAAGAAATACTAGATCATGAGGGAAAGGAATGGATCGATATAGAATATATTGATTCAGGAGGTTACTCGCATGTTTATGAAATCGGTTCTAAAGTATTAAAAATTGGCAAAGAAAGAAATTCCTATAAAATTCCTTATCACAGAAGAATATTACAACTGGCTTTATAGAAGATCAACAATTTGATCTAAATGAAGAAGGTTTAAGAAAAGGAGAGTTAGTTATACTAGACAGCGATTATATTTTCTATGAAAATGATCCCCATATAGAATGGGTAAACCCTTTAGCTGTTTTATTTGAAGAAAGATATCAATTAGAAAAAAATATTTCTAAAAATAAATTAAAATAAAGCTATTTTTCTTGTATCTATTGATGATTTACGTTATAATATAGCTTGTTGGAGGTTATAAAATGGCAAAAGAAAAAGAAGTAAAAACAAAAGAAGTAAAAAAAGAGGAAAAAACAAAGAAAAACATACATGAAGTAGAAACTAAAATTGAGGGAGAAGCTTGGCAAAAAGCAATAGATAAAGCCTTTAAGAAAAAACAAAAAGAAGTAAAAGTAAATGGATTTAGAAAAGGTAAAGTACCAAGAAATATTTATGAGAAAAATTTTGGAAAGGAATCTTTATTTATTGATGCTGCTGAGGAAGTATTACAAGATGCTTATACAAAAGTAATGGAAGAATCAAAATTAATTCCTGTAGTACAACCATCCGTAGATATTAAAGAAATAGATGCTGAAAAAGTAACTTTTACATTTAAAATTATTACTAAACCAGAAATTAACATTAAAAAATATAAAGGATTAAAGATCCAAAAAGAAGAAGTAAAAGTAACTAAAGAAGAAGTTGACCATGAAATAAGTCATTTACTTGAAGAATATGTGGAAGCAGTTACGAAAGATGGAAAAGTAGAAAATGGCAATATTGCAGTAATTGATTTTGAAGGTTTTAAAGAAGGTAAAGCCTTTGATGGAGGAAAAGGAGAAAATTATCAACTAGAGATTGGTTCTAATACCTTTATTCCAGGCTTCGAAGAAAAAATAATTGGAATGAAAGCAGGCGAAGAAAAAGATTTGGATTTAACTTTCCCTGAAGATTACCAAGCAAGTGATTTAGCTGGTCAAAAAGTAGTTTTCCATGTAAAGGTAAATGAAGTAAAAGAAAAAGTTCAAAGAGAACTTAATGAAGACTTTTTTGAGGACTTAGCTATGGAGGGAGTTAAAGACGAAAAATCATTAAGAGATAATCTAGAAAATTCCCTTAAACATCAAAAAGAAATGGAAGTAGAAAATAAATATGTAGAAGAGCTTCTTGCAGAAGTTTCTAAAAATGTAGAAGTAGATATTCCGCAAGAAATGGTAGAAGAAGAAGCCAGTCGTCTAATGAATAGATTTGCCCAACAAATGCAAATGCAAGGAATTAGCTTAGATATTTATTATCAATTTACTAAATCAAGTGAAGCTGATCTTAGAAAAGAGATTGAACCTGAAGCCTACCAAAATGTTTTATATCGTTTAATGCTTGAAGAAATAATGAAATTAGAAAAAATAGAAGTAAGCCAAAAAGAGGTAGAAGAAGAAGCCGAAAAAATGGCAAAAAACTATCAAATGGAAAAAGAAGAACTAATGAAGCAAATAGGTGAGTTAGATATGCTTCAATATGAACTTGAAATACAAAAAACAGTAGATGCATTAAAAGAATTAAATAAATAAGAAAACTGGTTATAGACCAGTTTTTTATATACAACAAACTCTAGAGATAAAATTAAGGAATATAAGGTATCATTGTTTTTCTCTATAAGATAATTTTTAGTCATATAGAAAAGTAATAGTGATAATTACTCTAATTTTGAAAAATATCGCTTTATAATACTTATAAATAAACACTACAAAATAATTCGATTAATCAGTAGTTATCTTACTGATCTATTGCCTTTTTTTACAAAAAATGATTTAATAAAAGTAAAGTAGAAGAGGGTGAATATCTTGGAACAAGAAAGTAAAAAATTAACCAAAAAACAATTAAGAGGATTGCGAAAATTTAGGAGGAAAACTATTACAATCATAAGTATAATTTCCCTAATATCCTTATGGTTTAAAATAGGCCTAAATCCTAACTGGCATTTTAATCATGTTGTAGCAGAAGGCTTAACACTATTTATTTTAATACTAATGGGAATCTTGTCAAATATTAGAAATGATTTTCCAATCTTTCAATTTAGAAAATTTGAATTTACGAAAGAATTTTCTTACTCAATAATAACAACATTCTCATTACTATTTATATTTATAATTTATAAAAATATTGTTGATGTCAATTTCATCACATACATTGCTAATTTAAGTTTACACGATTTATCAACAATTATAGTATTTATAACTCCTATACTTTTACTAATTATCTATTTAATTTATATTAGTTTTAAAATATTAGATGATAAGCAAGAACAATTCTCTAAAAAAGAAGCTATATATTCTACCGAAATTGAAAGAAATCTTAATCAATATAAAAGCTTAACCATTAAATTTATTTTTATAATAATGTTAATTTCAATTTGGATCAAGATTGGCTTCAATAATAATTTTTTCCTTTCAACAATCATCACTGAATTGCTTTCTATATTTTCCATTACTCTTTTATGGATCATAGGAAACATAAAAAATAAATTAACTCCTTTCTATAACTGTCATTTTAAAATAGATAGATACTTCTTCTATTCACTACTTCTTCCATATTTGTTAATTGTGATTTATAGTGGTTTTAATTTTGATTTTCGTTTTTTAATAAATAGTATGGATTTAAAACGATTGATTTCACTGCTAGTTTATATGTCTCCTTTATTTTTAATTTCCTCTATATTATTTTACATTGGATGTAGATGTCCAGAAAAAATAAAAGATTATAAGAAAACTTATCATATAAAAAAATCAAAGGAAAGACAAAATGTCTTATTCTCTTTAGGACTAACAGCTATCTTATCAATTCTTCTATTTATTTACTGCTTTACTCAGATTGCCCCAAAACATAGCCTAGAAAATATTCTTCAGGCAATTATCATTTTTATTCCTTTATCTGTAGTATTTTATTTAATAATTTATTCGGAAATAAGAGAATTTAATAAATAAGACTTTTTATTGGGTCTTATTTATTTTATAATAAAAAAGGAGGTAGTTATGAAAGAGTTCAAAATAAAGGGACAGGATATTAAACCACTGCTAGAATGGGAAGGACCTAGTGGTGCTATCGCAACAGACAAAATAATGGTCGAAGGAAATAAAATAGGGTATATGTACAGAGAAGAACCCAACAAAAACTATCCAGATAGTGGTTGGAGATTTTTTCAGGGTGAAGAAAGTGATGAATACATTAGTAATATTAAAAATTCAGGAATATATGATTTAAATACTATCTGTAATTATGATCCAGATATTATTCCTTTACTAAAATCACCTTATGGTATAGCTTACTATAGAGATAAAATGGGAACATTCAGAGGAGAAAAATTAAAATAATGAATGTACAATTAGAAATTAATCGAATCGATAAATATTTAAGAGAGAATTTATCAAATGAAAGATATCTACATTCTATTAGAGTAATGCAAAAGGCTATGCTTTATGCTAAAATCTACAATCAGAATGTGGAAAAAGTAAAAATAACAGCTTTAGCTCACGATATAGCAAAAGAATTTTCTAAAGAAGAAAATGAACAGTATATTTTAGAAAATAATTTGGATAAAAACTTATTACTACCAGAAAATAAATATTTAATTCATGGCTATGTTGGAGCAGATATTTTAGAAAAAGATTATCATTTTACTAAAGAAATGGGAGATGCAATTAGGTATCACACAACAGCACGGGATAAGATGACCATGCTTGATAAAATAATTTATTTAGCTGATAAAACAGAGGATGGAAGACAATATCCAAATATAGAAACTCAAAGGCAAGAAGCTCTAAAAAATATAAATAAAGCCATAATCTTAACACTAGAAAATAGTATTAGCCATACAAAAAATAAAGGAAAGACCATAAATGAATTGTCGATAAAAGCCCTAACTGATTTAAAAAATAACCAATAAAAAAATTGACATTTTATAAGGTTATGATATACTTTTATTAGTAGTAATCATTACTATTAAGGAGTTGGTCTTTTTGAGAAATACTAAACAAAAAGAACTCATTTTAACAATTATTAATCAAAGTTATTCCCATCCTACAGCTATAGAAATTTATAAAGAATGTAGGAAAGAAATTTCTAATATTAGTTTAGGAACAGTTTATAGAAATCTTAATCTACTAGTAGATCAATTACAAATTAAAAGAATTAAGATGCCTAATAATGTTGATCGTTATGATAAAATGGAAAATAGACATATTCATTTTATCTGTACAGTATGTAATAAAATAATTGATTTAGAAGATTTAAAAGAACACCCGACAATGATTAATGAAAATAAAGTATTTGATTACGAAATGAATTTCAAAGGAATTTGCAAAAATTGTTTAGAAAAGGAGTGAAAATAATATGGAAAAAAATCTAAAAGGAACTAAAACAGAGCAAAATTTAATGACAGCATTTGCTGGAGAAAGTCAGGCTAGAAATAAATATACTTATTTTGCAAGTGTAGCTAAAAAAGAAGGGTATGAACAAATATCACAAATTTTTTTAGAAACTGCTGATAATGAAAAAGAACATGCTAAAATGTGGTTCAAAGAATTAGGTGGAATAGGAACTACTGCTGAAAACTTAAAAGCAGCTGCTGAAGGAGAAAACTTTGAGTGGACTGATATGTATAAAGATTTTGCTAAAACAGCTAAAGAAGAAGGTTTTGACCGACTTGCTTTCTTGTTTGAGGAAGTTGGAAAAATTGAAAAAGAACATGAAGAAAGATATCGCAAGCTATTAACAAATGTTGAAGATGGATTAGTGTTCTCTAAGGATGGAGATAAAATTTGGCAGTGTCGTAATTGCGGACATATTGTAATTGGTAAAGAAGCTCCTAAAGTTTGTCCAGTTTGTAATCATCCTCAAGCTTATTTTGAAATTAAAAAAGAAAATTACTAAAAAAATAAAATTTTTTAAAGATATTTCAAAGAAAGAAATATCTTTTTTTTGTTTCAAAATAACCGTTTTAAAAAAAATATAAAAAAGAGGTTGACATTCTTGAGTGATATTAATATAATGTTAATAACAAGTGAAAAAAACTTGTTTAAAAAACACTTTTGTTATTAACAAAAAAATAAAAAGATAAGGAGAAAAAAATGAACATAAAGAATTTAAAAGTCTACAACAGTGCTTTAATTATTGTAGACATGGTTAATGGTTTTGTTACTGAAGGAGAATTACATGATGAAAGAATAGGGAATATAGTTCCAAGACAACTAGAATTAATTAAAGAAGCTAAAAATGAAGAAAAATTGATTATCTTTATAAAAGATACCCATACAAAAAAATCTGTTGAATTTGAACGATTTCAAAACACTACTCATTGCTTGGCGAGGGAAAGAGAAAGCGATTTAATCAGTCAATTAAAAATATTTGAGGGGTTGAAAGATACGATAAGTATTGAAAAAAACTCGACCAGTTTTATGGAAGCACCAGCATTCAGAAAATTAATGGAGATGCAACAACAAATGAATGATTTTGATATTATAGGTTGCTGTACCGATATTTGTGTTGCTAATGGCAGCATAGGACTGGCTAACTATTTAGATCAACAAAATAGACATCACAGTATTAGGGTACATGAAGATGCAATCGCAACCTTTGCTGAGGACATGAGACAAAATTACGTAGAAGCTGCCAAATTACTAATGACTCAACAAGGAATTCAACTAGTGAAAAAGAAATAATTTTTTTGAAATTGATATTAACAAAATATGAATAAGAAAATTGAGGAGAGATAAAAAATGAAAGAAGAAAATTTAACATTATTAAC
Source organism: uncultured Clostridia bacterium (assembly GCA_948433435.1). GTDB lineage: Bacteria > Bacillota_I > Bacilli_A > RF39 > UBA660 > UBA2730. The sequence goes on from CAOJDX010000004.1 coordinate 42,092, forward strand.
TGACTTATATGAACTTACTATGATGAAAGGATATCATGATATTAAAAATGAGGATAGGGTAGTCTTTGATGTATTCTATCGTCAAAATCCATCAAATGGAGGATATGCCATTTGTGCTGGTCTAGAACAAGTAATTGAGTATATCAAAAATCTACATTTTGAAAAAGATGATCTTGATTATTTACGGGAATTAGGATTATTCGACGAAAAATTTCTAGAGTATTTAGCAAATTTTAAATTTACTGGTAACATCTCAGCAATAGAAGAGGGAACAGTAGTTTTTCCAATGGAACCACTGTTAAAAGTAGAAGCTCCAATTACTGAAGCACAATTAATAGAAACAGCCATTTTAAATATAATCAATCATCAAAGCTTAATTGCAACAAAAGCATCAAGAGTATGTCAAGCTGCTGAAAAAGATGATGTAATGGAGTTTGGACTAAGACGTGCCCAAGGTCCAAATGCAGGAACTCTTGGAGCAAGGGCTGCAGTAATTGGTGGCTGCAGTGGAACAAGTAATGTGCTATGTGGCAAAAATTTTAAAGTACCTATAAAGGGAACTCATGCTCACAGTTGGATTATGAGCTTTGAAACAGAATATGAAGCCTTTAAAACTTATGCAGAAACATTTCCTAATAATGTCATTCTTTTAGTGGATACCTATGATACGTTGAAAAGTGGTATTCCTAATGCCATCAAAGTATTTCAGGAGCTAAAAGAAAAAAATAAATTACCAGAAAATTTTGGAATTCGTTTAGATAGCGGAGATTTAGCTTATCTATCCAAACAGGCAAGAAAAATGCTAGATGAAGCTGGTTTTTCTAAAGCTGGTATATGTGCTTCAAATGATTTAGACGAATATATAATAGAATCTTTAAAAAGACAAGGAGCAAAAATAACAAGTTGGGGAGTAGGAACACATTTAATTACTTCAAGAGATTGTCCAAGTTTTGGAGGTGTATACAAATTAGCAGCTATAAAAAAAGAAGGAAAAATCATTCAAAAAATTAAATTAAGTGAAGATCGGATTAAAATTACAAACCCAGGTGATAAACAGGTATTTAGATTTTATGATAAAGAAACAGGAAAAATAAGGGGAGATATGATCGGTTATGCCAATGAGGTATATAAAGAAGATGAACAAGTAGTCCTATTTGATCCAATAGATACCTGGAAAAAGACAATTTTAGAGCCAAAAACTTATACAGTAAAACCACTGTTAAAACCAATTTTTATCGATGGAAAATGCATATATGAGAGTCCAAAAGTAATGGAGATTAGACAATACTGTACAAAAGAAAAAGATACCTTAAGTAGTGAAAATAAGAGATTCTTAAATCCTCATCTAATACATGTTGATTTAAGCCAAAAATTGTGGGAAACAAAAAACAAAATGATTGAAGAAAAAGCAAAACAAAAGGTAAAAAAATAATATTAAGGAGTTCAGATGAGAAAAGAAAAATTAGAAGAATTAAAAAGTTACATCGAAGAGTTAAAAACCATTAAAAAGACAAAAAAGGAAATTGAGTTTGATGAAAATAAAAGGCCAAGAACTTTTTTAGAAATAGAAAAATATGAATACTATCTCAATAATGGAAGAACAATTACGAGAGAAAAAATTTTAAAAAATCACCAACCAGGAAACGCTGCTATTGTTTTGCCTATAACCAAAGATAAAAATACCTTACTTATTGTTCAAACACGTCCTAATACAAAAGAAACAGTTTGTATCGAACTTCCCGCTGGCTATATCGAATACAAGGAAGACCCAAAATTAGCAGCTATTCGTGAATTAGAAGAAGAAACAGGATATATTCCAGAAAGACTTCAACTGCTTGATACCTACTATCAAGATCAGGGATGCTACGAAGCCTTTAATTATAGCTTTTTAGCCTTTGATTGTACCCCAAAAAAACAACAAAATTTAGATAAAGATGAAATAATTAAATATTTTGAATGTACTTATGAGGAAGCTTTAGAACTAGTAAATATGGGGTATATTATCGATATTAATTCTAAATATGCATTAGAAAAATCGAAAAAATATCTCAAATCAAAATAGAAAAATAAGAAATGATTATACTATAAATATAAAATAGAAAGTCTTTACTAAAAATAATTAATAAAAAAGGAGATATTTTATGAAAGAATTAGGTTTTATAAGAGTAGGAGCAATTGTAAATAAATTAGCTCTTGCTAATCCAATAGAAAATGCCCAAGAAATTGTAAAAATGTTAAAAAAAGCTACAAAGGAGCATGTAGCCATTGTAACAACACCTGAGTTATCACTAACAGGTTATACTTGTGGAGATTTATTTTTACAAGAGAACCTTTTAAATGCGAGTCTAGATGGGTTAAAAAAAATTATAGATGATACAAAAAATTTAGAGATCATTTCTATAGTAGGAATACCAATAAAACATGAAAATCAATTATTTAATTGTGGAGTTGTTATTCAAAAAGGAAAAATATTAGGAGTAGTACCTAAAACCTATATTCCTAATTACTCTGAATTTTATGAAAAACGTTGGTTTGCTTCTAGTATCAATATAAAAAAGAAAGAAATCAACCTATTTGGTCAAAAAGTTCCAATAGATACAAATATAATATTTAAAGACCGAAAAAATACAGAAATAGCATTTGCGATAGAAATATGTGAAGATTTATGGAGTGTTAATCCTCCTAGCAATAATCATGCTCTCCATGGGGCCACTATTCTATTTAATCTATCTAGTAGTAATGAGATTATTGGTAAATATGAATATAGAAAGAATTTAGTATCTATGCAGTCTGCTAAAACGATATCGGCCTATATTTACTCCTCATCTGGAATCATGGAATCTACATCTGATGTATTATTTAGCGGAACTAGTATGATTTATGAAAATGGAACCCAGTTAGTGGAAAATGAAAGATTTGATTGGAATAGTAATTTAATCTATAGTGATATTGATATATATCATCTAGCTAATGATCGAAGAAAAAATATCAGTTATATGGGTGTTGTTAATGATTCCACCTATCAGGAAGTAGAAGTAGATATACCTGATAACATTTCAGAAATCAAAAGGAAATATGCCCAATATCCTTTTGTTCCAACAAACGAAGAAAAAAGAGATGAAAGATGTAAGGAAATTATTACTATTCAAGCGAATGCTTTGGCAAGAAGACTTTTACAGTTAGGAAATACCAAGTGCGTAATTGGGATGTCTGGTGGTCTAGACTCTACACTAGCATTTTTAGTAATCGTTGAAGCTTTTAAAAAATTGAATAGAAGTCGAAAAGATATTATCGGAGTAACTATGCCTGGTTTTGGAACGACAAATAGAACCTATAATAATGCAATTAAATTAGTCAAAGAATATGAAGCAACTTTGAAAGAAATTAGTATTAAAGAGGCCAGTATTTTACATATGAAAGACATTGGTTTAGAAGAAAATGATCGTAGCATAACTTATGAAAATATTCAGGCTAGGGAAAGAACACAAATACTAATGGATCTTGCAAACAAAGAAGGTGGAATAGTAATTGGAACAGGAGACTTATCAGAACTTGCCTTAGGCTGGTGTACATATAATGGAGACCATATGAGTATGTATGCTGTAAATACATCTATTCCTAAAACATTGGTAAGATACTTAGTCAAGTGGTTAGCAGATCAATCAGAGCAAGAAAAGAAAAAAATAATTTATGATATTTTAGAAACTCCTATTTCTCCAGAATTATTACCTCCAGATGAAAAAGGAAATATTCTTCAACAAACAGAATCAAGTATTGGACCTTATGTTTTACATGACTTTTATCTTTATCATTTTTTAAGATATGGAGCAAGTCCAAAAAAGATTTATCTACTAGCTAATGAAACATTTAAAGACAGTTTTTCAAAAGAAGAAATCAAAAAGTGGTTAAAATTATTTATCAAAAGATTTTTTACCCAACAATTTAAAAGAAATTGTCTACCTGATAGTATTAAAGTTGGTTCAATAAGTCTTTCTCCTAGAGGAGATTTAAGAATGCCAAGTGATGCCAGTTATCTACTTTGGATGAATGAGTTAGATAATTTAGATAAATAGCAGAAATACCAACCTAATCTTCCTATTGTTACTTTTAAATAAACTAATATATAATAACAATAAGAGGAAGCAATGAAATATTTAATTAGCACTGAATGTAAAAAATATTAAGTAGGGAGTTAAAGAAAATTATTCTTATTGCCTTAGAGAATATAAAATAGAGTAAAGTCAAAATTAAATAAAAGGAATAATTACTTCTATTTAAAGTAAAACATTTATTGTAATATCCATCTTGATTGAGAAAAAAGTTATTTATATTCAAGAAGGTGAGATTTTTTTAAAATTAGTTATTAACAAAAAATAAAAAAGAAAGGAGTGAAATACATGAATGAACTAAAATTAATTGCTTTAAGTAATATTTTAGAACTAGGAACAAAAGTAAACAATAAAGTTCAGAAAATAAGAGGAACAAATGAAAATTATCTTATTCCCATTACAGAAAACCGCTTCAATAATGGAGAAGGAAAGGTGAGAATACCTGCTACGGTAAGAGAAAAAGATATTTATATTTTATGTGATGTTGGTAATTATGGAATAACTTATAATATGCATGGTTTTGAACACCATATGTCACCAGATGAACACTTTCAAGATATTAAAAGAACCCTTTCGGCACTATCAGGTTATGCAGGAAAAATAACTTTAATAATGCCTCTCTTATACCAAGCAAGACAACATAAAAGAAAGGGAAGAGAGTCTCTTGATTGTGCTCTTGCTTTACAAGAACTAGAACAATTAGGAGTCCAGCATATTATTACATTTGATGCACATGATCCAAATATTAATAATGCCATTCCTAACCTACCATTTGAAAATTTTTATCCTACTCATACTATATTAGAAGAATTAATTGAAAGTGAAATAACTGACAACTTATTAGTAATCAGTCCAGATATGGGAGCAATGGAGCGAGCTAGATATTATGCGGATATGTTAGGTTGTGATGTAGGAGTATTTTACAAAAGAAGAGATTTATCAAAGGTAGTAAATGGCAAAAATCCGATTATTGAACATGCATATATGGGTTCAAGTGTCAAGGATAAGGAAGTGTTAGTTGTAGATGATATGATTGCCTCAGGAACATCAATGTTAGAAGTAGGAGAAAAACTAAAAAAAGAAGGTGCTAAAAATGTTTATTTCATCGCTACCTTTTCTCTTTTTACAGAGGGAATTAAACTATTTGACAAAGCTTATCAAAATGGAATATTTGACCAATTATATACCACTAATTTATCTTATATTCCAAGCGAATATAAAAAAAGAGATTGGTTTACAGAGGTAGACTGTTCCTTATATCTTGCTCAAATTATCAATGCATTGCATAATAGAGAATCTTTAAAGCCACTTTTTAATGGAAAAGAAAAAGTTTTAACAAAACTAGATAAAAAAAGATATTCATAAAACAAATAGAGATTATTACCGTTCCAAATGGTTAGAAAGGACGAATAATCTGAAAAAAGTAAATTTAGTCAAGGTTTTCCATTTATATGTGGGCCTTGATGAAGTGAAAGGAATAAATCTTAAAATGAAAATAGGAATTTTTGGAGGATGTTTTAATCCACCACACAAGATGCATAAAAAAATCGCCCTCAATTTAATTAAAAATGATTATTTAGATAAAATAATTTTTGTGCCTACTGGCAATCTTTATCAAAAAAAAGAACTGATTTCCGATGAAAAAAGACTTCAAATGATTCAACTAATGATTCAAGATCAACAAAGTTTAGAGGTATCTAACTATGAATTCGGAAAATTAACCTATACCAATCAAACTTTAAAATATTTTAAAAAGAAATATCCAGAAGATGAATTATATTTTATTTGTGGAAGTGATAACCTTTCAGAATTTGATACATGGAAAGAATATCAATGGATTTTAACTCATTTTAAACTATTAGTAATTAAAAGAAATCAGGATAATATCGATCGAATTCTAAAAAAATATGATGAATATAGATCAAATATCCTGATTACCTCTCTAGAAGAAAATAATTTATCATCAACAATGATTAGAGAAATGATTCGTCATGGTAAAATAGAACAAATCAAGGAAAGTTTAGATGAAAATGTCTATCAATTCATAAAAGAAATGAACCTTTATCTTCCAAAAAAATAATGAATCTGATATTTACAATTAATCTGAATCTTTCTATAATAATATACTGTAGAGTAATAAGTAATGAAAAATAATATTCTTAAATATTAAATAGCATAAAATCAAGAAAATATCACAAAATGAAGATAGAGTAGAAAAAAGGAAAGGAATAAAATGGATTTCAAAGATTTAGTAGAAAAATTAACAAAATTAGAAAAAACAATTTCCACTATGGAATCATGCACTGGAGGAGCCGTAGCGAGTAGTATCACCAATATTGAAGGAGCTGGAGAAGTATTAAAGTTTAGTGCAATTACTTATTGTAATGAGTTTAAAGAAAAAATGGGTGTATCTGCTGAGGTAATTAAAAAGTTTAGTGTATATAGTATAGAAACAGCCGATGAAATGAGCAAAAATATTTCTGAGTTTACCAAAAGTGATTATGGAGTAGGAGTAACAGGAAAGTTAAATAAAATAGATAAGAATAACCCTTATGGACAGGATAACATTGTTTTTATTAGTATTTATGACCGGGAAAAGAATACGTTTACTCATGATAAAATTACTGCAACTAAGGATAGTCGTAAGGAAAATAAGGAATTTATCATCCAAAAAATAATAGAAATGTTAACAAAAATAGTACAATAAATACTCTTTATGTTATAATCAGCTTATGAAAAAGAGGTGTAAAGATGAAAGAATATCAAAGTGAACAGGAGTTTTTAAAGGACTATAATTCAGATGAATTTGAAAAACTTTCTATGACAACAGATATTTTACTAGTTAGTGTATCATCAAAAAAACAAAGTAATTATCGTAAAACTAGTAAAAAAATGATGAGTATTTTATTAGTCAAAAGAACCAATTATCCCTATAAAGATATGTGGTGTTTACCAGGAGGTTTCTTAGATGTTAGAAATGAATCTTTAGATGAATGTGCCAAAAGAGTTTTAAAAAATGAAACCAATTTATCTAATATTTATTTAGAACAATTATATACATTTTCTGATTTAAACAGAGATCCACGAATGAGAGTAGTATCTACTTCCTATATTGCCTTAGTAGATAAAAATAGATTAAAAGAAAACTTAAATGAAAATGTTTCTTGGTTTGATGTTATTTTATTAGAAGAGGATAAAGAAAAAGTTGATATTGTACTAGCTAATGAGGAAGAAACTATTTCCATAACCATCAAAAAGACGTTAAAAGAAAAGACTACTGATCGTTATAAATATCAGGCTATTAAAAATGAGAAGATAGCTTTTGATCATCCTGTTGTGATTTTATCTGGAATAGAGCGGTTAAAAAACAAAATAAATTACACAGATATTGTTTTTAATATGATGCCAGAATACTTTACTTTAGGAGAGTTACAGCAAGTATATGAGGTAATTCAAAATAAAAAATTGCTAGACCCTGCTTTTAGAAGAATTATTGCCAACAAAGTAGAAAAAACAGAGAAGGTTCAAACAGGAGAGGGCCATAGACCAAGTGCCTTATTCAAATATAAACACCATGACTAAAAGAAAAATTACCAAAATCAAACTTTTCCCCAATCAAAAAAATAAGAAGGCTCTAGAAATAGCTACTTATTTACAACAAGAATTAGAAAAGAACGGTTATAAAATAGTGGATACTTTTTATGATTTAGCAATTGCTATAGGAGGGGATGGTTCTTTTTTAAGAATGGTAAAAGAATGTAACTTTAATGAACAAATATATTATTTAGGCATAAATGCAGGCACTCTAGGGTTTGCTCAAGAAATTTATCCTAAAGACATCGAATCCTTTTTACAAAGATTAAAAAAAGAAGATTATAAAATAGAAAGTATAGGAATAGAAGAAACTACAATAAGGACTAAAGATTTAGAAAATAAATTTTATAGTTTAAATGAAATATTAATTAGAGAAAAAAGACTAAATACAGCTCATCTAAATATTTTAATAGATGACAATATTTTAGAAAAGTTTGTAGGGGATGGCATTCTGATTTCTACATCATTTGGTTCAACTGCTTATAACCTAAGTTTTGGAGGTAGTATTGTTTATAACGAATTACATACAATGCAAATAACTCCGGTTGCTCCTCTCAATAGTAAAAGTTACAGAGTTCTTCAAAATTCCGTGATTATTCCAGAACAACGAAAAGTAAAATTAATACCGACATCAAGAAATAAAAATTTTATTCTAACCATAGACGGAGAAAATCATATTTATAATCATGTAGTTGAAATCGAAATTATAGTTAAAAGAAAGATCAAATTATTGAGAATGAATGAGTATGATTATACCAAGAAGATTAATGAAAAGTTTTTGTAAAAGATTTTATGTAGTAAAGAGGAAAGATTAAAGTTATAAAAGCATAATATTTTATTGGTGATAATTATAAAAAATGAAATAAATATATCTTATCCTAGAACCAAATATCCTATTCTAAGTAACGAAATTGACACTCAGATAAAAAAGTTCATTAATCAGTTTATGGAATATGGTAAAGAAATAACTGATTTTGATTTTACTTATACTTTAGATATAACTTATGATGAGTATAAAAATAAAAATTATTTATCCTATGTTTTTTATACCTCAACTTATACTGGAGGTGCTCATCCTAATAATCAAATTTTTACCATAAATTATGACATAGAAAAAAATAAATTAATTACGATAGATGACTTAATTGTAAATGATACAACTCTTTTAACTCTTTCAACTGAAAGTAGAAGACTATTAAAGCAGAATCAAAATATTGGAAAAGATAAAAATTCTTTAAATATGTTAATAAGTGGTACAATGCCAAATAAAGATAACTTTAAGAATTTTGTATTTTCAGAAAATGGTCTAATCATTTATTTTGAACAATATCAAGTAGCACCTTATTCATCTGGTAGTTTTAAAGTATTAATACCATATAATAAAATATAAATGATAGTAAATAGAATAGATATCAAGATGTTTATTCTATTTTTATTTCTCATTGACAATATTAATAAGCCCTCATATAATGAAAATATAAACAAATCTAAACAGAGAATTAAAATAGAAAATTTTGAATATTCTCATTAAACACATTATATAAAAACAAGGAGTTTTAAGATGGAATTAATTGATCAATTTAGATACCAAGTGGGAGCATATTATGGCATTCAATCTATGGATGAATATGATTTAAAAGTTTATGCCTTAAAAGATATAGAAAACTATATTAGAAGTTTTATTGAACAAAATCCCATTGCTAATTTTGATTATAAAAAAGAAGCAGCTAAAGTAGAAGATGAAATACCATTAGTGACAAAGTTACAAGATAGCCTTTTGCTTCTTCCACATATAGAAGCACCTTTAGAATTAAAATTACTAATAAAGAAAAAAATACAAAAGTTAAAGGAAGAAAATTACAAATATTAATTAGAAATAAAGAGAAAAATTTTGGTATATCAAAACGAATGAACTTTTTGGCTCATTCGTTTTATATTTATCCAATAGATGAAAGTAACCTATTTCTGATGTTCAAACATAATTCCCTTATAATATTTCCAAGCTAAAACTCTAAAAGCTAATTTATCAATTAAATCTTCTCCTATACTACCATCTTGAATTGCACTTTTAATAGAGTTAAAACTTGCCTCAAAATCAGTAGTAATAATAATATCATTCCCAGCTGTAATTGCTTTTACTGTAGCATTTGGAATAGAAGAGACTGCTCCCATCGCTAAATCATCAGTAATAATGATCCCTGTAAATGCAAGTTCATTTCGCAATAAGTTATGAACACTAGTAGATAAAGAGGCTGGATTACTAGAGTCAATATTAGTAACAGTATTATGACTAACCAAAACAGCTTCAGCTCCTACAGTAATTCCTGCTTGAAATGGTGGTAAATCATTTTTTAAAATTTCATCATATGTTCTTTGATCAACAGAACCACTAGTATGAGTATCTGCATTATTACCATATCCAGGGAAATGCTTTAAGCTGTAAGAGACTCCTGTACCTTTACTAGCCTCGATAACTGTTTTAGCATAATCAGATGTTAACTGTGTATTCTTTCCTAAACTTCTTTCATACATATAAGCATTAGGATCGGTAGTAACATCAACAACTGGTGCTAAATTTAAGTTAAGTCCCAAATTATTCAACAGTTTGCTTTTTTCTATAGTATCAGTTTTAATTTGATCAAGACCACCTAAGTTGTATAATTCCTGAGAAGATTTAAATTTTTCTTTAGCCAAATTAGGATTACTACTTACTCTAACGACTTTTCCTCCTTCTTCATCGACAGCTGTGAGAAGAGGAATATTAGCATTTTGTTGAAGAGATTTAATCATATTTTTTACTTCTTGTTTTGTCTTGTTTTTGAAATCTCTTTCAAAGAAAATATATCCACCAAACTTATATTTCTTTAAAGCCTCAATTGCATTACTATCTGGATAACGGACTAAAAGAAGCTGACCAATTTTTTCATCAAGAGTTAACTTACTTAATTTATCATAAGCCAAAATATAATAGTTTTTAAAAATACCATTATCTAAGTAGTTAACCGGAATACCATCTTCGTCCATAGAAACAGTAGAAGTTGTATACTTAATAATACTATTTTTTTGTAAAACTTTAGTCTTATCTAATAAACCAGTATATTCAATTAAAATACTATCTCCAATATCTGCTTTAGCCTCTTTTAAATTAAAAGTGTAAATAACATGTTGCTTATCTTGAACAGTTACATATTCATCGTCAATAGCAAGAACAGTGGCCTCCATTTTTTTGGAATTAGTTTTAGCAGAAGATTTTTTCGTAAATGAATACACAGAAACAAAACTAATACAAATTAAGAAAAAAACTCCTACTAATCCAATCATCAATTTTTTATTTATTTTCATATCAATCACCTACAGTACTATTATATTTTTTTAAGAAAATTATATTCTTCTAAATAGATAATAGAGTAATATTAAAAACAGATTATAACTATCAAAGATTTCCAATATAAAGTACTAAGGACGATGTTAAAAGGAATACGAAAAAATAGGGAAACCAGGATAAAAATTTATTTACTTAAAAAGTTTCTAGTCTTTTAGTATATATTTTTTCTGCTTTTTCTTCCCCTATGGAATTCTGTAAATATTCATAGAAAGCAGATAGCATAGGATATTCTTGTAAAATCATTAAAACTTCATTTTTATATAATCTAGAATGGGAAATAATGTAACTATGATGCTGACAAATATATTTCATTAACTCTTGATTATTATCTAATTCTTCTTGAATATAAATAGTAGGGTTTTCTGAATAACATTCAGAAAAGGGTTTAATATATTCCAAAGAAATTCCTAAATGATTAGTCTGATGAAGCTCATATCGAAGTTCGTTTTTCCATCTAGAATAGTGTTCATCATAATAAAACTTATCTACTTTTTTTAATAAAGTAGTTACACCAAATGCAAATGCTTCTAGCATAGAAATATCCTTAAAGGGATCATAGGATATTCCTTGTAACATTCGAATATTTTTAGGATTTTTATAGTAGTCAAAACTAGCACGAATTACTCCAATATAATAATTATTAATATTCAACATAATATTCCCTCACTTTTTGAATAATATTATAACACTTGATTTTTTTTGTGTCATCTCTAAAAATAAGTAAAATGATAAAAAAATAACTAACTTTTAGTTAAATACTAAGTATATATGTAATCAGCCATCTCATGAGAAATGTATAAGATAGAATAAAGGAGGAAATGATGAGTTGTAATGAATATAAAAATGATAAAATAAAAGAAATACCTAATAGAAGATGTTGTATTCCAACTTGTATATGTATAGGCCCAACAGGTGCAACGGGACCAACAGGACCAACAGGACCAACAGGTGTAACAGGTCCAACAGGTCCAGCAGGTAATAATGCTAATTCAACAGCATGTTTTTGTGTAGACCAAATGAGAAATATTATTCAACAAATAATTACATTGTATCCAAATGACAATCTAATAATTGCCATGGAAAGTGGGAATAATGTGAGTGGTCGACCAGGATCACTATTACCTGGACCTAACAATAATCCTAATTCAGGACTATTTCAATTAGTTAATAATCAGGGAGTACCAGAAGAAGCAGTATCTCTTTGCAGAATTGCTTCCATTACGATTACAAGTAGTACATACAATAATAATATTACATATTTACCACCACCTGTACCTCTACCAACAGATTGTGGCGCTAACTGTGAAGAGGCAATTCGTTCCTATCTTCCAGTAGGAACAACAGGAGTAGATATTAATGCTGGTGGACAGACCGTAGCACAGGGGACAATTATACGTAGTGAATATGGAATGGTTGTAGTAGTAGGAAATAACGATAGTAATCCAGCTTTTGTTTCATTATGTAAAGCAGAAATTATTAATAAGTAATAGAACATAATAAAAAAATTTGAAGTAAGTTTAAAAATTTACTTCTTTTCTTAAGTTATTCAATTACAACGATCAAAAATAATGAATATTGAATATAAGAAAAAAATACTTTATAATAATTCTCATAATTGTTATTTGAGGTGAAAAAATGAGTTATACAAAATTTAGAAAAATTACAAAACATTTTAATTTTTCTAGAGTTCTGGAAAAAAAAGAGTTACCTGCTTATGCTAGACAATATATCAAGAATGAACAAATTTTAACTAGTTATAAGACGGAAAGAGATCATGGGATATTCACAGATAAAAAGATAATTTTATTTGATAATAAAGGTATGAATAAACATATTTATACAGTTCCCTATAAATCTATTTCCATTCTTGCTGTAACCTTTAAAGAGGAAAGTGCTACCTTAAATTTATATATGGATTCAGGGTATCCAATAAGTCTAAAATTTGTCAATATGAATAGTATAGATAAACTAAGACTAAGAATTTTATATACTTGTATAGACAAGATTATTAATAATCAACAACCTATAAAAGAAGATATGGAAAATCTTATTAACAATAAATTAAAACTTTAAATCATATAGAAGAGTTTTCATCATTAAACTAATGAAAATAAAGTTAAGTATACATAATATCCCTTGCTCTTGCATTTTAAATCAGTATACTTTTTTCTAATAAACAAATTGTATTACAAATTGATATAAAAATATTACTATCTCTCTTAAATAAAAATTGACAAATATGCAAAAAAATGATATAATACAGCACATAAAAGAGGGGGATAAAAGATGAGTGAGAAAAAAATAGAAGAGTTATTTATGATTGTTCATAAGTATACTAATAACTATGCGAGTAGTCAATTAGTTGACTACTATGACTTATTTAAACTAAATAAGTCAGATAGTAATAAAGAAATACTAATTAGTCTAAGAAAATTAAGAACATTAATACATCCAGATTTATATGGATATTTACCAGAATTTATGCAATCATCGTACTTAGAAATTGAAAAAGAATTTAAGGATTGTATTGATATTTTCTCTGACATAAACAAAAGAGAATTATATGATAAGAATTTGGAAGAAAATAAAAAGAATACCAAGAAGGGTGAAAATATTTCTATTAAGCCAAAAGAGCAAAAATCAAAAGAAGCAGAAAAAAGTTCCTCTTCAACTAAGCAACATAATGAGAAAAATACCTTTGAAAATGTTGACGAATTTTCTTTAAATAGAGTTGTGGAGGCTATTGAGGCAACTACAAAGAGGCATGGCTTATTTTATATGTTAGGTAATCTGGAAATACTTTTTCAAAAGATTGAAGTATATAAAAACAATGAAAATTGGATCAATGTTTTTTCTAGAGAAACAGAAAAAATAAAAAATGTAAGAGAAAATTTAGAAAAAATTGGTCTAGAAAAGGTAAAAGAAATTATCAGACTTTTTGCTGAGAATGAGAAAACTTCAGATAAAGGAAGTATAATCAATTTTTATGCCTTCTTTTGTAGAAATGATATGGATATAACGAATATGGAGATATTTCAAGAAGCCTGTAAAGAAACAATGAATAAGTATAGTACTTATCACCTTAAAGTTGCCATAGCTAACTATATTAATCGTCAAGATGCCAGAAACTTTACCAATCAAAATGGATATAGAGACTTATTGAAAGAAAAAATAAATCCATCAGATATTAAGCCATTTATTTATATTTACTTAAATAAATTTTATAACTGCGATCCTACTATTTATAGTTATGAAAATCTATCATCACTTCCTGAAGATTATATTATTAATTTATTTACAAATAAATTTTATGAAGAAGAAAGAAAAAAGGAACGAGAAAAGGGTACTAATAAAAAATTTAATTACTAATTTAAGAACCAAAGTGGTTCTTTTTTTATGAGTTTTTTATCTTCTTGGATTAGATTGTTATACTTAGATAATCTAAATAAAATATAATCAATTTTGAAAATAGAAAATATTAAATATGATAAGATCTTTTATTTTAATTGCAGAAGAGTATCCGAAAATAGAGAGTAAAAAAGTCGCCGTACGTATAAGAAATATAAGATCATACTAGTATTGGAAAGTTTTATAGAGTTTTTAAAATAATAGAAAACATGCAGTTAGTAAAAGAAAATAAACTTAATTTTAAATATATTATTTGTAAATATAATTTAATTGAGCTCAGATAACCACAAATAAAAAGTAAACGCATTATCGAAAGTGAATCCCAAGCAGATCACCATCTGTGTTTACTTTATACTGTAATGTTTATCAGCTTCTTTTTTGATAAACATAAGCTTCAATTTTATCAACAATAAAATACATAAGATAAGAAATAACTCCAAGTATTACAACACCAGTAATAACTAAATTGATATTAAATACCTGAGAACCATACATAATAAGATAACCAAGTCCACTTTTTGATACCAATAGCTCTCCCATAATAACCCCAATTATAGTCATGGTGCGAAAAATAGGTGTTTAAGGCATTTTTAGGACTAAACTTATAAGAATAGGAGTTATTATGGGAAAAACACTTACTTGTCCTTTTTGTAATAATAAAGATACTTTAAAAGTCGTTTATTGTTATAGGGGCTATAAAAAAAGAAATAATGATGATATTAGTAATTTAATAAAAGATGGTACAATATATAGAAATGAAAAACCTAGATTTGAAAAATATGATTTTGATGGTGAAAAGATAACTGCATCTTTATATAATAAATATTGTCCTAATTGTGATAGATATTTTCACTCTATTGGTAAAATGGCAGTCATTGATATAGATAAAGTTACATTTATTTATTCATTAGAAAAACAGATATTCAGATATGATTTTGATTTTTCAAATAATAATAGTGCAAAATATTCATATAAACAAAACTATACTAGTGTAGATAAAGATATTCTATTAAATGAAACAGAAAGATTTAATATACTAAAAGGTATAAAAGAATCAAAAATGAATTTTTGGGACAAAGAATATAATTATAGTGATTCATTTAGTTATAATTGGATAATAAAATTAGAATATCATAATGGGTTAAGTGAATGCTATTATGGTTACGATCAAGTTTCTAGTAATTGGGATTTATTTATATCTGGGTTTAAAGTAATTATTTATAAATATGATAAAAATAAATTAATAGATAAAATTGTGTAATGATTTGACAATCGTTAGTAAGGGAGTTACCATTCAAGCAACTGGAGGTCATTGCATGGATACATTTGATAGAGTATATAAGGAAAAAGAGAGAAATACTATAAAATATTTCCATACTATATTATTATCAAAGTTGTTGCTTTTAAATTATGAATTTTCTAACCATGAATATAATGGTACAACTGGTGAAGATGTCTTTAAAATATTACAAAAAAAGATTAATTATAGTGAAAAAGAAAAGCAAGATATTATTGATAATGCAATTATGCTATTAAAAATAAATGGTAAAACAGTAACAGATTTTGAAAAAATAGAATTTGAAAAATAATTCTTTTTTTCATTAACTACTATATAAATAAAAGTTAAAAAATGTTATAATGTATCTAACAGATAAATAGTAAGTTATCGCTGAGATTAAAAATAAAAAGGAGAATTAAAATATGGTACATTTAGTATATTGTGATGATAAATCAAAAGAATTAAATAAGATTTTAGATGGTAGTAAAACAATGATTATAAGAGGTGCAGCAGGAAGAAAAATACCACATAGCAGAGTATTTAAAGATGAGATACTTTATTTTATGGAAAAAGGAACAAAAAAGATAACAGCAAAGGCAGTTGTAAAAGATGTTCAAAACTATGTAAAATTAAGTGATGAAGAAATAACAAAAACTATTGAAGATAATAATAATCAATTACAGTTAACTGATAAGCAAAAAGAAAGATGGCACAAAAAATGCTTATGTCTAGTTGAATTTACAAATGTAGAAGAAATTACAGCATTAGATTTTGACCATCAAGGAAATATGGACGATTGGTTAATTATTGAAAAAATAGAAGATGTAGTTGTAGGTACAAGTATTCCTTACAACTATGAAAAATCAAGATTTTAGGAGTAAAATAATATGGCAATGTGGAATCCGTGGCAAGGGTGTAAAAAATGTAGTGATGGTTGTTTACATTGCTATATTCATAAAGGCGATTCAAAAAGAAATGTCGATACAAATGATATAGTAAAAACAAAAGACTTTGAAAAACCAATAGAAAAATTAAAAAATGGTAATTATAAAATGAAATCTGGAATTGTTTATTTATGTTTTTCTACTGATTTTCTAATAGAAGAAGCAGATAAGTGGAGAAATGAATGTTGGAAAATGATTAAAGAAAGACAGGACTGTACTTTTTTGTTTCTAACAAAAAGAATTGATAGATTTATGAAATGTATTCCAGATGACTGGGAAGATGGATACGATAATGTAGTTGTATGTTGCACTATTGAAAATCAAAAAATGCAGATTATAAATTATCGATATTTAAAGATTTGCCAATAAAACATAAATGTATAACAGCACAACCATTATTAGAAAAAATAGACATTGAAAAATATTTCGATAATATTGAATTAGTTGTAGTTGGTGGAGAATCTGATATAAATGCTAGGATATTTAATTATGACTGGGCATTAGATATTAGAGAACAATGTATAAGAAAGAATGTTAATTTTGAGTTTAGACAATGTGGAACTTATACCATAAAAGATGGAAAACAATATAAAATTCAAACAAAAGATTTGTGTAAACAAGCAAAATTAGCCAATATTGATTATAAAGGCAATCGCTAAATTACAATTTGAAAGTGAGATGTAATTATGGATAAGAAAAAAATTATGAATTGGTTAATAGCAATCATAGTGGCTATTGTGTATTTAACAGTAAGTCTTATATTTGATATATGGGCATTCTCTTGGCTTATATGGGTTGCTTATGCAATTTATAGATTTATCGCAAAATAGAAAAAATTACAATTTAGAATGGAGCAAGTATGAAAGAATTTTTGGAAAAAATTAGAATTCCTGATAGAAGTCTAAAAATAAGTAGGAAAATATTAAATACAAGTTCAATATTTTTATTAGGAATAATATTGGGGATATTTTCTAAATGGCTAGATAATTTAAGCATTGATGATACAATATGGTGGAAACATATATTTGGAATATTAGATTTAAGAAATGTATTTTCTTTGTTTGGAATATGGATCTTTATTGCTGCTACCATTTCAGTATTTAGTAAGACACCATTAAGAGCAAGTTTGAATGTATTTTTGTTTTTTGTAGGTATGACAGTAAGTTACCATTTATATACAATTTATTTTAGTGGTTTTAATCCTAAAAACTATATGATGATTTGGTATGGAATAACTATGATAACACCAATACTTGCCTTTATTTGTTGGTATGCAAAGGGAAAAGAAAAAATATCAATTATTATTAGTAGCATAATCCTTACTATAATGTTAATATCATCTTTTAGTATAGGAGTTGGGTATTTTTATTTTAAAAGTATAATTGATACTATTTTGTTTATAGGAACAATATTAGTGTTATATGTAAATCCTAAAAATAGTGTTTATAGTTTGTTAATAGCATTATTATTTCTTTTTTTATAGCCCCTATAACAATAAACGACTTTTAAAGTATCTTTATTATTACAAAAAGGACAAGTAAGTGTTTTTCCCATAATAACTCCTATTCTTATAAGTTTAGTCCTAAAAATGCCTTAAACACCTATTTTTCACACCATGTCATTAAGTCCGATGTAAGACATACAGGGAAAATCACTTCATAGTATCTTTTTTTTAAGAGAAGAACTTAAGCAATTCTATATTGCATTAAAGAATAAGAAGTAAAGTTATTTAAATAGAAATTTGTGATATAATTAAATTGAAAGAAGGGCTATTATGATTGATATCCATTCACATACCACATATTCTGATGATAGTTTTAGTGTAGGAAAACTTTTAAGGGAAGTACAAAAAATTGGTTTAAGCTTATTATCAATAACAGATCATAATACTGTACAAGCATATTATGAACTACAAAATTCTGATATAAGAAATGAATTTGATGGGAAAATACTACCTGGAATTGAAATAACCACAACATATAAAGGTGAAACAATAGAAGTACTGGGATACGGCTTTTACAAAAGAACATGAAGATTATTTAGTAAAAATATGTGAAGAGAAAAAACTCTATATGAGCGGTGGTAGTGATTTCCATGGAACTAGAAAAACAAACCATAATCTAGGAACTGGAAATGGTAATTTATATATTAGTGAAAATATAGTCAAAAAATGGATTGATAGATATTTCCCCAGTTTTGAGAGTGTTGAAAAGAAAAAAGTAATGAGATAATAATTAAAAGAGGTTAGAAATGAATAATTTTTATATGAACATAAAACAGAACTTAAATTATAATAATCATATAAGAGAAATAATAAACGATTTCAATGAACTAAGTGATAATGAAATCAAATCGTTATTTGACGATGATGAAATAGATTTTAATTGGAAAAGGGCTATTGCAGAATTTTGTGATAAGCGTATTATACAATTACCCTTTAATATATTTGCGAGTGTCTTATTTTATCTTGAAAATCCATATTTATTTGCTAGTAATTATAAAAATAGAATAAATACCTTATCCTTTGAAGAATTAGTAAGCTTAATTTATGATGTTAATCTAGATGCTGATTGTTTGGTAGAAATAACTAAAATGGAAGTTTTTAAAAAATATTTAAAAGAGGAAAAAGAACATCATCTTGGTACAAAATTACAAAGCTTTGTAATATTAAAGGAATTATATTTAAATAATTACGATATAAAACAGTTAAATTCTATAGGAATAAAAATTATAAATTTATTAGAAATTTCACAGAATTATACAGAAGATATAAGAATTTTGATAGATGCTTATATGGAAAAAATAATTGAAAAAGATCAAGAAATAAACTTTGACAGTGATATTAATGCAATAGGCATAAAGATGATGAACTATTACTATAAAAATCATAAAAAATTAAGTAATAAATTAATGGAATTTTACATTAGATTCCGTTTAAAAGACTTAAATCTTCAAAATTGTTGTCAGAGGATAATTATTAGTAAAGATAATGAAGATAATGAAGATACCTGTGGCAGGTATCATGAATTAACAGGTACATTAGAAATATTTAGTAATTATTTAACAAAAAGATTAAGGGAAATTTTTAATAGGCTTAATTTTAACAACGAACATATGATAAATGACTTTATCAATTTGTCAGAATTAGAAATACTATCCCATGAATTAGGACATATAGTTAGATATAAAGAGTGGAAGGAATTTGAAACTAAAGAAGAAACTTTAAAAGATAATAAGTCATTGTATTATTGGTATAAAGACCATTTATTACACCTTCTGCTAGGAGACAAAAAATATTATCAATTACATGAGAATTTTATAGAAGAAAATAGGGCGGATTTATTTTCTATATTTGATAGTAGTATTCAAATTAATAAATATTTTAAAGATTCATTTTCCAAAAAACAATTACAAAATTTATGTAAAAAAGATGCAGGGGATATTATAAAACTTTACACAAAACATAATGAAAGTAGTGAAAGTACAATAATAACTCCAATGCAAAAATTTGATGAATTTTTTAGTATTTACTTCCCCATAGAAGAAAAATATTTAATTAGACAGGATGAAAACTCAAATAATATTATGAATAATTTACTATTAGGTGATGAAATACCCAAATATGTTTTAACAGAATTTACCAAAATAGCCAGTGGTGAAACCATTACAGATGATCTATATAAAGAAACATTAAAAATAATAGATGATGCCCAATACTGTAATTTAGAAGAAGTAAGAAAGCAAAGAAAAATATAGGAGAGATTATGATTATAAAAGAGATTATAAGTAAAGAATATTTAACTAAGTCTAAGCTTCCAGCAAGTGATTATGTGATCAATCCATATATTGGTTGTCCCCATGGGTGCAAATATTGTTATGCATCATTCATGAAAAGATTTACAGGGCATACAGAAGATTGGGGAACCTTTACAGATATTAAAAGAAGTCAAAAGAAAATTAATTTAAAAAAAATAAGTAAAAAAAAGATCTTTTTATCTTCAGTAACAGATTGCTATAATCCTTTAGAAGAAAAATATAGATTGACTAGGAAAATCTTAGAACAGTTAGTTACCTCGGATTGTGAGTTATCTATTTCTACAAAATCAAAGTTAATCTTAAGAGATATTGATCTATTAAAAAAAATCAAAAATCTAACTGTAAGTATGTCCATTAATACACTAGATGAAGATTTTAGAAGAGATATGGATAATACATGTACAATAGAAGAAAGATTAAATACCTTGAAAGAATTACATGATAATGGTATTTACACTGTTTTATTTATGTCGCCTATATTTCCTTTTATTACAGAATGGAAAAAAATAATAGAAAGTTCTAAAGACTATATAGATGAATATTGGTTTGAAAATCTTAATTTAAGAGGTCAATATAAAACTTATATAATGAACTATATTAAGGGAAAATATCCTCAATATTATGATAACTATGTTAATATTTATATCAAAAAAGATAAAAAATATTGGAATGAATTAGCTAATGAAATCAATAATTATTGTGAAAAGAACGATATAAAATATATTAATTATTTTTATCATGAAGAATTAGTAAAAAACAAGAAAGAAAAACAAAAAATATAGATTGAAAATTATATATTTAACGAATAAAAAAAATTTAATCTTATTGTAATTATTTATATCCCAAAATAGACTAATATATATCCAGACTTGAAAGAAAAATTAGAAGTTATTCTTTCTTTTTTTATCATTTTAAATCATTTTGTACTATCTAAGTATTATAAAACTTGACAAAATTAAACAAAAGTAGTATAATATGGACAATTTAATAAGGGGGGAAATAGTATGACAAAGAAAATAAGAATAACATTAATGGTTATAACTTTTTGTGGTATCATTTCGATTATAGGAGGAGTGAAGTTACAAACAAAATCAAATCAAACAAATATGATTGAAAATGAACCTTATGGATATTTAACATATAATACAGAACAATTTCGTTATTTATCAGATATTGAATATATCAAAGATCAAACATCTGTAGGTTGGGGAAGTATTCAATTTGATAAGAACATTAATACAGGTAGTAATAATGGATTAATAACAGTTAATATAAATGGAGAGAAAAAATCCTTTATGAAAGGAGTACTTGCTCATGCAACTTCAACAGTTGTTTATGATATCAGCTCATATCACTATGATTATTTTACAGCATATTTAGGAGTAGATGCTAGTGTAGGAACAAACGGAAATGGGGTAAAATTTGCTATTTATACTTCAAAAGATGGAGAAAATTGGGACTTAAAAACAGATGAAAAACCACCAGTATTAAAAGGAACTAGTGAATCAATTTTCGTAAAGATCGACATCAAAGATGTAAAATATTTAAAATTATATGCTCATAACAATGGAAATGATTCTTCTGATCATGCTGTTTATGCAGATGCCAAACTAATAAAAGAAGGATATGTAGAAGATACTAGTACAGTAGACTTTATAAAAACCGTAGAAGATTATGACAAAATAATTAAAAGTAAAAATTTATCAGATCAATTAACAACAAATGAATTAACTATTCTTCAAAGAGAATTTGTAAGTAACGTGGGATATGACTTATTACAATCTTTTGTTAAATATAGTGATGAAAATAAAGAAGCTATTTCATGGCTAATGAATGATGTAGAAAATTTAAGATTATATATCGTTGGAGGAAAACCAGAAGGAAGCTACATTAATTCAATTCGTGTATTAACAGAATTACATAGTAAGTATAAAGAAGACTTTGAAAATAAAAATGTAACCAAATATGGAACAGTTTTAGGGGATCTATATAAGAAAATGGCCATTACATTATCTCTAACTCATTCCAAACAAGTAGCATTATGGATGCAACCAAGTGCAAAAGAAAATCAATCAGATGCTGTAACTCGTTATGCTCTTTATAAACAGATGCATGCCAATGGAAACTTTTTAGTATCAGAAAGTAAAAATATAGATATAGCAAAATGGTTTGAAAGTTATAATGTAGAAGAAATGCGCTTTGTATTAAATAATATCATTGATGATGAAGAAATTTTATGGTTAAATGAATATACTCAAAAACAAATAGATGCTCATCCAAATCAAGTGTGGAGCTATTTAACACCTCATCCATATATGGCTTATGTATGGCCTGATTATAGCAAAAAAGAATTTCATGATCCAGCAAGAAAAAGTTACTGGGATGAAAAATTTGATGGTATTTTCTCTAAATATGGAGTAACTTATAGTACAGAAGGCAATACAGTATATAAAGTATGGATGAACTTTAGAAATGAATTTGGAACAGGAGCAGTTTGTGGAGGAATATCAAAGACAGGATCTAATATAAGAGCAGTTCATGGTATACCAGCAGCAGTAATTGGACAACCAGGACATGCAGCAATTATTTACTATACTCAAGATGATCAAGGAAAAGGATATTGGTCAATTGACAACGATGTAAGTGGATGGTCTTTATCAGAAAAAGGGGAAAGAATGCTACTTGGCTGGGGAAATGCTAGTTATACAAAAGGATCTTATCAAGTAGTATATATGGCTTTAGCGCAAGAAGTACTTAATGATTATCCAAAATTTGAAAAAAGTAAAGAAATGGTTTTAGTAGGGCAATCTTATAAGGGGGATTTACAAAAGCAAGAAGAAGCATACCGTAAAGCCTTAGAAATTCAACCACTAAATATAGATGCTTGGTATGAATTAATTAATGTATATAATGAGAGTGAAACAAAAACAGAGGAAGACTATTACAATTTAGCAGAAGAATTATCCGAAAAATTAAAATATTTCCCACTACCAATGTATCAGTTATCTAACTTAATCAAACCAAAATTAACAAGCATAGAAAATTTATATCGTTTTGCTTTAATGCAAGACAGAATCTTAACAGAAGCGAGTGTAGTTCCAAATAATACAGCAGAAAAATACTATGTGTATCAACCATCTGTTACAAAAACAGAGGCAAATTACTTATTAGGTAAAGTAGATAACTCTATCGCTAAGTTCTCATTTGATGGAGAAGATGCAGGGAAAATAGTACTATCTAATCGTTTTGATGGGAATGGAATTCGTTGGGATTATAGCTTAGACGGAAAAAAGACTTGGAAAGAAAAATCATTTACTGCTAATGAAGAACATAAACTACAATTAACTCAAAAGGAACTAGATAGTATTACAGCAGAAAATGATATATATGTTCATATAGTAGGTGTTAACTATGATGAAAAAAATCTATATAAAATAGATATTCAAGAACAACAATTACCATCAACCATTTATAATAATGATTTAGAGAATAAAGTAATAGGTGCAACAGATACCATGGAATGGAGAATGGTCAATAAATCAAAAGTAAGATCTATTAATAAAGATGGATGGATCTCTTTCAAAGAGGAAGAGCCAGATTTAACAGGTAACAAGACCATAGAAGTAAGAGTAGGAAAAAGAGGGGTATATATGGAAAGTGAATCTGTCACTTTTGAATATACAAAAGATAGTACAGATGAGAAGAAGAAATACATCCCTATTGCCCATTTATCAATAGAAAATGTATCAACTGAAGCAACAGGACAGGGAAGACATGCAAAAAATGCGATAGATGGAAATTATAATACAAATTGGCATTCTGCATGGAATGGAAGCGATAATGATAAGTATATTACTATAAAAATAGATACACCAATGTATTTATCCGCTCTTGATTATGTACCAGCAAGCGGAGGAAATGGAAAGATATTAGAAGGAAAAATTTTAGGAAGCCTAGATGGAAAAGAATATCAAGAAATAGGTACCGTTAAATGGGCTAACAATGAATCAATAAAAACAATTAATTTTGACAAGCCTATGGAATTACAATATGTAAAGATTATAGGAGAAAAAACATCATCAGCAGGTGGCGGATCATTTATAGCTGCAAGAATGTTTAATTTATATGAGGATGCAACAAAGCGAAGTGTTCCAACAGCTGATATAAAATATAATATTACAACAGAAACTAATCAAAACGTAATAGCTACTTTAGTAAATCCAAGTACTGAAATAACAGTAACTAATAATGAAGGAAAAACATCTTATACTTTTACAGAAAATGGAACATTTACTTTTGAATTTATTGATAAAAAAGGTAATAAAGGAAAAGCTACGGCAACAGTGGATTGGATTAAGAAAGATTCAAATAAACCAGGAATAGATGATGACAATAACAATGATACAACAGATAAACCAGGAATAGATGATGACAATAATAATGATACAACAGATAAACCAGGAGTAGATGATGACAATAACAATGATACAACAGATAAACCAGGAGTAGATGATGATAATAACAATAATACAACAGATAAACCAGGAATAGACGATGGCAATAATAATGGTATAACAGACAAACCAATAATTGATATCAATCAGAATGGAAATAAAGATAATACATTAAATGGAAATGTTACCATGGTTAAAGTACCAAATACAAATGCAAATTCCTCTATTTATGAACCAATAATAGGTATTATAATTATCTTATCTGGAACAGTTGTTATAGGTTTAAATATTAAAAAAAGCTATTAAGAGAATAATGATATAGAATAAAAAATAAGAAACACTTTTTACAACCTTTAAGTAGGAAAAGAAAAGTGTTTTTATATGGATAAAAATAAATTAAGGAAAGGATGAAAAATCAGGAATCAGTTCTATTTTATAAAAATATAATAAAAAGAAGGGTGATTAATATGATAGTAAAAAATTATGATATTAATGGAGCTTTATTTGATTCAAAAAAAGTTACTTTAGAGATGAAAAGTATATACCCTCTAATCAAAAAGTATATGAACTACTCTAATAAAAAATAGAATTATAATAAAGAAAGGGAAGATATTTATTATTGATCAAAAAAATCTTTTGAAAACAAAAGCAGTTTATGTTAGAGTTTCAACTGATTCCCAAGTAGAGGGATACTCTATTGCTGCTCAGATTGAACTTGTAACTGCATATTTAAAAAGTAAAGAATGGACTGATTATATAATATATATGGATCCAGGATATAGTGGAAAAGACTTAAACAGGCCAAAAATGCAAGAATTGATAAGAGACATTAAGGACGGAAAGATTGATTGTGTTTTAGTATTTAAACTAGATAGAATTTCTCGAAGTCAAAAAGATACTCTATATTTAATTGAAGAAGTTTTTAATAAATATAATTGTGGATTTATTTCTATTAGAGAAAACTTTGATACCACTACACCATTTGGGAAAGCTATGATTGGCATTTTATCCGTATTCGCTCAACTAGAAAGAGAGACAATTCTAGAAAGAACAAGGTTAGGGTTAAGAAAAAGAGCCGAAGAAGGGTTATGGCGTGGTGGTGGAAAAATACCATTCGCCTACGATTATGATAAAATAAAAGGAAAACTTATTATTAATCCAGAACGAAAAAAAATTTTTGATATAATGAAAAATTTAAGAATACAAGGATATAGTTATCTACAACTAGAAGAATTAACTGGTATAGATGAAAGTATGATACAAGGAATTCTTTTGAATAAAACCAATCTTGGTTTGATTCCTTATAAAGGAGAAATATTCAAAGGAAAACATGAAGCTATTATTACAGAAGAAGAATATTCACAAATTTTAGAGGTAGAAAATAATCGTAGAAAAAATAGAGGAGTAAAACATTATCTTCTATCAGGAAAAATTTACTGTGCCAAATGTGGGGCAAAATATCGCTATCAAAAATGGGGAAAACGAGTTATCTGTTATTGTTATTCTCAACAAACAAGTAAACCAAAACTAATTAAGGATCCTAATTGTAATAATAAACGGATTGATAGTTTTAAAATTGAAGATAGTTTACTTAAAAATTTATTTGCCATGAGTATAGATGAGCATAAATTTACAAAAACATTTAATTTAACTACAATAAATAGAGAAGAGGAATTAAAGTTAAGACTGGATAAAATAAGTAAGCAAATAGACAACCTACTTCAGTTTATTGCAGATGGTCTTTTAATTAATGAAACTAAAAAGAAAATAAAGACTTTAATGGAAGAAAAAAAACAGGTAGAAAAGACAATTGAAAATATAAAAAAAGAACCAAAGAAAAATACAACATTTGAAAGTATTAAAAGTTTAAGTACTATCTGGAAATTGATGCCCTTTGAAGAACAAAGAACCATCATAGAACATTTAGTTGATAAAGTAATTATTGATGATAACACTTTAAGTGTAAAATGGAAAATTAGTATAAGTTAATAAAGATAAATTTTCTCCCTGTATGTCTTACATTCCAATTAAACTCATAGAAATATTGATTTTTAGTGCATTAATAATAGTAACTAAATTACTAGGAAGAACAACTTTAAAAAATATCTTCATTTTACTAGCTTTTAAACTTTTTAACAAAATAATATAATTTTTATCAGTAGAAATAAATCCATTATAGATGTTAATAATCGTAATAAATGTACTAATTAGTAAAGCCATAAAAATAATGGAATTGATACTAGCTCCTACCCAAATAATAATCAAAGGACCAAGTGCAACCTTTGGTAAAGAATTTAAAATGGTTAAATAAGGATCAATGATCTTAGCTAAAGTTTGATTGCTCCACAAAATAGTTGCAATAAAAATTCCCACAATAGTAGCAACAGAAAAACTTACTAATACTTCATATAAAGTAATTCCAATATGATGAAATAAACTACCATCTTTTAAAAGTACAAGTGTTGTTTGAACTACTTCACTAGGAGAAGAAGACAAAAATGTATTAATGACTCCTGTTTTAGCCAACATTTCCCAACCAATTAAAAATACTACAATAATTAATAGTCGATTAATAAAAACAACTCTTTTAGATCTCTTGATTTTTTTTAAAAATTGTTCCCTTTCACTAGATATGGACATCTAAATCCCTCCATATCTGATCATAATAATCACTAAATTCAATACACTTTCTATTATGAATAGGAGTAGACTTATTAGTTAGCTTAATTTCATAGATATTCTTAATAGTAGCTGGTCTTTTTGTTAAAACGATAACTCGATCAGCCATACTAATCGCTTCACTAATATCATGAGTTACCATAATAGCTGTTTTCCCTTCCTTTTTAATAATCTTATAAATATCATCACTAATAGCAAGTCGAGACTGATAGTCTAATGCAGACATAGCCTCATCAAGAAGTAAGATATCAGGCTTCATTGCTAGTGTTCGAATAAGAGCAACTGTATGAATATAGTGAAGACACTTTTTATTTTTTCTTTAAATTTTAATATGTATAAGGGATTATTCAAAATTCCATTTTATTTGAATATCCCTAGTGTTTGTTTCTTCGTTTAACTTTCCTATATAAATTTTGTCAATAAATTCATCAACAATAAGTTTATTTAATTCATTAAGATTTTGATATTTACTAAATATTTTATCATTATTTTTAGAAGTTTCTTCTTTCACTTTATAATAGGCTATTTCGTTATTTATAGACTTGATTTGATTGCTGTATATATCTTCATTTTTATTATAATCAGTTATTAAATCTTTGAATTGTTCAACTGTTATAATTCCATTAACTTTATCTTCATATAGACTCTTTAAATAATTTCTAGTTTTAGAAATTTCTTTTTCAGCATTTTCCTTTTGCTTTTCTAATGATTTTATTTTATCAGTAAATCTATTTGATTTCTTTTTGGAATCTAGGTTATTTAATTCATTTTGATCGTAATATTTTTTGATCTTCTTATTTATTGCATCTAAAACTACATTTTCAAGTGCATCATACCTTATAGCCGATTTATTGATACAATCATCATATCCATCACGATTACCTGAACAAACTAAATACTCGTGCCTACTAGAGTTCTTTTTTCTCATATAGTGCTTACATTCAAGACAAAATACTTTACCTGAAAATAAATGTACAACTCCTGTTGCTTTTACAGGTTTCGTTCTTTCTTTCATAGCAACTTGTACTTTATTAAATGTTTCCTCATCAATGATAGCTTCGTGAGTATTTTCAATTTTTATCCATTCCTTTTTATCTTTTTGTTTAATTTTATGGTTTTTATAACTAACAGTCGTTCTTTTTCCTTGAATTAGATGCCCTAAATATAATTCGTTTGTCAGAATGGTTTTAATGGCATTTGTTGACCATTTAATCTTTTCTCTAGGTCTATTACTAATAACATTTAATTTAATTCCTTTTTGGTATTTATAAAGGGAAGGGCAAGGTATATTTTTGCCATTTAGATATTTTGCTATTCCTGTGAATCCTAATCCTGTTAAATATAAGTCAAAAATATCTTTAACGATTTCAGCAGCCACAGGATCTACAATTAATTTATTATTATCTTCCTTAGAAACTTCATATCCAAATGAGGCAAAAGGAGAAATAAATTCTCCTTGTTTCATTTTAGCATTAAAAGCACTTCTAATATTATTAGATACATCTTCTAAATACCATTCATTTACAAGCCCATTTATTTGTCTTGATTTCTTATTGCCTTTGTTTGCAGTATCAGCATTATCAGCAAGACTTATAAATCTAACTCCCCATTCAATAAACTTATTATGAAGATATTTTTCTATAATTTCCATATCTCTTGAAAATCTTGATTGGCTTTTGCATAAAACAACATCAATCTTTCCATTTTCACAATCTCTAATAAGTCTTTCAAACTCAGGTCTATAAGTTCCTGCACCTGATAAATCTTCATCACAATATTCATCAACTAAAACAAATTCTTCTCTTTTGTTAATCTCTGCCATAAGAAGATGTCTTTGATTCTTGATAGATTCGCTATCATCTTCTTTATTTACTTTGTCTTTATCTTCATCAGATAATCTTTCGTAAATACCAACTCTTAATACTTTCTTACTCTCAACACTCTCCATTTCATTCATAACTATTACCTCCAATATAAAGGCAATAATTAAGTTTAAAGTTAAACTTATAACCAATACTATTATAACATTTATTTAGCTGTATTAACATTAAACTCCATAAATTCAATTATTTTATACAACTTTTTGTTAATTATTTCTTTTAATTTAGTATCAGTTATCTCATCATCTACAATATCAATAACATTATATTGCATCTATTTACCCCTTTCAAAAAAACTCAAGTTTGAGAGATAAAAAGATATTT
The DNA here is from genome assembly GCA_948433435.1 of uncultured Clostridia bacterium. Lineage (GTDB taxonomy): Bacteria > Bacillota_I > Bacilli_A > RF39 > UBA660 > UBA2730. Next base: position 71,964 of record CAOJDX010000004.1, read on the forward strand.
GTAATCAATTATTTGTAATTTTTTCTTCATATTATCAATCCTCCAATCACTACTTAATTTAAAATAATATTTTTTGGTACATTTAATTTTAAAAGGTTAGTTTATTTTTAATTTTACATTTATACAATTTTTCTTGATTTATGGTTACAAATTCTTTTTATTAAAATATTAAGAGTTATTTATATTACATACTTATTTCAAAATCATCTGATTTATCTTTTTCAGGTTTCTCATATTTGCGATTAACACCATTTGCATAGTGTTCCATGTCATCATAATTTATCTCATCATCTTTTTTATAATGAATACCTAATTTATGACCTAAGGCTCTGCAAATCTTATCACAAAAATTAAACATTTTTTCTTTAAAGTTAGAAAGTGTTTCCTGTAATTCATTAACTTTTGATTCTAGTTTTTCAATAATAGAGTTTTTTTCTTTTATTATTGTTTTTTGTTTAGATATAATTTGTTCTTGCTCATAAATTTTAGTATCTCTTTCTTTAATAGCTCTACCATCTTTTAATTTGCTATTTTCACTTTGAAGATTTCCAAGTTTTTGTGTTAGTTCTTCAAGTAGTACATCTTTTTTCTTTATTACATTTTTATTACTAGAATTTTCTTTTTGCATTTGTTTAGAAAAATCAATTAAGTTAGCAATATCTTCATCTTTATATCCTATAACTTTTCTTTTTATAGGATTTATGATTTTATTTGTACTAAATTCAGATATTTCTTTTGAAGTTTGTAATTCAATTTCATTTAATTTTTTATTCTTTTCAAATTCGATTTTCATTTCACTTATTTGTTCATTTAAATCTTCGATTTCTTTTTCTGCTTTCGTTTTATGGTGTTTATTATCTCCAATATTTCCCCGAAAGAGATTATATCCCTTTTCTGTAATATACTTGTTATAATCATCTTGAATTTTTGCATAAGATGTTTTACCACCTAATGTTTTCCAAAACTGATCACAATTTAGAAATTTTCCTGTTTCAGTTTTAAACACATTTTTTTCATTTTTGTCCTTCTTTTGAACAGGATACATTTTTTTATTTCCTTTTTTATCTATTCCTTCACGATAGATTATATTTCCACTTGCATCAGTTTCAAATACTTTCCTTTTTACCTCATTTACGATAGGCATAAAGTAAAAGTGTAAGTGTGGTGTATCTTCATCATAATGAATTTGTGCATAAATTACATTATCTTTTCCAACAAGATTTTCTAAAAAATTATAACTATCATTGAAAAAATCTTTAACCCTTTGTGGTATATCTTCATCAGTTTTTATATCAGGTACTAGAATAGGTTTTCCTTTATCTTTACCTACTTGATGCACTCTATTACTATCTTTAAACTTCATTCCCAAACTTTGAAAAAAATCTTTTCCACTTGTAACGATAGCACCATTTAGTAAATTGGTATTCTTGCCATCATTATAATATATTTTATTATCTTTCAATTTAGAATAGACTTGTTCTTGTAGAGTAGGTTTAGATAATGGTACATAACTGTAATTAAAAATTGTTCTTTCTTGATCGTAATTACCTGTACCTTTTCTTTTAGTAAGTTCTACTCCAAGTCCACCTAAATCTGCTGATTTATATTTACTTTCAAATCTTAATACTTGATTTCCATCATACATTTAATTCCTCCTTTGTTTGTGCTTCTTTAAGTTGTGAGGTCATTTATTGACCTATCTCACTAGGGCATAGCCCACGTGAGATTAGGGAGTTCCCTAATAACCCCTTGCTTGTTTAATCGCAAATGCCAATACTCACGTAAAGGCAAATGCTTATAAACAAGATTAAATAATAAGTACCTACTAGGCACTTATTATTTAATAAATTATGAAAGAGTAAACCTTTCATAATTGTAAAAATATTCACTATCGCCACTTTCATCAGCAGAGCTGACAAAACGTGCCTCGTTCATTTTTTACCTATAACTTTTTTGAAAAAAGTTACAAAAATTCTTATGAAAATTATTCATTTTCATAAGTCGGTTCTTCATATTTTGCATAATAACCTCGTTCTCCACCTGTTCTTTTTTCCTCAATATGAAGTCCTTCTTTTTCTAAAATATCTAAATTACTTTTTACTAATTTTCCGAATACAGATGGAGTGATTTGTAAATTTAATTTACTTGTTATATCACTCATTGTAAATGAAAATTCTTTTTGTTTAATTGCATAATTTAGAAAAGTTAGTATATTATAATTTAAGTCATCACTCTCGACTTCTGATAGTTCAAATAATAAATTCTCATTTCGTTTTAGAACTAAATCTAATCCCTCATAGTCTCTACTTTCATAATTTAAAAGTATCTTATTCTTTAGGTTGGAATCTTGTTTTAAAGTGATTTTTCCATCAACTGATCCATATCCATCAATAGCAGTGCTACCTAAAGAAGTATTATTCTTATTTAAGTGATGGATTAGAAGAATAGTGAAGTCATATTTTTTACATAATTCTCTAAATTTTGGAATTACAACTTGTCCCATATCTTGATAATCATTTAAGTTATAACCATTGTTTAAATCAATTCCACTAAACATATCTATGATTACGAAATGACCTTTATAGTCATTAGCAAATGTTTGAAACTTAAATTGTAAATCCATTAAATTTAGTTTTCTTTCACTTGGATTTTGTTCTATCATAACGAAATTATCATCATTAAATTGTAAGTTCATCTTATCAATTCTATCAACTAATTGCGTAGAATTCATTTCTGTGCTAATATATAAGACAGGAGATGGACTTGTCCTAAATCCTAGAAATGTTGTTCCTGTTGCGATAGAGTTGGCAAGTTGTAACGCCAATAATGACTTACCAACTTTCGGTCTAGCAACAAGACAATATAATCCTTTAGATTTCATTAGGTTATCAACTATGAAGTCTTTTTTTGTTGCCTCTTTTCTCATTTCACTTATTGTTTTCATTTAAAACTCCTTTCTAGTTAATAACTTCTTTTGCCATTTTTTGAAGATAACTTATATTTATTTTGAGATAACTTACAACTTCATTCATAGGAAGTAATTTGTTAGGAAGTAAATAGCCTTTGTTTTCTAAATCAATTCTTATTTCATTTTTTAACTTGATAGCATTATTTTTTCCTAGCCCTGTAAGTTTTCTTAAATCATTTAGATCACACCATTGTTTTGATATTAAGTTTAAAGTTTCTCTTGCATTCATTGATTCACCTCTCTTTCCTTTAATACTGATGGTTTTAGTGTTACCAACAACTCCCTTTAAGGATGTATATATAGTAGTTAGCCATATATGTAACGAAGATTTTAGTTAATCTACAACTCTCGTGCCAATAGAGGTATTGTGCCTTGCATTTGTTTAACGAGTCGGCAGAATATCGGCGACGTCCAACTCTATTTAATTTTCAAAGAACTATTAAGGTTGTAAAAACATTAAAATTGCAACCTTTAAGTTAATTCTAAACTATTAAAAATTATTTGTCAATAAAAAAAGTTGCAATTTTGATTAAAAAATAACTAAAAAGTTGCAAAAAGGATTAAAATGTGTTATATTTATATTGCGAAAGGAGTTTTGTTCGTATGAAAGACAATAATGAAACTGTTGGGCAAATGATAGCTCGTGCAAGAGAAGAAAAAGGATTATCTAAAAGAGAACTTGCTAGAATTGCTAAAATAAGTGATACAGAACTTGCTAGAATTGAATCAGGAGAAAGAGAAATACCAAATCCTAAAACTTTAAGAAAGATTAGTACACATATAGGAATAAATTACAATGATTTAATGTATGCAGCAGGATTAGGTTTTCAAGTAACTTCTTTAAATCCATTTTTAATTAACTACTATGAACATTTAAAAGGAGATCAAATTGTTGATGCAATTTTAAATACTTCATCAATGATTAAAAATTGGGAAGAATTAGTAACTAATTTTAAAGAAAGGTTAGTAAAAGATAAGTTATCCGATTCAGAAAGAGAGGTTATCTCACAAACGATTGAAGATACCGAGTATCAGATTGAAACAGCAAAAGAAATTGTTAATGTTTTAAATAGTGCAAGAAGAAAGGAGGCAGTAGAAAATGATAAAAAGAAACAAAAGGATTAGTATAGGTTTAATATTAGTAAATGTGATTTTACTAGCATTGGCTATTTTATGTACTACTTTAAAAAAAGATATTTTCTATGCTTTATATTGGATGTTGGTTACTTTAATGTTATTTTTTGAGGTTTTATATGTATTTATTTGGAGCAAAGTTGGAAGAAATCTTGATAAACATAAATCAAATACTATTAACAGGTCATTTAATGATGTAACAGCAGTATCTATTGTTTTAAGTGGTTTAATATATTTAGTGGTATTATTTTGTGAATTTTACAATAAAAGTATAAGAACGAGTTTATATGCTATATGGAGTATGTATCTTCTTATGACTGTTGCAGTATTATTCAATTATTTAGCAGTATATAATGCCAATAAAGAAACAAAAGAACTTGTTGAAAAAACATTTAATAAGAAAAATGACAGGAATGACACGAAAAAATAGGAGTACCCCTCCCAAAATTTGCTGTCATACTGTCACAAGTCAATAAAAATTAAATTGATAAAAGGCATATTCATAAAAAAATATGCCTTTTTAAAGGGAATTTTAGCGAAAAACATTCTCAAAATTAAGATTTTGTGCTATTATAATACTTATTTTTTAAAGGGGGAAATGTTGTTTATGGATAAATTAGAACATCTTTTAAAATTAACGCAAGAAGAATTAAAAGTTGAAGCTTATAATTATTTGCAACAAAAAAAGATGAAACCAACTTATGATGATGGTTTTGTATATGCTAAAGGCGATATTCCTATTTTATTAGTTGCCCACATGGATACTGTTTTTGATGAACCACCTAAAAGATTATTTTACAATAGAAAAGAAGATATAATTTTTAATCCTAATGGTGGATTAGGTGGTGATGATCGTTGTGGTGTATATGCGATTATGAAATTATTGGAAAAATATAGACCTTATATTTTATTTACTGAAGATGAAGAAATTGGGTGTATTGGAGCAGAAAAAACTGTTGATAAACTTCCTAAACCAAAAGTTAAATACATTATTGAATTTGATCGTAGAGGAAGCAATGACTGTGTTTTTTATGATTGTGGAAATGAAGAATTTATGGATTATATTGAATCTTTTGGCTTTGAAACTGATTATGGTTCTTGCAGTGATATTTCAATTTTAGGTAGTGAATGGGATATTGCATCAGTAAATTTAAGTAGTGGTTACTATAATGAGCATACTGAAGAAGAATATATTATTTTTCATGAATTAAAAAATACTATTGCTCGTGCAGAAAAGATGTTAAGAGAGTATAAAAAAGCAAAATATTTTGATTATCAAGAAATTAAATATACACCAAAAAGTTATACAGGTGGATTTACATTTTTAGATGATATGACAGATGATGAATGGTTGGCATGGTTTGATCAATTTTATGTGAAATATAAAGAATCTGCTAAAAATGAGGAACAAGGCAAAAAATTAATTTTAAGAAAAGATGATAAATCTAAAGGAAATAATGGTGATACCAATGGAGATGAATAAAGAGGAAATGATGAAATTATTTGATTATATATTAGAAAATAAAGATATTGTTATTGGAAAAAAAGGTTTATTTAGTCGAGATACTTTAATAATGATTAGAGCAATTATTAAAGGCAAACTTCCTAATGATTTTCAATTAAGCGAAAAACAAAAAGAAATAATACTAAATTCATTTCTTAATAGTAATAATGGTTTTGATGATGATACTCCTGCTTTTATTATTGAGAATCACAAGTGTGATTTAAAAGCAATCGAAAATGATATAAATAGTATTGATTTTATAAATGTTTCTGATGAAGATGAGGATTTAAAAAAATACATTATCGATGAAGCATTAAAACAAAATTTTGTATTAAAAAGAACTACACCATTTTGGTTAAGAACAATATATGATATTGCTCTAAACTCTATAAAAAGTAATAACTCATCTGCAAATTTTATAGAATGGGATTCTTTTTCAGAAGAACAAGTACATAATTTAATAGATGTTGCAATTAAAAATAATTATGTTATATCAAGTAGTAGTTGCAGTTTCTTAAAAAGAAGTAAAGATATCGTTTTAGAATCTATAAAAAAAGATAAAAATAATATAATATATGCTGATGAATCTATGTTAGGTGAAACTGCAATTTTTAAATATTTACTTTTAAATGGTTATGAATTTGGTAAAAGACAGCTTCGAAATAATGGTATTTTTCATTTAAAAGACATAGAGGTAATGGATTTTTATTTTAGAGAATTTGGACTTTATAATTCTGTTCCTGAAAGTATTAGAGAAAATTTTAAACGAATTATTAATAGTTCATTAAATGCTAGTCCAACATTAAAAGACTTTGAATCGATTTTTGATATGATTGCAGAAGAGGAATGGAAAGAATATCGCAAAGAAAACTTTGATATGTTTGAAAATATCTTTGGAAAAATATGTAGTGAATTACAAAATCATGATGATTTTGAAGATGCTATTGATGATTTAGATTTTAATTCAAGGATGCAAAATACTTTGGATGATAAATATAATGTGATTTATAATGCTATGAAAGAATTTTTTGAAATTTATCATAGTGATGTTAGTAATAAACTTGAAAAATTACAACCATCAAAAAACATTATTGCAAAATTATCTGCTTTATATGGTTCAAAGAGTAAAGAAGATTACAAAAAAGAAAAACTTGATGATTATAATGAAACTATACAACAATACTTTTCATTAAAAAAAGAACATCCTATTGTTATTAAGAAAATTATTCAACAAGAACAAAAATATAGATTTGAAAAATTATATGATGACAACGATGCTGAAATACATTTATTTTTAGATGAAATTTTGAAAAAATATAGTTCACAACTTTCTGAAAATACAATTAATCTTATGATTAAACAATTTGTTAGTTATCATTATTCAAACTTAGATGAAATTATAAATCCACCTAGAAGTTATAGTGAATATAAAAGATATGAAAAAGTATGTAAATTAATAAATCGACTAAATAATGGTTATATACAATTTGATGGCATTGAAGTAAAAAATTATAAAGATTTAATTGAATATGATGAAGATAATAAAGTTTACATTTATTCAGGCAAAATATTTAGTGATGAAGAAATTGCAAGATTTAATAATTATAAACAAGAAGAAAAAATATTTGATAAAATTAAGAAAGACATAATGTCAAGAGTGAGAACCATTTGAGTTTAGGTATTTTCTAAAAAAATAGGAAAATTCGGAGATTGGAATAAGTAAGAAGCAAAAAAAGATAAAAAAAAGAAAATTAGCACACAACATACTCGGGCACTTATAGGTGTCCGTTTTAACTAATACAAAATTAGCAAAAATTTATAACTTCAATTCAAGTTGGATAAATTCGCTTTTTTCTATATGTTGCCATTCTTTGATGCCTTCGTGAGCTAATGCTAATATATTTTTAAAGCCTCGTGCAATCTGACTTAGCCATACTATACTTTTTTGTTTTAAAGATTTACTCGCGTATATTATCTTTATGGTAAGTAAGTTTTTATTTATTTTATCTGCTAGAAAAGCTAGATGTCCTAAATGTATTGTAAGCATCATATTTAAAATATTCATGCTTTTAAGGGTTCTTACTCTCATATTTTCAAAATCATATTCCTGTTTCTTACCTCTAAAATGTTCTTCGATTCTCCATCTTGAAAAATACAGTCTTGCTACTTTTATGACATCTTCTTTGTTTTTGACTTCTATATTAGTAAGCAGTTTCATTGGATGCTCCTCACTTAAACCATATACTATTACTAAAGTGTATTCCCGTTTATTACAAGGTAAGGTTCCCTTAGTATAAGATAATGTTAGATTATACTCTTCATTATCAAACAAAGCTTTATAAAGTATCTTACCTTTTCTTGTCTTAGATACTTCTTCTACACTTTTCTTTTTCCCCTTGAATAACAATGTTCTTGTATCATCTAGTCTTACTACGAATCGATGGTGATTATTAGTCATATAAGTGAATATCTTATTATCATCATATCCTCGATCAAATACGCCTGTAAAGTTTGCTCCACATACTCTTTCGGCTACTTTTATGCTTTCCAGAGTATAGGTGTTCTTACTTTCAAAAGCTTCACTCTTACATGAATAGATTTTGCTATATATACTAACTGGCTGAGATTCATTTTTAGTAAGTACTGTTGCCTCGCATACATGATAACCATTTACTATTCTTTTGTCTTGACTTGAAGCATCTATTACTCTATCTAAATCTTCTAGTTTTTTAGAATATTCTTTGTTGATGTCACTGTCATCGAACAAGACAACATTATCAGTGTCTTTTATATTTTTTTTGACTTCCTCTAAGTAGTTATTCCATATAGTTTCTGCTTCGTCTTGATACATATTAACTAAGTTATCACATAATCTTTCGACTGTATAACCTAGTTTGATATCTTCATCAAGACTTCTAGATATTTCAGATATAAGACAACTACCACTTTTAGCAAGACCATATTGCATGTCCATCACAAACTTACTTGTACTTTTATTTACACCATTTGCAATTTTTTTAGAAAAAGTGACGATTTCTCTTTTAATTTCATAAGTATTTAATGTATAATTATTCATGTAGACAACCTCCAATTATTTTTGTTTAGTACTATTAATTGTGCTTAATTAAATTATACTAAATTTTGGTGTTGTTTACCTTATTTTTAAAGCGAAAATCAGAGAAAAGTTTTCCACATTCTCTGTTTTTTTCTGTCAAGTTATTTTTTTACCTAAACTCAAATGAGAACCATAGATATCAAAGAAGATGAAATAGATGAAGAAGAATATAATGATCTTGCTGAAGAATTGCCTTTTGAAGATGAATATTTTAGATTTGATGCAAAAGATACTTTAAGAAATATAAATTTTTCACAATTAGAAAAGATATTGGATACACCTAGTTTTATTAATGTAGACAGTTTTACAAATCAAGAATCCTTAAATGGTATATATAATTTATTAGTTAATAATGGTATAATTTTATTATTACTAATTCTTAAAGAAAATTCTGATAGAACTTCAAGAACATTTAATGATAATGGAATAAATGCTGAAAATATATTTGAAATAGTTAATAATATGCCTACTATTGTTTCACTTGCTAAAGAGTTTAAAATAGATATTAGTAATTTTAATGAATTATCTTCAATCCATACTATGAGTAAATGTGCTAACGAGGCAAGTATTTCAATACTAGGAAAAGATATAATTCAAAAATTATGTAAATATAGAGAATATACTGAAGAAGATGAAGAAAGAATTATCGAATTAGCAACTGAATTAGTTTGTGAAATGCCTAAAAAGGATAAATCAACTGTACCATATATTAGTGGTGAAACATCAAATTATAAATATTCAATGTATGATTCGCTAGATGAAACACTTTTACTTGCAGGAATTAATACTGATGCTTGTTTTAGAGTTGATGGTAATGATCATGACTTTTTACATTATTGTGCTTTAAACAAGAATGGATTTGTTATAAAAATAACTGATTGTTTTGGTAATTTCATTGCTAGAGCATCAGGTTTTAGAAATGGTAATGCAGTTTATATAAATCAATTGAGAACGATTTATGATGAGTGTGGAAATTATTATCGTGGTGAATATAAAAATGAACAAAATGATATAATAGAAACATTTAAACAAGCCTGTAAGGATATTGTATCTATTTCACAAAACAACCCTAAAGAAAAAGATAAAATAGACTTTGTATTTGTAACTCAGAGTTATACATTTGATGATTATCCATCAAATGTATCTGATGATGTTGAGTCAGCCATTGGTGACAACCCTATGGATAATGAAAGTGAAGATTGGGATCAATACATTGAGAATACAAACAATTTAAGAGAGTCTGAAGAGGATGGATTTTTCTATACTGATTATGGTGATTATCCACTTATTTGCTTTGCATCTTCAAAGGGTGAAAAAGAAATTGTACCTGAAGATATAAAACCAAAAAATGTTTCTGCCTTATATGAAAGAAAAAGAAATAAAATATTTGCAACTTCAACTCTTGATTTAGAAGTTTATAGAAAAATAAATAAAATAAATGCAATAAAAAGATATCATGAAGATGAAGATTATCAGGAAGTTGAAATTCCAATTGGTTCAGTTATATTTATAGGTGATAATTGGTTTATTATATTTAATAATGGAGCTATAATAAATTCTTGTTTATTAGATTTTGATCAAAAAGCTAAAAAAGAATACGAAATTACAACAAAAGAACTAACTCAATATACTATATCTCATAGCCAACAGCAGATTAATGTTGAACAAATTGTCTTAAATATAGAAACTCAGAGTAGTCCTGAAGTGCAAGCAAGATTATTAAAAATACACTATAAAAAAAGCCCTAATAGCCTAAACAACTACTAGGGTTTTACTTTGACTATTTGTTCATTAATGAATAACAATAATCATATACATATAAACGATTATTAATTTTTTTATTTATTTGTTTATCTTTAAAATCAGTTTCATAAATATTAAACAACATCTCAATAGTAAACTTCTTTTTTTCTATTTCAGTTAATTCTAAATACTTGGCTGAAAAAAATAATAAATGTTTATATTTAGCAAAATTAACAATTGTTTTGCTATAACTTGGATCTAACTTATTTAATACTTCTTTTAATAGAATAATTATATCCTTAATATTAAAATTAATATCAAAATTTTCATTTTCTAATAAGTATATTGCAAGTCTAATCTTATCAATATTCTTTAAATCATCAAACATATTAACTAAATCAATTACTTTCTTTGTATTACTATCTAACAACATATTTTACCTCTTATCTTTCTATATTTTGGTTATAAGTTCCTTACTTAATTATTGCTATTGTGTCTACACAACATTCATACAACTCTTTGCCTCATTCCACCAGACAAACTATCAGGATATTTATAAATAAAATC
>CAOJDX010000005.1 GCA_948433435.1 uncultured Clostridia bacterium
CTTTTATTTTATCATGGAAAGATTTTTTATTTACACAAATTTATTTACAGACTCTCTTTTTTAATGAAATGATTTACTTTAAAACAAAAAAAAGCTACTATTTTGTTTCAATAGGGGCTTCTTTTTTGATGTCTAGAATAACTGGTAGAATAATTGGTTTTCTTCCAGTTAATTCATTTATGTAAGGAATTAATTTGGATACTAATTCATTTTTTATAATAGCAAATGTTGAATGAGGATCTGATAGTTGTTCTTTTATGATTTTTTCTGCTAAATTTTCTATTTTTTTGATTAGTTCCTCATTTTCATTTACTTGTATAAATCCTCGTGTTGTGATATTAGGTTTGATTAGTAGTTCCCGTTTTTTCATATCAACGTTAATAATAACTACTAATATACCATCATTAGCCATTGATTTTCTGTCTTTTATTACAGTACTACCAATTTCTCCAATACGGTTTCCATCAACATAGATGTCAGCACCTGGCATACTTTCTCCTTTAGTAATCTTGTGATTTATTAGGTTTAGAGTATCTCCATTTTTAATGACAAAGGTATTTTCTTTTGGTATTCCACAATCAATTCCTAAATTGGCATGGTGTTTTAACATACGATAGTCTCCATGGAAAGGCATTAAATATTTTGGATTAATTAATCTAATCATTAATTTTAATTCTTCTTCATTGGCATGTCCAGAAGTATGTAGATCACTTAAGGCTTTATTTGTATATACACGTACTCCATTTAAATATAATTTATTGATAATTTTTGAAATACTTAAAGCATTACCAGGAATTGCAGATGATGAAAATATTACAATGTCATCTGGTCTTAGTTTGATGTGTTTATGTGAATTTGTCGACATACGAGAAAGTGCTGCTAGAGGTTCTCCTTGCGAACCAGTACATAATATTGCAATTTCTCCAGGCTTATAGTTTTTCACTTCATCTGGTGTAATTAATAATTCTTTATGTTCGATGTATCCTCCTTCTGTAGATATCTTAATATTATTTTCCATACTACGACCAAAGACACAAATTTTTCTATTATGTTTATAACATGTTTCAAAAATATGTTTTACACGATAAATGTTTGAGGCAAATGTTGCAATAATAATTCTTTCTTGGGGATAGAGATCAAACATTTCACATAAGGCATCATCTACCTTAGATTCGCTTGTTGAAAATCCTTCATTTAAGGCATTTGTTGAATCACTAATTAATAGGTCGACTCCTTCATGGCCAATTTTGGCCATTTTATATAAGTCAGCGACAGGTCCAATAGGAGTAAGGTCGAATTTAAAATCTCCAGTTGTTACTATTCTGCCATCTGGAGTTGTTAAAGAAATTCCATGTGAATCGGGAATAGAGTGAGTAGTTCTAAAGAATTCTATCTCAATCTTTCCGAATTTAAGTATAGTATCTTCTGTGTACACATTTAAATTATCATATCGGATGTTTCTATCTTCTAGTTTTACGGCAATTAATTCTTTAGCATGTCTTGGTGCATAAATTGCTGGTATTTTAATACTTTGTAGTAAAAAAGGAATACTACCAATATGATCTTCATGACCATGTGTTATAAGTAATGCTTTGATTTTATCTTCATTTTCTTTTAAAAAAGTAAAATCTGGTAATACATAGTCAATTCCTAAAAGTTCACTTTCAGGAAAGCTAACACCTGCATCAATAATTACAATATTGTCGTTATGCATTACACAATACATATTTTTTCCGACTTCTCCTAAACCTCCTAAAACAATTAGTTTTGTTCCATTTGGTTTTTTTACTTCCATTTTTTCTCCTTTCTTATTCGTTAATTTTTAACATAAAAGAACTAACTTTCTATATTATACACTAATTTTTATTTTTTGTCTATTACTCCAAAATAAAAAACGTTAAGTAGTTAGATTACTTTCCGTTTTTAGAGTTGATTTTAATTAGTTTTTTATAGTCTTCACTTAAGTGATCTTCTCCTAATAAATTGTAACATTCTACTAGGGCCTTTAAATTTGAATTATGATATCCAGGTCTTCTTTTTTCATATTCCAAGAAACAATTTTTAGCTTGGTCGTATTCGTGGTTGTATAAATAAACTTTTCCTAAGCGAAAGTAGGCATTTGGTTCAGGGATTATTGATATTGCTTTTTGATAATTTTCTTGTGCTTCCTTATATTGTTTTAGATGTTCGTGATTTCTTCCCTTTAACAGATATCCTTTTGCATTTAAATCATTGTCTATTTGTATGTATAAGTCTATAATGTTAATACTTTTTTGATATTCCTTTTCTTGATAATAATATCTTGCTGTATCATATAATTGTTCTTTTTTTACGAAAGTTGGGTTATTAATATCCTCTTTTAATATAGAAAGGCGAGATTGATGGTAGTCAATATTTCTATTTTGGGTATTGTTTGCTATAAATTCTTGATATTGTTGGAGTTTAAGAGTAGCTTGCTCTAAATCTCCTCTGTTATAACTTTTTTTATATTCTTTTAATAGTTCTATTGCTTCATTGGTTTCAAATTGCTTTAAGAAGGTTAGAATGGTTTTTAGTTCTACAGTTAAATTTATACTAATTCCTTCTAAGTTATTATTCTGATAGTATAGGTAAGCATCTAAATAGTTTTTTTCTTTTAATAATTTTTTTAAAGTATTTAGATGTTTAATTGTTGGATTTTCATCTTGTAGTTCTAATTCCTTATTATTTGCTGGTGTTTGTTCGTTATTTTTTAGCTGTTTATCTAGTTCTATTAATAAGCTTTTATATAGGGAAAAGTTTGAGTTATAGGGCAATTTTTTTTCTTTGATTATGTTCAATGCCTGTATATAGTCTCCAATACTAAGGGCTTTAAAGAATTTTTTTTCTATATCTTTTTCTTCATATGTAAATTGTTCAAAATTGCTTATTGTTATATTTTCTTCCTTACTTCTTTTTAAAGTATCAATTAATTCTAAAGTATATTGATTGTATGTGATTTCTTCTTCTTTACATAATTCTAATTTCTCTTTTATAAGTTCTTCTAATGTATTAAGTTGATTTTCCATTAACTCTTTATTTTTCACAAAGCTATCAATTTTGTGGTTTATTTCTGTTAACTTTTCTTTTCTTAATTTCTCTTTTTCTAGTTGATTTATACATTCTAAAATGTCTTCTAGTAAATAGCGAAAGATAGTAAACTCTTCTTTATTTCTAGCTATTTTTTCACAGGTAAAGGTTAAGTAGTAAGCCTCTTGGTAATCTTTAAATTTTATGGATTCAAAAAATCTTTTAATAGGATTTTGTTCTGTATAGGTATAGGTCGGATTTTTTTCTTGATAAACTGTACCTGTACTTTTTATCTTTTCCATAGTTTTGATTAATTTTAATGCTAGGGAGTAAGTATTGTTATATTCTTGGTTTAATTTTTCCTCTAAGATATTTTTTACTTGTTCATATTCTCTTTTATTAATTAATTGTGCAATATCTTGGATACTAAATTGTTCTTTTTTATTTTCTAAATTACAGTTATTTTTAGTTGAATTGATTTTTTGTTGATTCTCTTTATTTTGATGAATTAATTTTTGAAGTAAGCTTCTATAAGAGATTAATATTTTATTGTTTGGGTTGAAGTAAATACATTTTCCAATATTTTTGTAAGCAGTTTGGAAATCATTTAGGGATAGAGCTCTGTCTAATATTTTAGTGTAGTTGTTATCCAAGTCCTTATAGTCTATTTCTTTTTCTGGTAATAATTGATTATTCTTTTTTATTTCTAAGTAATTATTTATTATTTGAATAAAATTTTTGATTGCCTTTTCCATATGTGGATGAGCATAAATAGCTATTTCATGTAGATTATTCAAAGCTTCTTCATAGTTTTCTTTGTCAATATTTTTTTCAAAAAGTTTATAATAGAAATGGAATTTTTTTTCATTATCTTGTTTTATTTTTTGATTTATTTGTTCTTTTTTTTGTTGACTATTTTTATTTTTACTTAAGATGATTTGATTAGTTAGAATAAAAAATAATTCAGTACTAATATTATTTTTATTTTTGCGTTCTCTTTCGAGATTTTTAAATTCAGAGATAGATGAATAGGCATTTTCAAAATCATGTGATAATACTGCTTCACTAAAATTTATAAAATATTTATAGTAAGATCCAGTATGGTAATCTTTTTCTGAAAATATCATTAAATTATTTAAAGAGGGGAAGTCTTTTGGACTTTGTAATATTTCTTTAAGTAGTATGAAGTAAAGCATTAAATGATTATCGTAATCGTGAGTTGTTTGATTTTGTAGATTTATACATAGACTTTTATAGGCTTCTTCAAATTTACCATTTATAATATTTTTAGTGAATAATTTAAATGTTTGTTGTTTATTCTTATCTTTTGTGATTTTCGTAATTTGATATTTTCCGCGTTCTATTTTCTTTATTTTTCCTTCTTGGATGGCTTTTTTTATATAGTAGTCATTTAAACCATATTCTTTTAATTCCTTTGTTGTTCTTTCTTCTATATTTGTCTCTTCTAATTGGTTTATTATTTCTTTCAAATCGATCATATTTATCGTCCTTTTCTTTAATTTTAGCAAGAGATTACTTGCTATTTTTAATTTTACCATAATTCTAGTTTTAGGGAGCTATTTTTTTTAAATGATGATATAATGATATGTAGAATAATAAAGGAGGAAGAAAAAATGAAATTAGAAGGAAAAGTTGCTGTTGTAACTGGAGGGGCAATGGGAAATGGTCTTGGTATTGTTAAAGTATTTTTAAAATATGGAGCGGATGTTGTAATTGTTGATTATTCTGATCAAATTAGTAAAACTATTCAGGAACTTAATCATCCAAAAGTTACAGGATATAAAGCAGATATTCGTGATGCTGCTATGCTTCAGGGAATTGTTAAAGATGTTATTGCTAAAAAGGGAAAAATTGATATTTTAGTCAATAATGCAGGTATTGCAAAATTAGAGAAATTTGTAGATATGTCAGATGAAGTTAGAAATGCTCATTTTGATATTAATATTAGTGGTACATGGAATATGACTAAAGCAGTTGTTCCTACTATGATTGAAAAAAAATATGGAAAAATTGTTAACTTATCTAGTGTTACAGGACCTATGGTTGCGGATAGTGGAGAAGTAGCTTATGCTACAACTAAAGCTGCTCTAATTGGGTTTACTAAGGGTCTTGCTATGGAACTGGTTGATCATCATATTAATGTGAATGCCATTATGCCTGGATATATTATGACCCCTATGGTTGAAGGTATTGCTAAAGATTCCAATCAAAGTGATCCTAGTAGTGTTATTCAGGGTATTGCTAATGGTATTCCTATGAAAAGGTTAGGAACAATAGAAGAGTTAGGAGAGTTAGCTGCTTTCTTAGCAAGTGATGAGTCAACTTATATTACGGGTCAGGGAATTGTTATTGATGGTGGTTCTACTTTGCCAGAAACAATGAGTGTAGGGGCTTAACTTAACTATCTTTATAATAAAATAATTTTTAGTGTAATAGGAAAATGTATAGTGAAATACTGATATTTTCTTTTTTTATACAAGTTTAAAAGCCGAAAAGAGTTTAGTTATTTGAAAAGGTCTAAGTTTTCTATAAAAAAAATCGCAAAAATGCGATTTTTTGTTTTTAATTATCTTCTTTTCAATTGTTCTATTTCTTCTTCAGTAGGTATCATATTTTTGAAAGTTAGGCTATGACATTCGTGCCTTAATTCTTTTAATTTTTGTATATGATACATTATGGCATCAAATGGTTTTTGAGTTTCTTCTTCGCCTTTCTTAGTTTGTTCAAAATCTTGTTTTTGAGTAAGTGATTTAAAATAAGAAGCGATTTCTGCTTTATTAAGTAATGGAGTAGTAGTTTCTTTTCTCTCAAGAGGTTTGTTGACTGCTTCTGATATATCACTGTTTCTAATCGCCTCTTGTATTTGAGAAATTTTTTGTACTAATTCTGGATTAATTGGTTTTCTATTTTTAATACTTTTGGCTATCTCCTCAATATAATATTCATATGTTTGCTGTAATTCTTTCTTCATATTAATGTCTTCCTCTCAATTTTTATATTTTTCTTTTCACATTTTCCCTTTTTGTTTCTATCGTATTATTAATATGTTCATTGAAGAAAGTAATTAACTCATTTATATCGTATTCTCTTTGAATTTTGTCTTCTTGGATTAAATAATTTGTTAAACTTTCTTCTTCTAATAACTGGATGTCTTCTCCGAGCAAAATGGTTTTTGGATTCTTGTCTTTTATCTCTTCCTCTTTGAGAAGTCCTTCAAATTGATATGTTAATATTTCTGTACCACTTTTTATTTGTATATATTTGAAAAGTGTATATCTAAAATTTCTTGTAGGGTGGTGTTCCAATATTTTTATTACTAACATTTTTTTAGTAACTTCTTTTTGTTTGATAGTAATAATTTTTATATAATTTTCAACGTCGGCATAGGAAATGGTCCATTAATTGTATTGTCTTGTTCATAAACTATTTTTAATTCTTCTCGTTTTATAGTGTAAGAATCGTTACATCCTGTTAAAGCGATGGCTGCTAATTCGGTTATTATTCCTAGTAATAGGGTCTTCTTTTGTATATTATTCATTGTAAACCTCCTTCTTTTTTGTTCGTTATTCATAATAAGTATTTACTTTTTTCTTCTACAAAAATTGGCTATATTATACTGTATTTTAATGTATTTGTCAATTTTTTTTCTTTATGATACACTTGAAGTGGTGATATTATGGGAATATTTAATAAAATTAAGACGATATTTAATAAGGAAGAATCATTAGAAGAAAAAATTATTAATGATAGTGTGGAAGATAATGCAATAAAGGAAGAAATTGAAATATATGAGAAGGGACTTACTAAATCGCGAGAGGGATTTGTTTCAAGATTAGTTAATCTTACTAATAAGTATAAAAAAGTGAATGAAGAATATTTTGAGGAATTAGAAGAAATTCTTATTATGGCTGATATTGGAGTAAATACTGTTGAAGATTTTCTTGATCGTCTACGAGACCGTGTTAGGCATGAAAATATTGAAAATCCAGAAGTATTAAAAGAGATTATTGTAGATGAGTTGTTTATTATCTATGTTGATGGAGATGTTTTAGTTAATAAGGTTAATTATAGTGAAGATGGTCCAACAGTTATTTTGTTTGTTGGGGTTAATGGAGTTGGCAAGACAACGACCATTGGAAAATTAGCTACTAAAATGAAAAGTGAAGGGAAAAAGGTTTTATTAGTTGGTGCAGATACTTTTAGAGCAGGAGCTGTGGAACAGTTAAAAGAGTGGTCAGAACGTTCTAGGGTTGCTTTTTATGGAAAAGAAAATAGTGATCCAGCCAGTGTTGTTTATGATGGAGTACAAAAAGCAATCAATGAAGATTATGATGTAGTTCTTGTAGATACAGCAGGGCGCCTTCAAAATAAAACTAATTTAATGAAAGAGTTAGAGAAAATAAACAAAGTTATTACTTCTTTGATTTCTGATGCTCCTCAAGAAGTTTTATTAGTAATTGATGCGACGACAGGCCAAAATGGTATTAGTCAAGCGATTGCTTTTAAAGAAATTACTCCTATTACGGGAATTGTTCTTTCAAAACTTGATGGAACAGCTAAAGGTGGTATTGTATTAGCTATTAAAGAAAAAGTAGATATTCCTGTTAAATTTATTGGACTTGGTGAAGGGCAAAATGATTTACAGGTATTTGATATTGAAAAATATATTTATGGATTATTTAAAGATTTGTAGGTGGTAGGATGAAAAAAAATAAAAAGAGTTCATTATATTTACAGTTGTTGTTATCAATCATTGTCATTGTTTGTGTAGTATTTTATTTTATGAATAATCAGAATGTTTTTTATTTAGAGTTTTTCTTGGGGCTTACTCTAGTTACTATGGGATATAATAATAAAAAATTTTATCATAGAGAAAATATGACTGGACTTTATTTTTTAGTAGGTTTAGGTTTAGTTATTTTTAGTTTTATTCATTTTTTTGGAGTTTAGTATGGAAGACTTTATTTATTATAGTGAGCTTTATGACTTGTATAAAAATTTATTAACAACAAAACAAAAACAATATTTTGAGGATTATTATTTTGGTAATTTATCTTTTAGCGAAATAGCTGAAAATTATCAAGTTAGTCGTAATGCTGTTTATAGACAAGTTAAGTTTACAAAAGAAATTTTAGAAGATTATGAAGAGAAACTTGCACTTAGGAAGAAACTTGTAGAAATAGAAAATGTATTGGATGATAGTTTTTTGAGTGAAAAAATTAGAAATATTATAGACAATAGCTAGACTTTAAAATTAGAAAATAGTATAATTTTGTTTAAGAATAGGAAGAAGGGTAGAAAGAAAATGTTTGAAAGAATTGTTTATATTGGGGATAGAACTTGTAATGTAAAACTAAAAAGTGATGCAGATATTACTTTTAACTTAATGAATTTGCATGTTATTTTTGAAGATAAAGATAAGACAATATTAGGAGAAGTTGATGATATTGACCAGGATATTGTTAAAGTTCGTTTTTTGGGTGAAATTACTAGTAGAGGGTTACTTGGTGGAGTTATCCGTAAACCTACTTTAGATGCTAGTATTAGAGTCATTAAACCAGAAGAGATTCCTCTTGTAGTTGGAAAATCTAGAAGAGGATATATGTTACTTGGAAAGAGTCCATTTTATAATGGAAAAAAAGTTTTCATGAATGTTAATGGTTTTTTTAGTAATCATTTTGCTATTTTTGGTAACAGTGGTTCTGGTAAGAGTTGTGGAGTTAGTCGTGTTTTTCAAAATATGTTTCATGACCAAAAACTTTTTCCTTATAAATCTAATATTATTATGTTTGACTCTTCTGGAGAATACTATAATGCTTTTAGAAATTTATCTAGTATTAATCCTAATTATAATTATCGTTTTATTTCCACTAATGAGACGGAAGGCTTAGGAGAGGCTTTACGAGTGCCAATTTATTTATTGGATGTAGATGATTTAGCTTTATTATTAGATGTTACCAATCATTCACAGCTGCCAATTGTAGAAAGAATGTTAAAGCTTGCTAGAATTTTTTCTGAAGATGGTGTTGATTCTAACAGTTATAAGAATCATTTGATTGCTAAAGCTATTATGACTATTTTATATACAAATGAGACATCTCCTAATAAAAGAAATGAAATTTTTTCTATTATAGCTAGTTGTTCTACACCTGAGTTTAGTTTGGAGACAGAGTTAAAAGGAATTGGGTATACTAGGAAATTTAGAGATTGTTTCTTAATTGATCAATTTGGTAATTTTACTGAAAGTGTTTTGATGACTGAATATGTTTCTTCCTTTATTAAAGAAGAGTATGATTCTTATGAACCAGAAGGAAATGTTTTTTATACTTTGGATACTTTAGAGAAAGCACTTAACTTTACTTTAATTAGTGAAGGGTGGCTTAGAAATGAGAATACTTATGGGGATTCTGTTACAATTAAAGTTAGACTTCATTCTTTAATTACTGGTAATAATGCTAAGTTCTTTGATTATAAGGAGTTTGTTACATTAGAACAATTTATTTCTTCTTTATTAATTGTTAATGGTAAAAAATATCAATTGGTTAATATTAATTTAGATGATGTTGATGATACTTTTGCTAAAGTTATAGTTAAGATTTTTTCCAGACTTATTTTCAATTTTGCCAAAGGGTTAGGAGATCGTGCTAGTATTCCTTTCCATTTAATTGTAGAAGAAGCTCATAGATATATTCAAAATGATACAGATACTTTCTTGATTGGATATAATATTTTTGATCGAATTGCTAAAGAGGGAAGAAAGTATGGTGTAATATTAGGACTAATTACTCAAAGACCAGTAGAGATGAGTGATACGGTTATTTCACAATGTTCTAACTTTTTGATCTTTAAAATGAACCATCCAGCAGATGTTGAATATATTAGAAAAATGGTTCCTAATATTAGTGAAGAAATTGTGGAAAAACAAAAGACTCTGCAATCTGGAACTTGTTTAGCATTTGGTCAAGCTTTTAAAATTCCTTTAATCGTTAAATTAGAAATGCCAGATCCAGAGCCTAGAAGTGGAAACTGTGATGTTGTTACGATTTGGGATGGAAATGGTGGTAGGGCACTTGATGAAGAGGAAGAAGAAGAGGAGTTTGAAGTGGAAACTTCTAGTGCTCCTTCTTCAGAAGAGGTAGTCCATAATAGTACTGCCTCAGAGGAGAAGACAGTTGTTTCCCAACCTAGTCAAAAAGAGGAAAGTAAATCTTCTGAACAAACTGTTAATCAACAGTTGGTTATTCCTACTTTTCCAATTAGTGAAGAAAATTCCAATTTAACTAAGCCAGCTGAAACGGTTAATTTAGGTTCTAATTTAATGAATGGGCCTCAACCACAACAAGGTGGATCTACTCCAGTCGCTATTCCGGAAATTCCAATTAGTGAAGTGAATATGACTGCTAATTTAAAAGAAGATCAAGAAAAACATTCTTCAACTAATGTTGAATTGCCAGGTCCTAATTTAATGGATTTGGAAGTTGCTAAAAAGAAAGAAGTAGGTCCGTTACCTGAGCTCCAAAATATAGGAAGTTTAACGGACGTTGATCAGATGTTAGGAGTCGAGGCTAAAGCACCTACTGGTTCTAGTATACCAGATGTTAATGTTTTTGTTCCTAATATGGTAGTACCTGAAAATGTTACTGATATTTCTTTAAATCAACAAATTTCTAATAGTCAGGCAATAACTCCTGATGTAAAAAAGAAAGAAGAAAAACCAGCAATTATTATTCCTGGAGGCCAAAATGTTAGTAGTGCTTTAATGGAAGGTTTTGGAGGAGTAGCAGTAGCTGAAGAGAATTAAGGACTAGTTAATTTAGTCCTTTTTTGTTATAATTAATTTAGGTGATAAATATGTTTGAAAGTTTAAGCGATAGATTACAAAGTGCCATTCATAAAATGAAGGGTTATGGGAAAATTACAGAAGATAACATCAATGAAGTGCTGAAAGAGATTAGACTTTCTTTGTTAGAAGCTGATGTTAATTATAAGGTTGTTAAAGAATTTACAAATACAGTGAAAGAGAAAGCTTTGGGACAAGAAGTACAAACTAGTATTAATCCAGGTGATTTATTTGTAAAAATTGTAAATGATGAGCTTACAGAACTTCTTGGAGGTGACGTAGTACCTTTGAATATGAAAGGAAGTCCCGCAATTTTAATGTTAGTAGGACTTCAAGGAAGTGGTAAGACGACTACCATTGGAAAACTTGCTAATTTTCTTAGAAAAAAACATAGTAAAAAACCTTTATTAGTTGCTTGTGATGTTTATCGACCAGCAGCTATTGATCAGCTAAAACAGTTGGGTAAACAGTTGAATATTGAAGTTTATGAAGAAGGAAAACAAGATCCTGTTGAGATTTGTCGACATGCACTTTCTTATGCTTTGGAAAATCATTATGATTATGTATTAATTGATACAGCTGGAAGATTGCATATTGATGAGGAACTTATGGATGAGTTAAGTAAAATTAATCAGGCTGTTCATCCTAATGAAATTCTTTTAGTTATTGATTCTATGATGGGTCAAGATGCAATTAATGTTATTACTGGGTTCCATGAATGTTTGCCTTTAACAGGAGTTATTCTTACTAAACTTGATGGTGATACTAGAGGAGGAGTAGCTCTTTCAGTTAGACACCTTACTAATGTTCCTATTAAATTTATTGGTATTAGTGAGAAATTAGATGGGTTAACTTCTTTTGATCCTGAGCGTATGTCTGGTAGAATTCTTGGTATGGGAGATGTTGTTTCCCTTGTTGAAAAAGCTCAAGAAGCAATTGATGAAAAAGAGGCTGAAAGAACAGCTAAAAAAATGCAAAGTGGAAAGTTTGATTTAGAAGATTTCCTTAGTTCCTTAAAACAAATCAGAAGAATGGGACCACTTGAATCTTTAATTAAATTAATTCCAGGAGCTAGTAAGATGGGACTTAATCATATTAAAATAGATCCTAAACAGATGGATCATATTGAAGCGATTGTTTTATCGATGACTCCTCAGGAAAGACGAAATCCTGATATTATAAAGGCTAGTCGTAAAACAAGAATTGCCAAGGGAAGTGGAACTAGTGTTCAAGAAGTTAATCAACTTTTGAAGCAATTTGAGCAAATGAAAAAAATGATGAAGCAATTTTCTAATGGAAAGTTTAAAATGCCCTTTTAGGGTTTTTTCTTTTTTTAGGCTGAAGTAATGGGCACTCTTTTTATTCATACATAAAATAAACTAGATTGGAGGATAAAAAGATGTTTGAAAGACAAAATATGAACATGAATAATTTTGATTTTGATAATAGCTATACTGGTGATAATGGAGTTAATTATAATGATATCGATATCAATATGATGCAACAAAACGAAGTTATGGATAATGGAATGAATATGATGGGAGGATGTTGTTCTACACCAATTAGTGAATGTCCACAAGAACGTCAAGTTCATAGAACAATTATGCATGAAGTTCCTCATGTATGTCCTATTAGAACAAGAATTATAAATCATCATGTTTATCGTCATACTTATAGACCAGAATATTCATGCTGTGAAGAAAATGTAGTTAGTAATGTTCAATGCGGATCTTGTTCACAATTTAGATAATTTATATAAATCACTTCGGTGATTTTTTCTTTGTAAATTTTTTGTAAATAAAAGGTCTAATTCTGTCAAGTAACTTGCTTTCCTATATGTTCTGTACTATTCTTGTATTAAGGGAGTGTGATACAATGATTTATCCATCTATTGATAAGTTACTGAATATTGTTTCTTCAAAGTATGAACTTGTTCATATAGCAGCAAGGCGTAGTAAAGAAATTCATAAGACAAGGCATTTACAGCTGCAAGAGGATGAGTATAAAAGTAAAAAGAATATTGGTAGAGCTTTAGAGGAACTAGAAAGTGGACTTTTAAAATTGAAAGAAGATTAGTAGGAAACTACTTTTTTTCTTAACTTCTTTTTACGAACTAATGTTTTTGTAGTATTATGATATTAGAGGTGATATTTATTAAAATAATTAAATATAAAAAAATGAAAAATAATCAATATTTAATTGAATTTGAAGATAATAGTTTAGAAGTTTATGAAGAGGTTATTTTAAAATCCGAATTATTATTAAAGAAAGAAATTACTACCAAGGAATATGATTTATTGTTAGAGGATAATCAATTTTGGACTTCTTATTATCAAGCTCTTCGGTATATTAGATCAAGAAGTAGAAGTATTTATGAAGTAAGGGGAAAATTGAATAGAGGTGGCTATCCTTCTTTGATTGTGGATAGATGTATCTTAAAATTATTAGATCAAGGGTATTTGAATGATCAGACTTATGCTAGTAGTTTTTTTCATGAGCAACTGATTATAACAAATAGAGGTCCTAGAAAGATAAGTGATGAACTTCGAAAAAGGGGAATTCAAGATTCTATTATTGATGAAGTTATTTCTTCATATGATAATGAAATGCAATATAAAAAAGTTAGTAAAATTGTGAGTAAACTGATTAAATCTAATAAGAATAAGAGTCTTTCTTTATTACAAAGAAAAATACGTGCTGATTTATTGAGAGAGGGATTTTCTAAAGAAATTATTGAACAGGTGATTGATGAACAAGAATTCCCTGATGATCATGAAATTAGGATTAGGGAATATGATAAAATAAAAAAAAGACTTTCTAAAAGGTATGAGGGATATGAACTTGAAAGAAAAATTAAGGAGCAATTAATGAGAAAAGGATTTTATCTGTAATTAGTGTGAAATATTTATCAATATAATAAAATTACTTGATTATTTGAGGAAGATAGTTTCTAATCTTCTTTTTTGTTTTACAATTACAACTTTTTTACTTTCTTTAAGAAGATATTGTCTAATTATATGGAAATAGTCTTATATATATTTTATTTTCATACTATTAATAGATAATATAGGTGTTTGATATGAATAATATTTTAAGAGTAAATCATATAAATAAAAAAATTAAAAATATAGAGGTACTTAAAAATGTATCTTTTGAAATTCCTAAAGGTAGTATTTTTGCCTTTTTGGGACCTAATGGTGCTGGTAAAAGTACTTTCATTAATATCTTAGTTGAGTTAATTAAGCCTAGTTCGGGCGAATTTGTTGTTGAAAGTAAAAATAGTAAGTATAGTCAGATAGGAATTGTATTTCAAGACAATACATTGGATGATGAGTTGACGGTATATGACAATTTAATGATTAGAGGATCATTATACAAAATAGATAAAAATAAACTTAAAGATAATCTTATTAAAATTGTAGAACTTTTAAATATGAAAGATTTTGTTTATCAAAAATATGGAGAATGCTCTGGTGGTCAAAAGAGGATTGCTATGATAGCAAGAGCGATAATCATAGAACCAAGTATTTTGATTTTAGATGAACCAACGACGGCTTTAGATCCAAAGATTAGAAAAACTGTTTGGAATATTATTTTGAAACTTAATCAAGAAAAAAAGATGACGATATTTTTCACTTCTCATTATTTAGAAGAGGCTTATTATGCTAACTATATATGTATACTTAATAAAGGAAAGATTATATTTGAAGGAGAAACTAGAAAATTGTTAAGTGTGAATGGTTTAAAAAAGTTGGTTGTGAAAGAAGCAAATAATTCTTTTGAAATGTTAGTCAATTCAATAGAAGATGGATTACGTTATTTGAATTCAAGAAATATTTCTAATGTTGTTTCTTTATCATTGGGAGATATTTCGTTAGAAGAGGTGTTTTTGAAGATGACGGAGGATAGATGATGACTTTGACTTTAATTAAAAGACATTTGAAAATATTTATCAAGAAACCAGGAAATGTATTTTTGAGTTTGTTATCCTCCGTTGTTATACTTTCTTTGTATTTTCTTTTTATTAGGGACTTTACGATAAAAGCAGTTTCTGATTATGGTTTTGTCAGTGATCTTAATGATTTATTTGTTGATCGTTTAATGGTATCGGGACTATTGGTTGTAATAGGGGCAACTAGTGTTTTATCTATTGTCTCGATATTTATTCATGATAAATGTAGAGGAATCTTAAAAGATTTTTATATTACAGCACTTTCTAAAGTAAATATTATTTATACATATATTATTTCAGCCATAATTGTGTCAACATTAGTTACTTTAGTTGTTTATTTTTTTGTAGAATTATTTTTTTATCTTTATTATGATTATTTTTCTTTTTCTGAAATTATCAATTCTTGTCAGATGATTATTATTTCTAATATTATTTCTTCAAATATTATATTCATTATAGCGATGTTTATTAATCATATAACGTCTTTTTCTACCTTTGAGACACTATATGGTGTGATTATTGGTTTTGTTACAGGAGTATATATACCAGTTGGTTATTATCCTACTATAATAAGAGATATTTTCTTTTTCTTTCCTTTAACACAAACGACAAGTATGTTAAGACAGATTAATACTAATGATATTACAACTAATATATTAAAGAATTACTCACAAGATTTTCATCATATTTTATATGAAACGTTTGGGATACATCTTCAATTTAATGAGGGAGTGATTGCATTAAGTAATCAATTTATTTTTCTATTTATTACTCTCATTATTTTACAAATTATAACCTTTGTATTGATTAAATATAAAAGATAACTGAAATACTAATAAGATATATTTTTACTAAGGAAAGGTAAAATAAAAAATTAGGGGTTACCTAATTTTTTTATGAATTAGCATTTTTTGATACATTTGCTAATAATCTATCTAGATATTCATTATATTTTCTTTTAATTATATTATCTTTAAATTCTACTTTTTCGTCTTCTCTTATTTGAATTAAAGAGTCATAGTATAGAGAAGCACTAGTGGATAATTTTTCAGTTGCCAAAGTTTCTTTAATAGAATCCTTTACTTTTGCTAATTTAGGTTTATTTTTTTCTGCTACTTTTAAGATAATTTCATAACCATATTCTGTTTTAATAGGTTCTGTTGTATATTTTCCTATTTCTAATGTTGCAGCAGCATTGACAAAGTTTTCTTCATAGTTATCATCGCTGTTAAAATATCCTAAGTCACCACCATTGTCTGCAGTTCCTTTATCATCAGAATATTTTTTAGCAAGTTTTTTAAAGTCTTCACCTTTATTTAGTTTTGCAATAATATCTTCTGCTTCTTTTTTGGCTTTTTCTTCTTTTTTGCTTTTTTCTTCTTGCGAATCATCATCACTGGCATTTGATTTAATTAAAATGTGACTAGCTTTAATATCACCTATTGTTTTAGTATCATAATAATCTTTTATTTCTTCTTCTGTAACAATTTTTTCTTCTACATAATCTTGAACAGCTAGATTTCTTTTATATTCAAGTGATAATAACTTTTTGAATTCCTCTTCGTTAGCTACTCCATAGTAACTTTGAATGGCTTGTAAGTATGTAGCATCATCATTATAATTTGCTTTTATTCCGCTTATTTGATTTTCAATAGCCTTTTTTTCTTTGTCATCTGTTTTATATTTGGAATCAAATAAGGTACGATCGATTTTATCAATTAAAATATTCATTGCATATTTTTCTTTTAAATCATTATATAAGTCATCGGCAGTTATTTTAGTTTTGCCAACCTTTACAGCAATTTCTTTGCCATTTTTTAATTTTGTTGTTTGGTTATAATTGATCACTATACTAGTTATTAAAGCGATTGTAAGTACTGTGATAATTCCATATAATACTTTTGTATTTTTCACCTATATTCCTCCTTGTTTTAACAACATTATCATATCAGAAAATAGGGTATAGTGCAAATTATTTAAAAAAATTTGTGAGAATTAGCACACATTTCGACTATTTACCATAAAATAATGTGAATACCAAAAAAAAGGAGGAAATTTTATGGGTAACTATGTATCATCTTCTGCAATCATATTAGTATTATTTATTTTATTAATCATCATTCTTGGGGCATATATCTAAGTTAAGGAGGTGTCTTATGTCTTGCAATAATGAAAATGTTTCTACTAATAGAGGTAGAAATGGATTTATCATAATCATTGTTTTATATATTTTACTTGCAATTATATTAGGCAGTGCTAGAAATAATAATTGCTGTTATTAAGAGTATTTTGTTTAGAGTATGCATAAATACTCTTTTTTTTGGAAAAATAGTAATGGTGATTCAGATGCTATATTATTTAAATAGTTTTTATCTTTATTCTTTTTTTGGCTTTTTATTGGAATTGTGTGTCAAAACATTTGTTTTTCATAGAATGAATAGTGGTATTTTATATGGACCATGGTTACCAGTTTATGGTTTTGGAGCGATTAGTGTTATTTTTATTATGCGTTTTGTTTTTAACCGTTTTCAGATGCCACGATGGTTGAAGATTATTTGTATGTTTTTGTTAGTTTGTTTTTTTCTTTCTTTAATTGAGTATTTAGGAGGAATTTTAATAGAAGGGGTATTTCATAAAACATTTTGGGATTATCGTGATATGAAATTTTCTTTAGGAAAATATGTTTCTCTTGAAATGGCCCTTTTATGGGGAGTTTGTAGTCTACTGATTATTTATGTGATTAAACCATTATTAGATCCATTTATAAAAAAAATACCAGCCTTTGTTACGTGGTTAGTATCATTTTTGTTTATTATTGATGTAATTTTTACTTTTTTTCTTAGTCATTAATTTAAATAGGTGCATTCTACGTGATATTTTTTTAGGGTATCAAAATCATGATTTATTATTAATGTTATTATTTCATCTAGGTTATTATTTATTGTTTCTGATTCTATGATCAGATGAATACTTTTTGAAATGTTTTGAAGATTATTGAAGATTATATTATAGTTTTTGGGAGTTAAATTTAATGCTTGTACTCGTTCTTTAATAGAAATGATTTCTGTTTTTAAAGCCGTAAGATTGGTAATATTTTTTTCTATATTAATGGTGTAGAGTGGCAATTGATCATTTCCTTTTATTAATTCTTCTTTAATTAATGTTGTACAATCATTTAGTTTGGTATTATAAGTAGCAGTGAATTCTTCTTTGGATAATTTTTTATTGATTTTTTGTTCCAGGTATTTATTTAAAGTTTTTCCTTCTAAGTAATCCTCTTTATAAGTATCTTTTATTTTTTTCTTTTGATAAGTTACAGTAAAATATAGGTTTTTATTATTTTTGTGATATATTTTCATAAAATATTTATCTTTGTTAGTTGATATTTTAGAATATTTAAAATTTTGTTTTTCTGTTTGATAATTTTTGTTGATATAGTTTAACATTTTTTCTTTAACCTTTGGTAATAGAAACTTTTCTTTTTTTTCTGAGATGATAATCAGGCCTAAAAATAGAATTACAATTAGGTAAAATAGGCCCATAGCTAAGGTTAGTTTATTTTTTTCATTCATGTTTATCCCAACTTCCTTTCTTTTATTATATAGTAGTGATGGTTAGGGAGCAAGAGAGAGGGGAGAATTTCATGAAAAATAAGTTGATCTTTCTAGAAAAGTGGTTGAGACATATTTATCTACTTTTATTAATGAGTTAGCATAGAAATGCATTTTTAATAGATTAGAATTAATTCAATTCTTATGAGTATTTTATTATAAGTAGGGGATAATAAAACCCGAAATATAAATTTCGGGTAGAAACAATAGATCATCTATGAGTTTAAAAAATGATGCTATCTTGTATTTTATTAGAGATTATTTTTCTTGTGCTTTTAGAATAATTTCATTGACTAACTTTAAATCGGTAATTTTTTTTATTTTATTTTGATTGATTTCACATAGTATTTGGTCTGAGGCATTTTCTGTATTAATTAAGTATAAATAGTTTTGATTCTGATATGTAATTTCTTTTACGATAATATATTTACTGCCATCACTAAGTGTTAAAATGATGTTTTCTTCTTTCATTATTTTTCAGACCTTTTAATTAATTCTTTGATTTCATCGTATGGTTCATATTTGTTATCTAAGTTACGAATATGGATAACATTAAAACTTAGGGCCATTATTAGTCCTGCTAATTGGTAAGGAGTAATCATAGGAGCGATATCTTTAATTAAGTTTGTTATGAAGAGTATAGAACCTACAGCACCAATTCCTTTTATCCAATCCCAGGTATTCTTACCAATTTTTTTTAACTCCTTATGTTCGTTTTTTTCGGTTATGTTGAAATCAATAATCTCTAATTCTGATTCTTCTTGTTCTTTTATCTCATTGTAGGCATATTTTCCCAATTTATAGGTTTCACATAATGAGGTAATTGTAGGAATCATTAGGGCTATTTGATTATACCATTCCATTTCATCTAATGTCATCATGGAAGTAGTAGTAAATGTTGTATATAGGCTTGCTGTTATTAAAGTAGCTTCTAGCCCAATAATTCCAATTTTTTTAAGTTTTGAGATTTTTTCTTCACTTGTTTTTTCTAAATTAATAATTTCTAATTCATTATCTTTAATATGATTCATAGAATTCCCCCTCTTTATTAAAAGTGGTTGTAGTATATCAGAAATAGTGATATTTGTCAATCTTTTGTTTGAGTTACTTTGAGCTAAGAACAACAGAGGGAGATGAAATAAAAAGAATTTTTTCTTATTTATTGTCTTTGAAATGGTAAAGTGATGATGAATAAGTGTAGCTATTAATTTTTCGTAATTTTTAAAAAAAGTCATTTACTAGTATTTTTTTTTATGTTATTATGGTAATAATAGGTGGTGGCTAAGATGA
Organism: uncultured Clostridia bacterium; assembly: GCA_948433435.1. GTDB lineage: Bacteria > Bacillota_I > Bacilli_A > RF39 > UBA660 > UBA2730. Next base: position 19,763 of record CAOJDX010000005.1, read on the forward strand.
ATGAAACAGTAAATAATAATTTAAAAATAATAAAGGCAAGAGTAGAACAAGATAAATATGCTGCAGTTGAATTAAAAATTATTAAGGCTAATGGTCGAGAAGTTTTGAAAGATTTATATGTAGAAAAGGAAATGAATCAAGGAGAAATTTTTACTGCTAGTGATAATGTATTAGTTAGTCTTCATCGATCATTAAGAAGTGGTGAAGTAGCTAATTTACAACTAATTTCATCAACTGGAGAGGTTTTAATGAGACCTGAGTTTAGTGAGATTAATCAATTTGATAACGGATTATTTGTTGGTGTAAAAGCAGTTAGTAATATGATTAGTATAAAAAATAATCAAGCTTTAAAAACTGATGCTCTAAAAGTTCAAGAAATTGCTACAGATAGTAAAAGCATTAAAGAACAGATGATTCATACAATGAAATCTAATCATCCTGATCGTGAGTTAAGATTTATATATGAAGATGCTTATAATGAAGCAGCTGTCTATAAAATAGAGAAAATAGATGGAAAATATAGTTCGAAATTAGTGGGAGATAAAGCTAGTTTTATTGCAACAGATGGTATTAATGTATATTCACATAGCAATATTGTTGCAGATATTACTAAGATAGAAAAAGTAGGGGAAGAAGAGGTTGTTGTTAAAAATATTGAAAAGGTAGAAATGCCAACCTTAAATTTTGGTAAGATTGATCATTCTGTATCTATGTTTGAGCAATATGCTCCTAAAAGTATTCCCACTCCACCTGAGCAGATTCAAGAAATTAAACCAATTATTTCTGAAGTTAATGTTGATCAGGTTGTGATACCAGTTGCAGATCATAAACCTATTCAAGAAGAAAAAATAGAGAGTGCTCCTAAGAATAATTTTTTTGAAGATGTAGATACAAGTGTTTTAGTTAATGAACCAATTGCAATTAGTGATGAAAAAGTTTTAATCGAAGAAGATATACCAAAAAAGAAGCCTCAAACTTTTGATGAGTTTTTTGGTGTTAGTGAGAGTGTTGCTGAAGAAAAATCTATGCCTGTTGTTGAATTTGAGGACTATGATTCTACAGATAAGTATGAACAGTTAGGTGATATGATTTCTAAAATCATCACAGAGCAAAAAGAAGCTAGAGATAGACTTTCTGAGTATGAGACTCAAGTAAGAGATATGGAAGAAAGATTAAGTAAGGCAAATCAAGAAATTGAAAATAAGACTAAAAAAGTTAATACTTTAATTAATCAGAATCGTCAAATAGGTGATGAAAATAGAAGTTTAAAAAATAGAGTAAATGGACTTGAAGGCAAAGTGGAAAAATTAGAACAAAGTAATGAGCAATATTTAAAAGAGAATGATAGATTAAAAACAGAGGCTAATAAAGGAAATGCTAAACTTAATGGTATCATTTCTTCAGTTAGTGAACTGCTTGGCAGTTATGGAGAATCAGATCATTCGTATGCAGTGAAGAAAAAAGTAGCATAAAAGAATATAAGTTTGTTTAGTAAAAGTGAATTTTAGGCATTCACTTTTTTATATTGAAAATAATTTTGTTGACAAATATATTAAAGTATAGTATAATCTGTCCTATAAAAAAGAAGGGGGAAAATAAATGAAAGTAACTGCAGATGGAATTTTGGATAAAATTGTAACTATTATTAATTATTATAAAGAGAATTGTTTAGATAAAGAAATAGTAGATTATTATGATTTGTTCCAATTAGATCGATTATATAATAGTGATTATCATAATAAAAAGATATTAAGTGAGTTAAAAAAGTATAGGAGAATCTTTCATTCTGATTTAAGTGGTTATCTACCAGAAGATATTCGAATTGATTATTTAACAATTGAAAAAGAATATAGAAATTGTATTGCTATTTTTTCTGATGTTAAGGTAAGAAAAAATTATGATAGTTCTTTAGAAAAATCATATTATGAGTCTATGAAAGAAACTAGATCAAGTTCAAAGCCAAGTTTTTCTAATTTTGATGAAAATGTAACTGAATTTGATCGTCAAAAAAGACGAGAAGAAGGTATGAGAAAGCAAGAGGAAGTAATGGAGCGCATCAAAAGAGAGCAAATGGAGAGAATGGAGCGTTTAAATAGGGAACAAGAAGAAAGAGCTAAAGAGCGAGAAGAACGAATTAAACAGCAAGAGGAGAGAATGAAAGCTAAAAGTCCGAAAGAAGAAATTATGCAACTAGAAATGAAGCAGGAAGAAAGTGTAGACTTTATTAAAAATGAAGCAGATGCAGAAAAGAATGGACAGGAGTCAGGAAATAAAAAAATAACTAATCTTTATATTAATTGGGATTTTATTAGTAATATGTGGAGTAATATTTCTAGAAAAAAGAGTGTAATTAGAACTTTCAAGAAAAAAGTATTAGAGAAAGTAAGAAAATTTGTGTAAAGTAATTAGACTTTTATAGGATTGATAATACAGAAATACTTTTATTAAAAAGAAATTTAGAGATAGGGTTCTTATTTTTTGTGAGGAGGAACTCTTTCTTTTTTTTTTTATTAATGGTAAAATATAGATGTTTTCTTAATCCTACATTTTTTTTAGTAGAGATGCTTTATTCTTAAAGTGAGGTGGTTTTATGTTAGAGATTAAAAACTTGAGTTGTAAAGTTAAAGATCATGAAAAGATTATCCTTTCGGATTTTAATTTAAAAATAAATAGTGGTGAGGTTCATGCTATTATGGGACCTAATGGTGCTGGAAAGAGTACCTTATCTAAAATTATGATGGGACATTATAATTATGATGTTTTAGAGGGAAACATATATTTTAATGATGAAGATATTACTAATTTAGATACTAGTAAGCGGGCTAGACTAGGAATTTTTTTAGCAATGCAAGATCCAACTGTTATTAGTGGTGTAAGTAATAGTGAATTTTTAAGAGAGGCAATGCAAGAAATTAAAGGAGAAAAAGTTAATTTGTATCAATTTATTACTCAAATGAATTCTAATATTAGTGATCTTCATTTAAGTAGTGATATGATTCATCGTTCTATTAATGAAGGTTTTAGTGGTGGAGAAAAGAAGAAAAATGAAGTTTTACAATTAAAAATGTTAAAACCAAAGTTTATTATTTTAGATGAACTTGATAGTGGTTTAGATGTTGATAGTTTAAAGATTGTTTGCTCTAACATTAATGAATATTTAAAGGAAAATCCAGATACTGCTGTTTTAATTATTACTCATTATCCTAGAATTCTTGAATATATTCAACCAAATTATGTTCATGTTCTGAATAATGGTAAGATTGTTCAAACAGGAGACTTTTCTCTTGCCAAAGAAATTGAAAAAAAAGGATATCAGGGTATAAATGTACTAGGAAAGATTGATGAAAATGAATAAAATAATAGAGAATGATACCATTTTATATTTGAATCAAGATGATTTTGAAGTAGTGTTAGATATTAATAGTAATTGTAAGGTAGAAGTTTATCATTTTGTTATTAATCATAGTTCTTCTATTATGATTAATCTTAATTCAGAAGGGGCGACTGTAAATTATCACTATAGTACAATTAATTATGATGATCATGAAGTTAAAATTGAAGTTAATCATAAAGAAAAAAATACCACTAGTAATTTATATAATCATGGGGTGAATGTTAAAACAGGAAGACTAACTTTTTTGGTAAATGGAATTGTTCCTAAAGATATGGTTCGGTGTATTTGTAATCAGGAGAATCAAATTATTAATATTAGTGATGGAAAAAGTGCGATTTGTCCTAATTTATTGATCGATTGTTATGATGTTATTTCTAATCATTCTGCTTATATTGGTAAATTTAGTTTAGAGAAAGTTTTTTATTTAGAAAGTAGAGGGTTTAGTAAGAAAATAGCTTATCAGCTTTTATTAAAAGGTTTCTTGATTTTTGAAGGTGTTAAGCAAGATATTTTGGGGGATTATTTATTAGAAATTGAGAATATTTAGGAGGTGTAGATAATGAATAGAGAAGACTTTCCAATGCTTAGGCAGGATATTGTTTACTTTGATAATGGAGCGACTACGTTAAAACCTCAGTGTGTTATTGATAAAATGGTTGACTATTATAGTAATTATACGTCTAATATTCATCGAGGAGATTATGAAGCAGCGATTAGGACGAATAAGGAATATGATGGAGTAAGAGAGTTAGTTAGAGAGTTTATTAAGGCTCAAAAAGAGAGTGAAATTGTTTTTACAAAAGGTAGTACAGAGGCTCTTAATATGATCGTCTTTGGATATTTTAAAAATATTTTAAAAAAGGGTGATGAGGTTTTAATTGATAAGGCAGAGCATGCTAGTAATGTTTTACCTTGGCTTATTTTACAGGAAGAGATAGGAATCAAAGTGAGTTGTATTTCTCTTGATGAGAATTATGAGCTTACTGTGTCTGAAGTGAAGAAATCTATTAGTGATAAAACTAAAGTAATAGCGATAAGTCATGTTAGCAATGTCGTAGGAGATATTCGTGATGTTCAGTCTATTGGACGAATTTGTCAAGAAAAGAAAATTTACTTTGTAGTGGATGCTAGTCAGGCAGTTAGTCATATTCCCGTTAATGTAGTAGAAAGTAATATCGATTTTCTGGCCTTTTCTGGACATAAGATGATGGGGCCAACAGGAGTTGGAGTTTTGTACGGGAAATATGATTTACTTTTGAAAATGAAACCATTAGAATATGGTGGTGGAATGAATCAGTTTTTTGAAGAAGATGGAACTTATGAGTTGAAGTTGCCACCTATTCGATTTGAAGCAGGAACTCCTCCTATTGCTGAAGTTATTGGCTTGGGGGAAGCTATTCGATATATTAATCAAATTGGAGTGGAAAAAATCCATGAACATGAGATGAAATTAAAAAAATATTTGATTCAAGAAATGGAAAAGATTGAAAATGTTATTTTGTATAATAAAACAAGTGAAAGTGGTATTGTTATTTTTAATTTAGATCGGGTTTTTAGTCAGGATACTTCCATTTATTTGAATCATTATCATATTTATATTCGGGCAGGGAATCATTGTACAAAAATGCTTAAAGATGATTTGAAAATCAAAAATACTTGTCGTATTAGTATGTATGTCTATAATACAAAAGAAGATGTTGATCGATTCATTGAAGCTTTAAAAAATAGTAAAGATATATTTAAAATAGTAATATAGAAAGAGTGTGTTTTATGAATATAGTAGAGGATAAAGAATTAAGAAGAGAAATTATTGTAGATAATTATCAGCATCCAATGAATCGGGGGTTAGTGGAGGATAGTACTTATTTAAAGGAAAATACGAATAATGAGTCTTGTATTGATAATCTTGATATGCAACTTAAGGTTGTTAATGATAAAATAGAGGATATTCGTTTTGATGGAGAGGCTTGTGCTATTTCGACTAGTGCTACTTCTATTCTAATTAGAAGTTTAATTGGGAAAGATGTTATGACTGCTAGAAAAATTTTACAGAATTATCGTAATATGATTGAGGAAGGGGAATATGATCCAGAACTTTTAGGTGAACTAGTGGTATATGATGAACTATCTAAGCAACCTAATCGTATTAAATGTGCATTACTTCCTTATCAGGCTATTTGTAAAATGTTAAATAGATTGGATGAGAGTTAATGGAAATTGTTGGGTTGAGTCGTAATAATATTGAAAAAATTTCTGCTATTAAAAAGGAAGATGAATGGGTTAAGCAGTTTAGACTTGATAGTTACGAATACTTTAATCAACTTGCCTTACCTAAATTTGGTCCAAAGATTGAACTTGATTTTGAACAGATTATTTATTATAAAAATAGTGAGATAGATGATCGAATTAAGAGTGATTGGAATGAAGTTTTAAAACCAGTTAGAGATGAACTTGATGAGTTAGGAGTAATTGAAAGTGAAGCACATCTAGATGGAATTGGAGTGCAATATGAGAGTGAAGTAATATACCATAATATGATTAAGGAACTTGAGGAGAAAAAAGTTATTTTTACCTCGATTGAGAAGGCAATTCATGATTATCCAGAACTTGTGCAAAAATATTTTGGTAGAATTGTTTCAAATAAAGAAAATAAGTTTGCAGCATTAAATTCGGCTGTTTTTAGTGGGGGAAGTTTTATTTATATTCCTAAACATACAACATTAGATCGACCTTTGCAAAGCTATTTCCGAATTAATAGTCGGAATATGGGACAGTTTGAAAGAACGTTGATTATTGTGGATGATGATAGTAGTTTACATTATGTAGAGGGTTGTACAGCTCCTACTTATAGTGATGCTAGTTTACATGCAGCTGTTGTGGAAATTTATGTTGGAAAAAATAGTAAGTGTAGATACTCTACGATTCAGAATTGGGCAAATAATGTTTATAATTTAGTTACTAAGCGAGCTCTTGTTGATGAGGGTGGAGAAATGGAATGGATTGATGGAAACATTGGTTCTTATAAAACGATGAAGTATCCTTGTTGTGTTTTACAGGGAGATCATTCACATGGTACTTGTGTTACAATTAGTGTAGCTGGTAAGGGTCAGGAACAAGATAGTGGAGCACGGATGATTCATTTGGGGAAAAACACAAAAAGTAATATTATTTCTAAGAGTATTAGTCAAAATGGAGGAAATGCTACGTATCGCGGAAAGGTTTTTATTGCTTCTGATGCTGATCAGAGTGAGGCAATGGTTAAATGTGATACGTTGATATTAGATCAAAATTCCAAAAGTGATACGATTCCAATGAATGCTTGTTATAATGAGTTAAGTAATATTGAACATGAGGCAACTGTTTCTAAAATTAGTGAAGAGAATCTTTTTTATATGATGAGTCGTGGGTTAAGTAAAGAGAAGGCAACAGAATTAATTGTTTTAGGATTTTTGGATAAATTTCGGCAAGAATTACCGATGGAATATGCAGTAGAGTTAAATCAACTAATTAAGAGAAATTTGTAAAAGTAGGTATATTTTTTTGTGGAAAAAGGATGAATTGCTTAAGGTAATTCATTTTTTTTGTGGAAAAGTAGTAATTAATATATAAAATTGACTTTTTGACGAATTTTAAATTATTCGTATGATATTGGCAGAAAGGAGGAAGAATCATTATGCTTAATCAAGTAGTTTTAGTAGGAAGACTTGTTCGAGATATTCAAGTTAATCAGCTTGATCAATCTACAAATAAGAAAGTTGCTACTCTAACATTAGCTGTTCCTAGAAGTTTTAAAAATCATGAAGGATTATATGATACGGATTTTATTGATTGTGTTTTATGGGATCATGTAGCGATGAATACAGCTAATTACTGTAAAAAAGGCGATATAGTAGGTATAAAGGGAAGAATTCAGTCAAGAATAGTAAAGGATGAGACTATTAATAAAACGGTTATGCAAGTTGTTGTAGAAAAAGTTACTTTTTTATCTAATAAAAAGGAAGAAGAAAAGAATATAGACTAAGATATTCTGTTCACTATCAGTTAATTTTTAACAAAAGAGAATAATGAGTTCTTATAATGGCTGTGGAATTATGAGGTGATGAGATGTTGCTAGGTATTAGATTAAAAGCTTTAAGAGAAGAAAAAGGGCTTACTCAGGAAAAGCTTGCTAATATGATTAATGTTACAAAATCAACTATTAGTTATTATGAGAATGATGAGAGAGTTCCTACAGTTAGTAATCTTTGTGAACTTGTTAAAGTGTTTAATGTTAGTTTTGATTATTTAATGGGAAATGATCAATTTGAAATTGCAGAGGATAGTGAAACAGAAAATTATGGAATGTATATGGCTAAAGAGGAGTTAGAATTTATAAAAGAAATTAGACATTATAGTGACTTTCATAGTGAAGTGATTAAACATCCTAAAAGATGTGCTGAACGTATTAATAAGAAACTTTTTAAGTAGCTATCTATATATTTCGGAATACTGAATGAGGTATTCTTTTTTTTGTTAAGATGAAAAATACAGTACTTGCATTACCTGTATTTTTTTAATATAATAGAAAATAGAAGATAGAAAAGTATAGTTAGGAAAATTATGGATATATTATAACTATCTGATTCTGGTTCCCCTCATTGACAAAATGACCTGGGGGGGGGGGGTAGAATAGAAATATAAAGATAAAATAAAGGAGTAAAAGTATGGAAGAAAAATAAAGAAATCATTACAGTAGGTTTAGTTTTATTACTAGTAGTGATGATTGTGGGAGTAGGTTATGCCGCCTTTACTTTTAGTAAAACGGGTGTAACAGAGAATGCCATCACAACGAGTGCTGTTACGATGATCTATACAGAAGGGGATAATCAAATCAGTATTAACAATGCAGTTCCGATAACAGAAGAAGTCGGGAAGACATTAAGTGATGAAAACTATGTCTTTGATTTTACGATTAATATTAAAACAGGACCAAAGATGCCTATTTCTTATGAGGTAACAGCCGTAAAAGATGCCTCATCAACTATGGGCAATGAAGATGTTAGATTGTATTTACAAAAGTCTTTAGATGGTACCAATTATAATGATGAAGTATTAGAACCAAGTCCCTATACACCATTAGATGTTGATGATGAGTTTGGAGCAAAAGCAGGAGAAATGGTCATGGATGTAGGAACAGTAAGTGAGAAAGTAACCTATTATTACCGATTAAGAATGTGGGTAGATTCAAGTTACGAATTAAGTAGTGAAGCTAAAAGCTTTACTGTAAAAGTTAATGTTTATGGTAAAGAAGGAGGATATACTTCAAGTGGAACCCCTAATCCTCCAGAGTTAGTAGGAGATATGATTCCTGTTATTTATGATGATGCAAGTAATACCTGGGTAAAGTCTAGTACATCTAAAGGCAAGTGGTATAACTATGATAAACAGATGTGGGCTAATGCCGTAACAATAAAAGATACTACCAAAAGAGCAACTTATAAAAATGCAGAAGTAGGAACTTCAATACCAATTGAGGATATAAATACTTTTATGGTTTGGATACCAAGATATAGTTATACCTTAGGAAATACCTATGGTTATCAAATAGAGGGAGCAGAAACACCAAGTCAGAAAACCCCAGGAGCCTTTAATATTAAGTTTGTTGATAAAAATACTATAGATATGGGAAGTGGAAAGTATACAGGAGATAAACCAGATAATTATTTTACACCAAGCTCTTTTTGTTGGGGAGATACCTGTGATGATGAGGCAACAAGAGAAGATGCTGGAAACAAGGAGTTATCTGGGATATGGGTATCTAAATTTGAAATAACTGGAACAAGATTTGCTTATAATGATATGTCTTCTATTCCTAATCAGGTGAGTCTTCGTGATGAGTTGAATTATTTTTTTGAAAATATTCTGACATATATGAACAATGAAAATGGTTTAACTAATTATGGCTTTAGTGGCAACTATGATACACATATGATTAAAAATACTGAATGGGGAGCGATGGCTTATCTTTCTCAAAGTAAATACGGAAAATATGGAAATAAAAATTATAGTGGAGAAAATAAGGAAATTTATCAAAATAAATCCAGTGAATTTATAACGGGAAGTAGTAATGGAACTCCATGTACAGATGTGATCAATACACAAGTAGCATATAATGTAAAGGGAGCTGGAACAGGTGCTTCTACAACTGGGACAATTTATGGAATTTATGATACATCAGGTGGAAGGCTTGAGGTTGTAATGGCGAATCATGAAAATAAAAATAACTATTTAGGAGATTTAATAATTCCTGGTGTTAGATATTATAATTTATATACTGGACAAACTTCTGGTATTAAGGGAGATGCTATGATGCGAGATGGTACTTACGGTTGGTTTGTTGATAGAAGCTATCAAGATTATATGTTCGAGGATGGTGAGAATTGGTTTTTGCGAAGTGGTAATTATGATAATGCTTTTGGAAATATATTTTCTTTTTATTCAACTCAAATATGGGGTGGCCAAGAAAGTACTCGTTTTGTAGTTGCAACTTGGTAATTTTTTATAATCCTTAAATTGTAAGTAAGAATCTTGTTTAGGTGATGACAAGATTTTTTTCATCTTTACTATTATTTTGGTTTTTGATATTCTATTAATAGAATAGAGAGTGATTAGATGATAAAAGAAATTATAGATAAAAAAAGATTGGGTTTTTGTTTAAGTAATGAGGAACTATCTTCTATTTTTATGGGATATATGAATGGAGAAGTGGCAGATTATCAGATGAGTAGTTTGTTAATGGCTATTTGTATTAATGGGATGAGTGAAGAAGAAGTTTTTCATCTTACTGATATATTTATTCAAAGTGGAGATACTTTAGATTTTAGTCATGTCCCAGGAGTTAAGGTTGATAAACATTCTACTGGTGGAATTGGTGATAAGACTACTTTGGTTATTGTTCCCGTTGTAGCTTCTTTAGGTGTTCCTGTAATTAAAATGAGTGGCAGAGGTTTAGGATATACTGGGGGAACTATCGATAAATTAGAATCTATTTCTGGTTTTCGAACGAATCTTACTAATGAAGAAGTCGGGGAGGCTGTTTCTAAAGTTGGTGCAGTTATTACGGGACAGACGGCAAATTTAGTTCCTCTTGATCAAATGATTTATGCACTTCGTGATGTAACTGCTACGGTTTCTTCTATTCCTTTAATTGCAGTTAGTATTATGAGTAAGAAAATTGCAGCAGGAGCTGATAAAATATTACTTGATGTCAAATATGGAAAGGGAGCTCTTGTTGCGACGTATGAAGAAGCAGAGCAACTAGCTATTTTAATGCAAAAAATAGGGAAGCAGTATCACCGTGAGGTACGTTATGTTATTTCTAATATGGATCATCCTTTGGGAAATAATATTGGAAATGGTTTAGAAGTAGAAGAAGCTGTACAGACATTAAGGGGGGAAGTGAATGGTCACTTTTATGATTTATGTGTAGAACTAGCTAGTCATATGGTTAGTATGGCTAAGGATATTAGTTATGATGAGGCTGTTTTGTTAGTGGAAGAGGTAATTAAGAGTGGGAAGGCTTATGAGAAGTTTCGAGAGATTGTAATCAATCAAGGAGGAGATCTTACTTCTATTCAGATTAGTTCTAATATTTATCCAGTGTATAGCGAGCAAAATGGTACAATAAAAGATATTGATGCATTAGAAATTGGTAAACTTAGTTTAAGTTTGGGTGCTGGGAGATGTGAAAAGAGTGATCCTATAGATTATGGTGTAGGGGTAGTTCTTTGTAAAAATATCGGAGATGATGTTCAAAAGGGTGATTTATTAATGAGACTTTATATTCATAATGATGATTTTGAAGTGAATCAGAGTACTTTTGAGATTAATTGAAAGAGAAAAATGTTCTTTTTTGTGTAATTGTCAATGATGTGATATAAAAAAATATTAATTCATGAAGCTAAATGATGGTTTTAGCTTCATTTATTTTCTTTCTTTTTTCAGGAGTAAGTCAATTTAATACTTGCATAGGAATATTATTAGATTTATTAAGATAATTGTAAAATCTATTTTGTTATTTCTGTGACTTCTTTTAACTTAACTATTATGTTTAGAGTTATAGGTCTAATAAGTTGGTGTTTATTATTTAACTGATCAAGTAAAACGTCTACTGGATCAATTCTATTTGTTTTCATAGTATAAGTGAGTTCTTGAACATTATCGGTTTGAATTATATAAAATAGCTCTTTTAACGAGGTCCACAGTAGTATAAAGGGATTGTTCTTTGAATGGATAAATAAATCTTTCACGAGTTGCCTCCTCAATTATGGTATATTGCTAAAACTTATCAGAATTAGTTCCAGAATAACAATTTTTAGGAACATATTTCATGTACAATTGCCCTTTACCTTCAATATCTGTATGAGTATTAGGATGTTTGGAAAGAGGTTTATGATATTTATCAATTAAAGATTATTTAGAACCATCAAATTTTCTATTCCACCGCATAAGAGAAGATTTAGAAATTTTATATCTTCTACAAACAGTAAACAGAGTAACTGCTTCTATATAGTTTAGTGGCATAATATTTTGTATTTGGTTCATGTAGAATATAACGTTGAGCATGTGATATATTAGTCATAAACTAAGTCCTTTTGTATGATTTTGGTTTGATTAATATTTTATACGACTTATTGTTTTTTTGTACCAAAAGGTGGTAATGCTACATCACTATTGTAACTCTATAAGTAGAATTATATTGAGAAAGAAGATAAAAAATAGTATACTTATAATAGAATTAAATAAATGTGATAATTGGTAAAATGGAAAAGTAAATATTTCAGTACTCATAAGAGAAATTATTGGGTAGTGAAAAGACAATAACAAAAAGGAGAGTAAAACAGCATGGCAAAAAAAGTTAGTAGTATAGAAGAACAAATAGAAGATTGGGCTAAAAGACAATTAGGTAATGCAAAATATTTTACCAAAACCGAAATAATTAATCAGGAAATAGATAATGCATTAGAAAAAGCTCCCTCAAAAAATGGTGGCAATGGAGGAAATTATCCTGATATCAAACTTTTTTTAAATACAAAAGAGTTAAAGTATATTCCAGTCATGATTGAGGTAAAGGGTACTAAGGGGAAATTCATGAAATTAAACCCTAACGGAGAAATTGATAATAAGTTAAAAGATGGAACTCCCAACTTTAGGAATATTAATAATTATGCTGTTAATGGTGCTATTCATTATGGTAAAGCTATTATAGATTATACAGATAGTTATAAAAATGTAATATCAATAGGCATAAATGGTTATTACGAAGGGGCAGATCTCATAGTAGAAATAGGGGCATATTATATTTCTGAAGAAAACTACTGTATTCCCAAATTGATAGGAAGTTACTCTGATCTTTCATTCTTATGGCCAGATAATTGGGAATACCTATTAGAAGAGATCAAAAAATTAAACTTAACTCCAGAAGAAATAGAATTAAAGGCAAAAGAAGTAGAAAATGATATCGAAATTAAACTGAAAAAATTGAATCAAACAATGCAAGATGATTTTAAAATATCTGTAAATTGGAGAGTAGAATTAGTAACAGGGCTAATCATGGCAGGACTAGGATTTGCTGATAAAATAACCCCTCTGGAAACAAGAGACTTAAAAGGAGAGGATGGCCTTGAGTCAAATGATGGAGTAATTGTCATTAATAAGATTAATTCCTTTTTAGCGAAACGTGAGTTACCAGAAGAAAAAAGAAAAATGATTATTAATGATTTAGAAAAAGTATTTATTCATTCAAATATCAGTAAACCTATAAGTGGAGAAAGTCAAATTAAAAAAGTTTATGCTATTATAGAAAAAGAAATTATGCCAATTTTTAAATCAGCTAAACATTTAGATTTTACAGGAAGGTTATTTAATGTTTTAAATGCATGGGTAGATATTCCAGATAGCGATAAAAATGATGTTGTTTTAACCCCAAGATATGTTACTGAATTAATGGCTAGAATTGCTCAAGTTAATATGGATAGTTATGTTTGGGATTATGCAGCAGGAACTGCAGGATTTTTAATTTCTTCAATGAAGTTAATGATTGAAGATGCAAAAAAGAGAATAAAAAGTCCTGAAAAGTTAAGAAAAAAAATATCAGATATTAAGCATTATCAACTATTAGGGGTTGAAAAACGTTCGGATATTTATCTGCTTGCCGTTTTAAATATGATTTTAATGGATGGATCTTCTAATATTATTCATAAAGATAGTTTACTTGAGTTTGATGGAAAATATGAACAAGGAGAAAGAAAAGGAGAAAAATTTCCTGCTGACATATTTTTATTAAATCCCCCTTACTCAACCTCAGGAAAAGGTTTAATATTTGTAGAAAAAGCTTTAAGTAGAATGACAACAGGTAGAGCTGTTATCTTAATTCAAGAAAACGCAGGTAGTACAAATGGACAACCTTATACGGAAAGATTACTCCAAAAGCACACTCTAATTGCCAGTATTCATATGGCAGATATATTTAAGGGAAAGGCAGGAGTACAAACAGCCATATATGCTTTTGATATAGGAAAACCTCATAATGAAAAGCAACTCGTTAAATTTATCGATTTTACAAATGATGGTTATTCAAGACAAAATCGAAGAAAATCTGGACAAGATGTCAACCTAAAAAATACTGATCATGCTTTAGAAAGATATAATGAAATTGTTAATCTAGTCCTATATGGTAAGAAATATCTAAATTATATTGCCGAAGAATGTTATGTAGAAGACACAATTTCCTTAAAAGGAGATGATTGGACATTTTCTCAACATAAAATAATTGATCCTATTCCTAAAGAAAAAGATTTTCAAGGTACAATAAAAGACTATTTAAGTTGGAAAGTATCAGCGATTATTAAAGGTGATCTTGATGACTAATTATAAAGAGTTTAAAATAGGAGACTTATTTTATATTTCAACTGGTAGAGATGTGATCATTAGCCAAACTCAAAAGGGAGATATTCCTCTTATTAGCAATCAACATAGTAATAATGGAATAACAAAATATATTAAAAGGTTAGATAATAGAGTTTTATATGATCATAAAAAGACAATAGCACTAGCAGATAGAGGAGTTTTTTTAGCTACTTCTCAAAAAAAAGATTTTCATATAGGAACTAGAGTAAAAGCTTTAACTTTTAAAAGTGGAGAACAAAGTGAAAATGTACGATTATTTTTCGTAACAGCAATTAACAAATTACAAACTCTCTTTGAAGAATATTTAACGAATGCTACAGATAAACTTCCAAGTCTATCAATTATGCTTCCAATTACTGAAAATGATGGTATTGACTATGAATATATGGAAAAATATATTGAGAAGCAGAAAGAACAGCCAATAGGAAAAGTAAAAAAATATTTAGAACTACATTATAACAATAACTGTCAATTAACAGAAGAAGAAGCAGAGGCTTTAATGAAATTTCAAAAAGAAGAGGTAATTTATAAAGAATATAAAATTGAAGATTTATTTACCTCTGAAAATGGTGATACAGATATACAACAAATTCATCTTAATAATAAAGGAAATTATATAGTAAGTGCTGGTGAACAAAACAATGGTATTATAGGTAAAAGCGATATTCCAGCAAAAGTTTTTGATGCAGATACGATTACAATAGATATGTTTGGTATTCCTAATTTTAGAGATTATCAATATAAAATGGTTACACATGCTAGAGTCTTTTCTTTAAAATATAAAGAAAAAAAATTAACCATTGAAGAAGGTATATATTTAACCAGTCAATTTCAATATTTTAAACAAATATACTTTTATTCTAATATGGCAAGTTGGGAAAAAATAAAAGATAAATTTATTAGATTACCAATTACTGTAGAGGGAGAAATTGATTATCAATTTATCAATAACTTTATAAAGGCTGAAGAAAAAATAATCATAAAAAAAATAATTGATTATAAGGAAGAGGCAAGTGACTAGCTATAGATAGCTATCAAAATATATTGCAACTATATATAAGCTGATGATATAAGTTTTAACATCCTTTTCTCTAGTTTCAATTCATGGGGTAAATATCTTAAATTTTGTGATATATTGTTCATGTGATTCAAGTCCTTTCGTGTGTATGTTTTTCAATAACTCATATTATACGACTTGATTCACTTTTTTTATATAGAATTGTTTTACCTCTATTGTAACTCTATAAGTAACTGGAAAGAAAAATCATTATTTTAATGACAATAGATTATAGATATAGTATAATTGATTTATAAGGATATAGTGGGATATTACTAGTATGAGTTGTATGATGGTGGTAATTATGAAGAATCAATTTAAAAATTATATTATTCATAGTGCATTAGGAATTATAATCTTTCTAATGGTTTTTTTGCCTTCTATTAATGTTTTTGCAGTTCAAGAGTCATTTACTTATCCATATACTGGTGAATATCAAGAGTTTATTGTTCCTGTAAGTTCTAAATATCGTATTCAATTATGGGGTGCCCAGGGAGGAGATTATGATTCTTCTTTATTAGGAGGACTTGGTGGTTATACTGAAGGGGAAATTAATTTATTAAAAGGAACAAAACTATATATATATGTTGGTGGACAAGCTAGTAGTAGTCAAACTAATTTATATGGCGGTTGGAATGGTGGAGGAGACGTTCCAGCGGGAAAAGACAAAGATGGTCGAGCAGGAGGAGGAGCTACGGATATTAGAACTGTTCCTACTACTTCTAAAACAACTTGGAATTCTCCTGAATCGTTGGCGTCTAGAATTATGGTTGCAGCTGGTGGAGGAGGAGCAGCTTATGAGTCTACTGCCACATGGCGAAGTGATGGTGGGCCTGCGGGAGGCCTTCTTGGCTATAATCCTCTTTCTATGGGAAGTAGTGCTAGATCAAACTATGGTACAGGTGGTAGTCAAATAAAGGGTGGATATGCAGTAAATGCCTCAACTACAGCAGTTGCTCTTGGAACCTTTGGAAAAGGTGGACGTGGAATTAGCACCGATGGTGGATCTGGCGGCGGCGGCGGCTGGTTCGGTGGTGGCGGTAGTAATATTTGTTCCGGAGGTGGAGGAGGAAGTTCCTATATTTCTGGACATGATGGTTGTATTGCTGTAACTAGTAAAGGAAGTACTATTGATACTACTGAAGTGGTTGAACATCAGTCTTATTCTTGGACTGGATATACTTTTGATCATACTAAGATTGTTGATGGAACAGGTTATGAATGGACCGATGCAAAGGGAAATTTAATCAATCAACCTACACAAAATAATTTAAACTCACAAAAAGGGAATTATGGAAATGGTTTTGCTAGAATTACTTCCTTAAGAGAATTATATACAGATAATACGTTGAAAAGTATTACTTTTGATAAGGGAGAATTGACGCCTACCTTCTCAGCAGAACAATTAGAGTATGATCTAATTCTTGATACATATGACACAGAGGTAGAAATTAAAGCAGAAGTCAATGAAGAACATGCTACTGTTTCAGGAGAGGGAAAGTATACTGTTAAATATAGAGAAACAAAAACAGTAAATTTGGTTGTTACTAGTGAAAGTGGTGATATTCAAATTTATACTGTTAATCTTAAAAGAAAAGGACTACCTGAAGGAGAACATAACACTAAACTTGCAGAGTTAGAGTTATATGGAGAAAGTGCAGAATTATATGAAATTGCTCCAGAATTTAAAAGTGAAGTAACTAATTATACAATTGATTTAGGATATAATACTTTAGAACTTTTCTTAACGGCTGTAGCTTATGATTATGATGCTACTGTGACAATTGAAGGGAAAGATTTAATTCTTGATAGTGAGGGGGATATTACTATTACAGTGTCTGCTCCTAATTGTACAGATACCATTTATTCTATTCATTATCGAAAGGGTTCTAAACCTGAGGCAGTTTATGAATACAATGCTATTGGAGATTATCAAACTTTCATTGCTCCGACTAGGGGAATTTATAAATTTGAACTTTGGGGAAGTCAAGGTTCAAGTTCTGGAAAACCTGGAGGTCTTGGAGCTTATACCAGTGGAAATATTATCTTAAATTCTAATGAAGCAGTATATATTTATGTTGGTGATACAGTTGCACATGGTGCTTCCTTTAATGGAGGAGGTTTAGGAAAAGTAATGGGCTTTAGTGGAGGAGGAGCTACAGATGTTCGCCTAACGCCTGGAGCCTGGAATAATTTTGATTCCTTGAAGAGTCGTATTATGGTTGCTGCCGGAGGTGGTGGCGCTGAAGCTTGGTCTGGTCAAAGTCATGGTGGAGCTGCAGGTGGACTTTATTCTTATGATGTTCCTTATTATGCTAGTGGCTCTTGGGCATATACTTTAAATACTGGTGCTACACAGATAGCAGGTGGTAAAGGAATGAATGGTAAAAATCAATCTGGTGCTTCTGGTAGTTTTGGTATTGGTGGACGTGGAGGTCCAACATCATATGGTGGTGGCGGCGGTGGCGGCTACTATGGTGGAGCTGGCGGCGGTGACGGTGGTCCAATGACTTCTGGTGGAAGTGGTGGAAGTTCTTATATTTCTGGCCACCCAGGTGTTGATTCTATTGATCAAGCATCAACTGCTAGTAATATTCAACATACAGGTAGTGAAATTCATTATTCTAATAAAAAATTTACCAATACCGTTATGATTGATGGAATGGGTTATCAATGGATTAATGCGAAATCAAAGCCAAGTCATAGTGGACAGGCAAGTAATGGTTCCCATGTTACTTTAACTAATGGAGAATATACAGGTCAACCAGATAAAAATGGAGATATTAAAACAGGTCATGAAGGTAATGGTTTTGCTAGAATTACACCTCTTGCATCTAAATCAGAAAATAATTATTTACAAGATATTGTTGCTAGTAGTGGGACATTATCCCCTAGTTTTTCTTCTACTGTTTATGATTACGATTTAGTTCTTGATAAGGAAGTAAGAGAAGTTGATATAGAGGCTATTTTATCTGATCAAAGTGCTACTGTCTCAGGAGGGGGACATTATAAAGTAAAATATAAGAATCCTGTGCAGGTAGAATTTATTGTTACTAGTGAAAGTGGAGATATTAGAACTTATACTGTTCAGATTAAAAGAAATGAATTAGCTGAAAATGAGCATTCTTCAAAATTAGCTGATTTAGATTTTAAAGTTGATCAAGATGATGTAGAACCTATTTTTCAACCAATCTTTCATTCTAATGTTTTGGAATATGATATTGTTATTTCTCCTAATATGATTTATTTAGATGTGGAAGCTATTCCATTTGATGATGAGGCTACAGTTAAGGTTGAAGGTGCTGGTATGATTATTGAAGATGCTGGTGAAATTGTCATTACGATTAGTGAACCGCATGAAGCTGATACTGTTTACATAATTCGATATACGAGAGAGGAATTACCAGAAGAAGAATATCATTATAATTATACGGGAGATTATCAAACTTTTATTGCTCCATTAAGGGGAAAATATCGTTTTGAACTTTGGGGAAGTCAAGGAGCTAGTGCTAGTGTGAAACCTGGTGGACTTGGTTCTTATACTAAAGGAGATATTCTCTTAGAAAAAGGAGAAAAGTTATATATTTATGTAGGGAATAGTCGTCTACATGAGGTTTCCTTCAATGGAGGAGGCTTAGGAAAAGTTAATGCTTTTAGTGGAGGAGGAGCGACAGATGTTCGTCTAGTTAGTGGTCCATGGAATGATTTCAATTCAATTAAGAGTCGTATTATGGTTGCTGCTGGAGGAGGAGGAGCTGAATCATGGAATGGACAGAGCCGAGGAGGAGCTGGTGGTGGACTTTACTCATATGATGTTCCATACTTCTCTAGTGGTTCATGGAGTTATACGTTAAATACAGGTTCTACACAAACATCAGGTGGAGCTGGAATGGTTGGTCGATATCAAAGTGGATCTCCTGGTACTTTTGGTGCCGGAGGTGCTGGAGGACCTTCTTCTTATGGAGGCGGTGGTGGCGGTGGCTACTACGGTGGAGCTGGAGGAGGAGACGGTGGTCCGATGACTTCAGGAGGTGCTGGAGGAAGTTCTTATATTTCTGGACACCCAGGAGTTAACTCTATTGCTGAGGCATCTACTCCAGCCAATATTATTCATACTGGTGATATGATTCATTATTCCACTAAATATTTTACGAATACGGTGATGATTGATGGTATGGGCTATAGTTGGATAGAAGCTACTTCTGAACCAAAGTATACTGCCAATAAAAATAATGGACTTTCTGTTACTTTAGATACTGGTGAATATACTGGACAACCTACTGTTAAAAATGATGGTATTCAAACTGGAAAAGAAGGTGTTGGCTATGCTAAAGTTACACCATTATTCCAATCTAAAAATAACTATTTATTAAATCTAAAAACAAACTATGGAATATTTGATAAAGAATTTAATCCATTTGATACAGAATATACGTTAACTTTGGATAAATATGAACAACATTTTACTTTAACTGGAGAGACTGCAGATAAAAATGCTGTAGTTGTTGGTTTAGGTAAATATGAAATGCATTTAGGAGAAGTTAGATATGTTAACATTCATGTTACTGCTCCTAATGGAGATATTCGTACCTATCGTATTAAAGTAGTAAGGGGAAATTTAGCTGATGGAGAACATTCTACTAAACTAGTTTCTTTAAAAATCAATAAAAATAAATTTGCTCTTAATCCAGAATTTATCAGTATTGAAACAAATTATCGATTAGAAGTTCCTTATAGCACAATGGTTCTTGATGTAGAGGCAATTCCTTATGATCAAACGGCAACAATTAAAATTGAAGGAAATGGATATTTGAAAAAAGATGGAGAGAATATTGTAAAAGTTACTATTACTCATCCAGAAGTTGAATCTACTGTTTATGAGGTTGTTGTTACTCGTGAAGAAGATGTAGAAGGTACTGTTTCTGAGTTTGCTTGTGTAAATGGATATCAAAAATTTGTTGCTCCAGGAAGTACTTATTATAAGACGCAATTATGGGGAGCTGGAGGTGGCTTTGGTCGAACTGACTGGGCTTTAAGATATCGTGGTGGAAATGGAGCTTATACAGAGGGAGAAATTTATCTTTCAAAAGGTCAAGAAGTATATGTTTATGTTGGTTGTACTGGAGAAGCTGGTGGTACCGAACTAAGTCATATTGGAGGTGCTGGTGGCTTTAATGGTGGAGCTAATGGAGGTAATGATGCTAATAGGGATAGTGCTCCTGAACCCGGAGGTGGGGGAGGAGGAGCTACTGATATTAGACTTACTCCTACTTCAAAAACGTCTGTTTGGAATGAGTTTAACTCTTTAAAAAGCCGTATTATGGTTGCTGCTGGAGGAGGTGGCGGAGCATATTATGGCATTGGAGGTGCTGGAGGTACTCTAGAAGGACTTTTGGGTTATGGAAATAAGAGTATTCCGACACAAACAAATGGTTATGCCTTTGGCTATGGAATGGCAGGTCTTGCTAACTCCATTGGTTCTGGCGGAGCTGGTGGTGGTTATTTTGGAGGATTTTCTGCTACTGATTATTCTGGAGGCGGAGGAAGTTCTTTCGTTTCTGGATGTGAAAATTGTGTTGCTATTGATGCAAATTCAACAGCTAATAACATCTTGATGAGTGCTCAAAATAAACATTATTCTAACTATGTCTTTGATAAAATTACAATGGCCAGTGGAGAAGAGACACAACCTAATCCAAATGGTGGTTATCAAACGGGAAATGCTGGAGATGGATATGCGATTATTACTGCAGCTAAGGCTAGATCAGAAAATAATTTCTTACAAAATATTACTGTTGATAAGGGTGAACTTGTTCCTGAGTTTGACTTGTTAACGAAGGAATATACTGTAGAGGTTGATCCTGATGATACTTCTATTACTATAGATGCTACTTTAGATGATGAGACGGCGATTATGACAGGTACAGGTACTTTTGATGTGGAAGCAGGAGAAAATCATTATTCCATTATTGTTACTGCGGAAAATGGTGATATTAGAGTTTATACGGTGACTGTTATTAGAAAAGCATCTAGTACCGCTAAACCGATTGATATTAAAATTGTCGGATTAGTGCCAGCCTTATGTAGTATCAAAGATGAATATTGTACTTTAGATTCGGAATTTGATCCAGATGTTACTACATATCATATGACGGTTCCAAACCGAATCAAACAATTAAGTTTTGAAGTGGAGAAAGCTAATAAATATCAAACGGTTACTGGAGATGAAACTCATTTACTAGAACAAGGAGAAAATGAAATTGTCATTGAAGTTACCTCAGAAGATGGAACTAGTACTACTCAATACACTTACTATATTACTCGTGATATGGCGGGAGATAATCAGATTGACAACTTGGTAGTTGTTGCTCCGCCAACAGAAATTAATTTCCAACCAGAGATTACAGATTATTATTTCTCTGTTCCCGAGACAACCAGTGAGCTTGAATTACAGATTGATTTATCAGATAGTAATGCTACTTATGAAGTTGTAGGAAATGAAAATTTTGAACTAGGGCTTAATATAGTTCAAATCGTTGTTACCGCACAAAATGGTGATATTAAGACTTATACGTTAAATGTTTATCAGGAGCAGAGTGGTAATACATTCTTAAGTAATATTGAGGTTAGTCATGATGGGGTTAATTATGCCTTAACACCAGAATTTAATAAAGTAATTAGCAATTATATTGTTAATGTACCTAATGAGGTAGACCATGTTGAGATCAGTGTCACTAAAGAACATAGTTTAACTACAATAACAGGAGATGGTGATGTAGCCTTAATTACTGGAACAAATAAGGTTAATTTGGTTTCTACGGCTAGTGATGGTTCTGTTCAAATATATGAATTATATATTATTCGGGCAAAATCTTCAGATGCTACTTTAAAAAGTCTAGATGTTTTAGAGGCTAGTTTGGATCCAGAATTTAATAGTGAAGTAGCAGATTACACTTTGGATGTTCATTCTGGTGTTACTTCCTTAACAATTAAAGCGGTTGTGAATAATCCGAAGGCTACTTATAAAATTAGTGGTAATAGTGGTTTTGCTTTAGGAGAAAATAAAGTTGTTATTTTGGTAACGGCTGAAGATGGAACGAAAAAGACCTATACGTTAACTGTTAATAAAGTTGCTAGTAGTAATAATTATTTAAGTAGTCTAGTAATTGATCAATATGATATGGCTAGTATCTTTAATAAAGAAACGGAGGAGTATCATATTGTCTTTGAGGATAGAATTCCAACAATTAAAGTTAGTGCTACTCCAGAAGATAAAACGGCTAAGGTTTCTAAAACAGGTATTTATCATATTAAAACGGGAAGTAATAAAGTAGAGGTTATTGTTACAGCTGAAGATGGTTCTAAAAGAATTTATACGATAAATATTTTTCAAACAGGAAGTAAGAATAATGACTTAATTTCTTTAGTTACTAGTTCTTCTAAATCTTTAAGTCCTCCATTTACTAAAACTAATCAGAAATATACATTGGATGTAGATAATCTTGAAGATGAGATTACGGTTATTGGAGTAGCTGAGGATAAAAATGCAACAGTAACTGGTAATGGCACTTATCACTTAAATCCTGGAAATAATATTATTTATATTACGGTTACTTCAGAAGAGGGCGAAGAAAAGGTTTATGATATTACAGTTAATCGGAAGAAATCTTCTAATGCCAATATTTCCTTAATTATCGCAAAGGAAAGTGTTTTGGATCCTGTTTTCGATCGAGATAAGACAGGTACTTATTACTTAAAAGTTTTAGAAGAAGTAACTAGTCTTACTTTAAATATTGAGCTTGAAGATGAGACTGCTAAGTATGAAGTAACAGGAAATGAAAATTTCCAAATTGGTCATAATACAGTTACTATTACTGTAACGGCTGAAGATGGAACAACGAAGGCTTATGTGTTAGATGTTTTAAGACAAGCAAAAGGAACTACTAGTGATAAATTAGAAAATTTAACAGTTAGTGAAGGAATTTTAGATCCAACTTTTGATTCGGAGACTATTTATTATGAGGTTGAAGTTGATTATAATACCGACAAAATTACACTAGAAGCTATCGCCGAAGATAAGAATGCGACAGTAGAAGGGCTAGGGGAATATACCTTAGCTTTAGGGAAAAATGTTTTAGGTATTTCAGTAACATCGACTGAGGGGGTTGTTCGATATTATCAAGTTGTTGTAACTAGAAACAGAAAAACGGAAGCTAGACTTTCTAGTTTACAAATTACAGATTCTACTTTAGATCCTAACTTTGATAAAGATATCTATGAATACCATCTAAAAACTAATTATGATTCTTTAACAATTAAGGCTATTCCTTTGGATAAAGATGCTACTTTTGAAATTATTGATAATCATGATTTTGTTGTTGGTCATAATGAGGTTATTATTAGAGTAACTGCTCAAGATGGAAAAACTACTCAGGATTATATCCTTCATGTGGAGAAAGAGAAATCTTTCAATAACAATTTAAAACTTTTAGAAGTTGATGGGTATGAACTTACTCCAGAGTTTTCTAAAACGACAACCGTCTACCATGTAAATGTAGGACACGATGTGAATAATATTGTGATTCAAGCAGAAGCAGAAGATAATAAGGCCATGGTAGCTGGAGATGGAACCATTGATTTAAATATGGGTGATAATTATATCGATATTATTGTTACTAGTGAAGCTGGAACGAAGAAGGTTTATACTCTAATCGTTAATAGAGAGGCGAATAATAATAATTACTTAGCTTCTTTAATGACCTCAGATGGTACTTTAAGTCCTACTTTTGATCAATTAACTAATAATTATAATGTTGAAGTAGAGTATGAGGTAGAGAGTATTGTGATTAGTGGAACGCCTGCTGATTCTTTGGCAACAGTTACAGGTCTTCAAAAATATCCATTAAAAGTTGGTGATAATTCTATTTCTATTAGTGTTGTTGCTGAGGATGGCTCAGTTAATGTTTATAATATTGTTGTAACTAGAAAAAATATTGTTAGTTCCAAATTAAAGAACTTGACTGTTGATTATTATCAATTAGAAGAAGAGTTCTCTTCGGAATTATTCGATTATACATTAAATATTGATTATGAGGTTCAAAGTCTTAATCTTAATATTGAAACGATAGATAAAAATGCTACATATAAAGTTATTGGTAATCACGATTTAGTAGTGGGAATGAATACTATTCAGATTGAGGTTACTGATAGTTTAGGAAATGAGACGACAACTTATACGATTAATGTAAATAAAAAGAATTATAGTAATAATTTCCTTAATTATATTTATCCGAGTGTTGGAGAGTTAAGTCCTATGTTTGCTAAAGAAGTTTTGGCATATACTGTGGAAGTGGAAAATGATGTAACAAGTATTGATATTTTTGCTGAACCTGAGATTACTACGAACACTTTAGAAGGTGTAGGACATTATGAATTGAATTTAGGAAATAATTTAATTCCTTTAACAGTTACAAGTTCTAATGGTATTTCTAGAGTTTATTATGTTACTGTTATTCGAAAGAAAAGTTCTAGTAATGAATTAACAAGTTTAACAGTTAAGGCAAATGGAGATCTTCAAACTTTAACTCCTACTTTTGATAAAGCTACTTTAGAATATCAAGTGGAGATTAATGAAGGTGTTTCTAGTGTTGAATTATTTGCGACTGCATCAGATAATGCTTCGATATCTGGTATAGGATTAAAGAGTGTTCAAGTAGGAGATAATCAGTTTGATATTATTGTTACTAGCCAATCAGGTGTTGTTAAGACTTATACGGTCCATGTCAAGAGAAGGGCAAGTAGTAATAATCGTCTTTTGAATATTGTTCCTAGTGTTGGAACTTTGGATCCAATATTTAGTAGTGAGCAAGGGGAATATTCATTATTATTAGATGCTAGTGCATCAATGTTATCTTTTAATGTTATTACAGAGGATAAATTTGCTAAGGTAACTGGAATTAGTAGTCAGCTTATTCCAGATGGGGCCTCTACTAGAAATATTATCGTAGAAGCAGAAAATGGAGATATTAAAACTTATACCATTAATGTTTATAAAGATAAGATGGATGAAGCTCGACTTACTGATTTAGGAATAGATGGTTATAGCTTTAATGAGACATTTGATCCTGATATTTATCATTATACGATTACCTTGCCTCATTCTTATGAGACTATTCTAGCTAGTGATGTTCATGCTGTAGCGAAAGATACAAGAGCGACTGTAGCGAAAACAAGTTCCTTATCTTTGTCCACAAAAATGGTGAATATTTATACGGTTGTTGTTACGGCCAAGGATGGTTTTACGAAAAAGACTTATACTATTGAAATTACTAGAGAAAAAGGTAATGATTCTACTTTGACTAGTTTGTCTTTTGCGGGTGGTGTATTATCTCCAAGTTTTACTTCGAATGATTTAGAATATACTTTAGTATTAAATAAAGATGTTTCCCAGATTCAAAAAAGTGATGTAGTAGCGATTCCTACTGATCCAGATGCAACAGTTACTATTCCTGATAACTTTAACTTTACTCCGGAAAACAATATTTATGAAATTGTGGTTGAAAGTGCTGATCGAAAGAGTACGACGACGTATACCATTCACGTTAAACCAAATCAATCAAATATTAATATTTTAGATAGTTTAGCTATTCATCCAGGAGTTTTAACTCCTAGTTTCGATCCTGATGTTAATCTTTATACAGTTTCTTTAACAGAGGATGTTAGTGAAGTAGAAATAACTGCAACTGCAGATCCTACTGCGACTATTACTGGTGTTGGAAAACACAGTGTTAAAAGTGGAGAAAATCGTTACGAGATTGTTGTTACGGCGGAGGATGGTAGTGTCAATACTTATGTTGTTGTAGCGACTAGGGAAAAGTCAACCAATACTAATGTTGTAGATATTATTCCATCAGCTGGATTTTTATCGCCAGAATATAGTAATGAAGTAGACACATATTTGGTTGAAGTGGAAGAAGAGGTAACAGAGATTGATTTTGATGTTATTTTGGAAAGTGCTGAAGCTACTGTCAGTGGTGATAAAGGAAATGTACTTGAATATGGTAACAATACAATTCCTATTGTGATTACAGCTGAAGATGGAACGATCAAAAATATTACTATTCAAGTTATGCGTAATAAAAAGATAACGAGCATTGCACTGGAAGGACCATTATTTATGGAGGTAGGAGATATTATCACTCTTACACCGACTATTACACCGAGTGATGCTACGAATCAAGAACTTATTTATGAGAGTGGTGATTCTTCAATTATTAAAGTAGAGGATGGTATTGTATCAGCATTAAGTTTAGGAGATACTACAATTACTGTATCTAGTAAAAAGTATCCTGATGTTCAAGTTACTATTGATGTAAGTGTTTTAAATCTTAAAATTTCGAGTGATGTTTATGATGTTCGAAGAGATGATGATTTATTCCCTTATATTATAGGAGCAGAACAGGGTGAGAAACTTGCTGATTTTATGACTAAACTTAATAATAAGAAGGAACTTATTCATTTCTATCATGCTGATGATACAGAAATTACTGATTTAGAAACTGCTCAAGTTAAAACTGGTGATTATATTACGATTGAGTTTAAAGATAATGTGTATGATCAAGTTTATATCGCTGTTCGTGGAGATGTGAATGGTGATGGAGAAGTTAATGTTAAAGACTATAATGCTGATGTCAATCATACGTTGAAGAAAGAAATTTTAGAACATTTTTGGTTTTCAGCAGGTAATGTGGAAGAAGAGGAAGAAGACATTATTAATGTTAAAGATTCAAATAAAATTCAAAATAAGATTTTGAAGAAAATTATTACTCTTAATCCATTTAAGTAACTTTTTAGATAGAGCCATTGAGGCTCTATCTGGAAAAGTTATATATACTTACTTATTTACAATAATCTAAATTTTATTAATATAGATTATTGTAAACGAGTATGTTAAAATTAAAAATAGAGAGGTAGAGGTAGGAGTATGAAAAGGGTAAAAAGAACTATTTTTTTTCTAGTAGTAATGATTGGTATTTTATTTCCAACAACAGTATTTGCTAAAAATGAAGAGTTTAGTTTAAAAGCTTATGATTATGATATTACAGCAAATGATTGGGAAGGTGCTGGAACTGGTGATGAAATCACAAGTGGAGGAAAGGTGCAACCTGGGCAGGTTCTTCAAATTGATGTTTATTTCTCACCTGGTAGTATAGGAAACTTAGGTTTTAACTATACTATTAATTATGACAATACTGTTTTTGAGCCTGTGTATGCTGATGGAGAATTTTATTATGATGATTATACGTATCCAGATGCTTTGCCTGATAGTCCATGGCCTTATACGGTTACGGGAGCAGGTAAAAATAAGAAGGTATCTACAACGTGGGTTACTACCCCATCGGATACTGGAAGTCAATTGATTTTTAATGTCAGCGATTCTCAACAAAATGCTAATAAGCCATTTGTCAATGAAGGAGTTGTTGTATCCTTCTGGATAAAGGTTAAAGATAATGTAGCAGGTGGAGCAACACTAAATTTGGAATTTGAGAATACGGCTCAAGGGATGGCTGTTGATCGAATAGATCATGTCAAGGAAACAATTACTACAACGGATATTTCATTTCAACTAAGTACAACAATGAGTAGTGATGTTACTCTAAAAACTTTGACCGTTACAGGAAATAACAGCTTAGACTATTTATTAAATCCATTATTTACTGCAGGAACGGCCCAAAGAATTTTTAATACTATTGTTCCTTATTCTGTTTCTAGTGTAACCTTAGCGGCGGAAGCTACTGATGAAAAGGGAAAAGTACTACCTGGTGGCTTAGGAAATAAAACTTTAACTGTAGGAGATAATTCCTTTAATATTATTGTTCAATCTGAAGATGGTCATCAGGAAATTTATGCTATTCATATTAAGAGACTTTCTAATGATGCTAGTTTAAAAACGTTATCTTTATCAGGAGTTAGCTTAGATACTAGTTTAACAACAGGGGTTTATACTTATACTGCAACAGTACCTTATTCTATTAGTAGTACAACGGTTAGTGCCCAGGCTAATCATGAACAGGCTTTAGTGAAAATGGGACTTGGTTCATGGGGACTTACTCAGACGGGAAGTAGTTTAAATACGAGGGTTGTTACTGTAGAAGCTGAAGATTGTGATAGCCAATATGCTAGTGTTCCTGGAAATAGTTGTACAAGTCAGGATTATACGTTAAATGTTACAAGGGAAGCGGCTTCTACTAATAATGATTTAACGGATATTAAAATTGATGGGGTTAGTATTAGTGGCTTTACTTCTTCAACTCTTGAATATACTTTGGCTGATGTTGCTAATAGTAAAACTTCAGTTTCGGTTACCGCCACTTTGGCTGATTCTAAAGCAACACTTATTGGTACGGGGAATAAATCTTTAATTGTAGGAGATAATGCGATTACTTTGACTGTTACTGCTGAAAGTGGAGCGATAAAAAAATATATTATTCATTTAAGAAGACTTTCTAATAATGCTAATTTAGCTACTTTAACTATTACTTCTGATCCACAGGGGGTGTTATCTCCTAATTTTACACCAACTTTCTCTGACTATTATACTTATACATATGATTCTACTGTTACTGATATTCAAATAGCAGCAACAGCGGAACATAGTGGAGCGACTGTTACTAGTGGAGTTGGGCATTATTCAGGAGGAGATAGTGGTGCTAATGTTGTAGTAACGGCGGAGGATGGAACAGTAAAAACTTATATTATTCAATTTTCTAGAAAGCAATCTAGTGATAATACCTTAAAGAGTTTAGCGATTGATTCTTATAGTTTGAATGAACCTTTTTCTCCTACTAAAACATTATATACAGCAACAGTACCAGGAACAGTAGATTCGGTTAATATTAAGGCTATTGCTAATGATGTTAATGCTACAATTGTAAGTGGTAGTGGTAAACATAGTTTACAATATGGCTCTAATACAGTACAAGTTCGAGTAAGAGCTGAAAACGGAGCTACAAAAGATTATACAATTACAATTACAAGAAATAAAAAAGATATTTCTGCTTTGTCTGATTTAACTGTTGATGGGACAACCATTACTGGTTTTAGTGAGACAAAACAAAGTTATTCTTATGGAACGGTTCCTTTTGATAAGACTAGTGTGGAGATTGGTTATACAAAGAAAGATAGTGATGCTACTGTCGTTGGAGGCGGTACAGTTTCTTTACAAACTGGTAAGAATACTATTAGAGTAGAAGTTATTGCTCATGATGGAGTTACCAAAACTGTTTATGAAATTGAAATTTTTAGAACATTATCAGATAATGCTTATTTAAGTAGTTTGAATGTTACAGGTTATCCTATTTCTTTTAATAAGTTAACGAATGATTATCGTATTGAAGTAGATTATGAAGTTACGACTGTTTCTATTAGTGCTACTCCAGAATATAGTGGAGCGACAGTTGTTCAGGGAGGACCTAATAGTTTAGCAGTGGGAGAGAATCATTATACGATTGCGGTAACAGCAGAGAATGGTTCAACTACTAATATCTATAATTTGAATGTAGTTAGAAAAAGCTCTATTAATACTAAGCTTACTGATTTAAAAGTTGTTCATCAGGGAATCAATTATTTAGGAAGTTTCAATCCTAATATTGATACTTATCAGATAACGGTTGATAATATGGTCGGAGAAGTGGATATTCAGGCAGTACTTGATGATCCTTTAAATCAGACTGTAGTTGGTGATGGACATAAGAATTTAGTAACTGGTTTAAATGTTTTTGAAGTTGAAGTAACAGCTGCTAGTGGGGATAAGAAAAAATATACCATTCAGATTACAAGGGCATTGAATAGTAATCATAATTTAGCTCATTTAGAGGTTTTGGACCATACTTTATCGCCTAGTTTCAGTCCAGAAAAAACAAGTTATACAGTAGAGGTAGATAGTAGTGTTTCACAAGTAGTTATTCAGGGTAGTGCTGAGGACTCAGCAGCGACAGTAACTGGATTGGGGACAAAATCTTTGGTAACAGGAACGAATACTTTTAATGTTGTTGTTACAGCAGAAGATCAGCAAGTGAAAACTTATGTTATTGTTATTACAAGAAAGGCTTCTAATGACAGTAGTTTAAAATCTTTATCGATTAAAGAATCTTTGCTTAATGAACCATTTGTAAAAACAGATACTACTTATACAGCAAGTGTTGATCATACAGTTGAGAAAATTACGGTTATGGCTCAAGCGAATGATCCAAAGGCAAAGGGAGTAACTGGAATTGGGGAAGTTTCTTTAAAAACAGGGGATAATGTTATTTCTATTGTAGTTACTGCCGAAGATAATACGACAACGACATATACATTAACGGTTCATCGAGCTAAAAGTAGAAATGCTAATTTGGCTAATATTAGTCTTTCTAATGGTTATACTTTAGATCCAGCTTTTGATCCTGATGTACTTACTTATCATGTTGATGTTCCTAATAATATGGCTAAAATTTTAGTATCTTGTGTAAAACAAGATGAAAAGTCAACAGTAACAGGTGCTGGAGAGATTAACTTAGCAACGGGAGATAATACTGTAATAATTACTGTCGTAGCTGAGGATACTTCAGTTAAGAAAATTTATACTGTTGTGATTCATCGGGCTCGTTCTAGTAATAATTATTTAAGTAGTCTTACTTCAACAGATGGTTTGATTACTCCAACTTTTGAGAAAGAACAAGATCAATATACTTTGACTGTTCCTTATGAGGTTACTAATGCTAATTTAACAGCAGTGGCTGAAGATAGTAATGCTCATATTTCTATTACAAGTAATACGAATTTGGCAGTTGGGGTTACGAAGGCTAGTATTACTGTAACGGCTGAAGATGGAGGGGTTAATACTTATTATGTTGATATTACAAGACAGCCATCTTCTAATAATTATTTAAGTGATTTACAAGTTTTAGATGATGCTCATCATAATTATATAGCTGTTTTTAATAAAACAACGATGACTTATACGGTTCAGGTAGATAATAGTATTACTGAGTTGGAAATTGTGGCAACAGCGGAAGATAGTTCTACTACGATAAAGGGAGTTGGTTCAAAGAAGATTGAAGTAGGAAGTAATCAATTTACGGTTGAGTCTATTAGTGCGAATGGTACTTCTAGAAATTATATTATTACTATTAACAGGTTGAAGAATGGTAATGCTGATTTGGCTACTTTAGCAGTTGATGGACAAAAAATTGTTCCAGACTTTTCAAAAGAAGTAATTTCTTACTCTTTAAATGTGGATGAGAGTGTGGAGGATATTCATATTACAGCAACCGCAGAGGAAGCTACTACTAAGGTTAGTGGTACAGGAAAGAAACAGCTTCATACGGGATTAAATACGTTTAATATTGAAACAAAATCAGAGGATGGAACAACAAAGACTTATGTGATTATTGTTAATAAGGCAGCTTCTAGTAATAATTATTTGGCTTCTCTTTTAATGAGTGAGGTGTTTACACCTAGCTTTGATCGTGAGACTTTAACTTATCAAGCTGTTGTTGGTAATGCAGTTACTTCTGTTAATGTTCAAGCTGTAGCAGAAGATGCTAATGCTACAGTAACTGGTAGCGGAGATCATACTTTAAGTGTAGGAAATAATTCAATTTTAATTACAGTAACAGCGGAAAATAATACGTTTAGAGCTTATACAATTAATGTTTATAGAGAACCTTCTTCTAATAATAATTTAAGTGATTTACAAATTGATCAGCAAACGGTGAGTGGTTTTGCACCAAGCAAATTAAGTTATAGTTTTACAGTGGCTAATCAAGTTACAGAACTAGAAATTTTAGGAATAGCAGAAGATGCAACGGCTAGTGTTTCTGGAAATAAGACGTGGTATTTGAATACTGGAGTGAATCGCACAGACATTGTAGTAACGGCTGAGGATGGAACGTCTAAAATTTATCAGTTAGAAGTAACTCGTGAAAAATCCTCTAATAATCAGTTGGCTATTTTAAATACTTTAGAAGGAAATTTAAATCCAAGTTTTGATCCGACTACTACTAGTTATACTTTAGATGTTCCTTATGAAGTTACAAAGTTAACGTTAACCACAGTTGCGGAAGATGCTAGTGCTACAGTGGAAATTGAGGGAAATGTTGATTTTCAAATAGGAAATAATAATATGGTTTATATTGCAGTAACAGCTGAAGACGGAAGTGTTAAAAAATATCAAATTCAGGTAACGAGATTACCACAAGCGAATAACTTTTTATCTCATCTTGCAGTAGAAACAACAGGTGGTAGAATTTATCCGCTTTCACCAGCTTTTAATCAAAATACATTGAATTATACTGTTGATATTGATGCTAATGATAATGATTTAGTAATTAGTGGTACTAAAGAAGCTACTAGTGCTACAGTAACAGGTTTGGAAAATATTCAAGTTTCTAGTTTTCCATATGTTCATAAAGTTATTGTTACCTCAGCTGGTGGAGTAGATCGAACGTATTCTATTACTTTTCAGAAGATCAAATCTAGTAATGCTAATTTGAAAGAGTTAAGTGTTAGTGCAGGAGTGCTTTCTCCTAGTTTTCAGGAAAATCAGACTTCTTATCAAGTTAAGGTGCCAGCTAGTGTTGATCAGATTGATATTACAGCCTTAGGCTATGAGGGAAGTTCAGTAGTTGGTGGTGGAATTCATTCATTGAATCAAGGAAATAATACCATTCAAATTTCAGTAACTGCTGAAGATGGTAGTACAAAAAACTATACAATTAATATTGAAAGAGAAAAGGAAGTATTTGTGACTCTAGATGATATTCAAGTATCTAGTGGAGTGCTTTCTCCGGAGTTTAAAAAGGAAGTTACTGATTATATTGCTTATCTTGGTGATGGAGCAGTCGAGATGGTTTTAACTCCAATTGTTAGTGATCCACTTGCCGTTTTAAAGATTGCTCTTGATGATGGGGAATATCAAGATATTAGTAGTATCACTTTAGATGACTTTTCAAAAGAAAGAGTTGTTAAAATGAAAGTAGAGAATGGTGCTGATTCGAATGTTTATACAGTTCATGTTTTAAAACAAGCAAGTGAAAAAATTACGTCTTTGGCATATGGTCATACTATAGAGGATGGTATGATTAAGACTGTTAAAGTAGATACTACTGCTCTTGAGATGAAGGATCAGTTAGATAACGATTCTGAAAAATTAAAGATTTATCAAAGTGATGGAATAACAGAATATAATGGAAATAATATTGCTACTGGAATGATTGTTAAATTAATTATTAATGATCAAGTAGTTGATCAAAAGATTATTGTTGTAGTAGGAGATACAGATGGTAATGGTCTTATTAATGCGATTGATGCTTTAAAGGTTGTTAATCACATTATTGGAACAGAGAAATTAACAGGTTGCTATTTAGTGGCAGCAGAGACAACCAAGGATACTGTGATCAATGCGATTGATGCATTGAAAATAGTTAATCATATTATTGGAAATGAAAGGTTAGGCTAGGAGGATTAGGTTATGAAAAAGAGATTTCATATATTGATAGCAATTATTTGTGTTTCGATCTTATTTGTTAATATTTTAGATGTATCGGCAGGAGTCGTTAATATTAGCATTGAAGGTAGTCCAACTGTTGTTGTAGGAAATACAATTGATCTTACTGTTAAGGCAAGTGATATTACAGGTTTTAATAAAGGACTTGCTACTGTTCAAGGTGATTTGATCTTTGATAATAATTATTTAGAGTATGTGCAATATAAAAATGCTTCTTCAAATTTGAGTTCTAGTTATGGAACAACAACACAGAGATTTGTATCTTTAGGAATGGGAGGAGAGTATATCTCTTCTTCTGATAACCTAATTACTATTACTTTTAGAGCGAAAAAGATCGGAACAACTGAAGTTAGTATAAAGGATCTTGTTGTAGGAGATGTTAAGGCTATTGTTCATAGTGCGAATGCAAGTAGTAAGAGTGTCGAAATTGTCGGAGAGGATAAGACGCCTGAAAAACCAACTACTCCTAGTAAAGATGATGATAAGGTAGGAGGAAGTTCTTCTGGAGGTAATAAGCCAGATAATAAACCTAGTACTACTCCTTCTTCTAAATCTTCTAATAATGATTTAGAAAGTCTTACGATTAATCAAGCCAAAGTTAGTCCAACTTTTTCAAAGTCTACGACAGTTTATCAAGTTGTTATTCCAAATGATGTTGACCATTTGCAACTTGATTATAAAACGGCTGATTCTCATGCTACAGTTAAGGTAGTTGGGAATGAGAAATTAAGTAGTGGAAGTAAGCATGTTGTTAAGATTATTGTTACAGCAGAGGATGGTAGTACTAAAACGTATACATTAAATGTTGAAAGAGCTAAAGATGATAGTAATAACAAGTTGGAAAGTTTAACGATTAAGGAAAGTAATTTATCACCAAAGTTTGATGCAGATATTAATGAATATCGTATTAAATTAGATAAAAATGTTAAGAAGTTAACGATTGGTGCTATTGCTAAAGATAAAAATAGTAAGGTTGAGATTATTGATAATCGGGACTTAGATCGTCATAATAGTATCGTTTTAGTTAAAGTAACTGATAAAAATGGGTTTAGCAATTATTATAAATTGAAAGTTGAACATAATGGTAGTGGCAAAGTGATGTTATTTGGAATTAATATTCTTTATATTGCTTTTGGTTTATTATTCTTAATTGTCTTATTATTCTTTATTCTGTTATTTTTTAAAAGAAAAGAAAAAGAGGAGAAAGATGTAAGTAGTAAACCAAAACGTGTTGTTACTGATGATTTATATGATGATGTTGTTACTAAAGATGAGTTAGTAGATGCGATTACAGAAAGAGATCCTAAGAAGTTGAAAATGCTTTTAACTCAGGAAGAAGCTAATAAGTTAAAAGAGGAAGTAAAAAAACAAGAGCAGGAAAAAGATATAGAAGCAACAAAAGAAGAACTATTAAAAGCAATTGAGGAAAACGATAAAAAGAAAATTATGAAGTTAGTGGATAAAGAAAAGCTCAATCAAAAAAGACAAGCAACAGATTATGTGAAGAGTGAAGATGATCGAATCAAGGAAGAGATTATCAAAGCAATAGAAGAAAGGGATACTTGTAAGTTAAAAATGATTGTTAAACAAGAAGAGGCAAATCGCTTAAAAGATGAATTAAGAAATGATGATCGGTAATTTTACTATGGTCATTTCTTTTTCTCCTTGTAATAAGTATGGATTGAAAAATGGAAATAAAAGAGAAAAAGAAAAATATAGAAAATGTAATTATTCAACCTACTTCTTTTTATGAAAATAAAAGGGTAAGTTATGGTGATATTCCTAATAAAAGTAGGAGAAGGATGAAAATTCGAGTTATTTGGTTTCTTTTATTGATTATGTTTTCTAGTATGGTGGTGATTTTATTTTTTCTGATACAGACTCCTCAAATTGATTTTATTTTTCAAAAGCAAAAGTTAAATTATCGTAAGCAAAATAGCTCTAGTACTGGAATTTATGTAACAGATGTATCAGAAATTGTGGAGGAAGCAATGCCTTTTATGGTAGCAATTACTAGTAAATCTTTAATTGGGGGTACTTATTCAGGCTCGGGTATTATTATTGGGAAAAATAGTGCAGAATTGATGATTTTGACCAATTATCATGTAATTGAGCAAGCTGTGGAATTATTTGCTAAGTTTGTTAATCAAAAAGAATTTACTGTTACGGTTAAAGGAGTTTCTAAAGAGTATGATCTGGCTGTTTTGGTTATTTCTATTGGCGAACTTGATCAAGATACATTGCATTCTATTAAGGTAGCACCGATAGGTTATAGTAGGGATTTGAAAGTAGGTAGTGGTGTTATTGCTATTGGCAATGTTTTGGGCTATGGACAATCCGTTACTACAGGTATTATTAGTGCTGTTGATCAAGAAGTTGTAATGGATGAACATTCCTATAAAATGATTCAGACAGATGCGGCAATTAATTTTGGAAATAGTGGAGGAGCACTTTTAAATAGTAAAGGGGAAGTTATTGGAATTAATTCTTTTAAATTTTCACCTGATGAATATTCTTCAGTTCGAGTAGAAGGAATTGGATTAGCCATTCCTATCACTGATGTTAGTGGAATCATTACTAAATTAATGAATGGAGAAAATTAGTTATTTATTCATTAGAAGTAATTTTAAGAATTTTATTGCTATCTTGATGAATATAGAGAAAAGGCTTTTCAAAACTTAGAATTAATGGTATACTTAAGAAAATAAGAGGGAGTAGATAAAATGGAAAAAAAAGAAGAGAAGAAGAGTAAAGTAAATAAGAAGTTAATACTTGTACCTATTATTGTTGTTTTAGCAGTAGCTTTGGGGCTATTAGTTTCTTTTGGTAAAAAAACTAATGAGAGAGAGCTTGAAAATTCATTAAAAGAAATGGGAAAGAGTTTTTATGAAAATTTCTATTATGAGCA
Source organism: uncultured Clostridia bacterium (assembly GCA_948433435.1). Lineage (GTDB taxonomy): Bacteria > Bacillota_I > Bacilli_A > RF39 > UBA660 > UBA2730. The sequence continues at coordinate 56,616 of CAOJDX010000005.1, forward strand.
AATAGGAACATCTGCTGATGAGAGAACTAAACTTCTTTCTAAATTTACGACAGTTGGTATTAAAGTTGATTTAGAGAATTTATCGAGATATAATGATGGAGAATTTAAGAAAGAAATTAAGGAATTTAAAAATAACAAAACAGATAAGGCCTGTAACCAAACAAATACTAAAGTAATTGTCTATCCTAAATCACCTTATGGTAAAACAGATTATGTAGTTGAGGTGGAACTTGATTGTGGTTTTTCAAAAGAAAAATAGATTTTAATGGCTAGAGTAGTCATTTTTTTCTTTGGAGTTAATTCTTAAAAATTAAGTAAAAAATCATTTTACTTTAGAATAATTTATGTTATACTGAATGTAATAAGGTAAGGTGAGAAAATGAATTCTAAAAATTCAAAATCAAAAAAACAATTTAAATTAGATAAACATTCTAGTGCTAGTTTAGTTCTTGCATTTACGTTTGTGTGTTTTATGTTTACTATGTTTATGGCTTCTAATCAAATTGGGACAAGTTATGCTGTACCAACTAATTCAGTGCCTAAATCTTTAAAATTTAGTGGACAGATTTTTGCAGACTCTACTACAATATGGGATTTTATGGTGCAAGACGATGGATCTGGGAATCCAGCAGAGCCTATATTATTTTTAAAGTATAATTTTAAGGCTACAGATGAGGCTACTAGTACTCAATATGATATGTATTGTATTGAAGGGCAAAATGCTACTTTAGGTGAAGGGTATTATGACCTAGATACAGAGCTTGAATCAACATATGCTCCAGGATTGGCCTTTATTTTAAGAAATTCTTATCCAACTGCTCCTAGTTCTTCTTTTATGACAGCATGTGATAATGCTAATGGAATGCAAGGGGTAAAACCAGATGATTGTAAGAAATATGCTACTCAATATGCAGTGTGGTATTATTTAGATAAGATGGGTATTAAGGATCGTGCTAGTCGTACTCAGTTAGCAACTGGTGTAATGCCAAAAATTGACCTTTTAGCACGTCGTGATGGTGGTCTTTATCGTGGAGCTGCTGAAGTTGTTACAAAATTAGCTACTGCTGCTATTACCTATAATTCACAACAACAAACTGCTGCTACTATTTCTATTAATAAAAATAGTATTCAATATCAACTTTCAGAAGATGGAACTTATTTAGAAAGTAATGATATTGCTGTTTCTAGTAATAAAACTTTAAATAATTATAGTGTTGGTTTTAATAGTAATAATTGTGATGCAAAAATTGTTGATGTTAATGGTAATGATAGTACAGTTTTCAACTATGGTAATAGTTTTAGAATTAGAATTCCTGTTGAAAAATTAAATACTTTAGATACTGTTGATTTAGTTGTAGCTGTTACTGGTAGTTATACAACAGATACTGTTTATGCTTATAAAAAACGTGATGATGCTTCTGCACAAAGACCAATTATAGCAGGTTATACAGATGGAGTAGCTACAGTTTCTATTACATTAGATAGTAAATTAGTTAAAATTATTAAGACTGATAAAGAAACTGGAAAGCCAGTTGCAGGGGCAGTACTTGCGATATTAGGCGCTGATGGTAATGAAATAACTCGTTTTACAACTACAGAGCAACCTTATTATCTTAATTTAGCAGCAGGTAATTATCTTTTAAAAGAAATTACTTCACCAACTGGTTATGAGTTAAACTCTGAAGAAATTCCATTTACTGTTACTGAAGATACTACTATTAATCAAGTAGAAATGAAAAATACTCCAACAACAGATGTTCCTGATACTGCTTCTAATATTCCTACATATTTATATATTATAGGTAGTATGATTCTAATTATTGGACTTTCAGTAATTGTTGTTAGTACAAAGAAAAATAGAAACAGTTAATGAAAAGAATTAATGAATTAAAAAAGAGTCAAATCTTATTACTTGGCTCTTTCCTTATATTAGTTGGGGTTGTTATATTATTTAATGGTTATTTTAAAGTCTTAAAAGAAGAAATTTATGAAGATGTTCGATTAAGCCTAATCGATCAGTCTAGTGGTACAAACGATCCAGATCGTGTTACTGATTCAGAGGGGGTTAGTAATTTAGATACTAGTAATTCTAATCAAAATTCCAATCAGCTAGATAATTCTAATACTTCACCAAAAAAAAATTATAGTTATATTGGATATTTAGAAATTCCTAAAATAAAACTTAAAAGGGGTTTTTTGAATAAGGAATCTAAATATAATTCTATTGATTATAATATTATGGTTTCTTATAATGCTGATTATCCTGATGTAGTGAATGGAAACTTTATTTTAGTTGCTCATTCAGGAGATGCTTATATTTCTTTCTTTGCTTATTTATATAAGCTTAAAGTAGGAGATTTTGCTTATGTTACTTATCAAGGGCATAAGTACAAATATCAGCTTGTTAAGATAGAAGAACAGCCAAAGACAGGAGTTGTTGCTATTCATAGACCAAATTATGAAGTTAATGGTCTTACTTTAATTACTTGTACTAAAGATAACGATTCTACACAAACTATTTATATTTTTGAACTTGTTTAGAAGAGGAGAGGTACTATGATGAATTTATCTATTCTAGATAAAATATTATTAATTTTAAAGTATTTTATGTCATCATTTTTAGGAATAGAGATGTTTTTAGTAGTTCTTCTTTTATTTCTTTTTTTAGTACTCAATATAAAAAAGAATAATTCTTTAGTTAAGATTATTATTCCTATTATTTTGGTTGCTATTTTTCTATTTATTAGTGGTGGATTTCATACCTATGTAGCAGCTAGTATTCATTATTTTATTAAGAAGATTATGACATACTATTATTTTCCTTCTATTGCTCTTTATTATATTATTATTTTGGTTGTGACAGTAATCTTTATTTATACGATCTTAAGAGATAAGATGAATCAGATAAAAAAAGTTTTTAATTATATTCTTTTTTCTTTGATATATGTTTTATTTTTAGGATTTTCTAGCTATATCATTTATCATAAAATGGAATTGCTTTTAGATTATAGTATTTATAATGATCCACTATGCCTTTCCTTTATTCAAGTTAGTAATGTTCTTTTTCTCTTATGGGGGCTTGTTACAGTATTTTATTATTTATATCTTTATTTTCGAAAGAAATTCGATTAGTATTTATTTTCGATAAACATTACATAATATTCGTCAAACGTAATATTATGTTTTTTGATATAAGAAGCTATTTTTTTTCCTACATAACGATAATGCCATGATTCATAAGTATAGCCAGTAATTTCGCTTTTATCTTTAGGGTATCTTAAGATAAAGCCATATTTATGGGCATTTTCTTGCATCCATTTAAAAGACTTTGATTGTTCAAAATCGGTATAATTTACTATGCCATCATCAATATCAATGCATAAACCAGTTTGATGTTCTGAATATCCAGGCCTTGCTGAATAAGTATCAGCAGCTTCTTTGCCATCATTTTGAACGTATTTATTATATAAGTTTACTTGATAGTTATAACTTCTATAGCTAGACATTACTCTGATCATGTAGCCTTCTTCTTTAGCAGCAGTTACCATTTTTTCTAAGGCTGTTTTTGCAGTGTGAACTAATTTCATTCCACTACGAGAATAACTTAAATCTAAGTCTTCTAAATGGTTGGGAATATAATTATCCTCCATAGATATATATTTATTGACTAAGATATAGTCTTTATTATGATAAGGAGTTTTTTTTGTCTCTTCATAATACGATTTATCTAGACCAATATTTACTCTTTTGATAATGTCTTCTGTCTTTAAACTGGGATTCTTTTCTTGATAAGCAATATAGCGATCTAAATGTTCATCTCTAAAATAATCGATTTCTTTGTTGACATTTTTTAATTTCTTTAATTTTAATTCTTCTGTTGATCGTTTTCCTTTTTTTTCTTCTTTATGATTGTTAATACCTAACCAAATTCCTGAAATTAGACAAATGGTTATTATAAGATAAATTATTATATTTTTCATAGAATCACCTATTAATACCATAGCAGAAATTTGTAAAAATATGAATATAAATGTTTGAAAAACATAATTTTTAGTAGGAGTGATAGGATGAAGAAGTTTTTTTGTTTTGTATTATTAGGAGTACTCTTTTTATTTCCTGTAAATATTTTTGCGGAGGAAGAGGTAGATAATCATGAATTAATTAAAGGAGCGGTTAGTGGTGTTTTAATGGAACAGTCAACTGGTGAAATTATTTTCGAGAAGGATATGGATAAACAGGTAGCGATTGCTTCTATGACTAAAATGGTTGCACAGATTATTATTCTAGAAAATATTGAGTCTGGTAAGATTAAGTGGACAGATATTGTTACAGTTAGTAAAAATGCTGCTGATATGGGTGGTTCACAGATTTATTTATCAGCTAATGAGAAGATGAGTGTTAAAGACTTATTTAAGGGAATTAGCATGGCTAGTGCTAATGATGGAACAGTAGCTATGGCTGAATATATTAGTGGTAGTGAAGAGAAATTTGTAAAGTTAATGAATCAGAAAGTTCAAGATTTGGGACTTAAAAATACAGTATTTAAAAATTGTACTGGTCTTGATGAAGAGGGACACTATTCTAGTGCCTATGATATGGCTATGATTGCTAAAGAACTTTTATCTCATAAAGAAATACTTAATTTTTCTTCTGTTTATGAAGATTATTTGAGGGTGAATACACCTAATAAATTTTGGCTTGTCAATACTAATAAATTGGTTCGTCTTTATGATGGGGCGGATGGGTTGAAAACAGGACATACGGATAATGCAGGATATTGTTTAGCGGTTACAGCTAAGAGAGATGGCATGCGTTTAATAGGTGTAGTTTTAGGAGAAGAGACAGCTAAAATTCGAAATAGTGAAGCTAGTAGTTTACTTGATTATGGATTTAGTAATAAAAAGGTTCAATCTATAAAAAAAGATAGTGATGTTGTGAAAACACTTGAATTAGAGAAGGCTACAGTTGATCAAATAAAAGTTTATCCTAAACAAGATATTAATATTTTACAGGATAAGGGAGTTAGTAATAAAAAATATGAGATTAGTACGAAAATCAAGAAAATTAATTTACCTCTTAAGAAAAATGATGTGGTAGGTACCTTAACTGTTAGTGAAAAAGGGAAAAAAGTTTATGTCGGAGATTTAGTAGTAAAGCAGGATGTTGATAAACTTAATTTTATTGAATTGTTTTTAAGAAATATGCAAGGAATTGTCGTAGGAGAAATTTAATTTCTTCTTTTTTTAATTTTAAATTTTATAGCGAATCATAGTAGTAGATTAGTTTGTCGAAGTATGTCGAACGAATAAAATGTAATCATTTGTCGAATAGATGTATTTTTTTAAGAAACTAAGTTATATTTTTAATGTGAGGTGAAGTAGGAGTATGAATATCATGACAGAAGTTAGTAGGGGAATATTTTTTTTAAGATTTGATGGAGTTTTTGATACTAATTCTTTTAATCGATTTAATGAAGAAATAGATTACTTATTGTATCGTCAAGGTGTTAGTTTCTATGCATTTAATTTTAGTCATGTCAAAAAAATTGAAGAAGGCTTACTTTCCAAAATTCAAAGTAAATTGATAGAAATATTTTTAAATTGTGGACAAGTTGTGCTGTGTGGAGTCAATCATCTTTATCAAGAAAAAATAGGTCATGGTAGAGAGCAGTTATATTATGTAAATGATGAAAGAGAAGCATTTCAGTTAATTAATTTATAGGAGCGATGAAAATGGACGTTGATTTCATATTGGATTATGAGTGGGTAGTTCATTCTGTTATTCGAAAGTTTAGTGGTTATAGTGATTATGAAGATTTGTATCAAGTAGGAATGATGGCATTGGTTAAAGCTTATCAAAATTATAATGGAAAAGAGGAGAATGTTATATATGAGTAATTGTATGGGAAATACTGCTGCTAAATTTTCAACCTATGCATATTATTATGTTTTAGGAGAAGTGACGAAGTATATAAGAGAAGATAGAACAGTTAAGATTAGTAGAGATTATATTAAACTAAATCAGTCTATTGAAAAGGCAAGAGATTTGTTAAGACAAAAACTTTTAAGAGAACCTACTGATTTAGAAGTTTCCTTATTTTTAGATATAGACGAGGAAAAAATGATGTTAGCGAAAAATGCTACTATGTATGTTAAAAGTTTAGATGAAATGGTAGATAGTGATGAAAAGTTAAGTTATTATAATTGTGTTCAATTCTATGACAAAGAGATGGATAGCTCTATTATGGATTTAAATGAACAATTAGGAAAACTTACAGAGGAAGATAAAAAAATTATTTATGATCGGTATTATAAAGGTTATACTCAGTCTGAAGTTTCTAAAAACATGGGAATTAGTCAGGTACAAGTATCAAGAAAAGAAGCTAAGGTATTAGAAAAACTAAAGGTTAGACTTTAAATTTTATATAGTCAATATAAGTTATGATGGTTAATTTTAAAGAAAAATATTTAATCTTTTTGATATTTTTCTTTTTTTGTATAAAGATTTTTTTTTGGTACAAGATATTATTGGTGATATAAATGAAAAATGAAAAATATGAAAAAATTATACAAAAGCATCGTCCAACAGAACAGCGAGTTAATAATGCCTTTATTGCTTTTATGATAGGTGGAGGAGTAGGTGCATTGGGAGAGATTTTAATTCAAGTATTTTGTATGGTCTTTCATGTATCTAGAACAGAGGCTAGTGTTTTTATGATTATTACTTTAATTTTCTTGGCTGCTTTATTTACCGCATTAGGTTTCTTTGATAAGTGGGTTACTTTTGGAAAGTGTGGTTTATTAATTCCAATTACAGGTTTTGCTCATTCGATGATGAGTGCCTCACTTGAATATAAAAGAGAAGGACTGGTAACAGGAATCGGGACTAATGCTTTTAAATTAGCTGGTACGGTTATTGTTTATGGGGTTGTATCGGCTTGGACTTTTGGTGTGATTCGTCTACTTATAGGAGGTGGTTTGGTATGACTTTTCATTTTCGAAATGTTTATTTGAATGAAGTGGCTACTATAGCTGGTCCTTATGAAAAGAAAGGACCTTTAGGAAAATACTTTGATGAATGTTATACTGATTTATATTGTGGAGCGAAATCTTGGGAAAAAGCAGAAGTTAAAATTTTAAATGAAAGTATGAAGAAAGCTTTACAGAAAAATAAATTGAAAAGTGATGATATTGATTTAGTTATATCTGGAGATTTATTGAATCAAATTTCTTCTTCTAGTTATGCAGTTAATGATTTAAATAGACCTTTTTTTGGAATTTATGGAGCATGCAGTACTAATGTAGAAGGATTAATTATTGGTTCTAGTTTAATTTCTTCTAAATTTATCGATAAATGTTTGTGTAGTGTTAGTTCTCATAATATGTCTAGTGAGAAACAATTTAGAAATCCTACTGAGTATGGAGCTCCTAAGCCTAAAACAGCTACTTTTACGTCTACTGGTGGAGCTAGTGCAGTACTTTCAAGTGCCAAATCTTCCATTAAAGTAGAATCTGGAACTATTGGGAAAGTTATTGATCTTGCTCAAACGGATCCTCTTGATATGGGAGCGGTTATGGCTGGAGCAGCTGCTGATACAATTTATACCCATCTAAAAGATACTGGTAGAGATGCTAGTTATTATGATTTGATTGTAACAGGAGATTTAGGACTTTATGGAAAGGAAATTTTAAAAGATTTTATGAAATCTGAGTATGATGTTGACTTGAGTAAGAATTATAATGATTGTGGAGTTATTTTATATGATTTGAAAAAGCAACAGGAAATTTTAGCTGGTGGGTCTGGACCAGTTTGTAGTGCATTAGTTTTATATACTTATATTGTAAATGAAATGAAAAAGAAAAAGTTAAAAAGAGTTTTAATGGTAGCTACAGGTGCATTATTTAATCCTAATTTTGTTTTTCAAAAGGAAAATATTTTAAGTATTGCACATGCGGTTAGTTTGGAGGCTATATGATAAAAATATTATATTCATTCTTATTTTGTGGAATAGTATGTTTAATTGCACAATTAATTCTTGATAATACCAAGTTAACTCCAGGACATATTACTAGTATCTTTGTTGTTTTGGGAAGTTTCTTAGATGTTTTTAATATTTATGATATGATTGTTGAAGTTGTAGGTGGAGGGGCAATGGTTCCTATTACTAGTTTTGGTCATCAATTAATTCATGGAGGACTTGCTAAAACGGTTAGTATGGGGCCACTTGGTATGGTTATGGGAATGTTTGATCTTACAGCTTCTGGTATTAGTGCAGCGATTATCTTTTCTTTCTTCTTTACTCTTATTTTTAAACCAAGAAATTAGGTTATGGATCTATTTTAATGGATCTTTTTCTTATGAAAACTATAATATAGTGGGAGGATATGGTAAATGATGAAGTTATCTCAGGTAGATCCTAAAATGCTTGATTGTTCCCTTGTTCATAGAATTCTATTTTCTATTCCAGAAGATGATTTTCAAAGGGGAGATTGTATTTTTGTTTTTGGTAGCAGAAAAGATTTTCGTAATAGAATGGATCAGGCAATTGAACTATATCGATGTGGTAGGTCTCATAAGATGCTTTTATCTGGTGGATATGGGCAGGATGGTGTAGAAAAAGAAGCCTTGGTTATGAAAAAATATGCGATTTCAAATGGAGTTTTAGAACAAGATATTTTAGTTGAAGATCAGTCCAACAATACTACAGAGAATGTTCTTTGTTCTTTATTAGTTCTACACAGAGCGGGTCTTCTTCCTAAAATTAGTAGACTTTTAATTGTTAGCAATCCTGCTCATATTAAAAGATGTATGCTTACTTTATCTCGTTATATGCCTAGGTGGATTCAATATACTTATTGTTATAAGATGAATAATACTTATAGTTATAATAACTTGGTAAATGATATGGAGGTTCAGAAAAAGTTATTTGAAGAAGTAAGGAATATGATTAAATATGCAAAAGAAGGAATTATTGATGATATTGAAATATAAAAAACTTTCTATAGAGTCTGTAAATAAATTTGTGTAAATAAAAAATCTTTCCATGATAAAATAAAA
>CAOJDX010000006.1 GCA_948433435.1 uncultured Clostridia bacterium
ATGGAGGTAATGCCAATAATGATAGTTCAACCCGTATGGTTTTGATTAATAAATAGAAGGGGTAAAAGAATGAAAAATAATAGTCAGGGTTTTACTCTAATTGAGTTAATTGCGACAATAGTGATTATTGGTTTTGTCTCTTTAATGGCATTTCCTTCAGTTATGAATGCAGTAAATGCTAATAAGACAAACTCTTGTAAATATTATGAGAGATCTATTATTGCTGCTGCCAAGAGTTATATTCAAAAAGAAAATACTGATTTAATAGAAAATAATAGCACTTATCAGCAATTAATTAGTGGTAGTTTTCGATTGTCTGCTTATGATTTAATTCGTTTTGGTTATTTAGAAAATTATAGTAATAGTAAAACCAAAATTGATACTAGTCAGAATAGTGGGGCTTATGTTATGGTTAAAATAAATAGTAATGATACATATACTTATACAGTGAAATTGGTATGTTTAAATACCAAAAATGAAGTTATTTATAGTAAATAAATTTACTTTAATATATACTTTAGTTTATACTATTGTAACAGGAGATGGTTTTGTGTATTGTAAAAATTGTGGTGGTATGATCAAAAAAGATAGTAAATTTTGTCATACCTGTGGTAAGAAAGTAATAATTAGTGAAAAGACGGCTAAGGATGAAGAAAAAGTAGTAGAGGTAATTTATTGTAGAAATTGTGGGAAGCAGATTAACAAAAATTCTATTAAATGTCCAGAATGTGGTTTCTTTCTTCAACAGAGTCTAAGTAGTAATGATCAAGTAGAGAACTTTTTTATTTATTTAGTTTCTCTTTTTATTCCTTTTGTAGGAATATTGGTTTGGATGATGACTAAGAATGATAATCCTTCTAGAGCCCATACTGCTCTTATATTATCCCTTATTAGTACAGGTATTCTTTTTATTACTTTTTTGTTATTTATTATGTTTGTATTTTTCTTTATTATTAGTGGAATTTAGTGGTTATTGGAGGAATTGGGATGTATTGTAAAAAATGCGGAGAAAAATTAGAAAAGGATAGTAAATTTTGCTCTCATTGTGGTAGTAAAGTTGAAATAGAAATCAAAAAAGTGTATTGTACTCACTGTGGTGAAAAAATTGAATATAATTTAGATGTTTGTCCATTTTGTAGTAAAAAAGTTTTTAATGGTTATTCAAGTGAAAATGATACAGAAAGTTTAATTTTACAAATTTTTTCTTTTTTAATTCCTATTTTAGGTTTAATATTATGGATTGTTACTAAAGATAAGACTCCAGTAAGAGCTAATGCGATTATTAAGTGGGCAGCTTGCGGGTTTGTATTTTTTTCTCTTATTAAAATTTTATTTTAACATTAGGATAATCTTTTCAAGATATCTTTTTTTCTTTGTGATTTTAGTCAATATTTTATGGTGATGGTGGTGGTTTAGATGAAAGAATTACTTAGCCCTGCAGGCAATATGAAAAGTTTACGAGCGGCTATTTTTGGTGGAGCTGATGCTGTTTATGTGGGAATGAAAGAATTTAGTGCCAGGAAATTTGCTCATAATTTTACTAGGGAAGAGATTATAGAGGCTATTCGTTTATGTCATTTATATGGAGTTAGGCTTTATGTTGCCTTGAATACTATGATTAAAGATTGTGAAGTTGATTCTTTCTTAGAACTAGTTGATTTTTTATATCTGAATGGTGTTGATGCTTTCATTATTCAGGATTTTGGGATGATTGCTCTTTTACTTGAGATGTATGAAGATATTGAAATTCATGCTTCTACACAATTTAATAATAGTAATATTCAAACGATTAACTTTTTAAAAGAGTTAGGAGTTAAAAGAGTTGTTTTAGCTCGTGAATTAACACTTAATGAAATTAAACAGATTGATGTTGATATTGAATTAGAAGTCTTTATTCATGGAGCTTTATGTATTAGTTATTCTGGTAATTGTTTATTTTCTAGTATGCTTGGTTCCCGGTCTGCTAATAGGGGAGAATGTACAGGGTGTTGCAGACTTCCTTATGAACTATATCATAAGGAGAAAAAAGTTAAGACAGGTTATTTACTTAGTACAAAAGAATTAAATACTTGTAGTAGATTTGAGGAACTTTTAACGAGTAATATTATGAGTTTTAAAATAGAAGGTAGAATGAAAAGTCCAGAATATGTTTATTTTATTACTAAATTTTATCGTAATATTATTGATGGAAAAGGATATACTGATCAAGATATTGAAACCTTAAAAATATTATTTCATCGAGAATTTACATTGGGTAATTTATTTCAAGAGCAATTAATGAATTGTAAAAGTCCTAATCATGTGGGGTTAAAGATAGGAAAAGTGATTGGTTTTAAAAAGGATAAAATTAAAATTGAATTAGATCGAACACTTTATCAGGAAGATGGAATTCGTTTTTCCAAGAGTGGAAAAGGGATGATTGTTAATTTTTTATATAATAAAAATGATTTACTTGTTAATCATAGTGAAAATATTTGTTATGTAAAAAATCAGGTTGGCCTTGATGTTTTAGATGATGTTTATTTGACTAGTAGTAAACATTTGTCAGATGAGCTATTAAATTACTCTTTAAGAAAAGTTTTTATCACCATGAAATTTACAGCTTATATTGGTCAAAAAAGCAGGTTAACAGTTAGTGATGGAGTTCATTCTATTACTTGCTATGGGGAAGTTTGTGAGGAAGCTAAAAGTAGTCCAATTAGTAAAGAAAGAATTAAGCAGCAACTTTGTAAACTAGGCAATACTATTTATGAAGTTCATCATTTTGAAGATGATATTCAGGAACAATTATTTATTTCAATAGGAGGTCTTAATCGTTTAAGGAGAGAGTGTCTAGAAAAATTAGAGGAAGTAAGATGTAGCTTTGAAAGAAAAGGAAAAAGAAAAGTTTACTTTCCTATATTAAATGTTCAATGTACAAAATATGATACAATTATTGTAGATAATGAGCAAGAATTATTAGAAAGTCTTCATTATGCTAGAGTTTATGTGAGAGATATTTTGCTTTTTCAGCAATATAAAACTTATCCAAACATATACTTTATTGAAAAGGAAAATTATTTTAATCAAAAAAGTATAAATAGATGTTTAGTTCATGAATATCAATCTGTTAATGGTTCTATTAGTGATTATTCATTTAATATTGGCAATATTTATAGTGTGTATTATTTATTAAAATATGGTTATTCTTGTGTTACATTAAGTGTAGAACTTACTGATCAAGAAGTTTCTTCTTTGATTCAAAAATTTTATCAACGATTTTGTTTTTATCCTAATATCGAAGTGGTTTGTTTGGATAGAGTAGAATTAATGCTTATTAAGGGGAATATATTGGATCTTATAGAAGGGCAAGAGTATCAGCTAGTTGATTTTAAAAAGAGAAGCTATCCTATATATTTTGATGGAAGGAATACTCATATTGATCATTATAAATTGTTAGTAAGAAATATAGATGAACGTTGTAATAAAAGATATCATTATAAATATTTAAAATAGACTTATCAATTTATTCCTTTTGTGGTAGAATAATGATAGATAGACGGGAGTGATTAAATGAAAAAAGAGGCAAATACTAAAACGAGTATCAAACCTAAAAATTATCTTATTTTAGCATGCATATGTTTATTTACAGTTTTACTTGTATTATATATTTGTAAGTGGTATCAGGTTTATGCCGATTATCAGAAGGAGACTCCTGTTATTCGAGGTACATTAAGTTATGAAATTACTGATGCCGAACTTGATCATTATATTATGGAAAATCCTAGTTGTGTTGTTTATATGTGTACTGCTAGAAGTGATCGTTGTCGTAGTTTTGAAAAAGATTTTAAACGATTAATTGAGAAAGATAATTTGCAAAATAATATCATTTATCTAAATTTGAGTGATACTGATATTAATCGTTTTGTTTCAGAGTTTAATGAGAAATATCATTATAAAGTAAAACTTACAGAAAATTATCCAGCATTAGTTGAATTTACAGATGGTAAGATTACTGCCTTTATAGAGGGAAATGCCCAAGATAATCTTACGATTACTAAAGTTAGTCAATTTATTGATTTACACCATATTGGGGAAGAGTAAATTATATTAATAGTAAGTTGAAAAAAGAAAAATACTATAATTAAGGTATTTTTCTTATTCATTTATTATTGAAGGAGTAGAAGAAGTTTATGAATCATATTGTTTTATTTGAGCCAGAGATTCCACAAAATACAGGAAATATTATGCGAACTTGTGTTGCTACAGATACTATTTTGCATTTGATTAAACCATTAGGTTTTGAAATAGATGACCGCCGTTTGAAAAGAAGTGGTGTTAATTATATTGATAAATTAACGTATTATGTATATGAGAATTTTCAAGAATTTTTAGAAAAAAATGAGGGTGGTGAATACTATTTTTTTACTCGCTATGGACATGTTCCTCATACTAGTTTTGATTATTCTAATACAAATGGAGGAAATCTTTATTTTATATTTGGAAAGGAATCTACGGGACTTCCTAAAGAAATTCTAAAGGATTATTTAGATCATTGTATGAGAATCCCTATGACTAGTAATGTACGAGCACTTAACCTATCTAATTGTTGTGCTATCGTGATCTATGAGGCACTTCGGCAACAAAACTATAATGATTTATATCGTGATGAACCTCATAAAGGAAAGGATTATTTAGAAAAAGAATAATTTTATTTGAAAATAAGTATTGAAATTTTTTTTATTATTACTTTAATACATTTTTTCTTTTGAAAAAATTCTCTAAGACAGAATTAAAAGTTTTAAGAAGTAAACTTAAAGTAGAATATAATAGATTACCTGTTATGCTACAAAAGGATGAAAAGATAAGTAAAAGAGTTCTTTCTTTAAAAAAATAAAAGGCTGTATTTAACCTTTTATTTTTTTATATAATTTAATCTTTTTAAAATATTAATTATTTTTTTATCAGAAATACTTCCATTAATTCTATTATTGATAAGTTCTTTTCCTTCTTTGAAAAACATTGTAGTAGGAGTTCCACTTACATTATAGTCTTTTGCCAGTTTGTTATAATCATCTTCAGAAATATTAGATAAATTTAAGTTATAAGCTTTAATTTTATTCGTTTCTAATATTGTTTTTAATCTAGGAGAGAATTCTTCGCAGTGACTACAATTATTTTGGGTAATTTCAATAATAAAAGTATCTTTTTTGTTTATCTTATTCATTAATTCGTGATAAGTAATTTGTTCTAAATTAGTTTGACATCCTGTTATCAATAATATTATTCCTAATATCAGGATGGTTTTTAGTCTTCCTTTTTTCATTAATACCTCTTTTCTTTCTTAAAAAATTATAACATGTCTTTCAAAAAAATGTAAAGTAAGATATAATAAATAAAGAATAGGTGAAAGGGGCTTTTTTATGGTATTTAGAAAACCGTATGCTTTTTTAATTAAAAATTTTAGAAAGATTCATATTTTTATTCTTTTACTATGTATTTTTATCTATCTTAAGGTCAATAGTATGACTGCTTTTATTGCTGATTATGTTTCTTTTGGAACATATAGTGCTGCTTTAGAATCATTTTCTTCAAAAACTGGGTTTCTCTTTTATATAGCAGTACTTTTAGTTATTATTAGTAGTATTTTATTGATGATCTTATTAAAGAAAAAAGATAAGCCATGGAGGATTTACTTAGTATATATAGGGGAATACTTATTTTTATTGATTAGTGTTATTTTGATCTCTCAGTATTTTGCTTCATATGGGGTAGATACTTCTGTTAGTGGAATTTTAATTTATAAAGATATGCTGAATATTTGTAAGTATATTCAATATATAGTTTTTGTTCTTTTAGTTATTCGTATTTTTGGACTTGATATTAAGAAATTTAATTTTACTAATGACGAAGAATTTTTAGAATTGAGTAGTGAAGATAGAGAAGAGTTTGAAGTTAGTTTTGATTTGGATATTGATAAAAATTCTTTTAAAAGGGTATTTAACCGACTAAAAAGAAATATTTATTATTTTTATCAAGAACATCGTTTTATTAGTAATATTGTTATTTGTGCTTCTTTATTAATTATCACTGGTTATTCTTACTATTATTTTGGAATTGTTCATAAATCATATAAGCAGGGAGTTAGTTTTAATTCAGGGATTTATAATATTACCATTAAAGATAGTTATGTTACTGATAAAGATTATACAGGTAATAAAATAGAAAAGGGAAATAAATTTGTTGTAGTAGTTATGAAAATGAAAAATAATTATCATTCCAAAATAGAACCAAATCTTAGCAGATTTCATTTAATGAATAGAAATTTAGATAAAACTTATACAACTTATTATAATACCTATTTTACAGATTTAGGGAAGCCAGGAGATTCTAAAATGAGTATTAAAGCAGGAGGCGAAAGAGAATTTTACTTGGTATATAAAGTAAATGAGGAACTGGATAATCGTAAGTTTGTTTTGTATTATCAAGAACTTGGAGGAAAAACGGGTAGTTATTTAAGAAAAATTAAGTTAAAGATGAATGATTTATCTGTTATTAAGGATGTGGGTACTTATCAGGTAAAGGATAAACTTTCTTTTGAATATGCTTCTAGTAAAAAGATGGATCTTATTATTAATAATATTGAAATGGGAAATAGTTTTTATTTTAATCGTTATTATTGTACAAGTGAGAGTAGTTGTCTTACTCATCAAGATTTATTAAATGCTAAAGAGGGAAGAAGTATCTTGAAAATTGGCTTTTCTTCTAGTGATTTTGAGGGGGAAGATTTTATTGACTTTTCTCATGAGTATGGTAGAATTAAGTATATAGATAATGGAAAAGTAAAGTATGAAGATGTAGTGGATGCTGTTGGAATGGATTATCAAGGAAAAGAAGTTTATATTAGTGTGAGTAGTCAAGTGGTAAATTCTGATCAGGTCGAGATTTTGTTTACACTTAGAAATAAAAGATATGTATTAAAGATAAAGTAAAGAGGGAAGAATATGGAAAAAAATAAAGTTCAAAAAAATATTTCTATCATTATTGTAGTAGCGATTATTATTTTAGGATTGTGGTTTATTATTATTTATCCACTTATTCGTTTTAATGGGAATGAAAAAAGAGTAGTAGAGGCTGGTAAAAGGTATTTTCAAATTAATAGTAATAGATTACCTACTGAGGGAAAGATCACTACAGTTAGTCTTAGAACATTACTTGATCAGAAATATGTTGATGATCTTAGAACAGCTTATAATAAAGATACGTGTAGTGGAAAAGAAAGTTGGGTTAAAGTTAGAAAAACAGGTGGTAAATATCAATATTATGTTTACTTAAAATGTGGAGTTATGACTTCTAATGTTGATCATAAAGGGCCAGAAATAAGATTAAAAGGAAAAGATACTATTGAAGTAGAAAAGGATAGTAAATTTGCTGATCCAGGAGTAGAATCTGTTAGAGATAATACTGATGGGGCAATGGATATTAAAGATGTTTATATTAAAAGTAATGTTGATACTAGTAAAATAGGGGATTATACCATTACATATAGTGCTATAGATAGTTTTGAAAATAAAACAGAAGTTACTAGGAAAGTGGTTGTTTCACAAAGTTTGGAAGGTGTTATTAAGAAAGCTACAGATAATGATCGTGTTTATAAAGGAAATGTTACTAATAATTATATTAAATTTTCTGGACAATTATTTAGAATTGTAGGATTAAACTCAGATGGAACTGTTAAAATTGTTAGCAATGAAGATATTAGTCATGTAGATTATCAATCTGTTGATAAGTGGTTACAAGATTATTACTACAAACATTTAGCGGATAGTTCAAAGCAATTTTTAGTAACAAACTATAATTTCTGTCAAGATTCTATCAAAAAAGGGGAAATTGAGCAAAAAAATACATGTAATAATGAAAAAAATAAACAAAATGTTGGACTTTTGGCGATAAATGAGTATAATAGAAGCTTAAAGGAGGGGGAGAGTTATCTTTATACGAATACAATTAATTGGACAAGTGATCGTTTGGATGATAAAAAAGCATGGACTACTAGAAAATTTTTCTTTGGTCAAGATTCTAAATACTTAGAGTATGATCAGTCGTATAATTTCAACATTAGGCCTGTCTTAGTCTTAAAAAAAGATGTTAAGGTTTTAGCAGGAGATGGTTCCATTAATGCTCCTTATGATATAGGTGATTTTAAAACTGCTAAGGGTGGAGTAAAGACTACTACTAGATATAGTGGTGAGTATATTAATTATGGTGGAATTATCTATCGTATTGTAGAACCAAATGTAGGTGGCTATACTAAGGTTATTTCCGTTAATGATATTTTTGGTGAGGGAATTAACTATGGTGAAGGAAATCAATATAATCCTAATAAAGAGGGAAATATAGGATATTATATTGAAAATAATGTTAGTAAAATGATTAAAGTAGGTATTTTTGCTAAACATGAAGTAGCAGTTCCAATCTATCAGAGTAAGGCTACTTATACTGGTAAGAAAACTACGAAGAAGTATAATATTAAGTTTGCAGCACCTAGTATGTATGAAATGTATAGTACTTATACTGATTCTGTTTGGTATATTGAATCTACTAAGGGAGATATGAAATATTTATCATCATTTAATGGTACTGTTTATGATTCAATATCTGAGCTAGAGTTGAAAGCTAAAGCTAGATTTACTGGTTATTTAAAGAAAAGTTCTGTTATTACGAGTGGTAGTGGTACATATGATGATCCATATAAAGTTAGTTATTAGTATAAAGGTGTAATTATGATAGAAAGTATAAGAAATAAAAAGAATCTTTATATTATTCTTATCTTTCTTCTTGTTATACTGGCATTGTGTTATCTATTTAGAGTTTTAGATGTTAAAAAGTATTTGATACCTATTTATAAGGTAGAAGATCGGACAAGCCAGATAAAAAAGGCAGAAGAGAAATATAAAGATGAAGATGTTGTTGGTTGGATAAGAGTACAAGGTACGAATATTGATTATCCAATTGTGAGAAATTATCAAGATATGGAGATCAGAGAAAGAGGCTTTGATCACGTATGGGTTAATAGTAATATTAAACCATTACCTGATTATTTTTCTATTATCGGACATAACGTTAGAAACGTTTCTAAACATCCAATTATTGGGGATAAGAATATGAACCGTTTTGAACAATTAATGAGTTTTATATATTATGATTTTAATCAAGATAATAAATATATTCAGGTTAGTATAGGAAAGAAAAATTATTTATATCAGATTTTTTCAGTGGCAATTGTTCCAGATTATAAAATCAACTATCGTACTACTTCTTATACTAAAAAGCAAAAGCGGGAATTAATTGAAGAATCTATGAAAGATAGTTATTTTAAATATGATATTGAGGTTTCGGAGAATGATAAGATTATATCATTAGTAACATGTACAAGATTTAATGGTTTTACTTCAGATGATTTTAAAATTGATGCTAAACTTGTCGAAAATGAAAAAAAAGGTTATAATTATAGTGTTAGTGAGAGCAAAAACTATAAAAATATAAAAAAAATTTTAGAAGGAGATGGCGATGATGTATAAAAATAGAGTGAAAAAGTGGGTTGGAATGATATTTTTACTAGCCATTTGTATATTCAATATAGATTTTGATGTTTATGCAGCAGATGAATGTTCTACTGAAAAAGCTAAAATACATTATGGTGTTGAATATTCAGTTAAATATGATAAAAATAATATTGTTGATAGCATTACCATAGAAGTTAAGAATGGAGAGTTTTACTTAAAACTTTTATCAAGGGCTCAGGGCAAAAATAAGAAACCAAAACAGATTGCAGAGGATGATTCTATTCCAGTAATTAATCCTGATAAACCTTTGAAGAAAAATAAAAAGTATAAAATAACGAGAGAACAGCTTAATGATTATATTGGCAGTGATGGTAGTGTAGATTTTTATTTTGCAGGTTATACTGAAGGAAAAAAATCTAGCAGTAATGCTTGTGCTAAAACATCTTATGGTTTTAAATTTGGAATTGATGGACAAGATGAAGCGGTTTCCTCAGGCAAGGTTCCTAGTATTGCTTATAATACAACTTTATGTAATGAAGCTCGTGCTTTAGCTAATAGTGTTGTTCGTACCGATACTAATGATGGGCGACAAGTTCTAAGTTTTGTTAAAAATGCTTTGACTCCTTGCTTTACAACAATGGTTCCTTATAATCTTTCAATGGGAAAAATGAAGGAAATTTATGATAATATGAGTTCTTTTGTTCAAGATTATAATAAAAATGCTGAACAAATTATGATGAGAACAGATTTACCAAATCTTAGTTCTGATTGGGTAGAGGTTGAAAAGACTAATATGAATAGTGATAGGAAATATAAGTCAAAATATGGTTCTGCTAGAGAAGATATGCTTACCTGTAATACAAAAAATGAAATTACAACGAAAAGATTTTTCCATATAGAGGAAGAATCACATACAGCGACAGTAGTTAAAAACGGTGTTTCTACCACTGGAGTTGAAGCTTGTAAGACAGCTTGTCGTGAACAGGTAGAAGTTACTTATGGGCCACCTAAGGCAGTTGTTGCTGGTCAATGTTTTACTTATGAAGTTGAAATCAAAAGTAAAGTGGTTTGTAATACAAGTATTAATTTTGATAATTTCCCTAAGTATGAAGATTATGCACCATGTCTTTTAAAAGCTCATTGTAATAATTTAACAAGGGATGAAGATTCTCATGGTGGTTTCGATGAACAAGGTGGTCCAAATGAGGATTTTGATCAATGTGTTGCTTCTTGTGATGGTGGTCAGTATACACAGTCATGTGTTAACTCATGTTATGATCAAGTTTATGGTAAAAAGAAGACTTCTAATAAGAAAAAAGTTAATAATAGTATAGATAATGTTAAAATATATGCTGCAGATACTTTGGCTTTAAATACTTCAGCTATTGCTAAGCCTAACGTTAAAAAAGTTGATAATTCTACTAATGTATTTGGTAGCTGTCCATCTATTGCACAGGGAAGTGTGAGTCCAGCTGATATTGAAGCGGTTTATAATTATGTAAATGCTAATCTAACTGGTTCATATGCTATGAGTGGTGGAGCATTAAAATATACTCCAAAAAATGAGAGTTGTGAGTGGGATATTTATGGTTATGCCTATTTCAGAGATAAGCAAATAACTGCTCGTACTGTATGTAATGCTAAAGGTCTTGATTGGATGGTTGGTCAAGAACAATGTTCAACAATGCCACATTCTAGTTGTACCTCTAAGAATGGATGTTATCCTGGAGTTAAAGCTAGTGGAGCAACTTATAAAGCAGAAAATGGTTTTAAACGTGCTACAAATTGTGGTGAGGAATGTAGTTGGATCAACATTGGTGTGGACTATAGTGGTAGAGCATGTCATTATGTTGATCGAGCTCAGGCAGAAACTGCTTATAAAAGTAGTATTGATAGTTATACTAATGCAGTTCAAAAATGTATTAATAAAGCAACAACTTGTGTTACAGATGAAGAAACAGCAACCTTTATTATGTCAGCGAATACAGATGTTCAAACAGGTGAGGATAATCAGACTTGTGATGCTGGTATTTCTCCTAATGAAAATACTAGATTTAGTAATAATAAAAACTGTTTAAAATGGCAAAAAGATCCTAAGAAGAATACACTTTTAGATAATCGTGCAGCTATTGATAATGCAACTTTAAATGATGATACTATTTTGAAATTTATGGGTGGAAGTTGTGCTAAAGAATCTAGTGATTGGATTTATCATTCAATTATTACTTTCCCTGGAGCATGGATCAATAATAAAAATGGAGAAGTTTCTTATAATAAGCAAGATCAAAGATATTATAAGCATTATACTGGAAACTATTGTACTCCATTAAATGGTAAGAATGTTAATGCCAATTGGTGGTTATGGAATCAATATTATCAATCTAAAAAAACTACTAAGAGTTTTGAGGAATGGGCTACTACTAATGCTAGTAAAAAACTTGTTTACAACATTTTTAGTAGAATTAAGAAATTTGGTTTATATGATTGGAGTCTTGATGTAGGATGCTTCTATGCACTTAATAATCAGACACCTCCACCAGATATTCCACCAACTGATCCAGATCCTACTGATGATTCTTCAACTATACCTGTATGTACAAATAAAAAATGTATGCCTGAGTGTGTAGGAGGAAGTTGTCCTGCTACTGATACAGATACTAGTTTTGATAATTATACTTCAAAATCTATATCTACAACAACAATGTTCCCATCTTCTAAAGCAACAGGAACAAGCACTAGTACTGATAAAGCAACAGTTAAGAGACTAAACTATACAGATAAGTTAGCTAATACTCAAAAATTAGCTAACTCACCTACTAGAGCAGAAGGATATAATTGGAATGTAGAAGCAACCAATCTTTCTATAAAGGGTTACCCTGTTACCCCTTCATCATTGGTTAAAAAAATTGAAAGTACAGAAACCTATGTTGATAGTGAAATTGATTATGATATTACCTTAACTCCAACTAATCTTAGAACAATAAAAAACAGTAAACCTAATTATACTGAATTTTCTGGTCAATATACTAATGTAGTTAATGGTTATGCCAGTAAATATAAGGCAGCAAGCTATACAGAAAATAGTATTCCTAGTTATACTTATTATAAGAGCAATATTATTCCTAGATCTGGAAGTAATCAATATGTATCAAATGTGAGAAAAGCTCCAAATGGAAAGGGTCTTTCTTGTAATAATTTAAAAGATTTTGATCAATGTGATTTAACTTTAAGTGGTTATGTTACTTCAGATAGTGAACTACAGGCATTTATTAGTAGATAAATAGAGGAGTGTGATATTATATGAGTAAAGCATTTTTAACAATTGGAATTATTTTAATGGCATTACTTGGATTTTACAGTATTAGTATTGTTAGTAGTCAACAATCTGGAGCAGAACTTGATTATTATTTATTAAAGGAAACTACTGAAGCTTCTATGCATGATGCAATTGACAAATCTTATTATCGTACTTTTGGAGCATTGAGAATGGATAAAGAAAAGTTTATGGAAAGCTTCGTTAAAAGATTTGCTGTTGGTGTGGATGGAACTCGTGAATATAGAATTCAAGTATATGACATTAATGAGACTCCTCCTAAGGTTAGTATTAAAGTAGTTTCTCCTAAGAATACAAAATTAATTAAAGCTTTAGGTGGCAATACTTCAGTTGATATTACGACAAATGCTGATATGATTTTAGAAAATAAGAATAAAACTAATATTGGTGTTACCAATCAAAATAAACAATATATTAGTGATTTGAACATTACTAGTGTAAATGATATAAGATAAGAAGGAGAAGGGAATATGAATAATATTACGGTTGGCTTAAAAAAATTTTTATCAAATAAAAATACAGTAACTATAATAGGTGTTATCGCAGCTATTATAGTTTTGTATGTTGGATATAATTGGAGAGTTGAACAAGCTACAAATCCAATTACTGTTCCATATGCTTTACAGGATATTAATCCTAGTACACAAATAACTGAGGAAATGGTTGGAGAAACACAAGTACCTCCTTCTATGTTAAAAGGAGAGGTAATTCGATCAAAAGAGAGTGTTATTGATAAATATTCTAATGCTGATGTTTTAATTCCAGCAGGTAGTTTATTTTATTCAAGAGCAGTTGTTGAAAAAGATCAATTACCTGATAGCATTATTCTTGATTATCCAAAAGGATATGTACTTTACTATATGGATGTTAATATGACTACTACTTATAGTAATTCAATATATCCTGGTAATTATATTGATATTTACTTTAAAGCAACATATGCCTCTGGTAATGAAGCTGATCCGAATAATGGAAGAGTAATGGTTGGTAAAATGCTTGAAAATGTTAAAGTACTTGCTGTTAGAGATTCTAATGGTAAAAATGTATTTTCAAATGTAGATGAAAATTCTACCCCTGCTATGATTATTTTTGCTGTTCCTCAAGAATATTATATTTTATTAAAGAAGGCAGTTTATTTAAGAAATTATAGTACAGAATTAACACCAGTTCCTACTGCAGAAAGTCAAAAAACAAACCCTGGAGATTTAAAACTTTCTAGTAATGATATTAAAGAGTTTATTAATAGTGTTACTGTATGGACAGATACTGTTCAATAATAATAGAAAAGAATAAAAGAGTGGATGTGAGTTAGATGAATGAAAGTATTTTTGATAAGTTAGATTTTGGACCCTTAAAACCATTGTTAGATAATGATGATATCACAGATATCTCTTATTGTAATGGTGGACAAATTTGGGTTCGTTCTCTAACTCAGGGGTCTATTCGTGTAGAAATTCCAGGTTGTACACCAGAGTTTATGGAAAAGCTTGCTTTTCAGTGCTCTAATGTTATGGGTACAACCTTTAATAATGCAAAACCATTTTTAGATGCAGAAAGTAGTGAGTTACGTTTAAACTTTGTACATGACTCTATTGCAACAAATGGAATTGCATGTGTTATACGTAAGACTCCTGCTAAGATTAGATTAGAAAAAGAAAAATTGTTGAAGGAAGATTACTTTACAGTGGATATTCATGATTTTCTAATGAAATGTGTTGAAGGACATTGTAATATTATTGTAGCTGGAGAAACTGGTTCAGGTAAAACGGAGTTTGTTAAGTACTTAGCTAGTCATACCAAGCAAACAGAAAAAATTATTACTATTGAAGATACACTGGAGTTACATTTGGATAAGATTTTTCCACAACGTGATATTGTTGCTATGAAAACAAATAATGTTGCTAGTTATACAGATGTGTTAGTTACTTGTATGCGTCAAAATCCTAAATGGATTTTACTTTCTGAGGTACGTAGTGCTGAAGCTGTAACAGCTGTTCGAAATTCAATATCATCAGGGCATAATATTCTATCTACAATTCATGCTGATAAAGCCAGTGCTATTCCGTATCGTTTATATAGTTTGATGGAAACTGATATTGATGTTGATCAATTTTTAACAACAATTTATCGTTATATTCAATTAGGAGTACATATTAAGGCATATTATTCAAAAAAATATGGTAAGTTTCATCGTGAAGTGGACGAAGTAGTAGAATTTTATGTAGATGAGAATAATGTTCCTAAATCTCATACAATTTATCGTAAGATGTATGAACAGGAGCCAATTATTGAAAGACCATCAGCTCATTTAATTGAGTATTTGGAAAATCAGAATATTGATATTACTAATATTGTAGATCATATTCCAGAATCTGAAAAAAATTTCCTTAATGAGATAGAGGAACCAGAAAATAATACACCTTCTGATGCAACTAGTGGAGAAGTGAATTACTTTGAAAAATATGCGCCTAAGATGATTGAAAATGTATCTATTGAAAGCGAAGAAGTAAGTGAAGACCCAGAAGCTGATCCAGTAGATTTCTATTTTGGAGGATCAACTACTGAAGTTAATGCGGATTCTACCAGTGAAAACGTAGTTTCTAATGAAGAAAAAATGGTGGATACAAGTGGTTCTTATTATAATCAATTTGCTCCTCAAACAAATTCTATAGGAGATAATGAAGCTGTAGGCGAAGGGCAGCAGATTGTTCAGCAACAAAATGTGATTCCTAATATTCCACAAAGTATTAATTCTATTCCTGCTATTACTTCAGACACTTCAGTCGGACAATCTAACTTAGTTCAAAATTCTCATGATATTTCTAATAATGGTACAGTAAATTCTGGAGTTCAAGCACCTTTATCACCAGAAGTAGCTAGTTTTTTTCAAAATATAGTTAGTAATAATAACGTAGATGATACAAATAAGACTTCTACTAATATCAATGATATTGTATTTAATCCATTAAATGATAATAATCAAAATATGTAAAGGAGTGAAGTGATATGGAATTATTTATTTTATTAGTAATTGCAGTACTTGTTCTTCTTTACAGAGGTTATAATGGTAAAAATGCAATGCATTTTATTAACGATCAAGTAACTGTATTATATGATAAATTTGCTCCTTATTCTTTTAAAAAGGTAAGAGAAAAAACCAAACAATTAGGTCAGGAATTTACTATTAGAGAATACACTATTCAAGTAGTCTTAATTGGTGGTTTTGCGGGAATTATTTCCTATTTGTATTTTTATAATTTGTTTATTAGTATTGTATATGTTGGTTTAGGTATTGCGGTTGTTCCTTATCTTTCATTTTTACGATGTAATCGTATATATAGTGAATTTATATTTGAACAGGTTCAAGTCTATACTAGTAATACGATTATGGAATTTGCTACAACTCAATCATTTGTTAAATCATTAGAGGGTGTTAGAGAATCAGGACTTTTAGAGGATCCTGTTGCAGGTGATGTGGATCGAATGATTGAACTTGCCTATAAAAATGGTAGTATTGATGAATCTCTTGATTATTTTAACCAATTGTATCCATACTATATAGTGAAGAATATGCATCAATTATTCTTACAAATTACAAAAGAAGGTGCTAGAAATACTGCTGATAGTCTGGAACAAATGCAAATGGATATTGATACTTTAGTTGAAGGGGTTTATCGAGATAGGATAGATCGAGCTACATTTCATAAAAAGTTTTTACAATTTGGTATTATGCTTTATGTTTTAACCTTATTAGTTCAATACTTACTTGGAAAAGAATCTTATATATTACTTTTAAATAGATGGTATGTCAAAGTTTTACTTCATGGAGTTTTATTAATCAATAGTTATTTTCTTCTTAAAGGAGAAAAATATTATAACGAGAATGTAGGTGCTGAATAGTGGAGATATTTATATTTGGAGCTCTTATATTATTCGTGTTAATTTATAATAAAACAATCGATACAAAAAGGTTTGCTAAAGATAATGAAAAGTTATTTAAGGCCTTAAAAGAAGATGATTATGAGTTTCTTTTATATATGAAATATGGTGATAAAGTAGATCCAGATGTTTTATTTCAAAAAAGAATTAATAATGGATTATTAGTGGGAGCACTTGTTATGGTGTTTTTCATGAATAATTTTAGTTTACTTAATGTTGTCATTTGTATTGTTGTTGCATATTTTATGTTTAAATCTTCTTATATGAATTTGAAAAACTATTATAAGAGGCATTTACACGAAATTGATTTAATGCTTCCTTATTACTTAAAAAGTTTGGAGATTTTGGTACAACATTATACAGTACCAGTTGCCATTGGTAGATCAATTGATGATGCTCCTGATATTTTTAAACCAGGGTTAAGAAAAATGGTGGAGAGAATTAATGCTGGAGATGCTTCAGTTGATCCTTATATGGAGTTTGCTAACACTTATCCCGTAAGAGATTCTATGCGTATGATGAGGTTATTATATCGTTTAGGAATTGGCTCACAAGAGCGAAAGCAAGATCGACTTATGATGTTTTCTAGGAGTGTTTCTTCTTTACAAAATAAAGCCCGCGAAACGAAATATAAAGAAAGATTAGATCATATGGAAGGGCAAACTATGGTTATGCTTGTTTGTACAGGAATTGGTGTTATGCTAATTTTACTTATTGCAATGATGGGGATGTTTGGGTCTGCAATGTAATTATTGCAATTTGAATTTATTTATGTTATTATCTTTATAGTAAGGTGAAAGGAGATTGATAAATTATGAAAGAGGCTTCAGGAGAATTAAATATGACAGTTGTTACAATTATTGCAATTGCAGCTATCGCAGGTTTTTTTACGATGGTTATTTGGCCTAATATTCAGAATACAATAAATGGTCAATGGAATCATGTTGGGAATACAAGTGCTTCTGATAATGCTTGGAGATAAGGAGCTTAAAGCATGAGAGAGGCACTTGGAGGATATTTTAATATATCTATTCTTTTTTTCTTTATTTTATTGGTTAGTGGCTTTATATCTTTATCTATTAACTATACTAAGGCATATAGAGTTAAAAATAATGTTTTAACATATTTGGAAAAGTATGAAGGAAATCCCAATAATGAAGAGTTGTTAGATTATACTAGTAGTTATATTCAATCAGTTGGTTATAATGCTAGTAATGAATCTATTAGTGCGGCAAAAAATGCTGGTTATACTTGTTCTCTTTATCAGGGACAAGAACAAGGATGGTGTTACAAGAAAAATTCTCCTAATGGAGATCGTTTTTCTATTGATATTGTAGTTTTTGTTAGTGTAGATATTCCAGTTCTTAATAAAGTTTTTGCAAATTTCAAATTTTTTTGGTTGAATGGGACAACCAGTTCTATTCCAATTATGGAGTAGAGAGTAGGAGGTAAATATGAGAGAGGCATTTGGGGGATATGCTGCAATAGGAATTGTTTCGCTTTTCATTATTGTTGTTAGTGGTTTTCTGGCATTTACCACTAATTATAATAAAGCCTTTAAAATGAAAAATAGAATTATTACCATACTTGAACAACATAATAATAATCCTAATAATAGTGAAGTTCAGAAACAAATAAGGGAGTATGCGCAATCTATTGGTTACAGTGCTTCTAAAAACTATACTAGGGAAAGCTGTAATGGAGTTGACTTTGTACTTGACAGCAATAATACAGGTTGGTGCTATAGAAAAAATCAGGTTAGTTCAGATAAAACGATGAGTACTTCAGGTAATAAAGGTATTCAAGAATATAAATCTGTTTATGTAGATGTGGTAACTTTTGTCAGTATAGATGTTCCTATATTAAATCAATTGTTTCCTCATCTTAGATTTTTCCAAGTAACTGGTTCTACTAGACAATTGACTGAAATTAATGATTAGTAGGTGATAAAATGATTGTTATCGTTGCAAATGAAAAAAAAGAAGAGCTTTCTAATTTAGGTGTAGATGTTATTAAAGAGATGAAGGGCGAGTATTCTGCTGATGAAGTAGTAACAATGTTTAAAAATTTTTATTTTAATAAAATGATTTTAGATGTTACTGCTATTAAGGATTATCTAAATATATCCAATTTACAAAAATTATCCATGGGATTAGATATTAGTAAAATTGTTTTTTTATTACCTAATATTCCAGAGGTATCTGGTGCTTTGTATTTAAATAAACTAGTATCTATTGGTATTTATAATTTTACTAATAATATTAATGGAGTTAAGTATTTATTAGAACATGAAAATACTTATGATGATGTTAGTTATGTTCAAAATATGAGTGATAATATTGATCATTTAGATCATATTTCTACTGATGTTTCTACAATTGGTAATAGTAGTGGACCTGTTATTATTGGTTTTAAGAATGTTACTGATCATGCTGGTGCGACTAGTCTTATTTATATGATGAAAAGAGAATTAGAAAGAGTATATGGAGAAACTATCTATGCAGTAGAAGTTAGTCGACATGATTTTGAATATTTTAACGTTAGAAATACTATTTCTACTAATAAAGTAGGGCTTCAGACAGTTTTAAATAAACTAAGCGATGCTATCGTCATTTTAGTAGATTTGAATGATTGTAACTCCTCAGAGGAAACTGCTAGTTTTAATGAAATTGTATATTTAGTAGAACCAAGTTCTATTAAGCTTAATAAGCTTATGCGTACGAATAAAAATATTTTTGAGGATCTTGGTGAGGAGGCAAAAATAGTATTGAATAAAAGTTTACTTAGTGGAAAAGAAATCAGTGAATTTGAATATGAATCAAAAACACATATTTTTTATAATATGCCACCATTGAATGATCGAAGAAAAAATGAGGAAATAGTTAATTTTATTTCTAAATTAGGGATATTTGGTAATAGTAACTCAAAAAAGGATGGAAAGTTTTTAGGTATTTTTAAATTTTAAATGTAATTAATTGACAAAATATTCTAAATTATGTATGATATTTGTAGTAAGGAGAGATTTATATGAATGGTTTATTATTAATAGCTGATGCCTGTGAAGATATTTTACCAATAGTTAGAGTAGTTAGAAAAGGAATCATGCCATTAATTCAAATAGGTATTCCTATTGTATTAATTGTTTTAGGTACTGTTGATTTAGGAAAAGCTGTTATAGCAAGTGATGATAAAGAAATTAAAGCAGCTCAAGGTAGATTAATTAAGAGGGTTTTATATGCAGCAGTAATTTTCTTTATGGTGACTATAGTTGGTTTAGTATTTAATATCGTAGCTACATCTGGTACTAATGATGGTGTGGGTGACGATTGGCGTTCTTGTTGGCAACAAGCTGGAAAGTAGAATTTTTAGTAGCAATATTAATTGCTATTTTTTTTTATATTTGTTATAATTATAATGATTTGGTATAAATTTGGAGTGATATTAAATGAATGTATTGAACTTGAAAAAAAAGATATATCTTTTTCTGTTTCTTATTGGCGGGGGATTTTTATTGACTCCAAGTAATGTTTTAGCTAAAGATACTTTAATTGAATGTAATTATTACTCTGAAACAGTAGGAACTTCTTATACCTTAACTATTTATGATGATTATAGTGCTAAAGGAAATTTTATTACTTATGAGGGAAGACAAGTTAATGATAAGCAAAATAATAAATTTGATAATTGGAATAGTTTGAAGGATACTGTGAAATCTAAGCAAGGGAATGATATGTGTCCTAAATATGCTATGCTTCAAAAGAAAGCACCATTAGGTCCTATATGTAGTGTGTTTAATAAAATGTGTGACTACAGAGCTAAAGGATATTTTGAATACGAAACTGCCGTTGAAGCTTGTACTAATGCAAAGGGGAATACCCAATGTTTAAATTTATATAAAGTAAAAGACTCTAATGGTAATGCAAGTTTGGCTGGTAAAGATAATAATAGTAATAATAAGGTAGATGACAAGGAAACTAATAGTGGTAATAAAGATTCTTTAGTTGGTAATGAGGATTTAAATAAATGTACTGATTTTTTAGGTGATCCTACGGATTCAAAGAGTGTTGCTTGGTTACTGCAAAAACTTTTTAATTATGTTAAAGTGCTAGGACCGATATTAGTTATTTTATTTAGTACACTTGATTTTACTAAAACTATTTTATCCTCAGATGAGGAATCTATGAAAAAATCTCAAAAGCGATTGGGAATTAGACTTATGTGTGCTGTAGGTATTTACTTTTTACCAATGATGATTACTTTAATTATTAATATTGTATTTGGAACAGCAGATGCTAATGCTATATGTGGAATTAGATAGGAGGTGATCTTATGTATGGTCCTTCAAAATATGATTGGTTTATTAATGGTTTTAGAAGTTTCTTTAGTGTAATTGATACAATGATTTATTATGTTATTAGTGGTATGTATCAAATATTCTTTAATATAGCTAATTCTACTATAATTAGTGGAGAAGTTATTAAACAGTTTTTTACCAGAGTACAACTTATATTAGGAATTGTTATTTTATTTAAAATGGCACTTACTTTAGTTGGTGGTATTATTAATCCAGATACTGTTACAGATGGAAAAGGTGGAACTTCTAAAATTGTGACTAGAATAGTTACTGCTTTGATTATGCTAGTTTTAATTGTTCCTTTAAATATCCCAGAAGATGTTATTACTAATGGTAGTTACGAATCACAATTAAATAATAATGGTATTTTATTTGGGACTATGTATGAATTGCAAAATAGGATTTTATCCCAAAATGTTTTTGCAAAATTAATTTTGAATAATGATATTAGTATGGAAGAATCAACGACTAATGAATCGATGGCAGAGGCTGGTCGTGATTTGGCTTCAACTATTTTGAAAACATTTGTTACTGTTAATTTGTCTTCAGAAGAGGTTGAAAAAAGTATTAAAAGTACTTCCGATTATTTGGAACCTTCTAATAGAATGTGTAAAGATGAAGATTCTACTAATATGGTTGATACGTATCTTTTAACGAATAATATTAGAACTATTCTTAATTTAACTTCTAATTATTGTAATGGTTATTTTGTTTTTAATTATAATTTTTTGATTTCAACGATTGTTGGTGTAATCTTTATTATTGTTATAGTAGGTTTTACTTTGGATATGGCTATTAGAGCATTTAAATTAGCAATTCTTAGACTTATTGCTCCTGTTCCGATTATTAGTTATATTGATCCTAAATCTGATAATGGTGCGTTTGGTGCATGGTCTAAAACAGTAATGACTACTTATATTGATGTGTTTATTAGAGTGGCAGTTGTTTATTTTATTATATTTGTTATTGATTCATTTAGTACTTATGGTATTGTGATTAATGTTTCAACAGGACCTATTGGTGTTTTCTCTTATTTATTTATATTTTTAGGATTATTCTTTTTCGCAAAAGAGGCTCCAAAATTTATTACTGATTCAATGGGGATTAAGAATCCTACGGGCATCTTTAAAGGTATTGGAAAAATGTTCGGTGTTGGGGCAGCAATTGCAGGAATTAGTGGTTCTGCGGCTGCTAATTATAGAGCAAGTAAAGAAGAGAATGAACAGTTGCATGAGGGACAAACTGTTAGAAATAGAGTCAGAAATATTGGATCTGCTATTGTAGGAGGAATTGCAGGTGCCTATACAGGTACTAGAGCTGCTGTTAATGCTAAAGATCATCATACGACTGAAGTAATTAAGGCAATGAATAGTAGAAATACTTTAAGGGCTAATCATTCCACTTTATCAGGTAGGCTTGCTGATAATGCTAGTTCCCTTTTTATGGGAAGATCGTTATCTGCATTAGATGACGGTATAGCTGAATTAAATAAAGCAGCAGCTGATGCATTAAAGGCATATAAAAGTATGATGCAAGAAGAAGCTAGAAAGAATCGTACTATGGAGGGAAGTGTTGAAGTTAGGGCCAATGTTTTAGATGGTCATGGAAATGTTATTGGTCAAGCTGCTACTGCTGCACATTCTTTTAATTATGAAAAACTGGTTGCTGCAATGAATTCAAAGGATGCTAATGGTAACTTTATGTATGATGGTACATCATATAATGTTAATCAGTTTGATGCTAATGCAATGAATGATATATTAGATGGTCAAAGCGAACAATTTCAAAGATGGGCTTTTGCTAATCCTACAGATTCCAAAGCTGGTAAGATTATGACACAATGGAAAAATACAGAATATGCTGTTAGGGCAGCTGGAATTGCATTTAATGGTAGTTATGCGGATATAGGAAGAAATATTGGTGTTGCCAATGCTGCTCTTGCTAATATGAATGCAGATATGGCTCATGTTAGACGTCGTGCCAATGCACAAGCAAATAAAAATAAATAATAAAAAGGGTGTGATATATAGTGAAAGAATATTTAATACCTGCTAATACGAAGAAAGGTGAATTAATATTCGGATTGTTTAGGCCATTTGACTTAATCTTATTAGGTAGTGGAGTAGGTATATCTTTATTATTGCTTATGTTAATACAACTTACTAGTACAACTTCTGTTATTTTAGTACTTACTCCAGCTTTGATATGTGGCTTTTTAGTACTTCCTGTTCCCAATTATCATAATATGTTAATTGTTATTACGGAAGCATTTGAATTTTTAAGTCATAGGCAAAAATATATTTGGAAAGGTTGGTGTGCAATTAGCGATGAGAAAAGGAAAAAATAATTCAAGTCCCTATACAGAAAATTGGGTACCTATTAGAGCTATTCAAAATGGGATGATTATCACAGATGATAAATATAAAATTACAGGAGTTAAAATTACTCCACGAAATATTTTTATTCTTGATCAGGAACAACAAAATAGTGTATTAATCAGTTTAAAAAATTTTTATAATATGATTGATTTTGAATTTTGGTTAGTTGTTGCTGACCGACCAGTAGATATTTCCGTTTATATGTCGCAGCTACAACTTTTATATAATAAAACTTCTTCTCCAGCAATTCGAAAGTTAATTCTACAAGATATTGGAAAGGGAAACAATTTTATTAATAATAATGTTGTTGATACAGAATATTACATTTTATTCAAAGATAAAAAAGAGGAAGATGTACAGAAGAAGGT
Organism: uncultured Clostridia bacterium; assembly: GCA_948433435.1. Taxonomy (GTDB): domain Bacteria; phylum Bacillota_I; class Bacilli_A; order RF39; family UBA660; genus UBA2730. The sequence continues at coordinate 23,919 of CAOJDX010000006.1, forward strand.
TAGACTTCTTATTAATGGACTTGCTGGGTGTGGCTTGAATGCTAGTCAGGCAAGTAATGATGACTTAAGAGTTATTGTCAATAACTTTTTAAATGGGGGAATGAACACTAATTTTGGGACGGTGATGCCTGTATGAGTATCAATATTAAAAGTGAACTTGCTCCTAAGAGTTTAAGTTTTGCTGCTAGTGATTTTTATATTAGTGACAAATATGCTACTATTCTTACAGTTGTTTCTTATCCTAAATACATTATGCCTGGATATTTATCAACACTTACTAATATGCCAGGGATTAAAATCGTGATTAAGCATATTCCTGTTGCCTTTTCTACGATGTCTAAAATGTTAAATAGGCAAGTAGCTGAATTAGAAGAGAAGTATAAAGATGAAAAAGATTTAACTACAAAGGAAAGACTAAGACAAGATGCTGAAAGTTTGCAATATTTTACTTCCATGTTAGCAGCTAGTCAGGCTCGTATTTTTGATTTTCAAATGCATATTATGATTACTGCTGATACAAAAGAAAATTTAGAATTAATGAAGACTAATGTTAGAAATTATTTAGATGCTATGGAACTTCGAGCAATATCGTTAAGATTTGAACAAGAAAAGGTTTTAAAATCGATTTTACCTATTTTTCCTGCTCAAGATATTGAAGAGAGAATAGGGACACCAATGCCAAGTCAGACTATTTCTGCTATGTATCCTTTTATTTTTGATAGTATTAAAGATCCTGGACTTTCTACTTTATTAGGTGTTGATTTTTCAGGAGGAGTTATTTTATTTAATCAGTTTTTATACCAGATTCGAAAAGAGAGTAATCGAAATAATGCTAATATGATTATATTAGGTACTAGTGGTTCAGGTAAAAGTACAGTAGCTAAACTGCTTTTGAGAACACATATTAGAAATGGTTGTCAAATTGTCGTAATTGATCCAGAAGATGAATTGCGTGATATTACAAGGAGCTTTGGTGGAGATACTATTGATATCGGAAAGGGTGGACAATTTGGACTTATTAATCCATTAGAGGTTATTATTGATGCAGACGAAGAAGAAATTAGACAGGGATTAGGATATACTGTTCTTACTCGTACTCTTCAATCGTTAAAGGCTTTTATGAAGTATTATGATCCTTCTATTACAGAGGATGTCTTAACGATGTTTTCTGAAGTTGTACAAGATACATATAAACGTTTTGGAATTGATTATAATACGGACTTTTCTACGTTTACTTCAGCTGACTATCCGACATTTACTGATGTTTATGCAACAGTTAAAGGACGATTAATGTCTATGACGGAGCAGACTCAAGAAAGAGATATTTTAGAAAGATTGGAACTTAAAATTAGACCAATTACTAAAGAGTTAAAATTTTATTTTGATGGACATACGACCTTAACGGCTAATAGTGATTTTATGGTTTTCAATATTAAAGAATTAATGAATAGTGATAGTAATGTTCGGAATGCCTTATTTTTCAATATATTAAAATATGCTTGGAGTTTGTGCTTAAATCCAGAAGTTAATACCGTGTTAATGGTTGATGAGGCACATGTTATTTTAGGGGATAATAATGCTTTGGGAGCCGATTTCTTAGCACAGATTCAAAGACGTGCACGTAAATATAATACAGGAAGTATTGTTATTACTCAGCAACCAAGTGATTTTTCTGATCCATCGGTAATTACTCAAGGAAAAGCGATTTTTGATAATGCTTGTTATTATTTAATTATGGGGCTTAAGAAGCAGGCAGTTGATGATTTAGGAAAATTAATTGACTTAAATGATAGTGAAAAAGATGGAATTAAACAATATTCTCAAGGAGAGGCTTTATTTGTTTGTGGTAATAGAAGAATGCAAATTAACGTTGCAGTTACCAATGATGAGTTAGATTCTTTTGGAAGTGGTGGAGGATACTAATATCCTATTGATGTAAGTAGGTGAAGAAATGAACGAAGAAGAAAAGAAGAAACAGCGCGAAAATGAGTCTTCTAAGAAAGCTGCTGGTGTTGCTACAAAAGGCATGATTGATTATTTTACTGGGGGACAGGGTGGCAAGGTATATGATGCTGCGAAAAAGGTTCCTGGAGTAGGGAAAAAAATTGATCAGGCTGAAGATAAGCTTGGTAAAGGGCTTAACCAAGTTACTGGTGGACAATTTGGAAAAGTAGCGAAAAAAGCTGATGATGTGGGAGCTTTGCAAGCAGCGGATAATGTTTTGTCTATGAATCCTAAAGGAATTCGATCATCTGATCGTTCAGGTAATGCCTCACGATCTCCTAGTAATCATAATAATGTTGGCAGAAAAAATTTAGATCGTAATAGTGGTATTGCTACACCTGCTACTACACCATTAAATGAAGATAAGAAAAAAAATGAAAATCATTTGCAGGAACAGTTGAAAAAGAATGCTGTTAGAGCGGTTGCTAATGTTTTTGCTCCAAATATAGGAGCAAAAGTGACAGATACTTTGTCTGATATGGAAAAGAAAAAGAAGTCTAAAAATGATGAAAAAGCAAATAATCTTGATGAAAAGGAAAATAATGATCAGAAAAATTCATTAGTGGGAGAGATTGACTTTAAAAAGTTACTTCCTATTTTGTTACCAGCTATGAGTGTTTTTTTGGTTCTTATTGTTGTTATTTCAGTTGTTTTAAGTGGATTCGCTAAATTTCAAAATTTAATTGGTGTTGGTTCTTCGGGAGTTGCTGCTGATGTTAGTGGTGCTAGTGGAGGAGATAAAAAATTAGAAGATTTATATCAAAGAATTTTTACAATTCAGCAGGAGTATGCTGCTAATGGAAAATCTTTCTCAGCTGATTTGGTTTCTGCTGTTTATCATATTTTAACTGAAAGGGTACCTTCTTTTAATGCAATGAAGATGGATGATGCTGTTATTCGAGAGTTGGCAGATTATATGTTTATTGAGAATTGCTCTGATTCTACTTGTTCTTATACTTATTCAGAATCATCATTTAAGGAAAAATTAACGAATCAATTTTTTCCTAAATATATGAGAAGAGATGTTTGTGAGGCAGCTACTACTGAGGTTTTTCAATATATTAAAGATTTTCAAAACATGGTAGGTTCTAGTGGAGCTGATAATAATAGTGGTAATGGAGTATGTACTTATGAAATACCAGGTTTTGTTATTGGCAATTCTGTTAGACCAGTTAATTTATCGATTAGTAATTTACAGTTCAGACCTTTGCAAACACCACAGTTTGGTGGAGTTAGAGGAGCAGCTCTTGATAATGGTAGTTTGGTTGATTTTGAAAAGTATGTCTTAGGAGTTGCTTGGGGAGAATATGCAGAGGGAAATAGTGAAGCAGAAAAGGCTATGTTAGTAGCTGCTCGTAGTTATGCACTAGCTAGACCATACTCGATGGGATTTGCTGATGGAAGAAAATTGGCTCAAGAAAATGGTCAATGGGTTTTGGCCCTTCAAAATAGTGTTATGGATCAAGTATACTGCGATCCAGATCAAGGGTGTTCTAGAGATGTTAATAGTGGACAAAATTCTCAATTATATAGCGGTACAACAACGGGTCCATATGTATATAAACCAGCATTAGGTGGTGATGCAGCTCTTAGAGTTTATGCTAATCAGGTTAATGGAGTTGTTTTAACAGATGCTAACGGCAATATTATTTCTACTAGTTATAACAGTACTATTCAAAAAGATTTTGGTCGGTTGGGGCAATCTGGACTTGATTATGTAGCTATTTTACTTTCTCATTATTCTAAATATGGTGCAACAGGGGTTAAGAAAATGAATTGTAGTAGTGGTACTAGTGGGGATAGTTATGCTTCATGGAAGCAAAAAGATTCTAGATGGGCTAATGTTCCTATTGGTAATAGTACTATCGGGGAAATAGGTTGTCTTGCCACTTCAATTGCTATGTTAATTCAGAAAAGTGGAGTTACGACGACTGTTACTGGAGAATTTACTCCTGGAAGTTTTGTACAAGCTATGACTTCAGTAGGTGGTTTTGATCATAATTTACTTCAATGGGCAAAAGTTAATCAGATTGCTAATAATTTTACTTATGTTGATAAAATGACTTTAGATGGTAAATCTAAAGAAGAGAAACTAGCAATTTTATCTGGGTTATATAGTCAGGGATACTACATGGTATGTGAAGTTAAAGGTGGAGATGGACGACACTGGGTGGCTATCGATCGTATTGAGGGAGAAAACATTGTGATGATGGATCCAGGAAGTAATTCTACTAATATGTGGAGTCAATATAACTGGAATAATACGAGTATAGTTGGATATTATAAAGTATCATAGGAGGAGTTATGAGGAAAAATAAAGGAAATAAACCATACATTTTTGTATTAGCTCTTTTAGGAATTTTCTTTCTCATTATATTTTTTACTATAGGATTAGATAGTTTAAAAAACAGAAATAAAAATTTATATTTAATTGTAGACCAGTCTGCTGTTTGGGAATACAATAAGACAAAATGGGTTAATGTAGATCGAAAAAACTATTTAGAATATAACTGGAAAAAATGTAAATATTATGAGGAAGGAAATTTTATTCATCATAATTATTTAGTATATACAAATGATAGATGGTATGTATTTAATGCTAATAAAGATGCTATTCTTCCTAACAGTAAGTTTCTGGCAGTGGGAGGAAATAAAAAAGTTTCTGTTAAAAATAGTCATTTGATTGATACAGATCAAAATGATCAATTAATTATTGAACAAGTATTAAAAGAAAATGGTATTAGTGATTATGAAAATTATATGACTAGAAGTAAATTAACTACTGATTTAGATAATGATCAAGAGGAAGAAACTTTATATGTACTTAGTAATATGTTTCCGACTGATTTTTCACCTACTAAGATTTATAATATTGTCTTTGTAAAAGATAATGATTCTATTATTTATGTTTATAAAGATATTGATTCTTTTAGTAATATGTATAATCATTGTAAAGTTTACTTAAATAATATCATTGATGTTGATCAGGATTCTAAAGATGAAATAATTATTGGATGTGGTTATTATAGTACCAATGGTATTATGAATCAGATGTATACTTTAAAGAATAAAGAATATAAATTATTGATTTCTAATCGATAAGAGTGTATAATAGCTCACAAGAAAGAGGGATATTGGTATGAAATTGAAAATTAGAATGGATTCAGAAGATTTTTTAATGTTACTTATTTTTGCGGTGTTTTTATTATATATTGTAGCGATAGCTGTTGTAAATTTATCTACTTTAGCGGCTGAGGGATACTTAGCGGGGCCAAATCCTTTACCAGCTTTTTCCCCTAAATATATTGCTTCTACTTTAGGTTTTTATATTATTTCTTTAGCTGGGCTTTTAGTTAGTGCTAGTTCTTATATTTTTGAATTTGAAAAGGGTTTTGGTTTTACAACTGATAAGAAGGATAAAGGATATTCTAGATGGGCTAAGGATAAAGAAATTATAGAAAGTAAAGCGATTGAGCCTATTAATATTAAGGATAAAACTAGTAATGCTGGTGGAACGCCTTTACTTTATAAAGAAGGTCAAATTTATGTTGATAATGGAGAAAATCATACTTTAGTACTTGGAGCGACAGGTTCAGGAAAGACACAGACTGTTATTTTACCTACTGTTAAAGTATTATCTAAGCATAAAGAGAGTATGGTTATTACTGATCCTAAAGGTGAAATTTATGAGAAAACTTCAGAGATGTTGAAAGCTCAAGGATATCAAATTTTACTTTTAAACTTTCGTGATCCTCAAAACGGTAGTGCTTGGAATCCGATGGATTTACCCTATAAAATGTATAAAGAGGGAAATCAAGATAAGGCGATTGAGTTATTAGATGATTTAGCTCTTAATATTCTTTATGATGAGAGTAATAAAGGAGCAGATCCCTTTTGGGAGAAAACTTCAGCTGATTATTTTTCTGGTCTTGCTTTAGGACTTTTTGAAGATGCTAAGGAAGATCAAATTAATATTAATAGTATTTCTTTAGTAAGTAGTATGGGTGAAGACAAATTTGGAGGTTCTACTTATATTAAAGAATATTTTAGTGGTAAAGATCCAGCAGGGGCTGCTTATATTAATGCTGCTAGTACAATTAATGCTCCATCTGAAACAAAGGGTAGTATTTTATCTGTATTTAAGCAAAAAATAAAGTTATTTGCTTCTCGTGAAAATTTAAGTGAAATGCTTTCTCATAGTGACATTGATTTAGCTAGTATTGGAAAAAAACCAACAGCTGTATTTATTGTTATTCAAGATGAAAAGAAAACCTATCATTCTTTAGTTACTATTTTATTAAAGCAAATTTATGAAACACTTATTACGGTTGCCCAAGAAAATGCGGGAAAACTTCCTGTTAGAACTAATTTTTTATTGGATGAGTTTGCTAATATGCCACCACTTAAAGATGTTACGACAATGATTACGGCGGCTAGAAGTCGTCAGATTAGATTTACGATGATTATTCAAAACTTTGCTCAACTAGAGCAAGTATATGGAAAAGAACAAGCAGAAACATTACGTGGTAACTGTGGTAATTTAATTTATTTAGTTACGACTGAATTGAAGGCATTGGAGGAAATAAGTAAAATGTGTGGAGAAGTGAAGTCTAAAAAAGATGAAAAGACAGCTTCTACACCACTTGTTACGGTTAGTGATTTACAAAGAATGAAAGAAAATGAAGTTATTATTTTGAGACTTCGTCAGCAACCTTTTAAAACCAAATTTACTCCTGATTGGAAGATTGACTGGGGTCTTGATTTTCCTAAAGCTACTTATCCAGAACGTGAAAAGGTTCCAGTACATACATTTGACTTGAAGGAGTTTGTAAAGGCAGAAAAGAAAAAGAAACTTTTAGATATGATGAATTCAGCTGATGGTAGTAGTGCTTCTTCTTCTCCTTTTGTTAATAATGGAATGTCAGGAATGCCATCTCTTCCTAGCATGCCTAATATGTCGCCTTTTTCGAATATGTCTGGAATGTCACCTTTTTCAAATATGCCTAGTATGCCTTCAATGATGGAGGATAAAAGTCCTGTTTCTTCTGGTGATACTGTTAAGGCTTCTGGAATGCCCCCACTTCCTCCAATGTTTTCACAAAGTCTTTCTGATATGGGGAAAAGTGACGATGGAGGAATTAACGTTGATGATTTAGTCAAGAAAATTGATGCTAAAATTGCTGAACTTGAAGCCGAAGAAAAAAGAAATGCGATGGAGGCTAAGAAGAAAGAGGAAGAGAAAAAAGAAGGTTCTGTTGTTAGTCAAAATACTACTAATTCAGAGAAAAAAGTCACAGAGGCAGAAATTGTGAAAGAACCAGAACCTGTTAAGAAGAATACTGATTTAACTTTGGATGATGAGGATGACGATGATGATTTCTTTGATGATTTCTTTGATAATTAAAAAAAGTATGATATGATATTTTTAGAAGAGTGAGGGATATTTATGATAGATCCAAAATTTAATAATAATAATCATTTAATAGAAGATTTAAAAGAGACTTCTCCTGAAGAAGAAAATCCGATTAGTAAAGCTATACAGGGGTTTACTAAAAAAAGTGATCATCAACCCGATCCGTTTAAAAAGAAGATGATGCGTAATTTGTTAATTATTGTAGTTGTGACAATGGCTATTGTTCTTATACTATTTATATTTTCTTCTATGGGAGGCAAGAAAAGTTATTCAGATGTAGAAGATATTATGATTAAAGCAGCTACAAAATATTATAGGGCGAATGAAAACCTACTACCAAAAACTACTGGTGGAGTGGTTGAAGTTAGTGCTAAAAAGTTAGCTAATTTAAATTATATGAATGATGTTAGTAGATATATAAAAAAGTCTAGTTGTAGTGGAAAAGTTGTAGTCGAAAATAATGATGATAATTATATTTATGTTCCTTATCTTGATTGTGGAGATACTTATAAAACAACAGAGCTATATAGAAAAATTACGGATTCTAAAAATATAATTACATCAGGAGATGGTTTATATTTAAGTAATGGTAGTTATATTTTTAGAGGGGAAAATGTTAATAATTATATCTCTATTAAAGATAAATTATGGAGGATTGTAAAAGTAACGGCCAATAATGAAGTTGTTTTGGTTCTGCAAGATAGGATAGGCTATTCTACATCAGAATGGGATGATCGATATAATACAGATACTGGATATCAATCAGGCATTAATAATTTTTCTGTTAGTAGGTTACATGATCGATTAGAAGAAATTTATAAAGATGTTGATGGGGAGATATTTACTGAAGATATTAAAAATCATATTGTTAGTCATAATTATTGTATAGGAAAGAGAGTGTCTAATGCAGGTGGTAATGATAATGCTATTGAATGTAGTGAGGTGTCAGATTCTTTGAAAGTTGGCTTGTTGACAGCAGCTGATTATATGTATGCTAGTTTAGATGGTGGTTGTACATATACGACTTCTTCATCTTGCCAAAATTATAATTATTTAACAAATAAAAAATTTAATTGGTGGCTTTTAACCGCTACTCCAGAAAGTTCTTATCATGCATATTATGTTACAACAAGTGGCGTGATTAAAACGATTTATACTTCTAGTAATAAAGTAATAAGACCTGTTATTTATTTAAATAGTAAGACAATGTATAAAAGCGGTGATGGAAGTTTTGAAAAACCTTATACTTTAAAATAGATAGTTAATGAGCTGGAATATTTGTGTGATATTCCTTTTTTGTTTTTCATATAGTATGATAGAAGAAATTTGACTAAAATATTAATATATGTTATAATTTGTTCGTAATTGATGGCACATTATTCTAGTCAATTTACTTTATTATGAAGACGGGGATAAAATACCGTTAAAGAGCACATCTATGAAACCTTTGGTGTTTGCTTTAGATGCCCAATTTAGGGTGGATGCTGGAGACGAAGAATACTGGGCGAGGTGTAATGGCATACACTAGTCGACCCATTATTTGTGGAGACCTATTTATGTGGTAAGCCTATACGGATTTTCTGACGGACTTATTACGGAATAGGATTAAACCTACTTTGTGGCGAAAGTTATGAGTAGCGTAGCTTGTCTTGAGTGAGGGCTTTGGGATTAGCATTAGATATGATTTAGAAAGGGCCAATTTTAAATCATGTTATACTATGAAATTACTCTTGCAAAAAAGAATTAATAATAAAGTGTTGTTGAGGAAATCTCCTAGAGTGTTATCTAATATGGGATTGCAGTGGGTACTAAGTGGCAATCAAGTCGTATAGAAATTCTATACTGATTTCTTTAAAGGGGAACCGCAAAGTTGGTAACGACATGTAGAAATCAGGGAAATCCTACTTGACCTAAGACTCAAAGTTAACCATATCAGAAGCCATTAGTTTTTTTTATCATTATTTATGGGGAGAAATATGAAGTTAAAGAAAGAAAATATTTTTCGTAATTTACAAGTACAGACAAGAAAAAAAGAAAAAATTAAGAAAGAAAAAGTCAATAAGAAATGGATTGTACAGATAGCCTTTCTCTCTTTTTTTATATCAATATTTATGTCACTTTTTAGTGAGATTACTTTAAAAAATGTTAATTTAATTGTATCTATAATGATTACTTTATTTTTTATTTTTTTGGGAATTGTATTTGATATTGTAGGGGTAAGTGTAACTAGTAGTGATGAGAAAGTTTTTCATTCTATGAATTCTAGAAAGGTAAGAGGGGCTAATATTGCTGTAAAGTTTAAGAAAAATGCTGATAAAGTATCATCATTTTGTTGTGATGTTATTGGAGATATTTGTGGTGTTATTTCAGGAACTGCTGGTGTTGTGATTGCTGCTATTTTAATACGAGAAACGGAAATGAATGAGTTGTTTGTTACGTTAATAACAACGGCGCTTATTGCTTCACTTACGATTACTGGGAAGGCTATTGGAAAAAGTTTTGCTATTAATAAAAGTAATATTATTCTTTATGAGTTTTCTAAATTAGTTTCGTATTTTTATAAGGGATAATTTTAAATATAGTATAGGGGGAAATATGGAGTATTTGGTTGGAGATAAAAAAGTAAGATATAATCCTTACCATATGAAAAAGGATATTAAACTAGGAGAAGGTAAAGAAGGAGAAGTTTACCTGGTAAAAGATAAAGCAGTAAAGTTTTATAAACCATATTGTCAGAAGAGAAGGTTGACAAAGGAAGAAGCGCTTTTTTTGTCAGCTATTTCGACAAAAAGAGTTTTAATGCCAATGGATATTTTATTAAATAAGAGACGACAATTAAAGGGATATTCTACTATATATATTGAAAATTTGGGTTTAGGTAATTTATTGGAGTTGCGAAGTTCAATATTGAAAGAAGAATTTAGTATTTTAAAAGAGGATATAGTTTTACTTAGTGATTCGCTTGTTTTATTAGAGGATTTCATGTTAGAAAATATTTCTTTTCATCAGGGAATTTATGTAATCGATCCAGGAAGTTTTACTCTTTCAGAAGTAGATTCTACAGCAGTGTATGGACTTAATATGGAAGTGGTTAATGAATTTTTGATTTTAGAACTTTTAGCAGCAGCGACATTTCATTTAACTAAAAAAAGAGAATTATCTCAAAAGGTGACTCAGGGTATTTTTCATGACTATCAAGAAAAAGAGTATTCTGATTTAATTGAATATTTGATAGATGATATTCAGGAGGAGAATTTAAAAGAATACATTAAAGTAAAAAGCATTTGATTTAATTAAAACAGGAAACGAGTGTTTAAACTTGTTTTTTTAGTCATTATCATGTAAAATTATACATAGTTTTGTGGAGGTGATAATATATGTTAGAAGTACGTAATGTTAGTTTAAAATTTGGAAAGAGGACTCTTTTTGAAGATGTTAATTTAAAATTTCAGGATGGTTCTTGCTATGGACTAATTGGAGCAAATGGTGCAGGGAAATCAACTTTTTTAAAAATTCTTTCAAAAGAGTTGGATACAACAACAGGGGAAGTATATCTAGAAAAAGGAAAAAGAATTTCTTTTTTAAAACAAGATCATTATATGTATGATGAGGTAGCTGTTATTAATACTGTTTTAATGGGAAATGAAAAACTCTGGAAAATTATTGAAGAAAAAAATAAATTATATAGTCAGACAGAATTTTCTGATGAAGATGGAGTTAGGCTAGCTGAACTGGAGGGGGATTTTTTAGATTTAGATGGTTGGAATCAAGAGGCCAATGCTGCTACTCTTTTAAATAATTTAGGGGTAGATGAAAAGTTTCATTATAGTTTAATGAAAGATATTCCTGTGAAACTAAGGGTAAAAGTATTATTGGCTCAGGCTTTATTTGGGGATCCTGATGTTTTACTATTAGATGAACCAACTAATAGTTTAGATATTGATGCAATTAATTGGTTGGAAGAGTTTATTATTAGTTTTAAAAATACAGTAATTGTAGTATCTCACGATCGATATTTTTTAAATAAAGTATGTACTCATATAGCTGATATTGATTATGGTAAAATTAAACTTTATATTGGTAATTATGATTTTTGGTATGAATCAAGTGAATTGTTGCAAAGACAAATTAAAGAGTCTAATAAAAAGAAGGAAGAAAAAATTAAAGAGTTAAAAGATTTTATTGCTAGATTTTCGGCTAATGCATCAAAGTCAAAGCAAGCAACATCACGTAAGAAAATGCTTGATAATATAGAATTAGAAACATTGACTCCGTCTTCTAGAAAGTATCCTTTTATTGAATTTAAGATGAATGAACCGCATGGTAAAGAAATATTAACAGTGGGAAAACTTACTAAAAAAATTGGAGATAAAATTATATTGGATAAAGTAAGTTTTACTGTAATGCAAGGAGATAAGATTAATATTATTTGTGATGATGATACTAAGAAGACAGCCTTATTTAATATTTTAATGGGACTAGATAAAGATTATAGTGGAGAAGTAATTTGGGGTAAAACAATGAAGCCTTCTTATTTACCACAAGATAATTCAGAATATTTTAATGATGAGAAGAAAAGTATCATGGAATGGATTGGTGATTTCTATGATATTAAGGATGAAACTATTCTAAGAGGATTTTTAGGCAGAATGCTATTTTCAAAAGACGATGTTTTTAAAAAGGTAAGTGTTTTATCAGGAGGAGAAAAAGCTCGCTGCATGTTATCGAAAATGATGTTAGAAAATCCTAATTTTTTAGTATTAGATGAACCAACTAACCATTTAGATTTGGAAAGTATTACTTCGCTTAATAAGGGATTAGAGAATTTTGATGGGGAAATTATCTTTACAAGCCGTGATCATGAGTTGAATAATACTGTAGGAAATAGAATAATTAAGATAATGGAAAATGGTAAGATTATAGATCGATATTTATCTTATGATGAATTTATAGAGAAAGATAGTCAAGGTAAATGATTATAAAAGAATAGTTTATAAAAGGGGGATAAAAGTGTGAATATTTTATTAGAAAGTGAAAATATTTATACGAAAAAAAGAATCAAGAGTAATGATTTTGAAGAGATTGATACCGCTTATTTATTTACCAATGAAAATATTAATGGTTATATGCCCAATTTAAGTAAGCAGAGTGTATTAACTGTTGGTAGTTGTGGTGATCATTATTTTAATGCTCTTTTAAATGAAGCACATAAGGTTGATCTATTTGATATCAATTATATTAGTAAGTTTATCATCTATTTAAAAAAGGCTGGTTTTGAGTATCTTGATTATGATACATTTTGTATTTTTTTTGGACTTTATGATATTCATCGCATATTCGATTATGATATTTATCAATTATTTAGTAAATTTTTAAATGATGAAGCTACTGCTTATTGGAATTACTTATATAAATTGGCAAGGAATCGTGGACATTCTATTTATGAATCTGATATCATATCTAACTATCATCATCATATTGAAGAGGTTCTAGCATCAAATGCATATTTCAAGGAAAAAGAGTTTTTAAAATTGAAAAAGATACTTGCAAATATTTCTGATATTTCATTTATTCATACTGATATTAATGAATTACCTTTTTTATTACAAGAAAATTATGATTCAATGTTTTTATCTAATATTGGAACTTATCAAAATAATACAATTTTTATGAAAACATTAAAGAAATTAAGTAAGTATTTAAATGTGCATGGAAAAATATATTTTGCTTATATTTATGGAAACGTAAGTGAAAAGTCATTATTTTATCATCAGTTGTTACGGAGTTCTCATTATGATGTTAGGGGTGTTTCTTCAGAGTTGAAGAGTTGTCAAGATCATAAGGTATACATGTATTCTAAAAATTAATCAGTTTATATTCTAAAGAATTGATTAATTTTTTTCTTTTTTAAATATAAAATTCATGGTATAATACATCTAATTTTATTAGTAAGAAGGAGTTAGATGAAATGAAAGATTCAAGTTTTACGGAAAGGGAGATTAACTTAATAGAGAAAGAGATTAGAACGATTGAAGATGAATGTCATAGTAAGATAATGAAATTACAAAAAAAGAAGAAAGCCATAAGAGAAATTAATATTTATAGTAGAGAGCAAAGTGCGGATGTAATTGCTTATTTAGTTAGTAAGATGGAAGAAAAACACTATATTGCTTGGATGAAAAGCTTTTTTCTATATAAAAGGAGAGAAGATGAAAAAATTAATTATACATTAACTTATTTAGTTGAAGAGGATAAAGAGAAATCTGCAGAAAAAACAATTCGATATATTTTTGATCAAGCTTCAGAAATGGCAAATTATAGTGATGATTATATTGACTCTTTTTTTGTAGGTAGTAGTAGACAATATGATTTTAGATATGATAAGTTTTTAGATTTTCCACAGCATAACTATATTCAGTTGTCTTATTATAAAACACCTGAAAATTATATTTCTAATCATGAATATTATAGAATTACTGATAAGATAATTTATTTAAAAGAACATGGTTTAAACCGTTCTTGGGGTATGGAAAATGGTTTACTAGTGGGTCTTTCCAATATATGTGATGAAAAGTACAATTATATTGTTGATTTTATGGACTTTATTACTGAGTATAAATTAGAAAATCTTGATTTCAATCCTTCTAAACAAACTATGATGCAACTTGCAGATCAGTTTATTAAAGAGTATCAAAAAAATAAAAGTACGATTAAAGTTAAACAAGCAAAAAGGAGAACTAACAAATTTTGAGTTCTCCTTTTTCACATCTATTTCCCCAACTATCAATTATTTTTTTATCTTTCTTGACTATAATAATTTCACAATTATTCGGACATCTATTACAATTGACTGAAGTTGTTTCAAAGTGGACTTGATCAATATTAGAAAAGTCATATTTTTTTTCTTCTTCATTTTTGGATAAAATAGCGACACCAATCGCCCCCATTAAATGTCCATTATCTAAAACATCTATTTTTTTATTTAAAATGTCTTCAAAGGCTTTTTGAACCCCTATATTTTTAGAGACTCCACCTTGAAAAACGATTGGTTCATTAATCTTTTTTCCTTTGGCAACATTATTTAAATAGTTAAGTGCAACACTGCGACAAAGTCCAGCGACGATATCTTCTTTAGAATAACCTAATTGAGCTTTATGGACTAAATCACTTTCTGCGAAAACAGTACATCTAGCTGCTAATAGGGCGGGGTTTTTACTTTTTAGAGCAATTTTTCCAAAATCTTCTACTTGAATTCCTAATCTATTAGCTTGACTAGATAGGAATGAGCCTGTACCTGCTGCACATAAAGTATTCATAGCATAATCAGTAACGATTCCGTCTTCCATTAAAATGATTTTTGAATCTTGTCCTCCGATTTCGATAATAGTGCCTACATTGGGACAGATACTACTAGTACCAATCGCATGGGCGGTTATTTCATTTTTTACAATGGTAGCATTTAAAATACTTCCAATTAATTTTCTAGCGGAACCAGTAGTTCCCACTCCAACAACATTATACTCAATTTTTTCTTTAAATAATTCTTTTAGTACTTTTTTTACAGCATTGATGGGACTTCCTTCGGTCCATAAGTAACTACTTCTAAGAATATGATTTTCTTCATCAATTAAAACTCCTTTAGTTGAAATAGAACCAATATCAATTCCTAAATAAGCTTTTTTCATTTTTTATCCTTTCTATACTTTAATAAATCAAAGAATGCTTCAAGTCTAGTGTCCACACCACCGTCTTCTTGTTCAGTGTCAAAGCTAAAGAAGATAATAGGCATGTGGTGGTCATTACAAACATTTTTAATGATTGGGATAGCGCCAATTTCAGGTGTGCAACCAAATGGTTTTGTATGAATAATTCCATGATACTTTTTCTTAGATAGGTAGATGCTACGATATACATTATCTAAACCATCGGCTCCTAAGGTATATCGGCAGTATTTTTTACATTTTTTTAACATTCTCTTTTTTAAAAGAGCTTTTTGCCATAATAGATAACTCAGATTTGTAAATCTTTTAATTTCAATGTTATTTTTAGCTAGTTTCTTTTCTAGCTCATAAGTACTAAATGGTTCCATAGCTGTATAAAGTTCACCTATAATTCCAATTTTGATTGGATTTTTTTTCTTTATTTTTAACTTTTTCAATTTCTTCTTATATTTAAAATATAATTTTGTTAATTCTAAATAGTTTTTACAATTAGAAAAGGAGTTCAACATTTCTTTTTTTATCTTAATAAAACTATTTTTTTCTTTTTCAAAGCCGATATTTTTTCTAATTATTTCGTCTAGCTTATCCATATAGTAGATCATTAAAATCGTTAAACCGCCATAATAGAGAAAAGTTTTATATTTCAACTTTTCATTTAATTTTTTAAATATTTTGTAAGTATCTTTAATGTAGATACGTTCTTTAGTTGTTAATTTTATAAAAGTAAATTGATAACCCATATCTCTGAGAATTTTTTCTTGAAGTTCAGCATAATAACGGTATCTACATCCACCACCAGCTTGAAATAAGATTGTTGCTCCATTATTTAGAGATTCTATAAAATTTCCGAGGTTATATTTAAAAGGAACACAAACATCACTAGGGGAATATTTATCTCCTAATTCAATTGTTTGCTTGGTAATTGGTGGACTACATTGAACTTCTATTTCGGTTAAATGACTAATAAAAAATTTAATAGGTACTGAGTAATCTCCTAGATGAGGAAAACTAATGATTTCTTTCATATTTCACCTTCATGATATCAAAGAAAGCATCTAAACGAGTAACTAACCCAGTATTTGAAAAGCTTTCTTTGGTGATTGTTAGTAGAGGAGTTTTTACTTTTCTTTTGATGATTTCATTAGCTAAGGAATCAGGTCCACAGGGAAAGGTGGAAAGAAGAATAATACCATCTACTTGATCTTGGTAGTATTCAATAGCAGCCATAACTTTTTTACTATGAGTCCAATGAATATCAGTAGATATTTTATAACATTCACTATCAACGAAACCAGTTTCTAAAAGGTCAGAATAAATAATTTCAATATTATTTATTTCTAAATAATTAATAATATCTTTTCCAATGATTTCGTCATATAAATTATATGGATGACCAGCAAAGAGAATTTTCATTTTAGAAGTTTTTAATTTTTCTCTTTGATTTAGAATTTTATCTTTAAAGTATAGTTCTTTTTTTCTTTTGGCATAGCAGTAAGCATTATAACTATCTATATAACTAAATCCTAGGGTACTGCCTAATTTAGTATAAGCTAAAACTTCGCTTTTTCCTTCAGTTAAATCAATATTATAATGAAGTATTTTTGTGTCTTGAAATAAATTTTTAGTAAGATCATATAAACAATTAAAATTAGTGCAAACTTGTTCATATTTTTTTATTGAATACATTCTTGGTACTAGAATATAATCACATTTTTTTTCGAGACTTTTTACTTGTCCTAAAAAAATTTTTAGAGAAAGACAAGCTTCACTATCTGCTAAAGATTCTCCATTTTTAATAATTTGCTTATTTGTGTGCTCACTAACAATATAGCTAACATTTAATTTTTCTAAAAAGTATTTCCACATTATCCCATCATAATAATATAATAATGCCCGTGGTATTCCTATTTTCATAAAACTCCTCCCTCATAAAAAAATATGTGTAAACTTTTCAATAATACATTTTCATTATCGACAAAATTTTATATAATAAGTATGGTGAAGAATATGAGAAGAAAGTTATGGGTTGTAGTGATTGGTATTTTTTTTCTTTTTCCTATTGCTGTATGTGCTGAAAGCAAAGAAGTTAAATTAGTTAAATGTGTAGATGGGGATACGGCTAGATTTTTAATTGATGGAGAAGAGAGGAGTACTAGATTTTTAGCGATAGATACTCCAGAATCTGTACATCCGAAAAAAAAGCCTGAACAGTATGGTAAGGAAGCTAGTCAATATACTTGTGATCAATTGACTAATGCTAAAAAAATAATTATTGAATATGATGAAGGTTCTACTAAGACCGATCAATATGATAGAGTATTAGCATGGATTTTTGTAGATGATAGACTATTACAAAAAGATTTAGTGAGTAAAGGATATGCTAAAGTTGCTTATCTTTATGGCGATTATAAGTATACTGATATTTTGAAGGAAGAGGAGAAAAAGGCTAAATTGCAAAAATTAAAGATTTGGGCTATAACAGTTAAGGATTCAAAGGAAAAAGATGAATTAGTTGAAATTTTAAAGAAAATTGCTAAAAAAATATTAAAAAAGATAGAAAATATGTTATAATCACTTTATGAGAAAGGAGTATTGTTATGGCAAATACAAAGAAGAGTACAGAAGATAAGAGTACAACGAAAAAAACGACAAAAAAAACAAATACAAAGGTGGAGACTAAAAAGACAACTACCAAAAAAGTAGAAACAGTAAAAAAAGTACCTACTCCAAAGAAGGATGAAAAAATTGTAGAAGAGAAAAAAGTAGAAGAAAAGATTGAAATGAAGGCAGAAGATTCTAAAAATGGTAATGTTGCTAAAGGAGTTATTATTACAATTTTATTAGTTATTTTCTTTATTGTTATTATTACAATTAGTGATTCTGCAAATAAGGGAGAGTATAATAATACACCTAATAATCCTACTATTGGAGATGCAGCTGGTGATAGTTCTAATATTTCAGAAGATGAAATGGCTGACCTAAAAGATATTGGAATAACAGAGTATTTAGATTTAAAGAAAAATGCTGAGAAGTATTCTATTATTTATATAGGACGTCCTACATGTTCACATTGTGAGGTTCAAAAGCCAATTATGCAACATATGGTTTATAAGTATAATATTGAAATTAATTATTTAGATACAGATAAACTTGATAATGATGAACTTACTAAATTCCAGAAATCTGATGATTATTTTAGTGAAGGTTGGGGAACACCACTAGTTTTAATTGTAAAAGATGATAAGATTGTTGACAAATCAGAAGGTGAGACTAGTATTGAGGAGTTAACAGAAATGTTTAAAGAATATGGTTTAATTAGTGAATAGGAGATAATACTATGCAAAGTATTTATCAGATGGTAGCTGAGTTTAAAAAAAGATATCCGCTTACTATTGGGTGGCGGTATCAAAAAAATGCTAGTGTTATTTTAAAGCATTTAAATCCAAATGAGTATGTTCAATATGCTTTTATTGCTCAAAAGAATGATAATCCTTTTAATATTTTAGGAAGTGCTGTGATTGCTCTTACTAATGAAAGAATTCTGATAGGAAGAAAAAGAGTAGTGATTGGTTATTTTTTTGATTCTATTACTCCAGATTTATTTAATGATTTGAAAATAGCAGGAGGTTTCCTTTGGGGAAAAGTATATATAGATACAGTAAAAGAGTTTATAACTTTATCTAATATATCTAATGATGCTTTACCAGAATTGGAAACAGCTATTTCGGCATTTATGATGGAACAGAAGAAAAAATATCATTTAAAAGATGAGTAAAAAATAATAAAATTCTTCTTGATACATATATTGTATTAGGAGGAATTTTTTTATGTATGAATATTATAAAGTAAAAGATAATGATACAATAGAAGATATTGCTACTGTTTATCAGACAACAGCCAAAAATATTATTGAATTAAATGATTTAAAACCAGTATATAATGTAGTACCAGGGGAAAGCTTAAGAGTTCCATCAAAGACCTATAGTTTATTTGAATACTATATTGTGCGAAAAGGAGATACAATTTATTCTATTTCGGAAAAGTATAATTTATCTCCTAAGGAGTTGTTAATCCTAAATAATTTAGCTCCAAATGATTATATTTATCCTAATCAGAAATTACTTGTCCCTAAAAAAGAAGTTGCTGTTTATTTGACTAAGATGGGAGATAGTATGGATAGTTTGGGTAAGAAATATAATATATCTAAAGATGAGTTGTTACAATATAATGAAAAGTTGTATTTATTGCCTGATCAGTTGATTGTTTATAAATTGAATCATTAAAGTGTTTTAGAAAATTAGGAAGTATGATATCATTTATACAATGAGTGGTAAGGAGTTTTATATGATATGTCCTAATTGTGGTAGTGAAAATGAAATGGGAAGTTTAAAGTGTCAACTTTGTGATTTCAATTTAAAAAAGAAAAATTTTCATAGATTTTTATTAGATATATTTGTATATTTATTTTATGGTGGTTTTACATCTTTAGTTGGTTTAGTGCTTATTAGTACTTGTATGCCTATATTTTTATCGAGGCCAATATCATTTGCTAATGTCTTTGTATTGCCATTTATGGCATGTGGTGTTGCTATAATTATTCAAGGTTTATCTATTATATTAAGGGGATTTTTTGAACAAAATAATACTTCTTTGAAAGTTGACGATGTTTCCAAAAATGAAAAAAGATATTTTATAGTTACGAAAATGACTAAATTGAGTTCTTTAATGTATATGATTAGTTTTTTTTCTTTATGGTTTGGATTTTTAATTGTATTTGATTATCAGATAATTAAAGAGTGTTTATTCTTTTTATTATTGTTTACTATTCCTTTTTGGATAGCAGGTATTTATTTTTTAATTTCTAATTTCAAGAAGTAAAATAATTGACAACTTATAAAAAAAGTATTACAATTATTATGTTAGTTAACTGGGTCCATAGCCAAGTGGTAAGGCGTGGGACTGCAACTCCCTGATCGTTGGTTCAAATCCGACTGGGCCCTCCATTGAGAAATAGTCAAGTATTTAAAAGCTTTGACTTAACTATATAAGTATCAATTTCTACTTTAGAAGTTGGTATTTTTTTATTGTTTAAGTTAAGGAAGGATGAATTTAAATTATGAAATATTTAGAAGTGCATCTATTTATACAATCAACGATTTAGTATAGATAGGATCAGATAATAAACATGAAAAAAGCTTAAGATAAAATTAAGAAAAAATAATATAGAGTTAGTACCCTTAACAGAGAAATATGTTAAGGGTTTTAAATGTTTATTAAAGATTAGAAAAAGATAAATTTAGAGTCTATATAGACACGATTTTAGGGGTTATAAATTTTACAAAACAGCTTCGATATCTGAAATTAAATAATATTAAAATGGCTATCTTAAAATTTAAAATTTTGATATAATTTTTATGTAGATAAAACTTAAAAATAAATGAGGTTAAAATATGAATGTTAAAAAGATGATTGTAAGTGACTATGATAAAACGTTTTATTTAAATGATAAAGATATAGAAAAGAACAAAGTTGCCATTGATGAATTTAGAAAGGAAGGTAATATATTTGTTATTGCTACTGGAAGAAGTTATTTTGATTTACAAAATAAAGTCAATCTTTATCATTTTGAATATGATTATGCACTAATTAATCATGGAGCAACAATTATAGATAAAAATAGTAATATTATATATAATTTTTCTTTGAAAAATCAAATTATAAATAATCTTAAAAGAGATTTGGAATTAGATAAAACTGATAAATTCTTTTGTTGTAGTGAATTAGAAAGTAGAGTTGATTTCGATTATATGGATTTAACAAAAATTGCACTAATATATAATGATGAGATAGATGTTTTAAGTCTAAGCAACAATATAAATAAAAAATATAAGGAAATAAATTCATACCCAGTTACTCAAAATATGTTAGAAATAATTTCTAAAGAAACAGATAAATCAAAATCAATAAAACTATTAGCCGAGCATGTTGAATTATCCAGTTTATCCAATATATATACTATTGGGGATGGTTATAGTGATATAAGTATGATTAAAAATTATAATGGATATGCTATGCAAAATTCTGTTAGTGAATTAAAAAAAATAGCAAAAAAGGAATACAAAAGTGTTTCTGAAATGATTCAAGAAATTTTAAATAATAAAATTTAAATACAAATTTGAGGTGTTTTTATGTCAAAAAAAAGAGAATATTATATTAAACATAATTTTTATAATTTGAAAAATGATGAATAGTTAACTATATTATCAAATTTTAAAACTCATCAATGGGAAATAGAATGTGCTTGCGGACCAAATGCAGTATTAATGATTTTAAATTATTTTAATGATTATTCTATGACGGAAAAAGAAATATTTGATAGTGTTGATTGTAAAATTCCAGGTGGTACAAAAATTAAAAATATTGGTGACTTTTTTAGAAATAAAGGCTATGAAATTGAAATAAGTATTGAGCATGCACAAAATGTTAATGGTAAATGTTTTGGAACAATGGAAGAATTTAGAGATTTTGTTATTGATAATTTAAAAAAGGCTATTCAATTTTAGTTGAAAGTGTTAATTATGATTTTCGATTAAATAATACTATTTTTTTTGAGAAGTTAAGAATAATAAATCGAAAACCTGGAATTTTTAAATATTTTCCTAAACTAATTAGACATTTCTTTTGTAGTAATAAAATGTTAAAGCAACTTTTAAAATTTTTTATTAATAATAATTTTGATTTTGTGATAGGTGTTGCTGGAGATAGAAGTTTTATACTTGCTTTATTAAAATCGGTTATTAAAGGAAAAATTATTTTTTGGAATCATCAAAGTGTGGATGCTCATTTTAAGGGAGTGGGAACAAGATATTATAATGAAAAATTATTTATAGATCCTTTAATCAAAAAATTTGATGAAATAATAGTATTGACTAATTATGATAAGGAAAAATTGGAGGATTATTATCATAGTGTTTTTTTTCAGAAAAAAATAAAGATTGGACATTAGACATTTATGGAGAAGGCGAAGAGTATCATTCTCTTTTAAGAACAATTAAGAATTATCACTTAGAGCGATGTGTTAAAATTTATTCTCAAACAGAAAGTATGGTAGATGTATATTTGAATCATGATATTTTTCTGATCCCTTCCAGATATGAAGGATTTGGCTTAGTAACATTAGAGGCTATGGAATGTGGTCTTCCAGTGATAGGGTTTGATATTCCTGCAAATAAAGAGTTAATTATAAATGGAATAACAGGATTTTTAGTTCCATGTTATGATGTAAAAAAATATGCTAAAACTATGGAAATGGTTGTTAATAATCCAAAGTTAATCAAAAAAATAGTAAAGCAACAAAATCAGTCTATTGAAAAATATTCACTCAAAGAAATTATTTCGCAGTGGCATGAAATGTTTAGTGAAATTGATGGATAAAGTTCAAATTTTGGTGAGAGTATCTAGTAATGCCTTTAAGCTTTTTAGTGGAAAACTGTTGACTTAGAATATGGTTATTTTTGTAGTAGATACTTTATTATTCCAATGGAATTATAAGAATTTTTTGATTCTAATATGATCAAATAATGGAGTGAACTACTAATGGAAAGAGGATCTATTTTTATTAATAATCTATTTGTGGTAAAATGTATTTATTATTTGAGGTGATTCATTTGAAGAAAATTTTAATAGTAGAAGATGATATTAGTATTCATAATGTATTGGAAGAATTGCTAAAACAAAAGAATTATCTTTTATATAATGCCTATTCTGGTACAGAAGCATTATTGTTGATAGAAAAAGAACATTTTGATTTAATTTTACTTGATTTGATGTTACCAGCAGTTAGTGGTGAGGAAATAATTGAGAAAGTAAATAATGTTCCAATTATTGTGCTCTCAGCAAAAGGTTCTAGTGATGATAAGGTTAATTGTTTGTTATCTGGCGCTAGTGACTATATAACAAAACCTTTTGATTGTAAAGAATTACTTGCTAGAGTAGAAGTTCAATTAAGAAATTATAATAAGACTAATATTATAGATAATTTAAAATATAGGGATTTGGAGTTATTAAATGATAAGCATACTTTATTGGTTTGTCAGAAAAAAGTATATTTAACAAAAACAGAATATGCGATATTAAAGCAATTACTTTTAAATTCAACACAAGTTATTTCCAAAAATAAATTATTAGATTTAATCAGCATTGATACAGAAGATTGTGATGAGAATTCTTTAAGAGTCCATATAAGCAACATAAGAAGAAAGATTAGAAATTATACAGAAAAGGAATACATTGAGTCAATATGGGGAGTTGGTTTTAAAATAAGTGATTAAATCTTAACAGTTTCTTAATATTTTCTTAACCATTTTCTTAACAAATTTTTATTAGAATGAATATTGGAAAGGAGAGAGATTATGGAAATAATTTTAGAAACAAATAATCTTGAAAAAAAGTACAAGAATTTTAGAGTTTTGAATCATACTAATATTCATATTGAAAAGGGAGCAATATATGGGCTTATTGGTAAAAATGGAGCAGGAAAAACAACCTTAATTAGAATTATTTGTGGCTTACAAGAACCTACAAGTGGGAATTATACTATTTATGGAGTTGATTATAGTAGTAACAACATTATAAGTGTTAGAAAGAGAATGGGAGCAATTATTGAGGTTCCATCTATTTATGGAGAGATGACTGCTAAAGATAATTTGATTGAGCAGTATAAATTAGTTGGAATGCCAACTCTTGAGGGAATAGATGAGTTATTAAAATTAGTAGGTCTTTCAAATACTGGAAGAAAAAAAGCAAAAAACTTTTCTTTAGGAATGAAGCAGAGACTTGGAATTGCTATTGCTTTAGCAAGTAATCCTGATTTTTTAATTTTAGATGAACCTATTAATGGACTTGACCCACAAGGAATTATCGAAATAAGAGAATTGATATTAAAATTAAATAAAGAGAAAAGAATTACAATTTTAATTTCTAGTCACTATTTGGATGAATTGGCCAAAATAGCAACACATTATGGTTTTTTAGATAATGGATCTATTATCAAAGAAATAAGTAGTGAAGAACTGAAGAAAAAAATGGAACATAAGTTTATCTTAAAAGTAGATAATCAAAAAGTTTTTGTTAAATATTTTGAACAAAATAAAATTTCTTATGAAATAATGGATAATCAAACTATAAACGTTTATGGGAAATATAATTTATCTAAATTTGTGAGGGATTTATCTAAAGAAAATTTGATAATTGATGAAATTCATGAACAAGAAGAATCATTAGAAAACTATTATATTAATTTAATTGGAGGTGGTCATGTTGATTAAATTATTAAATGCAAGTTTTACAAGACTTTACAAAAATAGGTTGTTTTGGTTATTCACAATATTTAGTATGGGGTTGGCATTATTAGTAATTTATGTTCAATACAATAATATGAAAAGATATGGAGATATTATAAATATTGAACAAATTGCGCTTAATTATTCAACAATGATTGGAATAGCGATTGCTATATTTACGAGTTTATTTTTAGGAGTAGAGTATTCTGATGGAGTGATTCGAAATAAAATCAGTATTGGTCATAAGAGGGAAAATATTTATCTATCTAATTTAATTATTGTAATCATTACAAGTTTATTTTCTTATTTTTTGTATTTGATGGTAGTTTTTAGTGTTGGAATATCAGTATTTGGTATGGATACTATTTCTTTTATGGAATTGTTAGGTAAAATTATACTCGTATTTGTTGTGATTATGGCCTATTCAAGTATATTTACGTTTATAGCTATGGTGATTTCTAGTAAAACAATTACAGCAATAACATCAATTATGCTTGCATTTGGAATGATAATGGCAGCACTTACTTGTTTTAATATTTTGGCAGCACCAAAAACTATTCAAGAAGCTACAATGGTAAATGGGGAAACAAAAATACAAACTGTACTCAATCCTAAATATCCTAGTGAAGAAAAAAAGAAAAGGTGTCAAATTTTACTTGATATCAATCCAGCAGGAGCAATGTTTCAATTAGCAGGAAGATCTGCGGAAACTTCAAAAGTATTACCACTATATTCATTCGGTATTATAGTATTGTTTACTGGGGCAGGCTTGTTGTTATTTAAAAGAAAAGAATTAAAATAGAAAGGTGATCATTATGGGTATCTGGTTTTATTTGTTTTTCATTGTATTGTGTATTTTAATATTTTTAATTATTAAAATTTTGGTGATGAAAAATGAAATTAATCATATCGGGGAATCTTTATCAAGTATTTTAAAATCAGATACAAATAATTTAATTACTATTGGTACAAACGATAATGAGTTGAAGAAATTAGCTAATAGTTTAAATAAAAGCTTAAAAGAATTACGAATATTAGAATTGGAATATAAAAATGGAAGTAGAGAATTTAAATCATCAATAACAAATATATCACACGATTTAAGAACGCCACTTACTGCTATAAGAGGTTATCTTGACTTAATGGATAAGAGTAATCTCACAAAAAAACAAATAAATTATCTGGAAATTATTGATCATAAAGTAAAGGACTTATCAGATCTGACAGAGCAATTTTTTGATTTTTCAAAGAGTATAGATATACAAGATGAAATAAAAAAGGAAAATATTTGTTTAAATAATGTATTAGAAGATTCTATAGTTAGTTTTTATAGTTTATTTAAAGAGTACAATATTATGCCAAATATAGATATATGTAAAAATAAAGTTGTTAGGCTACTAAATGAGAATATGCTTAAAAGAATTTTTGAAAATATTATATCTAATGCTATTAAGTATAGTAAAAAAGATTTTAATGTGAAAATGTATGATAATGGAATAATAGAATTTTCAAATAGGACTGATCAATTAGATCATGTTAGTTTAGAGAAAATTTTTGATCGATATTATACTGTAGAAAGTGCGAAGAGATCAGTTGGGATAGGGCTAAATATTGCCAAACAGTTAGTAGAATTAAGTGGAGGTAGTATAGAGGCAAAATATAAAAAAGGTTTTTTTATAGTAAAATTAAATTTTGATAAGAAAGGATGATCTTAGAAAGAATAAAGCTTTTCTTTTTTTGTTTAGATCAAATGTAATTTAGATATTTTTTTCAAAAATTATTTTACTTAAATTGTATAATATTGTAAATATAAGATCTATTTGTTATACTAATTACAGAGGGAATAGGTTATGAATCAAATTGAAAAAAAATTAAAATTTGCATTATATGGGTATCAATATATAGATTATTCTATTGCTGAAAATTTAAACTTTCAGCGATGTTTGCAGTTACTTTCTAATCATAGAAGATATAAAACAGAACCAATTGCTCAAAGTGAAGTTATTAGAATATCAGAAAAAATTTTTTACGATTATTTTCCGAATTTAAATAGAGAGGTCTTACATTTGCCTGTTGAAGAGATAAATGCAATATGTAAAACTTTACCAGAACTTGATCAATTTATTGCTCTTCTTAATCAAGAGGCTCGTTATATGGATATTTATCAACTTCCAATAGTATATTCAGAAGGTCTTTCGATGGATGGGAAAATTAATAAGTTGTTGATCGATACTCCTCACATAGAAATATTAAACCAAGCAAGAGTAATCTTTTCTAGTATTGAATTAGGGACAAAAATTGATTATTTATCTGTGATTACTCATGTGCATGAAGTAATACATGGTTTATTAGAAAGAAATAAGGGTTCTGTTAAAAATTATTTAAATACTGAATTATTGAGTAATTTTATGGAAAAAGCGGCTGCTTTGAGTATGGGAGAAGATTGGTTAAAATTAGCTATTAGTAATAGACTATTTGATTTAGAAGAGAAGAAAAATAAAATTGAATTTGGATCTTTAACTCTTGATGAAATAGAAAGTTATCAATATCTTTATTCTGGTTTTTTAGCAGAGTTTTTATTTGATATTTATCAAAAAGGAAGCTTATTTTTGCAAAAACAAATCATAAGAGAAATTTCTAAAATATTGAAGGGCGACTTAATATTGGAAGATTTCTTGGAGTCTAAAGAAATTAGTTATTATAATGATGACATTGTGAAATGTTTGAAGAAAACAATAGAGGAGAAGACAATAAAACTTTAAATATAGTAGGAGGTGTGGTGATGAAAAAGATTGCTTTAGACTTGGATGGAGTGGTATTTGATTCAGAAAATTTATATAGAGTATATACTGAAATGTATGATGTTGATGTTTTTCAAAGAAACTCTTTAATCAATAATTCGGCAAGGATATATCAAAAAAGATATTGTTGGGACGATAAGCATTTTGATTATTTTTATCAGCACTATGCCCATAAAGTATTAAAAGCAGCTAATTTAATGACTGGTGTTGATCTTGTTTTACCTAGATTAAGAAAAAGTTATCAATTTATCATTATTACTTCTAGAAGTGACGAAGAAGTAAATATTGCACAAAGTGCTTTAGCTATGATTGGGTTGCAGGAAGCTAAAATTTTTAATGGAGAATTATCAAAAATAGAACGATTTCAGAAAGAACAAGTAGCTTATGTTATAGATGATGATGAAGATATATGTAAAGCAGCTGCTCAAAATGGCATTTATGCCTTATATTTTAAAAATGCGGCTTCTGATTCAATAGAGGAGACTGAATTTTTAAAGGTGGTTCATAATTGGGGTGAAATATATAAATATTTGATGTTAGAAGAAAAGTGTTAAAAAAGAAAAAGAGTATTTTTATTTTTTGAAGATTATTAATGGGAAGTGAAATATAAGTGATACTAGAAGATTTAACTAAGGAATATGATCAATTGCAGTTAAAATATGGAGCAAAAGAATTAGACTCTATTTATTACGGTGGGTGTACGAAAAGACCTGATATTTGTTTTGTTTTTATGAATCCAACAGCTAGGAATATCGCTTCCTTAAAAACGTGGAAAGGGCCAAAATTTCCGTGGATTGGAACCAAAAATATATGGGACTTATTTTATGCTGTAGGACTTTTGAATAATAAAATATATCAAGAAATTAGACAAAAAAAAGGAAGTGAATGGTCAGAAGAATTTGCTAGAAAAGTATATAAAGATGTTATAAAACATAGCTATTTTATTACTAATTTGGGAAAATGTACACAATTAGATGCAAGAAGTTTGCCTGATTCTGTTTTTTTGGAATATCTATCTTTATTAGAAAAAGAGATCGATTTTATTCAACCTAAAGTAGTTATTTTGTTTGGAAATCAGGTAAGTTCTATTGTCCTAAATGAGAAAATATCCGTTTCACAAGTCAGGAAAAAATGCTTCATAAAAAAAATTAACCAAACAAATTATAAATTTTATTCTGTTTATTATCCAATTGGGAATGGTCGTTTTAATATTGATAAATCGATAGAAGATATCAAATGGATTATTGAAAATAACTGTTAATTGCGAATAGAAAAATGAGAGTGTTACTTTTATTGAAAAGTAGTATCTTTAGTAAAAAATTAAAATTTAATATATATGAATGAAATATTAAATAATATAGTCATATTTTTCTTAAAAAAAGACAATATATATAATAGGAGGAATATGATGGATAATGTAATTAACAAAAAAGAATGTGGTTGGAAAAATTTAGATGAAGGTAAAAAAAGTGATATATTTACCTTCTGTGGTCAATATATGACTTTTTTAGATCGTGCAAAAACAGAAAGAGAAGCAAATAGTTTAATTATTCAAGAGTTAGAAAAAAATAATTTTAAACCCATTTCTAGTATGGATACTTTAATGAAAGGTGATAAGGTTTATTTTAATAACAGAGGAAAAAGTTTATTAGCGGCAGTTATTGGTAGTGATCAATTAACTGAAGGAATGAATATAGTAGGTGCTCATATTGATTCACCAAGACTTGATTTGAAACCCAATCCTTTATATGAAGATGCACAATTAGCATTATTTAAGACTCATTATTATGGTGGAATTAAAAAGTATCAATGGACAACAATTCCATTGGCTATTCATGGGGTTATTGTAAAATCTAATGGAGAAAAGGTCGAAATTAATATTGGCGAAGAAGAGAATGATCCCATTTTTACGATAACAGATTTATTGCCTCATTTGTCGCAGCAACAAAATAGTAAAAAATTGGAGGAAGCTATTGAAGGGGAAAGTTTAAATATCCTAGTTGGAAGTATCCCTAAGGGTGAAGATTCCGTTAAGAAAAATATCTTATGTTTATTAAATGAGAAATATGGTATTAAAGAAATAGATTTTTATAGTTCAGAAATAGAGGTTGTGCCAGCATTTAAAGCTAGAAATTTGGGTTTTGATGAAAGTATGATTGCAGCATATGGACAAGATGATAGAGTGTGTGCTTATAGTTTATTAAGAGCTTTGATAGAATCGGAAGATTGCCAGTACACTAAAATCGCTATTTTTGCTGATAAAGAGGAGATTGGAAGTGTTGGAAATACAGGAATGTACTCAGATGTTTTTGACTATTTTATTCATGAAATTTTGGAAAAGACATATAGTAATTCTCCTAGTGCTTTAACTAAAACTTATTGTCACTCAAGAATGCTATCAGCTGATGTTGGAGCGGGAGTTGATCCAAATTATCAGGATGTTTTTGAAAAAAATAATGCTTCTTTTATTGGATGTGGAGTTGAACTAAATAAATATACTGGATCAAGGGGAAAATCAGGAGCAAGTGATGCTAATGCAGAATTTGTAGCTTATGTAAGAAATATTTTTGAAAGTAAAAATATTAAGTATCAGGTTTCTGAATTAGGAAAAGTAGATATTGGTGGAGGAGGGACCATTGCTTTTATTTTAGCTAATAAAGGAATTGATGTAATTGATTGTGGAGTTCCAGTTATTTCAATGCATTCTCCTTATGAAGTAACTAGTAAATATGATGTATATTCTGCATTTGAAGCTTATAAGGCCTTTTTTGAGAGTAGTAATAAAATTGACTATTAATTTATTTTGCCTATTTACTTTAATTTGGTATAATAAATAAAAGTTAAAGTGAAAATATAGGAGGTTATTTATGATTGATAAAGTAGGGGGAATTATTTTAAAGGATAAAAAAATATTGGTTCAAAGAAAAAATAATAATCGTGAGGAGTGTATTATTCCTGGTGGAAAAAGAGAGAACGGTGAGACTGATTTTGAAGTATTAAAAAGAGAATTAATGGAGGAATTAACAGTTGAGTTATTGGAAGCCGATTTTTTTGGAGAGTATTTTGATAAAGCCTGTTTTTCTGGTGAACCACTTTGTGTAAAAGCCTATTTAGTTAAAATTAATGGTCAAATAAAATGTAATAATGAAATTAAAGAAGCTTTATGGATCGATAGAAATTATAAAAGTTTAGGAATTAAAGTAGGAAGTATTTTGGGGGACTATGTTATACCTGAGTTAATGAATAGAGGTTTGATGTAAAAGATTTAACTGCGATTTGTTATTGAAGTCGTAGTTTTTTATTTTTGTGAGAAGGATAATTGCGATAGTTGAATTATAAATAATAGCATATAATATATTGTAAAGGAGGTAAAAATGTTAAAAAATCAAAAATCAGTTAGAGCAGGAATAGAAGATTTTTTATGTCCATTTACTGATATGTATATTACTCAAGGATCTAATAGCAGATTTTCTCATAAAGGGATTATGGCTAATGATGTTAGGGGAATTCAGGTGGGAGTTAGATATGCTTATTATGCTCCTTGTACAGTAAAATGTTTGAAAACTTATCCTAGCAGTGGGCAAGTGATGTGGCAGTCAACTAATAAGGTTAGATTTGCTAATGGTCGTATTGATTATGCTACCTTTATGACTGCTCATGATGATTCTATGAATGTTCAGATTGGTCAGATAGTGCAACAGGGAGAACAACTTGGAAATATGGGAACTAAAGGTAATGCTACAGGAGTTCATTGTCATATAGAAGTTAGCCAGAGTGCGGATACTAGTTGGATCAAAAATAGTGAAGGAAATTATCATTTTAATCATGAATATGACTTAGATGAATGTTATTTTGTAGATAATACAAATATTTTAAATGGAATGGGAGGTAATTGGAAGACAACAGATCAAGTAGTAGTTGATGAGGAAGCAGATACCAGTAATCAAAAAAATTATGTTAATTTACCACCTAGTATTAATTCATGGGCACTATATGATGTTGATGTTAGTCCGTTGAAAGAAAATGCTAAGGCGACGTTGAATCCTGAGAAGTTTGGTGGGCTAAGTTATTATGTTTATGAGTATCGTGATAATGGGACAACAGCTGTTATAGAAACTCAGCAATTTGGAAGAGGAAAGATTTATATTAAAGATACTGTTGCTAAAATAACTGTTGGTAGTTATCAATATCAAAGTGGAAATCAATAAATTTGGTGCACTATTATTATAGTGCATTTTTGTTATGTAGTATGATTGAGTTAAATTGGTTATTTGAGTTTTTTAGAGTCTGTAAATAAATTTGTGTAAATAAAAAATCTTTCCATGATAAAATAAAA
>CAOJDX010000007.1 GCA_948433435.1 uncultured Clostridia bacterium
TTGATTCACTTTTTTTATATAAAATTGTTTCACATCTATTGTAACTCTACAGTTTTGGAATAATTTTTTTGTAAGTAGGTTGAAAAATTTTAAGTTTATTGATAAGATACTTATTGTAAGAATAGTAGGAGAGTGAAATATAGTGAAAGAGAAGAGTAAAGATAAAAATAAAGTGAAAGATCAGCGTTTACAAGCTACAGTGATTGTTATTTTGGTTTTTTTACTAGTGATATTGGTAATTGGAGTTACATATGCAGCTTTTCATTATGCTAAAGAAGGACAAATACCAAACCAAATTAAAACAGGAACGATTACCATGAATTATACAGAAGGAAAAACAGGTATTAATATTACTAATGCCATGCCTATGACAGAGGATGTAGGTAAGAATTTATCTAATGAAAACGAAATGTTTGATTTTACTGTTAGTACAGAGATATCTGTTAATCAGGGAATTATTTATGAAGTTGTAGCACATAAAGAAAGTAGTTCTACTCTTAAAGATACTGATGTTCGATTATATTTGCAATCAGGAACGACGGCAGGGGTTTATGCTAAAGAGGAGTTAGCACCTACTGCTTTTACTCCACTTGCACAGGATGATTCTGTTGGAGCAAAAGCTGGAGAAATGGTTTTGGCAACTAAAGGAGTGCATACTACTCAAACGACATATTACCGTTTAAGAATGTGGGTTGATTCTAGTTATGAATTATCTAATACTTCAAAAAGTTTCAGTATTAGAGTCAATGTTTATGGAAAGGATGCTACTTTAAGTGAAGTTAATTCTTTACAATAATTTAGATATTCAAAAAAGAAAAACATATAATTAACTAAGAGGAAGTGATTATATGTTTTTTCATTTTATAGATTTACTTAGAAATTTTTTTGTGACAGGAAGTTATTCTAATCAAGTATTTCCAGAACCACTGACAGATGAAGAGGAAGAGAAATATTTAAAAGAAAAACAATTAGGAAATAAAGAAGCAAGGAATAAGTTGATTGAACATAATTTAAGATTAGTTGCACATATTGTTAAAAAATTTGACTATAAGGAATCTGATCAAGATGATTTAATTAGTATAGGAACAATTGGATTAATTAAAGGGGTAGATACCTTTTCCCAAAATAAGGGAGTTAAACTAACAACGTATTGTGCTCGTTGTATTGAAAATGAGATTTTAAT
This sequence comes from uncultured Clostridia bacterium, assembly GCA_948433435.1. Taxonomy (GTDB): domain Bacteria; phylum Bacillota_I; class Bacilli_A; order RF39; family UBA660; genus UBA2730. The sequence goes on from CAOJDX010000007.1 coordinate 1,184, forward strand.
GCATTTTAGAAGTACTAATAAATTTACAAAAAATATTTCTTTAAATGATGCTATTGGTTATGATAAAGAAGGAAATGAAATATCGATTATCGATGTTTTAAAAACTCCTAAAGAAGATTTTTTAGATAACTTAGCTGTAAAGGATAATATTAAACTATTAAATCAGTATATTGATGTTTTGACTTCAAGAGAGAAAGATATTTTAATTAAAAGATATGGTTTAAATGGGTATGATGAATTAACCCAAAAAGAGATAGCAAAGCAAATGCATATTTCTAGAAGTTATGTTTCTCGTATTGAAAAACGAGCTTTAACTAAGATTTTACGGGAATTTATCAAAAATAATAATGTAGAATAAAGTATAAAATTTCTAGACTATTCAATAATAAAAATGTATAATAATATTGAAATCTAGGAAGTGGTATTGTGTCTAAAAAAGGTAGGAGTAGTAAAAAGATAGTAAGTAAACAAGTAAGTTTAGAAAAAGAAGAAATAGAAAAGATAGAAGAAGATAGCCAACTTGAGGAATTATTTTTACAGTTAGAACAGGAAGGTACTATAGGAGAAGACCTTTTTTTTGAAAAGAAAAAAAAGATTAGAGTTTATTCAATTAGATGGCAATTTATTTTCATATTTGTTCTGTTATTATTGGTTGTGATTTCCCTTTGGGTAGCTAAGCAATATGCACCTAATATTATTTTATATAAAGAATCTAAAATTATTTTAGATTATCAGGAAGAGTATAAAGAACCAGGGTATCGCTTAACGATTAATGGTAAAGATTATTCAGAAAAGGTGAGGGTAAGAGGAAAAGTTAATCCTAAAAAATTGGGAAAATATATAATTGAGTATTCTTATCAGAAAGGTTTTTTTAAAACTGTAAAAAAAAGGATTGTTTATGTTAAAGATTTAACTAAACCTGCTATTATTTTAAATGGTTCTAAAGAAGTATATATTTGTCCAAATGAGGAGTATCAAGAAGAAGGATATCAAGTGGTTGATAATTATGATCAAGATTTAACTTCTAAGGTAAAAGTTAAAAAGAAGAAAGATGCTTATGTATATAGTGTTTCTGATCAGGCTAAAAATAAAACAACTTTGACTAGAAAGATTATTAAAAAGGATATTGTGAGACCAACAATTCAATTAAAAAATGGTGATTCTATTAATATTGTTATAGGTACTCCTTATCAAGAGGAAGGATATACAGTAACTGATAACTGTGATAAAGACATTGCTTCTAAGGTAAAAATAGAGGGAAATGTTGATCATAATACTTTGGGAACTTATACATTAACTTATTCTGTTTCCGATCATGCTAATAATGAGACTAAAGTAGTGAGGACTGTACATGTTGTTAAAAAATCTATGCCAGGAACAATTTATTTGACTTTTGATGATGGACCTAAAGCAGGGACGACTGATAAAATTTTGGATATTTTGAAAGAGGAAAATGTGAAGGCTACTTTCTTTGTTACTAATAGTGGTCCTGATGACTTGATTAAAAGAACTTATGATGAAGGACATTCTATTGGCTTACATACAGCAACTCATGATTATAGTCAAATATATCAATCCGAAGAAAATTATTTTAATGATTTGAAGCAAGTACAGGATAGAGTTTTCAGAATAACAGGTTATCGATCTATGCTTATTCGTTTTCCTGGTGGAAGTAGTAATACCATTAGTAGAAAGTATAAAACTGGAATTATGACTAGTCTTACTAAAAAAGTATTAGAACAAGGTTATCGATACTATGATTGGAATTTAGCAAGTGGAGATGCTGGTGTTGTGAAAACACCAGAAGGTGTTTATCAAATTGTAACTAGTAATTTGTCACATGATAGGATGAATGTTGTTTTAATGCATGATATTAAATCTTATACTCGAGATAGTTTAAGACAAATTATTCAATATGCGAAATCTAATGGATATACTTTTGATGTAATTGATCAAAATACCGAAATTATTGCTCAGAATGTTAATAACTAAGTGCTAGTAAAATATAAGAAAATACGATATAATAAAGTTGGTGATTTATTTGAAACTAATACCTAATATTTATGTAAAAAGTATAGAAGATATTCCTTATCAGAAACTTAAAAATTCAAATATTAAGTGTTTGATTTTTGATTTAGACAACACATTGGCACTTTTGGAGGAAAAAGCATGTCCAGAAAGAGTTCAAAAGCTGATTTGTCAATTAAAAAAAGATTTTCAAGTTTTTATTATTACTAATAGTCCTTTGAGGAGAGCTAATCCATATCAAAAGTGTTTAGATATAGAAGTTATTAGTATGGCGATGAAACCATTAACAAGGGGACTAAAAAAAATAAAAGGAAAATATCATTTTGAGAAAGATGAAATGGTTATGATAGGAGATCAGTTAATGACTGATATTTTATCTGGAATTAGATTTGGTATTCAAACAATTTTAGTAGACCCAATAGGAGTAAAAGATTTGAAGATTACGAAATTGAATCGTATTATAGAGAATAAATTAATTCGTAAGTATGGAAAAGCGAATTTACTTGAAAGAGGTAAATATTATGAGTAAAAAGTGTCTTGGATGTGGAGTAGAGTTACAGGATGAGAATATTACTAAAGAGGGTTATACGACGAGTGTTGATAACGATATTTGTCAAAGATGTTTTCGTTTAAAAAATTATGGAGAATATCAAACTGTTACTAAATCAAATGAGGAATATGAAACAATTTTAAAGGAAATTGGAAAAACAAAAGATTTGGTTATGTATGTAGTAGATATTTTAAATATTGAAGATGATTTGAAACAAATTAAGGAGTGGTTACCTAATAATTTAATTTTAGTCATTAATAAAAGAGACGTTATCCCAAAATCTGTTAAAGATGAAAAAATAGTTAGTTATTTTAAAGAAAGATATCCTTTTTTTAATGATGTTATTATCATTAGTAGTATTAAGAATTATCATATAGATTATCTTTTGAAGAGAATAAAATTTTATCAGACTACTAAGAATGTTTATGTAGTAGGGCATACTAATGCTGGAAAGTCTACTTTAATTAATAAGTTAATTAAGAATTATTCTAATAAGCAGCAGGAACTAACAATTTCTCCGCTTCCAACAACCACACTTAATACTATTACAATTGAAATTAATGATTATTTAACACTAATTGATACTCCGGGATTAGTTGATTATACCTCATTAACTAATTACGTAGAGGGAAAAATGTTAAAAAAGTTGAATCCTCAAAAGGAGATTAAAACAAAAACATATCAATTAAAAAAGGGGCAATCTATTATTATAGAAGATTTAATCCGAATAGATTATGTAGAAGGTGAGAAGAATAGTTTTACTCTCTATCTGTCTAATCACTTAAAAGTGAAAAGGATTATTACTGCTCGACATCAAGATTTATACCATTTATTTAAGACAAGTTATGATTTGCAGTTTAATAAAGATTTAGTAATTAAAGGAATGGGATTTATTAAAATTACTAATAGAGGAAAAATAGATGTTTATATTGATCAAAAGGTAAAGACTTTTCTAAGAGATAATCTTATCTAGAAAAAGTCTTTAAATATTAAATTATTTAGGGGATAGTCTGTTAAGTATAGAAATATATAATAAATTGTTAATATCATAAAGATACTATAATACTCTACTTTTTTAGGGTATTTTTTTATTTTTGAAGTGAAAAATTCACTAATTAAAATACTTATTAATAAAAAGATGGATAAGGTTAATGGAAGTAGTTTACCCGTTTTTAAAAATATAGTAGTATAGAATACTAATAAAATAGTATTAGATAAAATTCCTTGAAGTAAAGCCTTTAAGTATTTGTTGGAATCTTTTTTGAAGAGTGAGAATAGAATATTAGCTGTAAAAAGCAATTTAATATATTCAAAAATGTTTTCTTTTGTAGGTAAGAAAATTCTTAAAATAGGCATTTTTAAAATATGATATAAAAAGTGAAGAATCAAGCATAATAAAAAGATTTTTAAAGAGTTAGTAATTATTTTTTTCATTAATATCACCTATTAAATAGTATGTTTGGTAAAAAGAAAAAGAAGTTTTCCTATTGAAATTGAATATATTTTTATTGGTATTTGGAAAAATATTGCTTGTCAAAATAGAAAAACTTTAGTATACTTTAGTTGCTGACCATGTTCTTAGTTTAAGGAAGTTCCGACCTTTTACCAAGAATATGGCTAATAATAAGAGAAAGGAATGATTAAAAATGGCTTTAACTAAAGAAGAAAAGGCAATAATTATTAAAGAATATGCTAGAGATAGTAAAGATACAGGATCATGTGAAGTACAAGTTGCTATTTTAACAAAAGAAATTAATGATTTAACAGAGCACTTAAAAATTCATAAACATGATTATCATTCACGTCGTGGACTGTTAAAAAAAGTTGGTCAACGTCGTAGCATGTTACAATATCTTGCTAAGAAAGATGTAACAAGGTATCGTGATTTAATTCAAAAATTGGGATTAAGAAAGTAGACACATTTTCAGTGTCTATTTTTCTTTTAGTGGCAAAAAATGAAAAATTGTTATACAATGAAAATAGAAGTATTATTTAGGAGTTATTATGAAGAAAGTATTTGAAAAGGAATTTTATGGAAGAAAAATAGTAATTGAACATGGTGAGCTAGCTAAACAGGCAACAAGTAGTGTTTTAGTAAGATATGGAGATACAGTAGTACTAACAGCTGTTGTTTTAAATAAGAGTGTCAATTTATTATCTGATTTTTTTCCATTGACTGTAAATTATCAAGAAAAATTATATTCAGTAGGGAAAATACCTGGTGGTTTTATTAAAAGGGAGGGAAGACCAACTGAGAATGCGACATTAGCTGCCAGAATGATCGATCGACCAATGCGTCCACTATTTCCTGAAGACTTTAAAAATGAGGTACAAATTATTAATACTGTTTTAAGTGTTGATCAAGAGTGTTCTCCAGAACTTGCAGCTTTATTAGGTTCCAGTTTAGCAACATCTATTAGTAAAATACCGTTTAATGGACCAATAGCAGGAGTTAAGGTAGGATATGTAAATCAAAAATATGTTATTAATCCATCTCCAGATGAAATGGAACTTTCATTAATTGATTTAACTGTTGCGGGTACTAAATATGCTATTAATATGGTGGAATCTAGTGCTCATGAGGCTTCGGAAGAAATTATGTTAGGGGCTTTAAAAGAAGGGCATCTTGCTATTAAGGAATTAGTTGAGTTTGAAGAAGAAATCATGAAAGAACTTGGCGATGAGAAAATGGAATATGAACATTTAGAAATTGCTGAGGAATTGAGAAGAGAAATAGATCAGTTAACAGCTAGTCGCTTTAATAAGGCATTGCGTATTAAAGAAAAGTTACAAATGTATGCAGAAATGGATGCTATTAAAGAAGAGATTATTAATCAATATCAAGAAAATGAAAATCATTTAGATGAGGAAGAATTAAAAATTTTGCTTACTAAAATTCGGATGATATTAGAAGATATTGAATATCGTGAATTTAGAAGTATTGTAGTTCAAGAACATATTCGAGCTGATGGCCGTAAAATGGATGAGATAAGACCTTTATCAACGGATATTGACCTTTTACCAAGAACTCATGGTTCTGCATTGTTTACTCGTGGAGAGACACAAGCTTTATCTATTACTACTTTAGGGGCTTTAGGGGAACATCAGATATTAGATGGTTTAGAAATTGAAGACCAAAAAAGATTTATGTTACATTATAATTTTCCGCGGTTTTCTGTTGGTGAAACAGGAAGATATGGTTCACCTGGTAGACGTGAAATAGGGCATGGAGCTTTGGGTGAAAAGGCTTTAAAAGAAGTTCTTCCAAGTGAAGAGGAGTTTCCTTATACGATAAGAGTAGTATCTGAAATCTTAGAAAGTAATGGATCTTCCTCACAAGCTAGTATTTGTGCTGGTTGTATGTCTTTAATGGCGGCAGGAGTTCCAATAAAAGCACCAGTAGCTGGAATTGCTATGGGTTTAATTACGTCATCTGATGAAAAGGAATATACTATTTTAACAGATATTCAAGGTATGGAAGATCATTTAGGAGATATGGACTTTAAAGTAGCAGGTACTAGAAATGGTATTTGTGCTTTACAAATGGATATTAAGATTCGAGGGATTACAGAAGAAATTTTAGAGAAAGCTTTAGAACAGGCAAAATATGCTCGTTTAGAAATATTGGATGTTATTGAAAAGCAAATCAAAGAACCTCGTAAAGAAGTTTCACAATATGCTCCAAAAACGTTAACTTTTATGATTAATCCTAATAAAATAAAGGATGTTATTGGTAAAGGTGGAGAAATGATTACCAAAATTATTTGTGAAGCTTCTAATGTTACAGAAGTAACTAATATTAATGCTGTTAAAGTTGATTTAGAAGATGATGGAAGAGTTATTATTTATCATACAGATCAAGTTATTATTGAAAAGACTAAACAAATGATAGAAGATGTTGTTCGTGAAGTTGAAGAGGGAAAGATATATAATGGAAAAGTTGTAAAAATAGAAGATTTTGGTTGTTTTGTAGAAATTTGGCCTGGTTGTGAAGGGTTGGTTCATATTTCTCAGCTTTCTGACAAACGAGTAGAAAAGTGTGATGATATTGTAAAATTAGGAGATGAAATTGTTGTTAAATCTCTAGGAACTGATAAGAAAGGTAGACTGAATTTTTCTCGAAAAGAGGCACTTTCTAAAAGTAGAAAGAAAAGTTCAGTAGAAGAAATTTAAAGAAAGAAAAGGGAATTTTATATGCAAAAGGTATTAAAGGGAATTGTTTCCGTTATCATATTGTTTTTTGGTGTTTATGTCATTTATAGAAATCTTAATCTTAGAAAAATACCAAGTGTTGATTTGATTAAAGATGAGCAGACCTCTTCTTTATATCATAGAATGTTGCCTAATACTGCTAATAAGGAGTGGCTTAATTATTATTATAGTCATCGTTCTTTGACTAAGGATGAAGTAGATGAAGATTTGAAATACAATATAGCATATAAAAATACTGGTACTAGTGAAAGTACTTTGAAAGAGGAGAAATTAAGGACTTCTTTTGAAAAGGTTTTTGGGCCAAATACTTATAAAAGAGTAGATTCTTTTATAGGAGGATGTAATACATATCGATATGACTCGAAGGTAAAGAGTTATATTAAAATGACCTCAGAAGTTTGTAAGATGTCAGACATTTATATTTTATCTAAAATTATTGATGCTAAAATAGTGAAAGAAAAAATGGAAATTACTGTAGCTATTGCTTATATGGATAAAACCCAAAAAATAATTTATCGTGATTGTAATAAAAGAATGGATCAATGTAGTAGTATTTTGAAACAAAATGTTGTAGCTTACGATGAGGCAAATTTAGATGCTAAGAAAGATAAATTACAAACCTATAAATTTATTTATACCTCTATTCATGATGAATATTATTTTGAATCAGTAAAGAAGCTTAAATAAGGCTTCTTTTTTGTTATAAAAATATTTATTTATCATAAACTTTATCAAAGGAGAAATTTATGAATATAGAAGAATATCGTAGAACTAGAAATAGAAAAGAAATGAAAAACAATAAATTTAGAAGGATGGTCAATAGTTTTATTAGTAGAGTATTAATTACTATCATTATTTTTTTAGTTGGTTTAATTGTAACTAAAAACAATGCTTCATTGAAAGAATTTATTCATAAAAATGTGTATACAACTAATTTTAAATTTACTAAGGCAAAGAATATATATAACAAGTATTTTGGTAAATATCTTGCTACTACTCCTGAGGTAAGTTCAGTATTTTCTGAAAAAATTAGTTATAGTAAAAGTAGTATTTATAAGGATGGGGTCAAGTTAAAAGTTGCTTCTAATTATTTGGTTCCTGCCTTAGAAAGTGGAATAGTAGTGTTTATTGGCAATAAGGAAGGATATGGAAATACAATAATTGTAGAACAAATTGATGGTATTGAGGTTTGGTATTCTAATATAGAGGTAAAAGATATCAAAATGTATGATTATGTTGAAAAGGGATCGTTGATTGCAGAGGCAAAAGATCAGAAGTTGTATTTATTATTTCAAAAAGATGGAAAGTACTTAAATTATAAAGAGTATATCTAATTATATTTATATTAGCCCATTGACGATTCTTTTTGCTTTTATCTCTGTATTAATTGGTTCATTTATGCCATTTCTGATTGTTTCATTTTTAATATCAATTCATGAAATTGGCCATTTTTTAACAGCTAAATATTTTGGATTTGATATTGATAAAATTTATTTTTATCCTTATGGAGGAATTTCTAAGTTTCATTTAAAGATGAATGTAAGTTTAAACAAAGAACTTATTATTTTAATTATGGGGCCTCTTTTTCAGTTTTTAGCTTATTTTATTTTAATGAACTTTAATTTTTTGATACACGATAGATTATTAATAACTTCTATTCATTATTCTATTTTAGTTTTTAATTTGTTGCCAATTTATCCATTAGATGGAGGAAAGTTACTTAATATTTTATTAAATTATAAATTTAGTTTTAAGTTTAGTCTTAGAGGAGTTATTCTTTTTTCTTATTTTATGGTTTTTCTTTTATTCTTTTATTTTTTAAAAAAAGAATTTACTTTAAATATATTTTTAATGTTAAGTTTTTTAATTTATAAGATTAGAGAAGAGGATGGAAAAAGAAATTATTATTATGAAAAGTTTTTGTTAGAGAGATATTTATATCATTATAATTTTAAAAAAAGGCAGAAAATTTCTTCTCTTAATCATTTATATAGAGATAGAATTCATGTTATTAAAGGAAAAGATCGATATTATACGGAAAAAGAAGCACTTCATAAAAAATTTTCTAGAAAATATTGACATAGAAAATGATGATATGCTATAATTAATTCACTGATTGATTGAATCAGTTTTGTCTGGGGCATTAGCTCAGCTGGGAGAGCGTCACGTTTGCACCGTGAAGGTCAGCGGTTCGATCCCGCTATGCTCCACCATATTGATAGGAAACTCGAACTTTTCGAGTATTAAGCAAAACGACTTGTCAAAAAGCCGTTTTTATGTTATTATGAATATGTCAAGGGAACTTGCATAAAATAAAAAAGGGAATGTTCAGTTTTAGCGAGTTGAATGTCTACCCAAATAAAATTTAGTTCGACATTTAATTCAATGATGAATTAAGTGTCATTTTTTTATAACTACTATCATAATGATAAGGAGAAATAAAATGATAGTAATGAGCTTAAGAACTTTCAAAATAAAAGTCTTAGTTTTCATTTTTATCAAACCTCCTCTCTACAAAAGATTTGGTAGACACTCAACAACTGATATTCCCTATAAAAATTATAGAGATTAAATTGATTTTGTCAATTTAGTCTCCTTTTTAATAATTTGGCTATCATAAGTTTTTGTTGCAATTATAATTATTTTATTTTCATTATTTTTTAACTTTTTTGTTATATTATTAGTATTTTTCTAAATTTTATAGTAGTATTGTACCCTGAAGTAGTTTTTATTATGGAAAAAGTATTAAAATGTAGTGAATATTTATATAGTTTGCTATAATAAACTCAAAAATTAAATGTTAGAGGTGTTGATGGTGTATAAATATTTTGAAGAATTAGATTATTTGAGCCATTTTATTATTTATTTAGATAGGAAACGATATAATTGTAAAAGAGATGTTTATTTAGGTGATGCTTTTTTATCTGAAGAATTTTGGAAAAACTATAGAAATTTATTCGAAAGAATGGCTGATATAGATAAATTAGTGATAGCTCATCATGAATTATTGATTTATAATAGTTTATCTTTTAAAAATATGTCCTATCAAGAAAAGAATCTTTTGAACGATTTTTTTCAATTTAGAACAAATTATTATAATGAATTTGTTGATTATAGATCTAATATTCATTTAAGTTCTGCTGATTTAAAATGGATGTTGAAAGATTATGCTTTTTACTGTGAAAGTTTTATAAAGATGTATCCAGAAATCGATTCACCTTTACTTGAGATATTAAGTATGATTCATGATGCAGTAGAAGAGTTAGAGAGTAAAAGTTTAATTAAAGTACCATCTCTAAATCGTGTTGAAAAGTTTGTCTGGCCCAATAGTTGGTATATTACTCCTAGTGGTTATTTATATAATTCAGGGGTTGGCCATCAAGAAGGAAATTTAACTTATCCTTTACGTCTTATTTGTAGGTGTTTGAAAAATAATACTATGATTCCTAATAAAAATAATTTTGAACACATTAGAAAAATATTGAAGCATAGGTATGTAACTTATAGGGAATATCAAAATTATGCTCATTTAGATTATGATTTGCCAACATTTGTAACGAAAGATGTAGAAAGTATTACTGCAGGAAAAGCAAAAATGTTATATCTTGATAAAGAAAAGGTTAAAAAATTAAGTTCAAATTATTCTATGAAAAGCTATCAAAAAAATCTAGTTACATTAGTTATTGGTCATTTGGCTGCAGAAACTTCTTTATTTCAATCATTTTCTAGATTGAATAATGCAAAAGATAAGCTGGAAGTTGTCACTAAATTATGTGATATGACAAATAATAAGTTAGATGATATTGAGAATTGGGTTTTAGATTTGAGAGATATATTAGTAAGATATTCAGGTTTTCATAAAATTGAATCTATAGTAGATCATACAATAACAACTTCTTCTTTGAATGGTATTTTTGAATTTAAAGATTATTTGGACAAGGGGTGGAATTTACATATTATTCCTGGAATTGTTTATGATAAAACATTGGATCAACTGACAGAGATTGACTTTCATTCTTATTTTGTTCAAAAGCATTTTGATCAACAACTGAATCAGTATACTGGGAAAGGTAAAGTATTGATTAAGGCAAAAGATTGTTTTCTTGATTAGAATTTGTTAAAATGTAAGTAAACGGTTAAAAAAATAATGGTATGATGGAGGGATAGGATGGAAGTTCAAATCAGTAAAGAAGATAATATTGATGTGGTAGATAGTATAAAAAGTATTGTTTTAAATCGATACCCTATTTTAGAAAATAGGATGTATGCTTTAGAGTTATTAAGAGTTTTTGAAATTAATATGAAATTTTATAAAGATGATTTTGGTCAGGAAGGTGTTTATATTATGTTTCTTGATGGAACAGATAATTTTAAGAGTCCTATTCCTGAAAGGATTATGATCAATCAATTAATCACTACTGAGGTGTTATGTGATTTAATTCAATTTATTGTGGCTGACCATGATTGGATGAATTTTTTAGAAGTACCACATGATAATGCTGGTTGGCAAAGGATTAAATTATCTTTTATTGTTAATCAAAGAGAAGATAATATGTGTGGAATGGGATGTTCTGATATTCAATTGGTTTTAGATTTTAGTAATCATTTGAATAAAAAAGAATTAGAAGTTCAATATTTGGATGCGATTGTTCATCGTTTTTACAAGCAATTGAAGGATACACCTTATATACGAAGGCAATATCATGATTATTGTTTAAAAGAAAAGACAAAGATTGTTAACTCCTTTTCTGATAGTGAATTGCATGATTTTATGAATCTATTATCAACAGAGGAATTATGCCAAATAGTATTATCTCTTGAAGATCAGCGTTTTATTGAATTGTATCAGAACTTTATGGAACAAAAATTTGATTATGAAGATAGTAAGCAATTAATTAAGAAATAGGAATAAGAAAAAGCACTTGTTATAAGTGCTTTTAAAATGGTTTATTGTTAGTGATAACAAGATCCATCTCTAGATCCACTTCCAGAGAATAAGAAGAAAAGTATAAATATAATTATAATTATCCAGATCCAACTAACACCAAAACCATCGTTATTATTGTTATTATAACCAGGATAGCAACAAATAGGGTATCCACACATATTATACATAAGTTGATTCTCCTTTCAATATAGTATATGGATAATTGAAAAAAAATAATATAATAGATACCTAAAAAAATAAAATAAGCATTCCTTGAATGTCTCTATTAAAATAGTGTATGATAATTAATAGAAAAAGCAATAGTAGAGGAGTGAAAAAAATTATGGAAGAATTAGAAAAAAAATATATTGATTTGTTATTGAAAAGGTGTCTTAATTTTGAACAAAGTAAATCTTTATTTATTAGCTATGATCAAATGAATAAAGATTTTGTGGAAAAATTGATTAAAAGGGCTTATGAGCTAGGGGTTCAAGATATTAAAACAGATGAGGAAGATATTTATAAGCTTCATGAGAAACTATTAGAAATTAATTTAGAAGATATTGAAACTGATCCTTATTTTAATAAAGAAATATGGAATGTTTATGCGAAAAAGAAGGCTAGTTTTTTGATGTTGGAGACTGAATTTCCTGGAGTTATGGAGGATATTTCTCCAGAAAAAATTTCTAAAGCAAGAGCTGTTAATCGTGCTACTAGAAAACTATTTAGAGAAAAAGAAATTACTTATCAAATACCATGGTGTATTGCTGCGCTTCCTAATGAAGTTTGGGCTAAGCATTTATTTCCTGATGATGATGAGGCTTATCAAAAATTATGGAAGGTTATTTATCAAATGTGTATGGTAGATACTATCGATCCGATTCAAAGTTGGAATCGGTATATTTTAAAGAATCAGGAACAGGTTCAGTTATTAAATCGTTTAAAGATTAGAAAATTGCATTATCAAAATAGCTTAGGAACAGATTTAATTATTGAAATGCCTGAGGGTCATTTATGGAGTGGAGTGGGTAGTGAAGAAGAAAAAGGGATGTTAGTTAATATGCCTAGCTATGAAATTTTTTCAACTCCTGATTTTAGAAAAACAGAGGGAATTGTTTATAGTTCAAAACCATTGGTATATGGTGGTGGACGAATTGATGGATTTTATTTACGATTTAAAGAAGGAAGAGTAGTTGAATACGGAGCTAAAGAGGGAGTGGAAATGTTGGAAGATATTCTTGAAAGTGATTTACAGGCGGCTTATTTAGGGGAAGTAGCTCTTGTTAATTATGATTCTCCTATTTCTAATACTAATTTGGTATTTGGAACTACTTTATTTGATGAGAATGCTTCCTGTCATTTAGCTTTAGGGGATGGCTTTCCAAGTTGTTTACAGAATGGACTTAATATGAATAAAAAACAGTTGTTAGAAAGGGGAATTAATCAATCTAATAATCATGTTGATTTTATGATTGGTACTGATGACCTTACAATAGAAGCTGAAACAATAGAGGGAACTATAATTCTTTTTAACAATGGAAATTTTGTGTTATAAAAGGGAATTATGTTATATGAAAATTTATATAAAATAGACAAAATATTATTTATAATAAAGGGATACTAAAGCTGGATCATTATGATTGGTTGGCTTATAATTATTAGAGGAACACTTGTTTTGAATTAAAAAAAAGGTTTATAAAAGAAAAAATGGTCATACTAATTTTAGGTGATTTAGATGAAAATAAGATTAGGATATGCCTGTATTTGTGAAACATTACCTGGCATTACTTCTTCTAGTAATTATACATATACTTCCTATTTAAAAGAAAATGATCCTTTAAAGTTAGATCAGATCATTATTTCTAATTTTTTAGATTTAGAAAAAATTTTAATTTATAATATCAAAAATAATATTCATTTTTATAGACTATCTTCTAATATTATTCCTTTAGCTACTAAAAGAGAAGTAGAGTTTGATTATGTTGAGAAATACCAAAAATATTATCATAAAATAGGAAATCTTATTCAACAAAGTGGTATGAGAGTTGATTTTCATATTAGTGAATATTGTGTTTTAAATAGTGTTAATCAAGAGGTTGTTGAAAATAGTATTGAAATATTAAAATATCATTATCGATTACTAGAAAATTTTCGGATTCAAAATAAAGTATTTATTCTACATATAGGAAGTAATGCTTTTGGGAAAAAGAATTCTCTTTCTAGATTTATTCATAACTTTAAAAAATTGCCTAAATATTTACAAGATTGTCTTGTAATAGAAAATGATGATAAGGTTTTTACGATAGAGGATTGTCTTTATTTGAGTGATATTTTGCAAGTACCTGTTTGTTTTGATTATCATCATTTTAAGTGTAATGAAAGTTTTCTTGATTATACAAAGATTATTAAGAGTTGGAAGAATACTCCTAAAATGCATTTTTCTTCTCCTAAAAATAAAACAAAGAAGGAGTATAGGAGTCATCATGATTATATTGATAGTGATGCCTTTATACAATTTCTAAATGAAATTAAAGATTTGGATTGTGATGTTGATATTATGATAGAGGCTAAGAAAAAAGATGAAGCTTTATTTCGATTAGTTAGAGAGTTAAAATATAAAACAGATTATCAATTTATTGATGACACAACTTTTATTATTTAAAATAATTTGATATAATAGAATAGGAGGTTGTATATGGAAGTAAAAATTCATGGAATATATAAGCATTATAAGGGAGATTATTATATTGTAGAAGATATTGCTACTAATAGTGAAACTTTAGAAAAAATGGTTGTTTATAGAGGGCTTTATGGAGATAGTCCTTTGTGGGTTAGACCTTATGCTTTATTTATTGATGAAGTGCATAAAAATGATCAAAAAAAGCGTTTTGAGTTGCAAAGTATTGCTAGTAAACGTTAAGATGGCATAATCTTTTTTTTCATCTCTATAATTAAGTGGAGGTGTTTTTTTGTATTCATTACAAAAGTTAACTTACTTATATCAAGATTTAGAACCTTATATTGATACTCATACAGTAGCTTTACATTTCAATAAGCATACTAAGAAATACTTAAATAATTTGAATCAATTATTAAAGGATAATGACTTTGATTTTTCTATTAGTTTAGAACACTTAGCTAAAAATATTTATCATTATCATTTTAAAAAACAAGAAGATATTATTTTTAATTTAGGCGGGGTTTTGAACCATGAATTATATTTTCAATGTATGGCTAAGCAGAAAAAAGAGCCTGATGGTTTTTTAAGAAAAGATTTGATAGAAAAATATGGATCTATTAAAGACTTTATTCAGGAATTTATTCAAACGAGTTTGACATTAAAGGGGAGTGGTTATACTTTTTTAGAAGTTGATCAAATAGGGAATTTGAAAGTTCAAAACTATATCAATCAAGATAGTCCGTTGTTTATTCAAAGTATACCACTTTTTACTGTTGATTTGTGGGAACATGCTTATTATCTTAATGTTGAAAATGAAAAAGAAAGATATCTGAATAATTTTTTTGAAATTGCTGATTTTACTTATGCTAATGCTCTTTATGAGAAATTAAAAATGACTAATGAGGTTATTCATTAATCATTTTTTTAATTGTGTTATAAAGAAATGGTTTATATTCGGTAATTGAGATTGGTTTATTTTTTATGATAATGCTAAAACAAGTGGAACCAACTAGTTCAATAATCATAAATAAAGTAATTTCGGGATTTTTCAATTCAATTTTATTTTCTTGTATTCTCTTTAGGAATAATTCCTTTACACCAATTTTATTATCATTAATAAGTTCTGGAATACGATCGCTGTAAAGCCCAAAAGATAAATTTTTAGAAATGAAATTTAAAAGATCTTTATTATTCATTAGTTCATCAATTACAGAATCGATGATAAAAATAATTTGTTCATCAAATGATTTTATTTGAGTTTTATCTAGTTTGTGTAAGGCATTATGAAATAGGTCATAAGATTTTTTGATAATTAATTGTTCTTGGAGATCATATTTATCTTTAAAGTATAGATAAAAGGTTCCTTTAGCAATACCAGCATGATCAACGATTTCTTGAATTGAAGTATTTTCAGTGCCTTTTTTCTTAAATAATTCAAAGGCCTCTGTAAAGATTTTTATTTTTTTTTCATTATTCATCATAAATTCATCCTTTTTTCTATATATAAATTATATAGCAAGTAAAAATGTTAGTCAAATTTTTTGTTATTTATTGACTATCGGTCATTTGTGTGATAATATACATACTGACCATTGGTCACAAAAAGGAGGTTTTATGAAAAAAATAGGAGATTTTGTATGTAACCATAAATGGATGATCATTATTATTACTTTACTTTTGTTACTTCCTTCATTTATTGGAATGCAAAAGACAAAGATTAATTATGATATTCTAGTTTATTTGCCAGAAGATATAGAAACTTTAAAAGGAGAAAAAATTTTAACAGAAGATTTTAAGATGGGGGCTTTTTCTATTACTGTAGTAGAAAATATGGCCAGTAAAGATATTCTTCGTTTAGAAGAAAAAATCAGGGAAATAGAAGGAGTAGATAAAGTTGTTAGTATTCATGACATAACAGGAACAACTATTCCAATAGAACTATTACCTAAAGATTTTAGTGAAAAAATAATCAAAAATGATTCTGAATTAATGCTAATTACATTTGAACAATCAACTAGTAATGAGACTACTTTATCGGCTGTTCAAGAACTTCGGACTCTTACTAAAGATACTTGTAAAATAGGCGGAATGAGTTCTATGGTTTTAGATACCAAGGATTTATTTAATAGCGAAATGACATTATATATTGTTATAGCGGTTATTTTATGTATTTTAGTATTATTATTTTCTCTAGATTCTTACTTAGTGCCATTTTTATTAATTTTAAATATTGGAATTGCTATTTTATTTAACATGGGGACAAATATCTTTTTTGGAGAGATTTGTTATATTACAAAAGCAATTAGTTCTGTATTACAATTAGGAGTAACTACTGATTTTTCTATTTTTCTATATCATAAATATGAAAAAGCTAAAAAGGAAAATGAAGATAGAAATAAAGCAATGAGTCAGGCAATTTATGATACTTTAATTAGTGTTTTTGGAAGTTCTTTAACAACAATTGCGGGATTTCTTGCTTTATGTACAATGAATCTAACTTTAGGAAGAGATATTGGTATTGTTATGGCGAAGGGAGTTTTATTTGGACTTATTTGTGTTGTTACTCTGTTTCCTGCTTTACTTCTGGTTTTTGATAAGCAAATTGAGAGAACAACTCATAAAGAATGGTTGCCAAGTTTTTCTAGAGTAAAAGACTTTGTGATTAAAAATTATAAAGGGATATTTGTTTTATTTTTTATCTTATTGATTCCAGCTTATATCTGTCAGAATAAAACGGAGGTTTATTACAATTTAGACAAGTCAATTCCAGATAGTTATGAATATACAAAAGCAACGAAAAAATTAAAAGAAGATTATGGAATAGTTTCTCAGGAGATTTTATTAGTTAATCAAAATATGAAGGATTCTCTTATCAATCAAATGGTCGATGAAATAAAAATGGTTGATGGAATAGATATGGTTTTAAATCCTTCTATACTTGCAAAGTATGGAGTTAATAATAATCTGCTAAATGAAGATATTAAAAAGATTTATGAAACAGAGCAGTATAAAATGATTTTGGTAGGTTCTCAATATGAAATTGCAACTAGTCAATTAAATCAGCAGATAAAAGAGATTCAAAAAATTGTAGACAGATATGATTCTGATGCAATTATTGCTGGAGAAGGACCACTAATGAATGATTTAGTGGCTATTACAGATGAAGATTTCCATAATGTTAATTATACTTCTATTGTTATTATCTTTATTTTAATGATTATTGTTTTAAAATCAATATCTCTACCAGTTATATTGGTCACAGTAATTGAATTTGCTATTTTTATTAATATGGGTGTTCCTTATCTTACAAATACAACTCTACCATTTATAGCCTCTATTGTAATTGGTACAATTCAATTAGGAGCAACGATTGATTATGCGATTTTAATGACAACAAAATATTTAGAAGAAAGGAAAAATGGAAAGAATAAATTTGAAGCTGCCCGCAGTAGTTTAGATCACTCTATTAGTTCGATTTTTGTTAGTGGAATGTGTTTTTTTGCCGCAACTATAGGTGTAGGTGTTGTTTCTAAAATAGATATGATTGCTTCTTTATGTACCTTAATATCTAGAGGAGCAATAATTAGTATGATTGTTGTTATTGCTGTAGTACCTGCATTTTTAATGGTTTTTGATTCGTTAATTTGCAAAACAACAAGAGGCTTAAAAGAAAGAAGAGGTAATATGAAGAAAAAAAGGAAAAAAATAGTTATAATTGCCATGACAGTGGTGCTTGGCTTATCTTATCATAATGTAAGTGCTTTAACAAAAGATGAGACGGTTTTTGGAAAACTTGATTCAACTGGTGTTGTTAAAACTGTAACTGTAAATGAACATTTATCATGTATCGAAGAAGGGACTAAGACAATTGAGGATGTTACTAATCTTAAAAATATTTTGAATATAAACGGTGATGAAAAGTATCAGTTAGAAAGTAATCAGTTGACTTTTCAAAATGAAGGTAATGAAATATATTATCGTGGTAGTACAGATTTGGAATTACCAATTAAAATGGATATTACTTATCAACTTAATGGTAAACAAATGTCATTAAAAAAGATTTTGGGGCAGAAGGGAAAAATTCAAATTAATATTCATTATACGAATACATCTAGTAAAAAAGTGGCAGTAAATGGTAAAAATAAAACTCTCTATACACCATTTGTTGTAACACTAGGAACAATCATTCCTACAGAAGGAGTATCTAATGTTGAAGTAAATCATGGAAAGGTAATATCTAATGGCAATCATTATATAGTAGTAGCTTTAGCAACCCCAGGTTTAAGTGGTAGTCTAGGTTTATCTGATCTTGAAGAATTAAATGATATTACTATTACTTATGAGACTAATGATTTTAGTTTGAATAGTCTTTATTCAGTAGTTAATCCAAAATTAATTGATCAAGATGATCTTGCTATCTTTGATAAGTTAGACACTGTATATAGTAGTGTGGATGCTTTATCAAACTCAACAAATCAATTAATTGATGGAAGTAATACTTTGATGAATGGACTTGTAGAATATAATACCAAATATAAAGAATATAATAATGGAGTAGAAAAATTATTAGTGGGAACAAATACATTAGCAGCAGGTTATCAAAAATTAGATGAGGGTATTCAAATACTAAGTAGTAATATTTCAAAAATAGAAAGCTTGGTTATGGGGTTTCAACAGCTTTCTAATGGGTTATATACTTTAAATGAAAAGTCTACTCAATTAGATCAGTTAGCTTCAAATATTATTCCAGTAGTAGTACAGATTCTTGATAGTAATGAGGGGAAAATGCTTGTAACCACAAAAATTAATCAGATAGATAGTGTGATTAATCAAGTTAATATTGCTTTAGGTCAGGCTAGTACTGATGAAGAAAGAGGTGAACTTACCAAACAATTAGAAAGTCTTAATATGCAAAAACAAGCAATTAGTAATCTAACAATATATCTAAATACAATTAAAGATGGAATTAACGGTATTCGAACAGGAATTAATCAAAGTTATGCTGGAGTTTCAGCTATTACTGCAAATCAAAGTAATATTCAAGAATTAATTAATGGTTTAAATGCCTTAAGTATAGGAAGTAAAGAATTTCACAATGGTTTCGATGCATTAAATCATTCTATCTCTACTATAGGAATTTATACAGAGCAGTTAATGGATGCTAATGAAGTCATAGTCGAAGGAAGTAGAAATTTAACCAATGGTTTAATTAAGTATAATGAAGAAGGAATTAGTAAAGTTACCAATTATATTAATAAAGACTTAAGAGAAATTTCTTCAACGATGCAAGAATTGCTACAAATGGGAGAAGAATATTCCACTTATACGATGAAAAAGGAAAGTGACGAGGGTAGTACTAAATTTATTTTGGTGGTAGATGGTGAGAAGAAAGCAGAAAAAAATGTTTTTAAGAAGAAAAGGGAAATTCCTAAAAAGAGTAGATGGAGTAAGATTGCTAACTTTTTCAAAAAGTAGTTATTATAAGTTAATACAATTTTAAAATGTATTAGCTTTTTTTGTATGTTTTCTTTATGTTATTCATAAACTAATAGTGGTGATTAAAGTGAAAATAGATTTTAAAAAATTAGTGTTTTCTATTGGAATAACTTTTTTAATTGGAGGTTTTTTTTCTATATTTACTAATATGGATTTTTATCAAAACTTAAATAAACCTTTTCAATTGCCAGCGATTGTTTTTCCTATTGTATGGAGTATTTTATATTTTTTAATGGGAATTTCTCTTTATTTAGTTAGTAGTAGTAATCATTCAGATAAAAATCGAGCTATTGCTATTTATTATGTACAATTAATTGTTAATTCATTATGGACATTATTTTTCTTTGGGTTTAAATGGTTTTTATTTAGTTTTCTCTGGATACTTTTATTAATATTTTTAGTATTTTTGATGATTTATCAATTTTATCGAATCAATAAGATGGCAGCTTATCTTAATATTCCTTATTTATTATGGCTTTTATTTGCAGGATATTTAAATTTTTCTATTTATTATTTGAATTAAATATAAATTTTATTTTTATGGTTCAATGATAAAACCTCAATTCTTTTGTTTAAGAAATGAGGTTTGTTTTAACGTATTTAAATAAGTAGAATAAATTTTAAAGAGATGGTATTGGTATCCCTAGTTCCTTTGCTAATTGTTTTATCTTTTGTTTTTCTTTTTCAGTTTCTTTTGTAACTTGTTCTATCTGTTTTTCAAGAATGAGTTCATCTTCTAATAATTTTATTTTCTTTTTTTTGAAGTCTGTAAATGTTTGAATGATTCCTTCCTCTAATGCAAATTCAATAATTTTTTCTATTTCATCATTATCAATATACGGAGATTCTTTAATGATAGCTGGTTTATTCTTTAGATTGATGGCTTCGGGTTGTACTATTTCTTTTGGCAGTTCTTCTTTTGTAAATGAACTAAAGCCTGCAAATTTGAAAAATAATTCTAACTCATCTAGATTACCATTAGTAATATATTTGAAGATTAAATGTGGTAAAGTATTATATATTTATTGTAATATGATCATTGGGACGATTTTGGAAAATGTATTTTCCTTCTTTTTCTAATTTTTCACCAGTTGAATTATATCAATTGAAAGTAAAATAGGTTTGTTGCATTTTTAAAATCTCCTTTCGGTTGTTTTTTGGTATATAATATTATAAAATGGAATGCAAGTTTTATTAATTATTTGACAGTATATAGATAAATGTGGTAGAATCTAGTTGTTTGAAGCCTCATCTTCAAACCGCATTGAAAAGGTTTAAAACTTTTTAGTACCTTAAAAGCGAGTCTTAAGATTGATAAAGGAGGTAAGTTATGAACGCTGTTATTAAAGTTGGTGGTAAACAATACTATGTTACTGAAGGTAGTGAAATTTTTGTAGAAAAATTAAATGCTACTGAAGGAGATCAAGTAGAGTTTAACCAGGTATTAATGCTTGATAGTAAAGTTGGAAGTCCTTATCTTACAGGAGCTACTGTTAGTGGTGAAGTTGTAAAAAATGGTAAGCAAAGAAAGATTAGAATCTTTAAGTATAAAAGTAAATCAAGAGCTAATCGTAGAACTCAAGGACATAGACAACCATATACTAAAATTAGAATTACAAAAATAAGTGCTTAATATGATTCAAGTAAAAGTAAAAAAAGAAAAAGCAAAATATCAAGAAATTATTATTCAAGGTCATGCAATGTATGATGATTATGGTAAAGATATTGTTTGTAGTGCAGTGAGTAGTATTGTTGTGACTACAATTAATGGTATCTTATCATTAACTAATGACCATATAAAATATAAGGAAGAAAGTGGTAAAGTACTTATTTATGATATATATCATGATAATATTACTACTACATTGCTTCAAAATATGCTTAATCTTTTATCTGAATTAGAAAAAAGCTATCCCAATAATATACAAGTAAAGTAAGGAGGACGAAACTATGAAGTTTATGTTGTTAGATATTCAATTTTTTGCTCATCATAAAGGACAAGGATCTACTTCTAATGGACGTGATTCAGCTGGACGTAGATTAGGAGCAAAGGTTGGAGATGGGCAATTTATTAGTGCAGGTTCAATTATATATCGTCAAAGAGGAACGAAAATATTCCCAGGTATGAATGTAAGACGTGGAAATGATGATACTTTATATGCAACAATTGATGGTATTGTAAAATTTGAACGTTTAGGAAGAGACAAGAAGCAAGTATCTGTTTATGCAGTTGAAGAATAGGGTAATGAATGATTACCTTTTTTCTTTGATAAAATTTTATCATCATCTAAATGAGTTGTTTTCGTAAAAGAAATATATGAATTTAAAATATTAGAAAATAATTTTTATTTGTATTTTTATAATTGAATAAAAATAAAAGTTTTTTTGTTTAAATAAGTTTATCACAAGAATAGGGATGTTATAGAAAAGTTGCATAGTGAAAAGATAGTTTTTTTAATTTAAGTTATTGCTGGTAATAATTAACTTGTGTTGAAATTCATTATCATCTTTACAGTTTGAAAGAAGTATATTATAATAACTATTAAATTAAGAAGCTCGGAAGTATCAAATTTAGGAAATTTTTATCGAATTAAGTTAATTTGGTTGTTAAAGATTGAAATGGAGTTGAGAAAATGTTTGTAGATGAGGTTACAATTAGGGTAATAGCAGGTAATGGTGGGGATGGTTGTTGTGCTTTTCGCCGTGAAAAATATGTTGAAATGGGTGGGCCATTTGGAGGAAATGGAGGACATGGTTCAGATATTATTTTTCAGGTAGATGAAGGATTACATACCCTTCTTGATTTACGATATCAGAAAATGATTAAAGGCAAAAAGGGTGAAAATGGAAAGGGTAAAAATCAACATGGTAGAAGTGCTGAGGATGTTATTGTAAAGGTACCACAAGGAACAGTAGTAACTGATTTGGATACAGGACTTATTATTTGTGATTTGAAACAAAAAAATGACCGTTTCGTGGTATGTAAAGGTGGCCGAGGAGGACGGGGAAATACAGCATTTAAAACGCAAAGAAATACGGCTCCTGATTTTTGTGAAAATGGAGAGCCTGGCGAAGAAAAAGAATTAAAGATAGAAGTTAAAATGATTGCTGATGTTGGACTGGTGGGCTTACCAAGTGTTGGAAAGAGTACTTTTATTTCAGCTGTTAGTAGAGCTAAACCTAAAATAGCGGCTTATCATTTTACTACTCTAGTACCTAATTTAGGAGTTACTAAAAGTCGAGATGGTTATAGTTTTGTTTTGGCTGATTTGCCAGGATTAATTGAAAATGCATCTCTTGGTGAAGGATTAGGAGATAAATTTTTAAGACATATTGAACGAACTAAGGTTATTGCTCATGTGATCGATATGGGTAGTACAGAGGGAAGAGATCCTTATGAAGATTTTCTTCTGATCAATAAAGAGTTAGAGAATTTTAATTCTAAGTTAATGAAAAAACCAATGATTGTTATTGCGAATAAAATGGATGTTGTGGGAGCGGAAGAAAATTTAATTCAATTTTCTAAAAAAGTTCAAGATATAGAAATCTTTCCAGTAAGTGCAGCTAGTAGTCAGGGGCTTTTAGAAGTAATTGATGCTTTAGCAACTATTTTAAAAGATAGACCTGAAGAGGAATTGTTTACTGATGATGAGATAGAAAGTCATGTATTATATCAATTTCAGAGGGAAGAACCTTATACTATTCATTTTGAAGATGGGGTCTTTGTAATAAGGGGAGAAAAAATAGAAAAATTGTTTAAAATGACTAAATTTTCAAGTGAAGAAGGGGCTAAAAGATTTGCTCGTAAATTAACTAAAATGGGTATTGATGATAAATTAGAAGAAATGGGAGCAAAAGAAGGAGATCAGGTACGAATATTAGATTTCTATTTTGACTATAGACAATAAAATAATAAGGGAGGAAAATAATGAGGACAATTGATATTCAAGAAAAAACAAAAGAAGAAGTAATTGAAAAAATAGGGGGTGGGATCACTGATTTGAATCAAAATAATGATTCGAAGTTTATTTGTATAACAGTTTTAGATCAAAATGAAAATCAAGGAGATATTCTTTTCAGATTAGAAAAAAATAGTTCTCTTGATGAAGCTGTTACGATCATTAGTGATATTTCTTACTATATTCAAATGGGTGAGGATATTGATTTTAGAATTTTCTTGTTTGGTAAAAAATATAGAGGAAGAATTTTTGAAGGAGAAGATTTAAAAGAAATAGCTAGAAATGATCAGTTTGGTTTATTGGGATATGATGATGCATATGAAATGATAAAACCTAAGGAAAAAAGAAAAGTAAAATAATAAAGAGCTAGTTTTGTTCAGCTCTTTTATTTTTGAATATATTCCATAACATTTTTATAATTTTTTAATTTTTTTTGAAGTGTACTAGCTATATTATCATATTGATCCCCTGATTCGAAAAGAGACGAAATTTTTGTTTTGTATTTCCAAGAATAACTCTTACTTTCCAAAAATAGACTAATCAAATAGCTATAAAGAATTTTTTGATTATAGGCTACCAGATCAGTATATGACTGTTTAGAAAGTTTTAAAGAATCTAGGTCAATTAAAATGATCTTATCTTCGTGAAAAATAGTATTTTCACGTTTTAAGTCTCGTATTTTTATTTTTAGTTCGGTAAGAATATAACAGAGTTTTTCTAATTCTGTTATATTATATAGAATATATTCTGTAGGTGCTTGAAGAATATCTATGTTTTCTTCTTTTAAAAATATATATAAATAGCCAGCCACTTTTTTAGGTAAAGGTTTATTGAAGGTATTTAAGTTTGTTGTTTCATCAAAATCATAGAGTAGATCAATAATTTCATTTGTATGGGGATGATTAAGTTTTTTTAAAATTTGAAATATTTCTAAATTTATTCGAGCTGATTCTTGGGTATATTCAAAATATTTTTTAAAATAAATATCTTGTGTTATTTGGTAAATGTTGGAACATCCTCCATGAAATTTTGCCAATTCTAAATTTAACTCAATTAGCTCATTATTTTTATTGTAATATTTCATAATTGTTTTCCTAATAGATCTCTTTCTTCTTTGGTGTAGATAATTTTTAAAAGATCACCAGGTGCTAATTTTTTACAAGAGTTTGCACTTAAAATATAAATGAAGAAGGTTTTGCTTTTGCCAAAAAGAATTTTTTCGCTTTTTGTATTAGGAGAAATTTTTAATATTTTATTGTTTTTATCTGCAAAGATAATATCTACTTTTTGACAGAAAAAATATGTATTAATGTTTTTTTTATGATAAAAACAGATTCCTTCTGTAATCGGATCAAGTTTGAAACGAAAACTTTTTATTTTTTCGGGAAAAGTATCTAATAAATTAATTGTTATTTTCTTTTTTTCTATTTTTAAAACCATTGTTCTTCACCTAGGGTTATCATACCATAAATCGAGTAATATCACTAGAAAAATAGAGAAAACTATGTTATGATAAATAAATGAAAGAGAGGAAGATATATGAGTGGACATTCTAAATGGGCAACAATTCATCGTAAAAAAGGAGAATTAGATGCTGCACGTGGAAAAGTTTTTCAAAAGTTAGCAAAAGAAATTTATGTAGCTGCTAAAAGTGGTAGTCCTGATCCTGATAGTAATGCTTCTTTAAGAATGGTTATTGAAAAGGCAAGAGGTGCTAATATGCCTAAAGATAATATTGAAAAAGCCATTCAGAAAGCTAAAGGAGCAACTGAAAGTGAACATTATGATGCGATTCGTTATGAAGGATATGGACCAAGTGGTGTTGCTATTATGGTGGATTGTTTAACGGATAATAAAAATAGAACAGCGAGTGAGGTTAGAAGTAGTTTTACTAAAAGAGGCGGAAATCTAGGAACTAGTGGTAGTGTTAGTTATATGTTTGAAAGACGAGGTATTATCGATATTCCGAGTGATTATGATGAAGAGGAAATGATGATGATATCTCTTGATCATGGTGCTCTTGATTTTGTTGTTTTGGATGATGTATATGAGATTGTAACCTTGGCAGAAAATTTTATTAAAGTAAAAAAAGCGTTAGAAGAAGCAGGAGTGCAGGAATTTTTGACTAGTGAAGTTACTTTTATTCCAAATAATACAGTTGAAGTGAGTGATTTGGAACAAGTAGAAAAAATTCATTCTTTAATCAGTCAATTGGAAGAGTTAGATGATGTTCAAGATGTATATTGTAACTTAAAAGAAAATTAAACATTTGTTTGTGAAGAGCTTGCCTTTAAGCTCTTTTTCTATTATAATGAAGAAGAGGGTGATTGCATGTATGATTATATAAAGGGTCTCGTTACTAATATAAAAAGTAATGGAATAGTGGTGGAGACAGGAGGTATTGGTTATTTTATTTATACAGCTAATCCTTATACTTTTGATGAGCTTACTGAGGTGAAAGTGTATTTGTATCAGGTAGTAAAAGAAGATGAACTTAGTTTTTTTGGATTTAAAAAAGAAGAAGAGAAAGAACTTTTTTTAAAACTGATTAATGTAAAGGGCTTGGGGCCTAAAATGGCTTTGCCTATACTAGCTACAGGATCTATTACAGGAATTGTTGATGCTATTAATCGTGAAAATATTCTTTATTTGAAGAAATTTCCTAAAATAGGTGATAAGTTAGCAAAACAGATTATTTTAGACTTAAAGGGTAAGTTAGGAAATATTTCTGTTGAACAAGATAAAGAAGTAAATGGTTCCTTGGTTGAACTACGAGAAGTATTAATTGGTCTTGGATATAAGGAAAAAGAAGTAATTGCTATTATTCCTAAGGTTTCGGTTGAACTTCCAATTGAAGAACAGGTAAAAGAAGCTTTAAAACTATTATTAAAGTAGAAGGAGTTGTATATGGAAAAAGAAGATATTTTGACAGGTGAAGAGATAGAGAGTGATGGTGTACTTGATTCTTCTATTAGACCAGAAAAAATAGATGAGTATATTGGTCAAGAAGATGTTAAAGAAAATATTAAAGTTTTTGTTGAGGCGGCTAAAATGAGAGGAGAAGTTTTAGATCATGTTCTTTTGTATGGTCCACCAGGACTTGGAAAGACAACTTTAGCTAATATTATCGCTAATGAACTGCAAAGTAATATTAAAACAGCAAGTGGACCGAGTATTGAAAAAAGTGGAGATTTAGCGGCAATCTTATCTTCTCTTGAACCAGGAGATGTTTTATTCATTGATGAAATTCATCGAATGCCTCGATTTATTGAAGAGATATTATATCCAGCAATGGAAGATTTTACTTTAGATATTATTATTGGAAGTGAGGGTAATACTAGAAGTATTAAAATCGATTTACCTCCTTTTACATTAGTAGGAGCCACTACCAGAGCAGGGGACTTGACTGCACCACTTCGAGATCGGTTTGGTATCGTCTGTAAAATGCAATATTATACAAAAGAAGAACTTTCTTTGATTGTTAAAAGGACTGCTAGAGTATTGGGAATGAATATTACTAGTTCAGCGGCTGATGATCTTGCTGGTCGTAGTAGAGGAACTCCAAGAATTGCTAACCGCTTATTTAAAAGAGTGAGAGATTTTGCTATTGTTGATCAAAAATCAGAGATTGATAAAGATATTTGTGATTTAGCTTTAAAAAGGTTGAAAGTTGATCAACATGGTTTAGATGGGACAGATCATGAATTATTGCTTGCTATTATTAAAAAATTTAACGGAGGTCCTGTGGGAATTGAGGCAATTGCATCTGCAATTGGGGAAGAGACATCTACAATAGAGGATGTTTATGAACCATATTTAATGCAAAATGGATTGTTAAAGAGAACTTCACGGGGACGTGTTGCTACAGTAAAAGCTTATGAGGTGTTAGGAATTAATCATATAGAAGAGAGTATAGCAGAATGACAGAACAAAATAGAATGATTATTGTGGAAGGATCACAAGAAATAGATAGGAAGGAAATAATATTTAATGAAAATAGAAGAATTTGATTATGATTTACCAGAAGAGTTAATTGCTCAAACTCCATTATCAGAAAGAGATAATTCTAGATTGTTGGTTTTAAATAAGCAAAATGGCGATGTTACTCACCAAAAATTTTTTGATATTATTGATTATTTGAATCCTGGAGATACTTTGGTTTTAAATGATACAAAAGTTTTGCCAGCTAGATTGATTGGTGAAAAAAGAGATACCAAAGCTGTTATTGAACTTTTACTTTTGAAGAATTTAGATAATGATCAATGGGAGTGTTTATGTAAGCCTGCTAGAAGGATTCAAGTAGGGACGGTTGTTAGTTTTGGCAATGGGCAATTAAAAGCACGTTGTATAAAAACAGCTGATCAAGGAATTCGTTATTTTGAAATGATTTATGATGGGATTTTTTATGAATTGTTGGATCAATTGGGAACTATGCCACTTCCTCCATACATCCATGAGAAATTAGAAGATCAATCTAGGTATCAAACTGTGTATGCTAAGGAGCTTGGAAGCGCAGCGGCACCAACAGCAGGACTACATTTTACAAGGGAGTTATTAGAGAAAATTAAGGAAAAGGGAATTCAGGTTTGTTACGTAACTCTTCACGTTGGTTTAGGAACTTTTAGACCTGTTAGTGTAGAGAAAATAGAAGATCATGAGATGCATAGTGAGTTTTATATTATGACTAATGAGGTAGCTGAAATTTTAAATAAAACGAAGGAAAATAAAGGAAAAATTATTAGTGTGGGGACTACTTCAACAAGGGTATTAGAAACAATTGCTCAACAAAATAATGGAAAATTTGTAGGGCAAAGTGGCTTTACTAAAATTTTTATTTATCCAGGGTATAAATTTCAGGCAATAGATGCTCTAGTTACTAATTTTCATTTACCTAAATCAACTCTTGTAATGTTAGTATCTGCTTTAGCTGGAAAGGAAAACATTATGAAAGCTTATCAACTTGCTGTTCAAGAAAAATATCGTTTTTTCTCTTTCGGTGATGCTATGTTTATTTACTAAGTGTGATTCTTTTTTAAATTGTATTGTAAAAGAAAAGATATCTGATATAATATATAAAATATAAAGTGAATTGGAGGAAAGAAAATGAAATTAATTAGAGAACAAGTAGAATTATTGATTATTGAGAAGCAAAGGTTACAAGAGGAAATAAGTAATACAAGAGATTCTATTGAAAGAACAGCTGCTGGTCCATCTCTTAATGGAAGCTATAATGAACCACATATAGAAATGGCGAAACAAATTGCTGTTGCTGATATGAGAATAAGGGAAATAGAGAATATTTTAAAAATGGCTCAAATAGTAGATGTTCCTGCTACTGGAAAAATTGATATTGGGTCTAGAGTCGAGATGTTTATAGATTTTGGAGATAATGTGGATTTTAAGAAAGATAATTATTTAACAGTTACCTTAATTGAGGAAAAAGTGGGAAGAGAATCCAGTGAAAAATTTATTACTAAAGAGAGTAAAATAGGTAAAGCTATTTTGGGTAAAGAAAAAGGTGATCAATTTAGTTATAGAGTAGATGATGTGCATAAGATGAATGGTATTATTTTGGATGTTGAGTATAAAAATAGTACTATTTTAGAAGAACAAAAAGTAGCTAAAAAATAAAAAGGAGTAATATGAAAATTAAGTATTATTTATTACAAAAGGAAGAAAACACGAAAGCTAGATATGGGACAATAGAAACAAAATATGGAGTATATGAAACACCAATGTTTATGCCTGTTGGAACACGAGCTACTGTCAAAGGCTTGACTCCTGAACAAGTAAAAGAAGCAGGTGCTGGTATTTGTTTATCTAATACTTATCACTTATGGTTGAGACCTGGGGAAGATATAGTTGCTCATGCTGGTGGTTTACATCAATTTATGAATTATCATGGACCTATTTTAACAGATAGCGGTGGTTTCCAGGTTTTTTCTTTAGCTAAAAATAAGCAGAAGGATATTACTGAAGAGGGAGTTCATTTTAAAAGTCATATTGATGGAAAAAGTCTTTTTCTAACTCCTGAAAAGTCTATTGAAATTCAAAATAAATTAGATAGTGACATTGCTATGAGTTTTGATGAGTGTCCTCCCGCTAGTGCTAGTTATGAGTATTTAAAAAATAGTATAGAAAGGACTTTGCGTTGGGCAAAACGTGGTAAAAAAGTTCATTGTAATTCTAATCAAGCTTTATTTGGTATTGTACAGGGTGGTCCTTATGAAGATTTAAGAAAGTATTCAGCTGTTGAAACAGTAAAAATGGATTTTGATGGTTATAGCATAGGTGGAGTAGCTAATGATGGAGAATCAAAGGAAGATATGTATAAAGCCATTGATTATTCTATTCCATATTTACCAGAGGATAAAGTTCGATATTTGATGGGAGTAGGGGAACCTATTGATATTATAGAAGGGGTTATTCGTGGTGTTGATATTTTTGATTGTGTATTACCTACTCGTATTGCACGTCATGGGCAGGCTTTTACAAGAGATGGTAAGATTAACTTACATAATGCTAAATATGTTAAAGATTTGACTTCTATTGATTCAGAGTGTGATTGTTATACTTGTAAACATTATACTAGAAGTTATTTAAGACATTTAATTACGACGGGTGAAATGCTTGGAGGTACTCTGTTATCTATACATAATATTAGATTTTTGATCAAACTTACAGAAGAGTTAAGAGTAGCTATTAAAAATAATCAGGTTTTAGAGTATAGGGAGAAATTTATTAGTAGGTATGTGAAGAAAGACATTTAAGATGTCTTTTTTTGATAGGTCTTATAAGTTCCCCTTGACAAAATTACCTGGGGGGGGGGTAGAATCAAAGTATAAAGATAAAATAAGGAGTAAAAAGTATGAAACAAAAGAAGAAAAATAAAGAAATCATTACAGTAGGTTTAGTTTTATTACTAGTAATAGTGATTGTCGGAGTAAGTTATGCTGCCTTTACTTTTAGTAAAACAGGTGTAACAGAAAATGCCATCACAACGAGTGCTGTTACGATGATCTATACAGAGGGGGATAATCAAATCAGTATTAACAATGCAGTTCCAATAACAGAAGAAGTTGGGAAAACATTAAGTGATGAGAATTATGTCTTTGATTTTACGATTAATATTAAAACAGGACCAAAGATGCCTATTTCTTATGAAGTAACAGCGATAAAAGATTCCTCATCAACTATGGGCAATGAAGATGTTAGATTGTATTTACAAAAGTCTTTGGATGGTACCAATTATAATGATGAAGTATTAGAACCAAGTCCCTATACCCCATTAGATGCTGATGATGAGTTTGGAGCGAAAGCTGGAGAAATGGTCATGGATGTAGGAACAGTAAGTGAGAAAGTAACCTATTATTACCGTTTAAGAATGTGGGTAGATTCAAGTTATGAATTAAGTAGTGAAGCTAAAAGCTTTACTGTAAAAGTTAATGCTTATGGTAAGGAAGGAGTAGAACTTGGTGATGACTCAACGAAAATTTGTAGAAGAGCGACTATACTTCATACAGAGGAATGCAGTCAGAATTATGCCTCTGGTTGTTGTTCATCTACAGTGACTTCTGTTAATGGGAGTGATATTATAAAAGGATCAATTATTTCATATGGTAATTTAGGTTCAAAGGGAGTGTTTAGGACTGGTGATGCCTTTGATTGTGATGTTAATGCTGATGGAATATATGATTCGGCGACTGAAAGATTTTATTATGTTACAGATTTAGAAAGTGATGATAATGTAGCTGTTATGATATATTATAGTAATATTACTGAAGGTCTTCCTAATAATGCTAATACATATGCTTATGATGATGAAAATGAATTTGTATTTAGCTGTGGGAATAATTGTAAAATTAGAGGACCAGTTACTCTTCTAAAACAGCTACCGACAATAGCTCAATGGGAAAATGTGAAATTGAGTAATGAAATTAGAGATATAAGGCACTATGATAATTCAGTGTTGATGAAGGATTTTAATTATGGTGGATATGCGGCAAGATTTTTAACTGTAAATGAGGTAGAGACAGCTTGCAAAGAGTATTTTGGCTTGGCTAGTAGTATTACTTCTAATGGAGCATTAGATGTTTCTCAGTGTAGATTTTTATTGGAAAATACAGTATATTCTAATAAGGATTTAAAAAATGGATATTGGTTAGAAAACTCTGGTTTTGCCTCTAATAGTTATGGAGAAAGATGGGTTGAATCCTCTGTTTTGAGGGGATATTCAAGAGCTAGAGGTAGTCACGGGGCATATAATGATTTGAATTATGGAGTTCGTCCTGTAATAGAGGTTTCGAAGAATGATATTTCTTATTAAGTAGAATAATTTTCTACTTTTTTCTTTTTCTAAAATAAATTGCTCATACATAAACTTATAGTGGTGATATTATGCGCAAGTTTATAAGAGAATTTATAGATAGTGAAGAATTTCAACTAACTCTTTTAAAAGATAGAGTTAATATTGTGAATTACAGTGCTTTATTACAAATCGATAGTAAAGAAATGATTCTTAGAAATGATTCTTCTAAGATCATAATTCATGGAAATCATTTAGTTCTTAGTAAACTATTAGATGAAGAAGTATTAATAACAGGAGAAATTTCTTCTATTGAGGTAAGAGATGAATAAATATAAACTTCAAGTAACAGGATTTTCTTATAAATATTTTTTAAATACCCTAATTAGAAATAAAATAGAATTATATTATATACAAGAAGAGAAAAATAAACTAATTATTATTGTTAATAGTGATGATTATAAGAAGATTAAGAAAATGAAAACTAGTTGTAAAATCAAAGTATTAAATCGATTTGGATTAGAAAAATATAAGTATTTGGTATATAAGTATCAATATTTACTTTTATTTTTTCTAGTTGGATTAGCTCTCATTGTTTTTTTATCAAATGTTATATTTTCTGTTGAGGTAGTTCATTCTAAAGAAGAAATTAGAGATTTAATTTATCAGGATTTAGAACAATACGGGTTAAGAAAATATCATTTTGTATTTAGTTATAATCAAAAGGAAAAAATTAAGAAGAAAATTTTAGCAAAGGAAAAAGCTAAAATAGAGTGGTTAGAAATTGATCGAATAGGTACTAAATACATTATTCATGTTGAAGAGCGAAAGAAAAAAAAGATTGATAATGATACAAAACCACGAGATATCATTGCCAAAAAAGATGCAATGATTTTAAGTATTAATGCTAAGAGTGGAGAAATTGTTAGGAAAAAATATGATTATGTAAAAAAAGGCGATATCATAGTAAGTGGTACTATTAAGAATAAAGATGATGAGGTTAGTAAGATTAAGGCTGATGGTCAAATATTTGGAGAGATTTGGTATAAAGTAAAAGTAGAAGTACCAATTCATTACTATGAAGAAAATCCTACTGGTAAGAAAAAGAAAGTTTTTTCTCTTAAATTTTTAAATAAAACCTTTAGTTTGGAATTGAAAAAATATCAAAATTATTCGTTTCATGATGTTAATATTTTTGAAAATCAATTATTACCAATTCGATTGGTTTTCGGAGAAAAGATGGAAACTAAAATTATTCGAAAAGAATATAATATTCATAATGTAGATCAAAAGGCGATAGAAATTGCTGAGAGTAAATTTAAAAAAAGAAATATTCTCTCAGAAAAAGTTTTGAAAAAAACTCTTAAAGATAGTAAAATAATAGTAGAGATATTTTTTAAGATAAAGGAAGATATTACAGATTATAGGCAAATTACAGATCTTAGTCTTCGGGAGGATATAGATGAATAATATTATTGGTAATGTTATTGATACGACTTGGCCAATGGTTTTAGTTAGTATTGCTATTATAGTTAGTTTAAGAGTTACTTATTTAATTAAAAATAGAGAACATTTTATTTTGTATCAAGAATTACTTAAACTAGCCTCTATTGTTTATGTTTTGATTCTTTTTCAGGTTGTTACTAATCAGGATGTTGTTAGTTGGTCGACTAATAATTTTATTCCTTTTAGAGAAATATTTAGGTATACATTAGGTAGTCGTTTGTTTCTTAAAAATGTAGTGGGTAATGTTCTTTTATTTCTACCGTATGGTTTTTTTGCTAGTTATTATTTAAAGGAAGAAAGTCCTAAATTGATTTTATTTTTAACTTTAATTGGTTCTTGTGTCATTGAAATTGTGCAAATGAGTATAGGAAGAGTATTTGATGTTGATGATATTTTACTCAATACTATTGGTGGACTATCTGGTTTTTATGTGTATTATATTATCGTTGCTCTTTCACGAAAAGTACCAGATGTGTTTAAGAGTGAGATTTTCTTAAATATTTGTTCTGTTCTTGTTTTATTAGGACTTTTAACATTGATTTAATAATGTTATAATTAGATTGTGGTGAAAATAATGAACAAAATTATCATTAATAATTTAGTAGACGAAGAAATAAAAGAAGTAGAAATTGTTCAAAAAATTTTATTGTATGCAATGGAAAAAGAAAAACTTGAGGATACTATTTTTGATATTATTTTAGTGGACAACAATTATATTCATGAGCTAAATAAAACATATCGTGGAATAGATAAGGAAACGGATGTAATTACTTTTGCCCTAGAAGATGATGATATTGTCATGAATGGAAGCGATGAACGAATTTTAGGTGATATTTATATATCTGTTGATAAGGCAAAAAGTCAGTCTATAGAGTATGAACATTCTTTTTTAAGAGAAATATCCTTTTTAGCAGTACATGGTTTTTATCATCTTTTGGGTTATGATCATATTACCAAAGAAGAGGAGGAAATTATGTTTCGAAAGCAAGAGGAGGTTTTAGAAGAATATGGCATTTCTAGGTAGGAGAAAAGAAAAATTTGATCGAGATAAAAAGTATGGTTTGAGAAGATTTAAAAGAAGTTTTTTGAATTCCATTAATGGGTTACGAATTAGTTATAAGGATGAACAAAGTTTGCTTATTCATTTAGTGATGACGATGATAGTGTTTGTTTTTGGTCTTGTTTTGCAGATTAATCGTTATGAGTGGATTTTTTCTATTATTCTTATGGGACTTATTTTATGTGCAGAGCTTTTAAATACGGCAATTGAGGCAGGAGTGGATTTAACAACAGATCGAATTCACCCTCTTGCTAAGCGTGCAAAGGATGTAGGGAGTGCTGCGACTTTTATGATGAGTGTTTTCGCTTTTATTGGTGAAATGATTATTTTTATTCCTTATATAATTGATTTTTTTAGATAGTGGTTGAAAGTAGAGGTAAAGATTTGGATGAAAGAAAAATTAGATCTGTTATTGGAAAGAAGTCAGAGTAAGTATTTTAATTATCCAGTAAGTGCGATATTAGAATGTTTTGATGGTAAATTATTTTATGGGGTTAATGTAGAGACAGCCTCTCCTCAAGCAGGAATTTGTGCAGAGAGAAATGCTATTTTTAGTGCGATAAGTTGTGGATATCAGAAGAAAGATTTTAAAAGACTTTATTTAAAAGCAAAAACGAATAAAGAGTTATATCCTTGTTTTATTTGTAGACAAGCTCTAGTAGAGTTTTGTGAAGAAAATATGGAAATTGTTATTTATTTTGGGGATAGAGAAAAGATTGTTACAGTTAAGGAGTTAACTCCATTTAGCTTTTCAGGAGATGATTTAAAATGAGAGTAGGATTTGTTAGTTTGGTTGGAAGACCTAATGTAGGAAAAAGTACGTTAATGAATCGTATTTTAAAAATGAAACTTGCTATTACTAGTGATAAGGTAGGAACTACTAGAAATATTATTAATGGAATTTATAATGATCTTGATAGTCAGATTATTTTTGTTGATACTCCTGGAATTCATAAACCTAGTAATAAACTTGATAACCTATTAAATCGAAAAAGTTATGCTAATACTGATGGAGTTGATGTGATTTTATTTTTAGTAGATGGATCAACAGGAA
This sequence comes from uncultured Clostridia bacterium, assembly GCA_948433435.1. Taxonomy (GTDB): domain Bacteria; phylum Bacillota_I; class Bacilli_A; order RF39; family UBA660; genus UBA2730. Next base: position 36,961 of record CAOJDX010000007.1, read on the forward strand.
TTGGAAAAGGTGATCAATTTATTTTAGAAAAACTTAAAGGAATAGAGACACCAGTGTTTTTAGTTATAAATAAAATTGATCGTGTTAGTCGAGAGCATCTTTTAAAAGAAATAGATCAAGCAAAAGATCTTTATCCCTTTCAAGAAATTATTCCTATTTCGGCGATAAAGGATGATAATATTAATGAGTTGAAAAAAACTATAAAAAAATATTTGCCAGAACAAGAAAAAATATATTCTGAAGATGAACTTACTAATGTATCTAGTAAATTTATAGCGAGCGAAATGGTAAGAGAAAAGATATTGGCTCTTACCCATAATGAAGTTCCTCATACAGTAACTTGTTATACAGAACAATTTAAAGAAGAAAAAGATGTAATTCATATTCATGTTTTGGTCGTTGTTGAAAGGGATAATTTGAAAAAAATTATTATTGGAAAGGGTGGAAAGCTTTTAAAAGAAGTAGGAACCTTAGCCAGACATGATTTAGAAGTTTTTTTTGGAAAAAGGGTTTATTTAGAGACTTATGTGAAAACTTTGAAAAATTGGCGAGAAGAAGAAAAGTATTTTCTAGAATTAGGTTTGAAAGAAGATGAATAAAAAATAATGGAAATCACCAATATAATAATAGAGGTGATTTTTATGAAAAATTTAACATGGAAATTATTTAAAGAAACGGGAGATATTAAGTATTATTTTTTATATTTAAAATTTAAGGGAGAAGAGGATGAAAGTAGCGATTGAATGTGTTTATGGAATCGTATTGAGCGATGTTAATTATAGTGAATCTAGCAAAATTTTAAATATTTTAACGAAGGAATATGGACTTATTGGAGTTATTGCTAAAGGCTGTCGGAATATGAAAAGTAAATTAAGAGGAGTTAGTCGTAAACTACTTTATGGAAAATTTCATATTTATTATAAAAAGGATGGTTTATCTACATTGATAGGAGTTGATCTTATTAATAGTTATTCCAAAATTTTGAGTAATCTAACTAGCATTAGTTATGCAACCTATCTTTTAGAGTTAACTAATCAAGTAATTAAACAAAGTGAAAGTAATGAAATTTTTCAACTATTGAGAAGTGGTTTGGATAAAATTAATGATGGTTTTTCTCCTTTTATTATTACCAATATTTTAGAACTTAAGTATTTAGATTATTTGGGAGTGAGACCTAATATTGATTGTTGTAATTTATGTGGTAGTAATAAAAATATTTTAACTATTGATACTCAATCAGGTGGTTTTGTTTGTCAAAATTGTTATTTTGAAGGATATATTGTAAAAGATATTACAATAAAATTACTTCGTATGTTTTATTATGTAGATATTGATAAGATTAGTAAAATTGAAATTAAAAAAGAAAATTTAACAGAAATTAATTATTTTTTAGAGGAATATTACGAAAAATATACAGGTCTTTACTTGAAGAGTAAAAAAATGTTAGAAAAAATTACAAATTTTGTAGAAAGTTAAATTTATCTGTGTTAGAATTGAAGAAGATAGGTGATGCTTTTATGAAGAAGGATAAATTTGATTTTCGTAGTTTAGATTTGAGTGATAAAAAACAGATTAAAATGTTAGCTCTTGTTATTGTGATGACATGTATTGTACTTATTGGGACAAGTTATGCTTGGTTTGTTGTTTCTAGAGAAGGTGGGAAGCAGGTTAGTGTGGTAGCTGGTACTTTGGATTTATCTTATGATGATTCTACTGGAAATACAATTACCTTAGTTGATCAGGTGCCAATTAGTGATGAAGATGGACTTACTTCTACTGGATATACCTTTGAAATTAGAAATACAGGAAATATTGAAACGGAATATTCTATATATTTAGATAATGTTGATTTAGTAAGTGGAGAAGTTCGTTTAGATGATCAGTATGTTAAATATAGTTTAACTAAGAATAATGCTACACCTTCTGTTAGTCTTGTTAACGGTTTGACTAATGGGGTATTAGATAGTGGTAAGTTAGGAGTAGGTAGTACTAATACTTATACATTAAGAGTTTGGTTAGATGAAAATAACTTTAATAGTGATGCAACTAATAAGACTTTTAAAAAGACATTAAGAGTAGAAGCCTCTCAAGTTACCAAATAAAAAGGAATAACCTATTTGTAAAGAGAAAATATTAAAAGTATTATTCTCTTTTCTTTTATTATGATCTTATAGAAATGAGTGATATTATGCAGAAATTTATCATGAAAAATAATATTGAAAAAGTATTAAGAGGAGATAATACAGTATTTTTAAATCCAATAGAGGCAAATAATATTGAAAAGCAATTAAGAAAAATGAATTGTGAGGTTCATCTTTTTAAATTATTTGCAGAAAGTGAAAAAATTATTTTATATCAGAAAGAGTTTCATCTTACTTTATTTGAAATAAAGAGTGCTACTTTACTTACTCATCAGCAAATATTGGGAAGTTTATTTAGTCATCAATTAAAAGAAGAAATGTTTGGGGATATTGTTATTGGTGATCACTATTATATTGTAGTTTTAGATCAAATTAAAGAATATATGCTTCGACAATTTCGGAAAGTTGGGAATGTTAGAATAGAACTTATTGAGAGACCTTTAAATATAGTTAGTAATTTTCAATTATCTTATCAGGATATTTTTCTTAATGTTACTTCTTTAAGAATAGATACTGTGATTGCTAGAATTATTCCTACTAGCAGAAGTATTAGTAAAGGTATGATTGAAGATGAAAAGGTATTTGTTAATTATCAAGTTTTGAAGAATACTAATTATATCTTAAAAGAAAATGATATTTTTTCAGTTAGAAGAATTGGAAAGTTTAAATTTATTGAAGTTTCTTATGTTAGTAAGAATAATAAGTATCATATTTTTATTAAAAAGTATAAATAAAAATAAAAAAACTTCTTTCGACATAATTCGACAACGTTTTTCAAAAAAATTTGCAATAATTGGAAAAGTGTGGTATAATTAGAAACGTTTTTATGAAAGAAGGGGTATAAATGAAAAAAGAATTTTGTTGCTTTGATACCGAAAAAGGGGATTTTTTACAATTTGAGTTTACTTTAAAGGAAGAAATAGATGAAAGAAAAGTTGTAGAGTTTTTTAATCAATTTTATGCAGTTAAAATGGATGGTACTTATGCTACTACTAGTGAATTTGGTAGAGATAACAATATTGTCAATTTAAAAGAAGAATTCATGAAACTATTAAAATGGAATCAACAAGATGAAATTGATATTTTAAATTTTGAAAGTATCTATTCTCTATTTGATATGGATCAACAACGTAAGAACTTGAAACTAGCTTCTTTGATTCAACAGTTTATGAATATGTTTACTATTTCTTTAGTATGCAGATATCCTCAAAGCACATTTCTTGAATTGGAGAAGATAGCTGATACTAGAATATTTGATGAAGAAAGTCCCAGATTTGAACAGGAAAGAAGAAGTAGTTATTTTAATACAAAAATGATGATGTTGATTCAATATAAGTTTTTTAAGGAAGAGGAACCTAAGCAGTTATGTAAGAAATGATAGGGTTTCTTTTTTTTCTTTTTTTGGGACTTGAAATTCTTTTTTTTTTAATATAAAATATAGATGTTGAATTGCTCCATAGCCAAGTGGTAAGGCAGTGCGCTCTGACCGCATTATGCGCTAGTTCGAATCTAGCTGGAGCAGCCAATTTTGTATAGACAGTTTAGGTGCTGTTTTCGATAGATGGAGGATTTATTATGAATGAGGAAGAAAGAAGAGAATTAGCTGATTTATTACTTCCTAATATTACAACAACAAGAGATGAGATTGAAGCAAGATATCCTGCAAGAAAATTAAAAGAGGGTGCTAAGGTTACACGTTTTGCTCCTAGTCCAACGGGATTTATGCATATTGGTAATTTAGAAAGTGCCTTTTTAGATTATATTTTTGCTATTCAAAGTGATGGATATTTTTATGTTCGACTTGAGGATACAGATCAAGAAAGATATGTAGAAAAAGCAGATCAATTAATTCAGGAAACTTTAGTTAACTATGGAATAATGCCCAATGAAGGGGCTTTTTCTTCTGGTGAGTATGGTCCTTATGTTCAAAGTAAGCGTCAAGAGATTTATCAGATATATATTAAAGATTTGCTTATCCACGGACTTGCTTATCCTTGTTTTATGAGTAAAGAAGAATTGCAGGAGATTAGAGAAGGTCAAGAGTTAAGAAAAGAAGCTATAGGAGTATATGGACATTATGCTGTTGATCGTGATCTTTCTTTGGAAGAGATAAAAAAACATTTAAGTCAAGGAGATTCTTATGTTATTCGTATTAAGTCTCCAGGAGATATGAATAAGCAAGTTATATTGCATGATCTAATTAAAGGAGATATTACTTTACCTGAAAATATTATTGATGAGGTTATTATGAAAAAAGACGGGCTTCCTACTTATCATTTTGCTCATGTGATTGATGATCATTTAATGCATACTACAGTTGTTATTCGAGGTGATGAGTGGATTCCTAGTTATCCTAAGCATTTACAGTTATGTCAGATATTGGGCTTTAAAACTTCAAAATATGCTCATTATGCACCGCTTACTAAAAAAGAAAATGGAAATGTCAGAAAATTAAGTAAAAGAAAAGATCCAGAATTTTCTGTTAGCTACTATGATGAAGCTGGAATACCTGTAGAAGCTGTTAAGTTGTTTTTAGCTACTATTATTAATACTAATTTTGAGGAATGGTATTTACAAAATAGTGATAAGTCTTATTTAGATTTTCCGTTTTCATTTAAAAAGATGCCAACAGGAGGAACTTTATTTGATACGGAAAAACTTAATAATATTTGTCGTACTTATTTTTCTCGGCTTAAAGCAGAAGAAATTTATGATGATGGTTTGAAGTTTTATCAAAAGTATGATGAAGAATTTTATCAGATAATGTTGGCTAATAAAGAGAAAGTCATCTGCTTTTTAGATATTGAAAGAAATGGTAAAAGACCTCGTAAAGATATTGCTACTTATAAAGATATTAAAAAAGAATGTAGTTATATCTTTTCAGACTTATTCTATCAAGATGAGACATCTGTTAGAGAAAAAGAGGTTGACTTTGATCTTTTGAATCAATATATGGAAGTATATTCTGATTCTGATAGTCAAGATGAATGGTATCAGAAAATTCAATTATTAGCTTCTAATCATAGTTATGCTAAAAGTGTAAAGGAATATAAAAATACTCCTGATGTATATAAAGGGCATATTGGTGATATTTGTGAAGCATTGCGCTATGTGGTAACAGGAAAAACACAAACACCTAATTTGTATGACATCTTAAAAATATTAGGAAAAGATGAGATTAAAAAGAGAATAAACTTTTATCAAAAATAGAAGTTATTAAAAAAATTACAAATATATATTATTGTAATTTTTTTCTTTTTGATTCTATAGTAATACTTTCTCATTTTTTAACTGGCCCTTTTTTTGAATTGTTTTTAAATTCACGGAGACAAAGACAGGTATCTCCTGCTATTGTACTAAGATTATAAAAGTCGGTGCCTATCATTATGATAATATGCTTGTTTTAGAATACGACACCATTCCTCAAACTCTAGAAGAGTAGTTGGTAAATAGTCAATATAACCGATAGAGGAGATAATACTTTTTTTATCGTAAATACTTTGTTAATTGTAAGATTTTCTAAGATTGGCCTGAAAGTGTAATAGGACTCTCCTATGTTGATAGGGCCCCCGATAAATAACAAATTTTATTTTTAGTTGATTTACTTTCTACTATTTTTGTATAGAAAAAACAAATATCATTAGGAAAGAGATAATAGCTTGTATTTTTGTTAATTAACTCTTGAACATATTGATAAAATTCTAATTCTGAGGTAAAAGATTTTTCCTTTATCTTGTTTTTTTATTCTAAGTGGTAGGTTGATATCGCTTTTTTTTAAATATTCTATACCATTAGGGTGACTATTATTAGTAAATATTTCTATATCATCATCTAAAAAATTGTTCATGGTTAGTTCTCCTTCTAAGCTTAATTATATGGGAAAAGGAAAACAGTGTCAATTTACAATATTTTCTTTTGTTTTTCGACAAATTTATTGTATAATGATAGTAAGGTTAGAATATGCGTATTCTGATTATAAGTAATAGAAGTTTTGGAGGTTTTAATAATGAATGAAGTACAAGCAGTTTTTAGAAAAGCAGATATTAATGATGTAGAAAATATTATAGAATTATGTAACGAATGTTTTAATGAAGAAACAAACTTGGAATATGCTAAAAGGGTATTTCAGGAAACAATGAATGACGATAAACATATTTATCTAGTTGGTATTATGGATCAAAAGGTAGTTGCTCATGTTAAGATTACAATTATTCCTACCATTTATGAAGAGATGAATACTTATGCTATTGTGAATCATGTATGTGTAAAACCAGAATATAGACGTCATAATTTGGCTACTCAGATGTTAGATGAAGTGTTTGCAATTTGTAAAGAAAAGGGTTGTAAAAAAGTAGAATTATGGTCAAATAATTTTAGACAAGCTGCTCATGCTTGTTATAAAAATTATGGTTTTGTTGTAGAAGATGCTAAATTCTTTTCAAAGTCAGTTTTATCTAAAGAAGTAATTTAAGGGGGATATATGAAAATTAGTAATGTTTATATAGGTGGTTGGTTTCAAAGAACAATGTTGCAACTATCTGAAATATATGATTTTTTAAGAGAGTGCAAATCACAGTTGGCTCTTGATCCAGAAAGATTAGATGAATTACGTAAGGATTTAGAAATTGGTAAAATTGATTATGGAGTTGCAGGGGAAGAGTATATTGAATTTACAACGGCACTTAATATTAAAGTAAAGATTTTCGAGGATGGATTAATTATTCTTAACAATCAAAAAGTAAGTGAAGATACTTTATTTGCTGATATTGATCATGTAACTGATTATTATGAAAATAAATTATCAAGGGCTTTTAATTATTTATTTAGTTTGGGAGCTCCTGTTCCTAAGGAACTTGCTAATATTGAAAGTGTTTACCCTTATTTTGTAGTTTGTGACAATGCTACAAAAGATGAAATTTCAGAACTATTGTCAAGAACAGAGAAACAAAAATATTTTGAATTTAATAATGATAAATATGATGTGATTAGAGGTGATAAATACTACTTTGTGAATAATAAAAAACAATCTTTTGATAATATTGAGCGATATATCGAAGAACAAGTATTTATTCGTGAATTTAAAGGACAGTTACATAGATATTTGAATATTCATCGAATTATTTGGGAAAAAATTGATGTTGTAAAAGAAAATGCTAATGTTAAAGGTTCAGAAATTGTTAAATTTACTTCAAAACTTGAGGGTTATGCAAAGACTATTAACTTGATTGATGGAAGAATTAATCAAATGAGTACTTATATTTCAACGAGAGAAAAGATTGCTAAGAGTGATCAAGAGTTATCAGAATTTTTAGCTATATCTGGATATCGTTATGAAACATTAAAAGATACTTTAGATTATATTAAATCTTTATGGAATATGACTAAAAATTACGTTTCTTCTGCTCAGAAATTGTTTGAAGGAATTAAACAGGACGTTACATCTAGCTCAGTTAATAGTTTAACAATTGTTACTTCTATGAGTGCAGGAGCATCGATTATTAGTTTACTAACAGAAACAAAACCAGAATTTACTGTGTTTGGAGTGCTTTATTTCTTTATTTTGGCTTTTATAGGTTGGGGTTCTACAAAATTACTTAGTACAATTTCTAGTAATAGAAAATATGAAGTTAGTGATGTAGAATTTGAAAAAGATATTAAGTAGGTAGTATGAAAAGCTATTTTAATACTTTTAAAGATCTTCTTAAAATTGCCAATAAAGAATTATTGATGATCATTCAGATGTTTATTAGTTCTGGTCTAAATAATATTACTAGTTTACTTCCTCCTGTTGCTACTGCGGGAATTATTGCGATGATTACAGAGAATAATTTTAATGGTATTTGGTTTTATGTACTGTTATATTTATTTTTCTATGTGATTTATTTTGGAAGTTTACACTGGAACTATTATACATATACAAAAATTGCTGATTATTATCATTTAGAAGTACAGAAAATGTTATTTGAAAAAGTAGCTAGTAACGAAGAAATATTTTCTAAATTTTCTAAAGGCAGAATTGTAGAAACTTGTAGTGATGATATTCGCTATTTAGTTGATGTTGTTGATTGTGTAGTTAAAGCTTCCATGAGTATTGTTAAGTTACTAATTATCTTTATTATTTTTATGTATTATAATGTTTTGGTAGCAACTATGGTTTTAGCACTTGATCTTCTTTACTTAATACTAATGAATGATAATTCTAGAAAAGTTTCTAAGTATTATGAGGGTACTAGAAAATATGAAGATAAGATTATGGATATTTTAAATCAGATGCTTACTAACTTGAAACAAGTAAAAACTCTGAATTTAATGCCTAAGCTTAACAAGAATTTAGATAAGACTAGAAAAAGATGGAGTGAACAATACCAACATAAGAGGGATAATATGACTACTAGATATTGTTTAATTCCCTTTCTTGTTTATCTTGGAAAAATAGTTTTATATGTATTTTTAGCCTATTTAGTCATTCAAAAAAGAATGACACTAGATAAATTAGTTTTGTTAATTAGTTATTTTGAAATGACTGTTACTTGTACTGATTTAATGCTTGATAATCTTTTAAATTTGAGTAATTATGGTGTTCGAGTAAAAAGAATTAAGACTATTCTTGATTATACTCCACAAAAAGAAATTGATTTTGGCGATATTGAAAATGACTATATTTCTGGTAGTGTAGAATTTAAAAATGTTTGTTATTACGTTAAAAATAAAAAGATCTTAGAAAAAGCTTCTTTTAAAATTTATCCTAATGAAATTAATGCTATAGTGGGGCATAGTGGAAGTGGAAAATCTACTATTGTTAATTTATTGTATCGGTTGGGAAGGATTAAATCTGGAGAAATTTTAATTGATAATGAAAATATTTATAATTATTCTAAAAGTGTTTATTTTTCTAATGTTTCTGGAGTATATCAAAAACCCTTTGTCTTTGATATGAGTATTAAAGAGAATTTGTCCTTGGTCGATGCTAATTTTAAAAATCAAGTAGAAGCTTGTAAGAGAGTGGGAATACATGAGTTTATTGAAGGGTTGCCTAAAGGATATTCTACTGTTATAGGAGAGGAAAATTTAGTCTTATCTGAGGGAGAGAAGCAGCTTTTAGTGATTGCTAGGGCTCTTCTTTCTAAAGCAGAAATTTTGCTTTTTGATGAGGTCACTAGTAATATTGATCCAGAATATACTCTTAAGATAGCAGAGGTAATTCGTGATTTAAAAACTGATCATACAATTATTATGGTTACTCATAAACCTGAAATGATGAAGATAGCTGATCATGTGATCGTTATGAATCGAGGACATGTTTCTTGTAAGGGAACTAATAAACAAGTATATAAAAAATCTAAAATTTATAGAGAACTTCAAAATCGTACTTTTGCTAGTATTAGTACAATTGAGTAGGAGTGTAATTTTTAAAAAACATGGTATTATTTAATAAAAATTTATTATGTTTTTTATTTTTTTATTTTAATTTCTATAATATATGGTAGAATAGGTACAAAAGTGAATTTTTACTTTGTTATAGGAGGATTTTATGTTACAAGTGAGTGATTTGAAAAAGAAATTTGTGAAGTATAATTCAAAAAGAGAGAAGGAGGAATTTTATGCTGATAATGGAATTTCTTTTCAAGCTAAAGAAGGAGAAATTATTGGTATTTTAGGACCGAATGGAGCTGGAAAAACTACCTTATTAAGGATGGTAGCAGGTATATTAGAACCAACATCTGGTACCATTTCCTATGGGAATTTATCATTCGAAACGAATGGGATAGAGATCAAAAAAGATATTGCTTATTTATCTGGAAATACAAAGATTTATCAATCTTTATCTACTTATGAGTTACTTAAAATGTGTTGTGATATTTATGGGGTTGATAAGGGGTTAATAGAAACAAGAATTCAGGAAATTGCTACTATTTTAGAGATGAATAGTTTTTTGTATAATAGAATTGAAAACTTATCAACTGGACAAACTCAAAGAGTAAATATTGCTAGATGTTTGATTCATGATCCTAAATATTATATTTTAGATGAAGCAACTACTGGTTTAGATATAATTTCTAGTCAAATTATTTTGAATTTTATTAAAGAAGAGAAGAAGCGAGGAAAAACTATTTTATATTCTACACATTATATGGAAGAAGCTGAGAACATATGTGATAGAGTTATTATGGTTAATAAGGGAATTGTAATTAAAGAAGGAACTCCTGCTTATATTAAGAAGGATACCAATACAACAAATTTAAGAGATGCTTTTTTTCAATTGATAGGAGATGAAAATAATGAAAAATAATATTTGGAATATTTTGAAAAAAGAAATTAGAGAGATGTTTAGAGATAAAAAATCTCTGACAATGATGTTGATTTTGCCTTTAATGATCCCATTATTAGTTATTGGAATGTCAGCTCTTTTTGAGGCACAAACTAATAAATCAGCAAGTGAGTATAATCATATTGGTTTTGATTATAAGATGAGTGCTGTTGAAAAAGATATTGCAGAAAAGGTAGGAATTAAAGTTATTCATGGAGAGAAAGATCAGTTAAGAGAGAAATATAAGAGGGATGAAATTGATTTATACATTACAAGGGAAGGAAATAAATATACTATTCACGGAGAGAAAAACGATACAACTATTTATGCTACTGCCTTAGTAGAAACTTATTTTTCTTCTTATAAAGAGTATTTGCAAAGTGAATATTTAGTTAATCATCATGTTTCACCAGAAGATGTTGTTAATATTATTAGTGTTGATCAAAAGGTTATTGAAACAGAAAACTTTTTTGCTAATTATATTACTAATTATGCATTTTTATTTATTGTTATGGCTATTACTGTGTCAGCAACTTATCCAGCAACTGATACAACAGCAGGGGAAAAGGAGAGAGGAACTTTGGAGACATTACTTACTTTCCCTGTTAAAAGTAGAGATATTATTGTAGGAAAATTTCTAAGTGTATCTTTATCTTCTTTTATAACTGGTATAATAAGTTTAGTTTTGACGATGATATCCTTAGTTATTGCCAATGACATGTTTAAGATATATGAAAAAGTTAATTTAATGTTGCCATTAGAAAGTTTTGTTTTTGCTATAGTAGTAATTATTGCCTATTCTCTTTTAATTAGTGGTTTGTGTATTGCTATTGCTAGTACATGTAAGACTTTTAAGGAAGCTCAGAGTGCACTTACACCTTTAACTTTTCTTTCTTTTTTCCCAAGTTTTATCGCTTTTATGACTAATTTGGAATCTAGTACATTACTTTCCATGATTCCCTTTTTAAATTTTACTCTATTATTTACTGATATTACTTCTGGAAATATTAACTATTTAAATATTCTCCTTATGTTTATTTCTACTATCATAATTATAATTGTCATATTATTTATTATTATTAAACAATACAAATCAGAAAAAGTTTTGTTTAATTAATAAACGGTAAAGGTTGGAGAAAAGTGAAAGATAAATATATTTGTAAAAAAAATATTTCTGATGATCATGTTATAAAAGTGAAAAGGGGAAAAATAACTTTAGGTAAAGTCAAAAGGATGATAGGGAGTACTTGTAGATTAGTATCTATTGGGGTTCCGATAGTAGGTAGTTTATCGTATTATCCAGTTAAGTTTTTTTATCCTGAATTTTTAACGGTATCAAATAAAGTATTTTGTTTAGAATTTTTTGTTTATGTAATGGCAGTAGTTGGTTCTAAGTATTTGTATGAAGAAAATGAAACCTTATATCAAAAAAGAAAATAGTTAAGGGTAGTGTCTAATTTGGAAAGAGGTGTATTATAATGGAATATAATATTCAAGATTTTTTGACAGTTATTCAATTGAAAAATCAATTAATTAATTTATCCTTTGAACAGTTGTTGGAATTAAATAAAACGGAAGATCAACATGTTCAATATGTCTCTTCTATTAATACATTATTGCAAAAAGAAGAAGCCTTTGTTTTTATGGATTCTGATATTTTACATAAGATAGAAAATTTAATTTATAAGCAAAGATTTTTATTAGATTCTATGCAAGTAGATTCTTTAATGCAAATTAATCGCACTATTTTGAAATTAAACGAACTTAAATTCAAAACAGCAGGATATATTAATTCTTTAAAAAATTCTTATTTATTTTATCAGGAAAATTGTAGAAGAATTGAGTTTGAGGAAAATGATGATTTACTGATTTCTATGGCATATGATTTTGAGGTATATAGAAGCTTACAAAATGGACAATTGAATGATTTAGAAGATATTTTCTTTTTTGGTTCTACAAATTATTTTTTAGAAAGTATTCCAGAGCTTTATCAGAATTCTTCCTTTTATGATCAAACGTTGCAAAAATTAGTACAAGATAGTAAAAAAAGAGGTTTTTGGAATAAATATGGTCGAGGTTGTGCGAAAAAAACGTTGGATAATTTTCAAAAGAAGTTGGGGAAGGGGTAAGAATTCTCAAATGAAAAGGTAAATGATTGATTCATTTACCTTTTTTATTAGGTATTTCTATATTACTAGAATATATTTATCTTTTTTCAGATTTTATTTGTTTGGCATGGAATACTATTTTTTCTTTTTCATTAAAACAAGTAGAAAGCGTTAGTATTTTATCATTTCCATTTACTGTAGTTGGAAATTTGTATATACTTCTATCGCTTATTTTGTGAATGAATGTAAGGAAAGATGTTTCGTTTGAAAAGTCAGTTTGAATGTAGTCGTTAGTTGTTTCGATTTTATAAATGCTGAATACTTGCCATAGACTGTTTTCAAAAGGGGTAGATACTTTCACAATGTGATTGTTAGGATTTTGATACCAGTTTTTATTAAGAGTATTTTTGAGGGTTCCAAACATAGAACCGTTTTTTCTTCCATGAGCATATAAAATAGTGTTTTGTTGAAATGTTTGAGCTTGATTTCGGTAGTCCATAAAAACCCAACCAGCCTCATTTTTTGAATGGTTAAAACTATGATTTAGGTAGTATTCATTATCTGAATGTTGGACAACAGGGTAGTTAATATTGGTTTCATTGACAGAGATCCAGGCGACTGTTTCTTTGTTTCTTTTTATTAAATTGGAAAAATCTACTTCCATATAGTTCATTTTGATAAATTCCCAATAAGGATCAGAAAAGTTTTTTTCGTCCTTTTTTTCATTTTCCTCTTTATTAATCTCTTTTTCAATGATAGGTGTTTTTTCTTTTATTTGTTTCATTTCTTTGTCTATTTTGTGATTATCAAATAACCATGGGATTATATAGGTTAGATTGTAGGTAATAATACAACTAGATAAAATGATGATTAGAAAAAGACAGAAATTTTTCTTTTTTAAATGTAATTTTCTTTTTTTCATTGTATGCTCCTAAAAAGCTCTATGCTTTCACATAGAACTTTTAATTAAGTTTTTTATATAGAAAGGTACAACTACATAAAATGATAGTTCCTAAAATTAATGTTATTATGTTTTTTTCTACTCCATCTAATGTATTAGGATTTTTTTCTATTACAGTATCATTATTAATTATAGGATCGTTCATTCCATATATAGCATATTCTGATAAGTGGCTTGTTGTAAAAGTAACAAAGCCATTCTCATAAGTTGCATTTAATGTTTCTATTATTTGATTATTTTTGATATAAGCAACTTTGTAAGTGTTGTATTTTTCAGATATAGGTATTTTAATTTGGAAGGAACCATTGTTTAATGGAACAATGTTCATTCCATCATACATTGAAATATCATAAGCAGTTAAATAGTTAAAATTGTCAAGAATAATGTTTTGAAGATTGATAGCTGATGCTTTCAAAGTATATTTACTATTTAATAATGCCTCACTTGTTAAAGTAATGCCATTATCAGTAAAAATTTTATTATTATTGATATTCTGATTACCATTTAACATTTCGTCAATTACATCATAAGTAGTATTTGATTGAATAATTGATTCAATTTCATTTCTCATTTCATTATTATGATAGATAGCTCCTGAGAAGGTTTTATCTCCTACAACAACATAGGGAGTAGCATAAGTAGTTTGACTGTCATTAAAGAAAGTTGCTACTTTGTTTAATAGATTGAAATTGGAAGCATTACCAGATAATTCGTAACTAACTACTTTAAATTTATCACCATATTGAGGAAGTAACACGTCTTTTATGTAAGTTAAGAAATTTTTGCAATTTTGACAACCGTTTTTTCTAAATAAGTAAATAGGTACTTTATTTCCTACTTCACTATAATTGCTCAGGTCATATGAAGTAATTCCTTCTGTATCAAAAGCCTCTTTTAATGTTTCACTAGTGGTTCCACTCAAATTTAAATCTTGAGCAAAGACACTTGTAGGAATTGTGATAATTGAAACTAAAAGTATAGCAAATATCCAAATTATATTTTTTTTCATTTTCTTTCTCCTTTTCTTTTGTTTTCTGTATTTTATATTATTTTTTTTTAAATGTCAATTTTATTTTTAATTGTGTGAATAAAAAAGTATTGTAAAAAAATCAAGAATGTGATAGTATAATAATATCTTTTAGAGATGTTTATGGTCTGTTGGTGAAGTGGCTTAACACACTGCCCTCTCAAGGCAGCATTCACGGATTCGAATTCCGTACAGACTACCAAATATAAAATAAAACTGCCTATATAATTTCATTATAAAAGCAGTTTTTTTAGAGAAAAAATTTGCAAATAAAAGAAATGTTATTTGATAGAGGAAGTGTACATTTGTAAATGATGTGAAACAAAATTTTATATAAAAGTGACTCGTAT
>CAOJDX010000008.1 GCA_948433435.1 uncultured Clostridia bacterium
AATTTAGAAGCACTTTATATTTGCAGGAACGTGATTACGGTTTATCCCGACTGCAAAAGCATGATTGATGTTGCAAGGCAAAAGCTGATGAACGACCCGACATTTAAGCATTTATCCGAGGACTGTCAAGAATACTACTTTGACTTTGAAGCCTACGCTTCTCACTTGCAGGAACACGGGAAATTTTTAGTAACAGAACACGGTATCTTTGAACTGCCAGAGTAGGAAATGAGGTGGTGCTTATGATTGATGATATGGCGGTTTACATTGCTAATCTTGGCAAATACAATGAGGGCTATTTAGTCGGTGCTTGGTTCACGTTTCCTATTGACGAGGAAGATGTGAAAGAAAAAATCGGCTTGAATGAACAGTATGAGGAATACGCTATCCATGATACCGACAACTTTCCCATTGCGATTGGCGAGTATGTTTCCATTGAAGAACTCAATGAGATGTATGAAATGATAGAGGAACTTCCCGACTATATCGTAGAATGTCTGGACGAATTTATCAGCCACTACGGGACGCTGGAAGAAGTCGTGGAACACAAGGAGGATATTTATTATTATCCTGACTGTGAAACCATGACAGACGTTGCCTACTACTACATAGACGAATTGCAGGCACTTGGGGATATTCCACCCAGCTTACAGAACTACATTGACTATGAAGCCTACGGGCGAGATTTGGATATGGGCGGTTACTTTGTTGAAACAAGCCGAGGTATGTGCGAGATACCATATTAACGCTGGAAGATCAGCGACAAGCATTGTTGCTACTGACAGCGTATTTCTCTTTAAGGGACAGTCTGAAAATGGCTGTCCTTTTCTATTTTGAAAGGAGCTGAAAGAACTTGAAAAAAATTAAAAGCTACACGGGTATCTGGAACGTGGAAAAAGTCTTGTATGCAATCAATGACTTTAACTTACCCTTTCCCGTTACCTTTACACAGATTACATGGTTTGTGATTACAGAATTTATCATCATTCTGTTTGGGGATATTCCCCCACTTTCCATGATTGAGGGAGCATTTCTCAAATACTTTGGTATTCCCGTTGCTCTCACTTGGTTTATGTCGCAGAAAACCTTTGACGGAAAGAAGCCGTACAGCTTTTTGAAATCACAGATAACCTATGCCCTGCGACCAAAAATCACTTATGCAGGAAAAGCCGTAAAACTGGATAAGCAGATATTCAATGAAACAATCACGGCAGTAAGGAGTGTGAACTATGTTCCCGATAAAATATATTGACAATAACCTTGTCTGGAACAAGGACAATGAGGTGTTCGCCTACTATGAGCTGATACCGTACAACTATTCTTTCTTATCCGCAGAGCAGAAATTTATCGTGCATGACAGTTTCCGACAGCTAATCGCACAGTCCCGTGAGGGTAAAATTCATGCCTTGCAGATTGCCACAGAAAGCTCAATCCGCAGTATGCAGGAGCAATCAAAGAAGCTGGTATCTGGAAAATTAAAGGAAGTTGCCTATCAGAAGATAGACGAACAGACCGAAGCGTTAGTATCTATGATTGGGGACAATCAAGTGGACTACCGCTTTTTTCTTGGCTTTAAGCTCATGGTTACGGAAGAACAGCTCAATCTGAAGAACATCAAAAAATCGGCGTGGCTGACGTTCACAGAATTTCTCCATGAAGTGAACCACACGCTGATGAGTGATTTTGTTTCCATGCCGAATGATGAAATCAACCGTTACATGAAAATGGAAAAGTTACTGGAAAATAAAATCTCCCGTCGCTTTAAGGTGCGTCGCTTGGAAATCAATGATTTTGGGTATCTCATGGAACATCTTTACGGCAGGGACGGTATCGCCTATGAAGATTATGAGTACCAGCTACCAAAGAAAAAATTAAAGAAAGAAACGCTGATAAAATACTACGACCTTATCCGTCCGACAAGGTGTGTGATTGAGGAAAGCCAGCGGTATTTAAGATTGGAACATGAGAACAAGGAAAGCTATGTGTCCTATTTTACCGTCAATGCGATTGTCGGCGAGCTTGATTTTCCGTCAAGTGAAATCTTCTATTTCCAGCAACAGCAATTTACCTTTCCCGTTGATACTTCTATGAATGTAGAAATCGTGGAGAACCGCAAAGCATTAACAACCGTCCGCAATAAGAAAAAGGAATTGAAAGACCTTGACAATCACGCTTATCAAGCAGGAAGTGAAACCAGCTCAAATGTGGTGGACGCTTTAGACAGCGTGGACGAGCTGGAAACGGACTTAGACCAGAGCAAAGAAAGTATGTATAAGTTAAGCTACGTCATACGGGTGTCTGCACCCGATCTTGACGAGCTGAAACGCCGTTGTGATGAAGTCAAGGACTTTTACGACGATTTGAATGTAAAGCTGGTGCGTCCTGCTGGGGATATGCTAGGGTTTCATTCTGAATTTCTTCCTGCCAGTAAGCGATATATCAATGACTATGTGCAGTATGTAAAATCAGATTTTTTAGCTGGGCTTGGCTTTGGTGCAACACAGCAGTTAGGGGAAAACACGGGTATCTATATGGGCTATTCCGTTGATACGGGAAGAAATGTGTACCTGCAACCGTCTTTAGCTTCGCAGGGTGTAAAAGGCACAGTTACAAATGCCCTTGCGTCTGCTTTTGTCGGTTCGCTTGGCGGTGGAAAGTCATTCTGCAACAATCTTCTGGTGTATTATTCGGTTCTTTTTGGGGGACAAGCGGTTATCTTAGACCCAAAATCAGAGCGTGGAAACTGGAAAGAAACACTTCCAGAAATCGCCCATGAAATCAATATTGTAAATCTTACCAGCGACAAGGACAATGCAGGACTTCTTGACCCATTCGTGATTATGAAGAATGTAAAAGACGCTGAAAGTCTGGCAATCGACATTTTAACATTCCTTACGGGTATTTCCTCTAGGGACGGCGAAAAATTCCCTGTTTTACGAAAAGCGGTGCGTTCCGTTACCCAGAGCGACAGTCGGGGCTTGCTCCATGTGATAGACGAGTTACGCCGTGAAGATACACCCATATCAAGAAATATCGCAGACCATATAGACAGTTTCACGGACTACGATTTTGCACACCTGCTGTTTTCGGACGGTACGGTGGAAAATGCTATCAGTCTGGATAACCAGCTCAATATCATTCAAGTAGCGGACTTAGTATTACCAGATAAGGACACGACCTTTGAGGAATACACGACCATTGAATTATTGTCGGTGTCTATGCTGATTGTGATTAGTACCTTTGCCCTTGATTTTATCCATTCGGACAGAAGTATTTTTAAGATTGTAGACCTTGACGAAGCGTGGGCGTTCTTAAACGTGGCACAAGGCGAAACCTTATCAAATAAGCTGGTTCGTGCTGGACGAGCTATGCAGGCAGGCGTTTATTTCGTTACACAATCCTCTGGCGACGTGTCAAAGGAAAGTCTGAAAAACAATATCGGCTTGAAGTTTGCCTTTCGTAGTACCGACATCAACGAGATAAAGCAGACCTTAGAATTTTTCGGCATTGACAAGGACGACGAAAATAACCAGAAACGCTTGCGTGATTTGGAGAACGGACAATGCTTATTGCAGGACTTATACGGGCGTGTCGGTGTAGTACAGATACACCCCGTCTTTGAAGAACTGCTACACGCCTTTGATACCAGACCGCCCGTACAGAGAAATGAGGTGGAGTGATGAAAGAAAGGATAAAAGGTGTGTTCACAAAAAAGAAGATTTTCCACTTTCTCAAAATGGCTCTGTTCGTGGTGGCACTCTCCCTTATCCTGCTTTCACTTCTGGGGACGGTGGCTCATGCGACGGGGCTTGTGGACGATACCATAAACGCAGAAAATCTTTATTCAAAATATCCCCTTTCCAACTACCAGCTTGATTTTTATGTTGATAATAGCTGGTCGTGGTTGCCGTGGAACTGGCTGGACGGTATAGGAAAATCGGTGCAGTACGGGCTTTACTGCATTACCAACTTTGTCTGGACGATAAGCCTTTATTTAAGCAATGCCACGGGTTATGTGGTGCAGGAAGCCTATAAGCTGGACTTCATCAACGATATGGCAGACAGTATCGGAAAGAGCATACAGACCCTTGCAGGCGTAACACAGAACGGTTTTTCCAGCTCTGGCTTCTATGTTGGTTTCCTGCTTCTCATTATCTTGGTGGTGGGACTTTATGTTGCCTATACGGGACTGATAAAAAGAGAAACCAGCAAGGCACTTCACGCTGTTATCAACTTTGTGGTGGTGTTCGTGCTGTCCGCTTCGTTTATTGCCTACGCTCCCGACTACATCAAAAAGATAAATGAATTTTCAAGTGATATTAGTACCGCTTCGTTGGACTTGGGAACAAAAATCATGCTCCCAAACTCTGATAGCGAGGGCAAGGACAGCGTAGACTTGATACGGGACAGCTTATTTTCTATTCAAGTGGAACAGCCGTGGCTACTTCTGCAATTTGGCAACAGCAACGCAGAGGAAATCGGGACAGACCGTGTAGAAGCTCTTGTATCGGCAAGTCCAGAGGACGAGGACGGGAAAACCAGAGAGGAAGTCGTGAAAACAGAAATCGAGGACAACGACAACAACAATCTGACGATACCGCAGGTGGTAAATCGTTTGGGTATGGTGTTCTTCCTCTTGTTCTTCAACTTGGGTATCACGATATTTGTATTCTTACTTACGGGTATGATGTTGTTCAGCCAGATACTTTTTATTATCTTTGCAATGTTTTTACCTATCAGCTTTCTACTTTCCATGATACCGAGCTATGAAAGCATGGCAAAGCAGGCAATCGTGAGGGTGTTTAATACCATAATGACACGGGCAGGAATAACGCTCATTGTAACGGTGGCGTTCAGCATTTCCAGTATGTTTTATAACATCTCCACGGACTATCCGTTTTTTATGGTAGCGTTCTTGCAGATAGTATGTTTCGCTGGTATTTATATGAAGCTGGGCGATTTAATGAGTATGTTCTCTTTGAACGCTAACGACAGTCAAAGCATGGGACGCAGGATATTCCGCAGACCATATCTATACTTGGCACATAGGGCTAGGCGTATGGAAAGACGGCTTGCTGGTGCGGTTACTGCTGGCGGTGTTGCTGGTGCGGTGGCAGGTAGCACGATTTCAAACAGAAAACCGACAAGGAACACAGCTACAAAAGACAGTCGGGGTAATACATCTTCCAGCATGGGACAACGTGCAGGCTCAAAGGTGGGTGCTGTCTTAGATACAAAAAATAAAGTGAAAGACAAGGCAAATGCTGTCAAAGAAAATATCAAGGATATGCCGACACAGACCGCTTATGCGGTGTATTCCGCAAAGGAAAAGGCAAAGTCCAGCGTGTCCGACTTTAAGCGTGGCATGGTGCAGGAACAGCAGTCCAGACAGATGGGACGTTTGGAAAAGCAGGAACAGCATAGACAGAATATCGCTGACAAACGTATGGAGCTTCAAAAGGCACAAGAAGCAAGGCAGGCACAGCGAAAGGCTGACGGATCAGCGACAACGGGAGCTACCCGTCCCCATGAGCGACCAGCCACAGCTTCAAAGACGAGTGCGGAAAAAATGCAGGAAATCAAACGTCCTGCCACAGCGACCACTTCAAAAGCAAGTGAGCCAGTCAAGGCAAATGTTATCAAAGAGCGTCCGTTATCTTCTGGTGCTTCTGATAAGAAAGCGACCCAACCTGCACAGCCAGTACATAGGCAGAATGTAGAAAAAGTGGTATCGCAGGAAACACGCCAGAATTACACAAAAGACCACAGGACAAAGGTTCAGCAGACGCAGAGCGTCCAAAAGAACCAGCAGACAACAGAGAAAACTCGTAACCTTGTGATGAAGAAAGGACAGAAGAAAAAATGAAACTGAAACATATCGCTATCATTGGCACTCTGTTTCCTATCCTCTTTTCTCTGGTGCTTTTCTTTGGTGTCTTGATTAGTGCGGACAGCGACGACGAGAACAGCAATTTTTCTTCTGGCATTACGGGTATGAATTTATCCGCAGAAGTCTTGAAACATCAGCCTATGGTAGAAAAATACGCCAGAGAATACGGTATCTCCGAGTATGTCAATGTATTGCTGGCTATTATTCAAGTAGAAAGTGGCGGTACGGCAGAAGATGTTATGCAGAGTTCGGAAAGTCTGGGACTACCGCCTAACTCTTTAGATACGGAAAGCTCAATCAAGCAGGGGTGTAAGTATTTTGCGTCCCTGCTTTCTTCCTGCAAAAATCAAGGTATCGACGACTTGAATGTAGCGATACAGTCCTATAACTATGGCGGTGGCTATGTGGGCTATGTGGCAGGAAAAGGAAAAAAGCACACCTTTAACCTTGCGGAAAATTTTGCCCGTGAGAAATCAGGTGGAAAGAAAGTAACCTACACCAACCCGATAGCCGTTGCGAAGAATGGGGGCTGGCGGTATGGCTATGGAAATATGTTCTATGTGGAATTAGTCAATCAATATCTGACCGTGGCACATTTTGATAATGCGACGGCACAAGCGATTATGAATGAAGCGTTGAAATATCAAGGCTGGAAGTATGTGTATGGTGGCAGTAACCCGAACACTTCCTTTGATTGTAGCGGACTTGTGCAATGGTGCTATGGAAAAGCTGGTATCTCCTTACCGAGAACAGCACAAGCACAATATGACGCTACCCAACATCTTCCACTCTCGCAGGCAAAGGCTGGGGACTTGGTGTTTTTCCATTCTACCTATAACGCTGGTTCGTATGTAACCCACGTCGGCATTTATGTAGGAAATAATCAGATGTACCATGCAGGCGACCCGATAGGATATGCAGACCTAAGTAGTAGTTACTGGCAACAGCACTTAATCGGTGCAGGACGAGTAAAACAATAGAAAGGACTTGAAAAATATGTTTAAGAAGAATAAGAAACAGACAGAAACTCTCAAAAAACCAAAAGAAAAAAAGGTGCGTACTGTTAAGGTAGGCACGCATAAGAAAACCGTGATTGCGTTGTGGGTGGTGCTTATCGCAAGCGTGAGCTTTGGGGTATATAAGAATTTTACTGCTATCGACCAGCACACCACCCATGAAAAAGAAATCATTGAACTTCGCTTGCAGGACACCAACGGGATTGAAAATTTCGTGAAGAACTTTGCGAAGTCCTATTACACATGGGATAACAGCAAAGAAGCTATCGAAGCAAGGACGCAGGCAATCAACGGTTATCTGACAAAGGAATTGCAGGACTTGAATGTTGATACCATTAGAACCGATATACCGACCAGCTCCACAGCTACAAATGTGATTGTATGGAGTATCGAACAATCGGGAACGGACACTTTTTCTGCTACCTACGAAGTAGATCAGCAGATAAAAGAGGGAGAACAGACAAGCAATGTGAAAGCAACCTATATAGTAAAAGTCCATGTGGACGCTGACGGGGATATGGTAATCGTTCAGAACCCTACCCTTGCACCAGCAATCGAAAAATCAGACTATGAGCCTAAGACATCAGAAGCAGACGAAAGTGTAGACGCTGATACCGTAAACGACGCTACCGCATTTCTGGAAACATTCTTTAAGCTCTATCCCACAGCCACAGAAAAAGAACTTGCCTATTATGTATCGGGAAATGTGATTGAGCCTATCGGCAGGGACTACCTTTATTCTGAACTGGTAAACCCTATCTTTACAAAGGACGGGGACAATGTGAAAGTCAAGGTAGCGGTAAAATTTCTTGATAATCAGACAAAGGCTACACAGGTATCACAATATGAGCTTGTGTTACAAAAAGATAGCAACTGGAAGATTGTAGGATAATAAAACATAGAAAGTTTGCTTGACATTCTTTGCTCGCAGGAGTATCATAAGATTAGAAAAGGAAAGTAAACTTTCCATTCGTTCAAGAAAGGGGTATGTTGTGAAAAATCGTTTAGAAGAATTACGAAAACAAAGAGGTATTAAACAAGAAGATTTAGCGACTGCTCTTGAAGTATCTCGTCAAACAATAGGCTCTTTAGAAAATGGACGATACAATCCCTCTATTATGTTAGCCTTTAAAATTGCAAGGTACTTTCAAATGAGCATTGAAGAAATTTTTATTTATGAGGAGGAAAGTAAATGAAGCATAAGATACAAAAAGTAGAATTATTTGTCGGTGTAATAGTTCTTTTAGGTGGTTTACTAACTTATGGTTTAGGAGTACATCAACTATTACCTGTACCTCGTCCAGATTTGGTTGTCTATGGTACAACACTTATTGGAATAATATTGATTTTAATGGGGTGTGATATATTCAGTAAGCCGACAAAAGAAATGCAAATATTAGAAAATGATGAAAGAAATATCGCAATTACTAATGCTTCTCTTGCGAATGCTTACAAAGTAACACTTACATTATTGGTTCTTGTATTATTTGCTCTTATCTTTATGGGATATATGAGTAAAGTTGTATTTTTTTCGATAGTAGGAGTTATTGCTATCGGACAAATCACATGGGTTATAACAGCTCGTTATTTAGATAAGAAAATGTAGTCTTTTGAAAGGTGGAATTAACAATGAAGAAAAAATTACCATTTATCATTGAAATTATTATAGGCATAATCTTTATATGTTTTGGATATTTCGTTATTGATACTGACTATTACTCTACACTTTTTTATGCAATAGGGCTTGGTTTAGCTTTTGCTTCATGTATTCAATTATTTAAAATCTGTTATTATGAAATGCCAAAAAATAAAGAAAAGTTGGAAAGTATAAATAGAGAAAATCACATCAATAGTGTTGATGAAAGAAAAATATTTTTAAGAATGAAAGCTGGTTCTTTAGTGTATCAGTTAATGATTTTTGTTTACTTGTTTGTTGCTTTTGTCCTTGCATTACTTCATGTGGAAGCATGGATTATGGGAGTTATCTTTGGGTTATTCCTACTGCAAACATTTTTAGGGATTGTTCTGTATAAACATTTTGAAAAACATTTTTAAAACATTCGCTAAATTGTGATGAGGAAATACTATGCTAGGACTTAAAAAGCGAGATATAAAAAAAGCATTGAAAGCTGGTGCAAAAGCTGGCGGTGTATCATTGGCTGATGTTCGGGCGGATATTGAAGCAACGATTGATGAAGCTATGAACAGTAACGACCCAAAAGTGCAGGCAAATTTTAAAAAGTATTTTGGAAATAAACGCCCTACACCAGAGGAATACATTTATACCATTACGAAAAAGACAAAGGTAAAATTATAATAAAAGGGTCGTGGAAATGCTTCACAGAATTGTGACCTGCATTATCACGGCTCTTTTACTCTCTGTTTACTTTCAAAACTGTAAGTGTAATTGAATACTGCCCTTGCTATAATTTAATTGTATTCCAAAACAAATAAATGTGGCAGGAAGAAAGGAGCGATTTTTAATGGAACACATTTTAAATTTAGAGCAAGTAAAAAAATACTACGGGGGTAACTCTGGAAATATCACAAAGGCAGTAGACGGTATTTCTATGTATGTAGACAAGGGCGAATTTGTCGCAATAATGGGAGCTAGTGGTTCTGGAAAGACTACCCTATTAAACTGTATCTCTACGATTGATACTGTAACCAGCGGACACATTACAGTCAACAATCAAGATATTACCAAAATCAAAGATAAAGATTTTGCTGATTTCAGACGTGAAAATCTAGGGTTCATTTTTCAAGATTTCAACCTTTTAGATACTTTAACGATTGAAGAAAACATTTCTTTGTCATTGGTAATCAACAAACAGAACCCTGCTGATATTGAGAAAAGGGTTCATGCTATCGCTGATAAATTGGGTATTCGTGATATTTTATCCAAATTTCCTTACGAAGTTTCGGGCGGACAAAAACAGCGTTGTGCTTGTGCAAGAGCTTTAATCAATGAACCAAAGCTGATTTTAGCCGACGAACCGACGGGAGCTTTGGACTCAAAATCTTCCAGATTGTTACTGGAAACAATGTCTGACATCAATAAGAAAATGCAGGCTACTATTTTAATGGTAACACATGACCCGTTTAGTGCGTCTTTTTGTAAACGTATTTTGTTCTTGAAAGACGGTAAGCTATTCAATGAAATTTTCAGAGGGGAAAAAAGCAGAAAAGATTTCTTCAATGAAATACTGGATATGTTAACCTTGCTCGGAGGTGAAGTGGGAAATGTTAGGTAAATTGGCGGTTAGAAATACAAAAAGAAATTTAAAGGATTATTTGATTTATCTGATAACCATTACAATTTCATTTTCACTCATACTGGCATTTAATCTTATAGCAAGTTCTGATGAAGTTGTAAAGCTATCATCTGGTATGGACTCATTCAAGAATGTTCTAACTTTTGTAAATATCATTATTGTATTTGTTGTGTGTTTCTTGATTAACTATACGACAAGGTTCATGTTTGAGAAACGAAGTAAAGAATTTGGAACATATATGCTTCTTGGGATAAAGAAAAAAGAAGTTGCACGTCTACTTGTCATGGAGAATATATTATTAGGCTTTTTAGCACTTATACTAGCTATTCCACTTGGTTTTCTGTTTAGCCAGTTTGTGTCATTAGTCATTGTAAAATTATTAGGTATTCCAGAGGTTATATTCATTTCATTAAACCTTATTTCCGTAGGGTTACTTGTAATTTACTTTTTGGCAATATATGTATTGGTTTTACTTAACCTTTTACGAAGAATAAGAAAAATGACGGTACATGATTTTCTTTACTTTGATAAACAGAATGAAAAGAAAATGTTCCGTAATAATAAAAAAAGAAACATTATCTTTATGGTTAGTGCTGTACTGGGGGTTTCCTCACTTCTGCTTTGGAACTCACGTTGCAGTTTTGAAAATTTCAGTGATGAGTCAACTATGACTTATTTAATGATTTGCGTGATTATGTTAATAATCAGTATTTATGGTATTTCTGCAACTTGTGCGGATATGTTATTATCAATTCTACTAAAAAGTAAAAAAATGAAATATCAAAATGACAACCTATTTGTAACAAGAACTTTTGTGTCGAAGGCAAGAACAATGAGTTTTACATTCGGAACGCTTTCTATGCTGATATTACTTTCCTTGCTATGTCTGAATTTTTCCAGTATCTATAAAGGTTTATATCAGACGAGCATTGAATTAACCTCTCCTTATGATGTAGAAGTTTTTGATTGGACACAACCTTTTGATGATTATAAAGAATATCTTGATGTTATAGATGAAGATTATACAATCAAGGAAACCATTGAATATAATGTTTATAAAGAACCTAAACATCAAATACAAGATTATTACAATGTGCAGTTTTATGATTATGACCCAGTAATGAAGTTAAGTGATTATAACAGATTATTGAAATTACGAAATATGAATACTGTTGAATTAACAGAAGATGAGTATTTCCTTGTAACTGATAGTCAACTATTATACAAAGTTGAAGATAATGCTGATATGCAGACCATTCAATTTGCTAACAATGAACTTCGCTTAAAAGGGATTGATACAAAATCTTTTTGGTACAGTATGAATAATACAGGAAGATTTACAGTCATTGTTCCTGATGAATATGTGCAGGGATTAGAAATATCAGAAGAACATTTAATTGTTGATACAAAAGAAGAAACGACTGCAAAATTAGAAGAAAAGATAGATACAGAATTAAAGCATTTATTGGTGGTAGAAGATGAAGACGGGACAACTCATAATGAATATTATAGAGTATCAGTAAGAGGTACTGTTATAGAAGAACAAAATACTATGACTGCTATCATAGCAAGTATCTGTTTATATATTGCTTTTATTTTAATCTCTGCTGTGGGAACAATTCTTGCTGTGCAATCTTTAAGTGATGCTACTAAATACAAATATCGCTATCAGACTTTGCGAAGATTAGGAGTAAATGACAAGTCATTGTTTAAGACAATCAAAAAACAATTATTGATATTATTTGGAATTCCAGTTGTTTATTCGGTTATTGCAAGTTTCTGTATGTTAGCTTCACTTAACAATGTTTATAACGTTCTTTTGGCAAATGAATTTATCTACCTGTTCTATTTTGCTGGTGGTTTGGCGATTTTCTTCTTTATCTATGGTATTTATTGGATTGCGACGTATATCGGTTTCAAACGAAATATCAATGAGGAGAGTTAGATTTTTCTAGCTCTCCTGCTGTGGAATTATTATAATGGTAAATCAAGGGGGTGTTGAAATGAGAATAGCGATTATCGAAGATGATGAAATCACTCGTTTGGAGCTTTCTAAACTATTGAACACACAAGGATATGAAACAGTTTTATTGACTGACTTTGGAAATCTGACAGAGGAATTAAAGCAATATTCCATAGAACTGGTTCTGCTTGATATTAACCTGCCGTATGAGAATGGCTACGAAGTATGCAGGAAAATAAAACAAGTCATGCCAGTACCTATTATCTTTGTAACAAGCAGAGATACAAATGCTGACGAATTGAAAAGTATTCAAGTGGGTGGGATTGACTTCATCACAAAGCCGTATGACACGCTTATTCTTCTTGAGAAGATCAAGCGTGCATTGCAGTTGTCAAACCCGAATAATTTCCGTGAGCTTGTCAAAAAAGATTGTACCCTTGATTTACATTTATCCATTCTGAAGTATCAAGAGAAAAGCATTGAACTGACAAGAAATGAATTTCGTATATTATACTACTTCTTTATGAACGAAGATAAAGTTATTAGCAAAGAAGAACTATTGGAAAAGCTGTGGAACGACAAATATTATTTAGACGAAAATGTATTACTGGTTAATATGACTCGTCTAAAAAAGAAAATGAAAGAAATCGGTATTGTTCATTTATTGGAAAATATACGAGGAAAGGGTTGGAAACTGTGAGTTTTTTTACATTCTTAGAAGAAAAAATAACAGAGATATTGTTTCAGCTTTTCTTTCTTGCCGTAGTAGCATTTCTCTTGATTTTCTACGGTGTAGATACGCTGTTTGTTGTATCATTGGTAATTCTGTTCATCAGCATACAAGGGCTTTTTCAATGGTGTTTGTATCGGAAGAAACGTAACGCTTCACAACATATTATTGATTTAGTAGACGGACTGGAAGAAACCTATTATATTGCAGACGTTTTACCAAAGCCAAAAGAATTTCAAAATAAAGCCTATTGCTACGCACTAAAAAAAGCCTGCAAATCTATGAATGATGAAATCGGCAAAATCACAGAGGAAAAGCAGGACTATCAAGAATATGTGGAAAGTTTCGTCCATGAAATTAAAATACCGATAGGAGCATTGTCTTTGACGTTTGACAATACAAAAAATTACACATTAAAAAAAGAAACAGACAAAATATTTCAGTTAGTGGAACAAATGCTCTACTATGCAAGAAGCGAAAATACGGAAAAGGACTATTTTGTAAAACAGTTGCAGTTAGACGAAGTGATACATAATGTCATTCTGAAATTCCGTCATTCGCTTATGGAAAGAAAAGCAATTATCAATATCCATGACATAGAAAATGTCATTTATACTGATGAAAAATGGCTGACATTCATTCTATCTCAAATCGTGCAAAATGCGATTAAGTATTTTGATAAGCAAGAAAATAAACTGACGATATACAGTCAAGACAATGGTACAAATATATTGCTTGTGATTGAAGATAATGGTTGTGGAATAAAAGCGTCTGATTTATCCCGTGTATTTGAAAAAGGTTTTACGGGTTCAAATAGAAACAAGGCAAATGCAACGGGTATGGGACTGTATCTATCGAAAAAATTATGCGATAGGTTGGGCTTGAAATTGGATATTGCTTCTACGGAAAAAGAATATACAAGACTGACCATTACATTTCCAAAAGGAACAGTTCATAATTTTTCAGAGTAATTTGAAAACCATGCCAACATTGATACGGTGCTTTAAGGGGGCTTGCATTATGGAAAGCTTTAAGTACAATTCTTTGCAATCAAATTCCACCTAATAGCACACTATTAAAAATTGAATATGTTTTAGCTTTAAAGGCTCGTACAGACTATATGTTTTGTGCGGGCTTTTTTCATACTCGAAAAAAATTTAAAAATTTTTCAAAAGAGGTCATTAAATCACACCTTTCATTCCCTATATGGTGCGGAAAGAGGGATAAACACTTTTCAAATCATAGTGGAAAGGGGGTGAGATTGATGAAACCGTCTGACTTCCAGAAAACAGTTCAATGTCGCTTTGAAAGTTGTTTGAAGAAAGTTGTCCGTCATGTTGTAAAGGACTACCAACAAGGATTGAAACGACGAAAAGATAAAGAAATTCCATTCTGTGAACTTCCAGAAATTTTCGTTGAAAATTTTGCTGTGTGGGACGACTACGAAACAGATTATACAATCTTTTCAGTATGTGGCATTGATATTCGTGTCCTTGATGATGAGCTGGCAGAAGCCTTGAAAAAACTTCCAGAAAGAAAGAGAAATACTCTGTTAATGTATTACTTCTTGGAAATGACAGAAAGTGAAATTGCCAACTTACAAAAGATTACGCAAAGCGGTGTATTTAGAAACCGACATCATGCTTTGGAAACTATGAAAAAAATACTAAAGGAGAAGCAGTAAAATGAAGCAAACATTTAAGAAGCCGTCCTACTATTTGCTTTCGCAAGCAATGGACGGGGACGAAAAAGCGATTGAAAAAATACTGGCATTTTATGACCCGTACATATCAAAGTGCTGTTTGCGTCCACTCTATGATGAATACGGCAATGTCTATATTGTTGTAGATATGGAGTTAAAGGGACTTATCCGAGAAGCACTTATCAAAATGATTTTAGGGTTTGATATTGCCTTAGAAATCGAAGAAGAATAAGCAGTTTTTAGCAGAGCATGGTTTAATGTCCCCCTCTTTCCTGCTCTGCCCTGCTTTTACATGGAAGCAACACGCTTTCGCCACAGCTCTTTGACAACTGAATAAAGCAGACAGATACGTTTGTGAGATAGAGAGCCACGGGGACTGTACGCCACGACCTTTCCAAAAGAAAGCGAGCGACCCACGCAGTGATCCGAGAGCGACTGTTGGAAAAGTCGTTTTGCCACGACCTATCCTCACAGAATAATGATACGTCCGCATGGTGCGGTTCTGCCCACAAGAATGGGAATAGTTGAGATACTAATGGAGCTTTCCAAAGCCGTCTGTCTGCTTATGTAACTTATAAATAGACACACAGTAAAGGGGGTGCATAGATTATGAACAATACTGATGTGCCTATCTGGGAAAAATATACGCTGACGATTGAAGAAGCGTCTAAATACTTCCGCATTGGCGAAAAAAAATTGCGTAAATTAGCCGAAGAAAATATTGACGCTGGCTGGGTTATCGTGAACGGTAATCGTATTCAGATTAAGCGAAAACAATTTGAAAAAATCATAGATACATTGGACGAAATCTAATGTCATTGAGCCGTAGATATGGTATAATAAAGTATAGCGTATCACGGCTCATTCCATGACGGAAAGGAGCTTTACACTATGTCTAATGTAAAACGAAAAGACAGTAAAAATCGCAATTTGCGTAATGGAGAGAGCCAGCGAAAAGACGGAAGATACGTTTATAAATATACCGATATATACGGAAAGCCACAATTTATCTATTCTTGGAAACTTGTACCGACAGACAAGACACCTGCTGGAAAGCGTGATGATATTTCATTGAGGGAAAAAGAAGCACAGATAAAAAAAGACCTTAACGACAGTATCGACACAGTCGGCGGTAAAATGACAGTCTGCCAGCTTTACGAGAAAAAGAACAGCCAAAGAAAGAACATCAAGAGGGCTACCGAAAAGGGACGACAGTATCTTATGAACGCTCTGAAAAATGACCCATTGGGTATGAGGGCGATTGATACTGTTAAGCAGTCGGACGCTAAAGAATGGGCTATCAGAATGAGTGAAAAAGGATATGCCTATAAAACAATTGATAACTATAAGCGTTCCTTGAAAGCGTCATTTTACATGGCGATACAAGACGACTGTATCAGAAAGAACCCATTTGAATTTAAACTAAGTGATGTTCTGGAAGATGATACAGAGCATAAAGTTATCCTTACACCAGAGCAGGAAGAACGCCTGCTTGCCTTTATGGAAAAGGATAAGATTTACAGCAAGTATTATGATGAGGTTGTGCTTCTGTTGGAAACGGGACTTCGTATTTCTGAATTTTGCGGACTGACGACGCATATTGATATGCAGAACAAAATACTCAATATAGACCACCAGTTATTGAAAGACAGCGAAATCGGCTACTATATTGAAACGCCAAAAACCAAAAACGGAAAACGGGAACTTCCATTGACAGAACGGGCTTATCAAGCAATCCAAAGAATACTAAAGAACAGAGGAAAGGCACAACCGCTGATTGTAGGTGGTTACAGCAATTTTCTATTCTTAAACCGTGAGGGCTTGCCTAAGGTTGCAGGAAACTATGAGGGTATGGTGCGAGGGCTGATTAAGAAGTATAACAAATATCACACGGACAAGTTACCGAACATCACACCACATTCATTCAGGCATACTTATTGTACGAATATGGCAAATAGAGGAATGAACCCAAACACCCTGCAATATCTCATGGGACACGCTAACATAACCATGACACTTGGCTATTACGCACACGGTACATTTCAATCTGCAAAAGCGGAACTGGAAAGACTGGCTTGTTAATATCGGAGCTTATATTTACTACTCATTTACTACTTTTGGTTGCATTTTCATGCTGGTAAATGCCAGCTTATGCAAGGTATCTTCCAAAAAGAAAATACCGATAAAGCCCTAAAATACGGGATATATCGGCATTTACCAACTTATGAAAAGATAATCAGAAATTTAGTAAGTTTTTGATTCTAAACATAAACAGGATATCCTAGAACCATACCATCAAATTCACCAGTTGGGTCTGGTACAAAGATTGGTCTATCGTTACCATCTTTCATTGTTTCAAGAACTGTTTGAGTATCTTGATTCATAACCCAAATAGAACCTTTTCTGAATGATTGAATAACTTTATTTTTTACCTTTACTAAATCATCATAAGAGATAACACCTGCTACTTCTGATTCAACTGTTTGTGAAGCAGGAATACCACTACATCCAGTAATCTTATCAGCAGTACCATTTAATACTTCTCCCTCTAGGAATAATTTTACATATTCAGCAATAATATTGATAACAACATTTACTAAATCAATATCAGTATTATTAATTAAAGAATTACCAATTTTTGCTAAAGCACCAATTAAATAATCTTTTAAAGTTACTGATGTAAACTTTCCTGCTTTTTCTACTAATTCAGTAAAATCTTCACCATAAGCAACTGTGATATCTTCACCATTATTAGCACCATAAACAGGAATCTCTAAATTACCTTTCGTATTATATTTAGTGGCTTTATCTAGGATAGGCGACATATTATGAGCAGTCATAATAATTTTATTTGCAATTGTTGTTGGAACAATTACACCATTTGCTCCAGTAGTGAATTGACTACCTGTTTCTGCTCTTTCTTCATTCAATACTTCATTTCTGATAAATTTAGCAAAGTTCTCAATATCTCTTTGTTCAATTTCTAATGCTCTTTTTTCTTCATCCATGTTTTCTTCCTCCTCTTTTTTATCTTCTTCTTTCTTTTCATCATCAACTAACTCTCTACTATCTTCAAATGCTTTCATAGTGTTGTTAATTGCTTCTATTTGTGTTTTTAATTCATCAAATAGTTTTTGTTCATCTTCTGTAAATGCTCTTTCTTCTGCCTTTACATCATTTAGTAACTTATCCATTTGAGTTACTTTTTCATTTTTTTGTTCTTCTAAACTTTTCTTATTCATTTTACTTTCCTCCTTTAAGTTCTTTTAGAACATTCTCATAACTTGAGTAATCTATTTTTTTACCATCCACTTTTGGTGGTTGTTCAGGCACTTCCTCATCTGACCTTATTTCTTTATAACCTCCACGAACAACTTTAACTTGATTATTGCTATCAATATTAACTGTTCCATCAGTTATTGAATAAGGCATCTTATACAATTGGCTACCATCTTGAATTGTCCCATAAACAAATTCATCATCATAATCCTCTAACCAACCATCTTTAAATAATTGCCTATAAGCACTATTTAAAACTTCTCTCTTTTGTGATGCAGTCATATCACTAAAATTTGGTGTTGGTTCTTCATTTTCTTTTTCATAAGAAAAAGAGTCATTTTCAAACTCTTCATCTCTATATTCTACAACAGTTGGGTTGCCATCTCGTAATTCTATGCTAGTGCCTATGTAAGCAGGTATCTTTTTATCATCTATAATTGATACTTCAAATAAATCAATATCTCTTACACTTCTTTCTCTTAATCCACTATTATTAACAACTTCTTCATCTTTGTTACAAGCAAATCCAAAAGACCAACCTCTTAATTTTTTCTTTTTGGCTTTTTCTATAACATCAGCATCAGTTATTTCAACAATGGCTCTTAAACCAATGTTATCTTCATAAAGATTAGCACTACCATCTTTTGTATTTGCTAATTCTTTATCGTAATCATGATTTAAAAGAACTTTAATAGCATCATTTTTTTCTAATGCTCTACGAAAAACTGATGGCATTATTTTTTCTACGAATTGCCCTCGTTTATCGTAAAGAATTTTAGAAAATCTATCAACTGCATTTACATATCCATCTATGATAACCTTATCATTTCTTACTTCAATTTTCATTGCTTTCACCTCCTCCTTTTTCTATGTTCATTACTGAACCTGTGTTAGGTGTATAATACTTTTTAGTTTTAACATCATATAAGACATTTGCTAAATTCATACTTACAACATCTAGTCCATCAATCGAATCATAATCTTCTTCACATCTAATTTCATTTTTTGTCATCCAACCTGTATCAGATGCAATTTTATATGCTTCATATCTTTCTTTTAATGAACCCCTTGTAATCTTTTTGGTATCAAATGCAAAATAATAAGAATCTTTTTCAGTTTCTAATAAGAAATGATTATTTAATTCTGTTTCTATTGCACTTATAATTGGCATTACTGCATCCTTGATAGTATCACTATAATTAGAAGAAATATGAAATACATCATTAATATCATCTTTTAAGGTTTTCTTTCGCTCATTCATTTGTAATTCAACTGATGAACTTGCACCCTCTTTGAAATCAATACCATCATTCAATACAATTACATTTTCTTCATTGTTGCCACCATAGTATTTATTCCAAGCATCTTTTAATAATTTAATTTCATCTTTTCCTAATTTCCTAGTAGCAGTAAGAAATCCTTTTTTTGCACCACCCTTTTTTACTAATCCTAATTCATACATTATAGTAGTAAAAGCAGTTTCTATTGAATTTGATATTTCTTCAATGGCACTTGTTCCTTTATAACCACATGTCGTATTTCTTACAATTGTTAAAAAATCATACATTTCATAATCTTTGCCATAAACATTATATTTAACATCTTTAAATATTGGGTCATAATTTGATTGAAATGAAACATAATCAGGTTCAACATATCGCAATGATTTAAAATCATTTCTTTCTTTTTCAATGTAAATATAAGCACCTTTATCAGTAAGATAATCGTATGCTATTGATTTTTTTAAGTTAAATGGATTAAGTAAATCGCCAGTTTGAATATTTAAAATTTTTAATCGTATATCATTTTTAATTTCTTCAACTGCTTCTATACCATTTTCATCAATTACTTTTTTATACATTTTAATTGGTAAGATAGCAACTGAATTTGAAATTCTATCAACTGCACTAGAAATAGCAGGTATTGACAATGCTTTTTCTTTTGTGATTTTTTCGCCTCTTAATAAACTTTTTAAAAGTAAATCTTGGGGTGAGTCATTATTTGCTTCTGATGTGTTTTCATCAGTAACTTCAACATTTTGTGTTTCTTCTCGTTTTAAAAACCTAGTAAATATTGACATTGTGATACCTCCTTTCTATAACACGAAAAAAACAAACATTTCTGTTTGCCTCTCATTTATACTTATCTACTATACATTATATCATTAATAGAGTGTGAAAAGTGTGAAAGTTATGCAACCTGTACAAAAAAGTTTCCATTTTCAAGGAATACTTCTTGTTGTAACAAATAAATACTATTAATAAGTGCTACTACCATATCTATTTTACCATTTGATTTTTTCTTATTAACATATCTATTCATATTTGTATCATATACACATCTAGCATTTTGAAAGTTTATTTCTAATAATTTATTTTCTTCATATTTAAACTTACCATCCATTATTTTTTCATACAATAATTTAGTAGGTGGGTGAAGTGTATCAGAGTGTTGTCTTATTTGAACAGTATTGTATTTTTCATCCCATTTTTGAGCAGATGACAAAGCATTATATCTATCATAACCAATTGCCATAACTGTTACATCATATCTATTTTCTATTGCAAAAACAAAATCTTCTATAACTTTGTAATCAACTGTTCTATCACCACAAGTGATACATTTCATAGCATTTATAAATTCATTATAATTAATTTTTTCAAATTGATTTTTTTCTTCAATTCTGCCCTCCGGTATAAATGATATTGCTTCTGCTAATATTACATCATCATCATTACTTGTCATTGCAACTGAACAGTTATCATTTGACATAGATAAATCGACACCAATATAAACTTCTTTTCCTGCCCACTCAATTTTATCAACTTTACATTTTTGAACTTCTGTTACATCTATAAAACTTTCAGTCCCTGCACCTTGATATATAATATTACAATGCTTGGTTAAAAAGTTTTCTCGTTTACTTTCCATTTCAATTGCTTTATTTCTTTTAGAAATTAAATCTTTATATATTTTCTCAACTTCAATTGCTAATGGGTTAGATTGTAAAATAATGTTATCATCAGTAGTCCAGTTTTTAGTTTCATCAGGTTCATATAGTAAGGCAAACACAGTTTCATCAGGAACAGGTAAAGTATTATCTAATACTTTTTTTGCATAACTTACTTCTGTTTCCATAGGATTATCAACAGTTGGATATTTAGTTGATATAATGAAACCTAACTTATTTATAACTAATAACTGCCCTGACCTCATCGCTTCTATTGGATAATCACTTGGCAATGCTCCTACTTCATCAGCAACAAATACATTTGGCTCTTTTCCATCCATTCTATCTTTAGAATAATTTAATGGGGTATATATTGATTCTGTTAGAGTATGCCTTATACAATCTCTTAATATCTTAAACTCACCATCTTCAAAAACTTCTGTATTGGCTTTTATAAGTGGTTCTAATGCTTTTTTAATTTCTTTTGCCAAAGCACCATCTGGAGCAACTGAATAAAATTGTGAGTATCTAGGTTCTAAATAAAATAATAATAAAACCATAAGTGCAACTATAAAGGTTTTACCATTCTTTCTGCATATTTCTAATATGATTGTTTCATATCTTCTTCTTGTTTTATCATCACGATAAACTGTACATAAACTAGCAACAATTATTAACCATTGATATCCTGCAAGTGCATCATAAATTCTTTTTCCAACTTTGATACCTTTCGCCATTACCAATATTTTAAGTATCTTATCAATTTTTTTAATTCTACTAACATTTATAACATACTTGCTAGATTTATCATCTGCGATATCTAAAAATATCTTACATTGCTTTTTTACATATTTAGGAGGTATAAATTTCTTTTCACCATTTAATTCAAAAAATAATGGTGGTGGCTTTATTGTTCCATCAACTATCTGTTTTGCATAAATATAACTTGGATGATTCTCTAAAATATTATTCTTCATTGTCATCATCTTCATCATTCAAGATATCCATTAATGTTTTCTTCTTTGTAGGTTGAGTATTAATAGATATTTTTGCTCTTGCTTGTGGTGATAATGACAATTCATTACAACATCTAAAAAAGTCTTTAGAATACATATCTCTAACTGACTTTAAATTTATGATAGTTTTTGCATCTAAACTGTAACCCTTTTTATTTTTATTATTCTTGTCAACATAATCATATTCACCTGCACTATTTATTTCCTTTTCAATACTTTCAAGTCTTTCAATAGTAATTGCAGTTTGATTTAGTAAATATGTATCTAAATTACTTAATATATCAGGATTCAAGTTTTTAAGAATATCTTTAAAGATTGCTTTCTGTCTTTTAGTAAGATAAGAAAAAGGTTTTATATTATCATTGTTACCCCTTAACTTTTTTTCATTTTCTTCTCTTGCTTTTCTTTCTTGTTTACTCATTTTTTGTGAGTTAGTATCAATTGCCTTTGCTGGTCTACCCATATCTATCACCTCCAAACTTATCAACAATTGATGGAATTTTTTCATTTTGGGCATTTTTTACACTTTTAGGTGGCAGGTAGGTTTTGAAACACAGATAAAATTCCAAATTAAAAGGCAGGGGGGATGGTTAATGAGCCAACCTCTTGCCTTATTTCTTCAAAATTACAATTAAAATCTATAAGTTTATATAAAATATTTCTTGGTATCATATTGTTATCTGCCAACTTATGATGATAACAACATAGAGTTATTAAGTTATCATCATCTAATCGCCTACTAAAATCTTCTTCTAGTGGTGTTATATGATGAACTTCAAGTTTGTTAAAGTTTAATACATGAGTAGTTTCATAGATATTTGCTAAACAACATCTACACAAATGTTTATCTCTTTCTCTTATATCTTCACTCTTTTTATGCCATTTATTGGTGTTTCTAAACTTATCAGCATCTGTTAAACCTCTTACTTGCTTATTCTTATAACAAATCTTGTTAAAATCGTGTATCTTTCCACACCTACTGCAACTTTTCAACATAAAATATCTCCTTACCTAAAACAAAGCATAGCACCTTTTTCTATGCTTATATGAGAGTATAAAGGAGATTATAGAACTGAAAAGAAAATAAAGGTGCTATAAAGTTTTATTATACTCTCATATAAACATGAAAAAAGACAACTAATTTTGTTGTCTTGATTATATACTTCTATAACTACATTATATCATTAATAGAGTGTGAAAAATGTGAAAGTTTTATCTCAAAATCTAATATATTTAATTCTTTTTTATTATTTTTTGTTATTTTTTTAATATCTTGATTTTTATTAATTTTATTTTGACAATTAGAACATAAACACTTGCCATTAATACCTTTTAAATAATCAAATATGCCACATTCATCACATTTATCTTTATAACTATTCTTGCTTTTTTCTTTTGATGTCATTATCATATATTTTTCTGCCACAAAAAGGACAATATCTAATATTTACATATCTTGCACCATTAATATTTTCTACCATTAAACCTGCATATTTATCTTTTTCACCTTTTAATATATAAATATTCAAATAATCTCTTTCTCTACTTCCCATTCTTGAAGAATATCCATAAGTTTCCTTTAAATCTTGTGTATAAAATGTTTTGCCATGAATTGCACCTTTATAGTATTTATCTTCTGTGCAATATTCACATATAAAATCATTGCAAGTCATTAAGCACCTATATAAACAATAATTGCTTCATAATGTGGTACTTTATCTGCCTCTTTTTGCATTTCTTTTTCATATTCTACATCAGTCATATTTGAATATCTAACATCATCAGCAAAATAATCACATAATTCTTCTACATAATCATCTTTGGAAGTATAGATTATATCATTTATATCACTTTCATAAATAACACCTTTTTCAACTCGTGTTGATTTCATAAAAGTATAACTATAATCTGAACATGCATCTTCACTATTTGCAAAAAATACTAAAGGTAAAGTTGGATTCTCTTCAATTAATTTTAATAATTCTTTATTTTTTTCCTCATTTGTTAATTTATTCATATCTTTCACCCCTTTTACTTTGAAATGTTAAATCTTCTATTTTGAATTTATCTGTTACTAATTTACCATTTTTATTAATTCTTTTAATAACCAAATAATCAACTTGTTCTATTCCACCATAAGCATAACTACACTCTTCAACTATGCTAAAAATATTTATTATTTCTATATCTTTATAAAATATCCTAAAATCTTCATAATTTTTCATTAATCCACCTCTTTTATTTCAAAAAAACAAACATAATTGATATTAACAACATTTTCAATAGTTTCATCACTAAAGAATGTAAAAGCACTATTATTGCCTCTACACATTTGCATTAAAAATTCTTGTTTTGAAACATTTACATTTTGATAAATTACTTTTTTTATTTCTCCATTTGTTAAATGATAAGTTATCTCATATTTTTTCATCCTCTATACCTCCAAATACATATTTTTCTATTTCTTTTATTTTTTTAATAATTGAACCACTAGCATCTTCAAAATTAAAATCATTTATTTTTCTTTTATCATTTGATTTATCAAGTTCTTCTTGAAAATTATCTAAACAACACCATTTTAAGCCACCATAACTTATCCATTTATTTTTAGAATAATGAACATGATATGGTTTATATGGTCTTAATTTTGTTATAAACATATATTCTGTTAATTGTTCTTGCCAAGATTTATAACTATCACCAAATAGCATACTAAATTCTTCTATCTCACTTTGAAACTTTATACATACTACCATTTTCTACACCTCTTTTACATCATCAACAGTTTTCCAAAATTCTAAAGCATAATAATCATTACTATCAGGATTTCTTCTTTTATATGAAGTATCTAATTTAGTAAATTCTTCAAATGCCTTTTGATAATCTAAATATATACAAGTAAGTTGTTTACGAATTAAATTACCATCATCATCGTTTTCATAAAAAAATAATAAATTTAAACTCATTTTTAATCCTCCTATTTAATTAAAAATTCTTCACAATTGAAATTTGTTTGAATATAAACATTTTTCTTTTTAATTTGCTCTGCTATAAATTTATAAACTTCTTTTTCTACTTCATCCCAACCCCAACCAAATTCATCTCTTTTTAAATACATTAAACCTGTTTTCTTACTAACAATTAAATCTATTTCAGTTCTTGGTAACCGAAATAGATAACCAAATCTAAAAAGCATTTTTTCATCTATTTCATCATCAGGTTTTCCTAACAATTCTAAATCTTTAAATTTTAAATAGGTACAATAATCTTCTTCTGCTGTATATAACATATCCATTATTAATTTTTCTCTTGCCCATCTTTTTTGTCTACCTGTTCCACAAGCATAAATTAAACCATTATCACTATTCATTTCTGTCATCTCGACCACCTCTTTCTTACCTATGCGAATTTTACTAAATGACTTAATTCTGTTAAATTCATTTTTTAATACTAAAATTCTAATTTTTCCTAGATTTTATAATATTTTTTCTATTGTTTAGAAACTATTATTTTTTTATTCAATTTACAATTCTTCATTTTGTAAAATTAATAGATTTTAAGTTAAGTGATATGCTAGTTCATATCACTACTTAATTTTTTCTAAAAAATTATTTTTATTGACTTTCTTCTGCCTCTCAAACCAATCATCTAACTCCTTTGAGATTGCTTCATAATATTTCTTCTGATATTTTTTTAATTTTATCTTTCCAATAATAATTCTTAA
This sequence comes from uncultured Clostridia bacterium, assembly GCA_948433435.1. Classification (GTDB taxonomy): domain Bacteria; phylum Bacillota_I; class Bacilli_A; order RF39; family UBA660; genus UBA2730. Next base: position 25,546 of record CAOJDX010000008.1, read on the forward strand.
ACTATGTCTATATTCCCTTTTATATTTATATACTTTCATTGCTAATTCTTGTTGATATTGTAATAAATCTTTTACAAATGGTTCTTCTAAAAGGTATTTAGCATGAGAATAACCATATTTATATTTTCGCATCAATTGTTCTACTTTCATATAATACCTCAACTACCTAAATAAAAACTCTTTCTTTTATCATTTTTATCATTATCATCCCAACAAATATATATCAAAGTAACTCTTTCGCTTGAATGATTTAACATTTCTTTTAAACCAATAATATCTCCAGTTTCTTCATAATATCTTCTAGCAAAGTATTTTCTTAATGAATGGCAACCAACAGGGTATGATACTTTAACTTCATCTGCTAATTCTTTAATTATCTGCCATGCTCTTTGTCTTGTTAAAGGTTTATTCATACCTTTTCTACTCTTAAATAAGTATTCACCATCAATTAAGTTATTTCTATTAATATAATTAATAATATCTTTGTACAATGATGGATGCAATTCAAATGATTGCTCTTTATTCGTTTTAAATTCTCTAATATAAATACCACCATTTTTAAAATAATCTACTTTTAATTGAATTATATCTTCAATTCTAAATGCTAGGTTCATACCAATAACTAAAATCATGTAATTTCTATCCCATAAATATTGTTGTTCTTTATTACTATCTTCTTCTGCTTGATTTCTTCTTTTCTTACATATAACAAGCATATTATTTATATCATGTTCTTTAAAAGGTTTAACTGTCTTACGACCAAAATTGATTCTATATCTTCTTGACATATATATCACCACTTACCATTAATTTTGATATTATACTGTTCAATTCTTTTCATAACTTCGTTAGCAGATAACGAACCAACTACACAATCAAATTCTTTTTCATAATCTGTTAATAATCCTTTTATTTCAAGTTTATCTTCTGTATATCCAAATGTTCCAACACCCTCAACAATAGAAATTATTTTATTTTCCATATTTGGAACTACTATCTGCCAACTTTCTATAAATCTATTAGGTTTAAGTGTGTAACATCTATTGTAAAATTCAAAGGGTATATTTGCCTCACTTAATAAATGCTTTAGTTTAAATATTTCATTGCAATCACACTTCATTATCTTCACTCTCCCTTTTAAATCTTTCTTCTAATTCAAAAATTGAAATTTTATTATTTTTAAATGGTCTATTTGTCCTATTTTGAAATTCTTTTAGTTTATTCCAATATTTAGGAAGATATTTATAATAATTTCTCAATTCTTTAAGATTTTTATTGGCACAACACCAACAGGAAACTCTATCTAAAATTGAATAAAGTAAAATCCCATCTTCATTCCAGTTATATCCCAATCTATAACAATATGCTAAACAGTCTTTCTCCGTTAGTTTTAAATTATATAAAGGATATATTTTGTGTTTATCTTGACTGATTCTTTTTGGTTCATCATAAGCAATGCCTACATATTCAAAATATTCATCTCCATATTTTTCTTTTAAATATTTTGTAATAGTTTTGTTCTTTTCTGTTGTACCCCATCTACATCTTCCACCACACCAACTATATCCATTACTTACTGTTCCATCACGATGATTTACTTGTTTATCAAACATTGTATAAATAAATGGATATTTTGGTGATAATTCAGTATATAATATATTTTTTCGATTTAGGTGATATTTTATTTCATCCCTAATTTGATATACTGCATCAAATTCCATACCTGTATTATAAAAAATCACTTCATCTAATGGCATTTTTAATTCAATTATTTTTAATAACATTGCCAAACTATCTTTTCCAAATGAAACACTTGCGATATATTTCATTTTTTCCATGCTCCACTATAATAGTATTGTTCTGCTTCATATTCTGTAATGGTATCAAATTGTAAGTGTAATTCATCTAATATTTTTTCTATTTCTTCTTCCTTATATCCTAAACTTTTTAAAGTTAATATAAAATATCCTCTTGCACTATTATTACTCATAACTTTTACCTCCTATATATCTAATTTCATTTGATTTGGGTCTACTTCTTCTTGTGGAAAATATTTAAGCAAATCTAAAGGTGTGTCTGTTGGAATATCATGTGTTTCCATATAATCCTTTACTTGCGAATATAGTTCTTGTTGATTCTTCCTTAATTTGAATAACTTTTTTATAATTATTTTCAGCAAATTTTCTATCTTTAGCATAAATTGATATTTCATTTTTTCTAGGTATAACAAGTAATTCTATGTTTCTTAATAATGCAGTTGTTCTAAAACATTTAATAAGTGCATTTGTTAAGTAATTATTAATAATCTTTTCAATCATTACCTATACCCCCAATACCTTTCACACTTTTCATCCTGAAAAAATTCATTAATTGGTAATTGTGAGCATCTATAATCATTTAACATTTCTTTAAACTGAATTATAAAGAAGATAATAAATACTACTATTGATATGATTCCTAGTATTAAAAACATATTAACCATTTTTTCTAGTGTTCTTTTCATTTTTATCTTCTCCTTTTGGCTTTCTATAAGTAATTCCTTTGCCATCTTTATCTCTTGAAGTAAATACAACACTACATAATTTACTTTTTGCTTTAAAATATTGTTGTTTACCCTTATAATCTAATTTTGATAATTCTTTATCACTTATATTTGTTATCTTTAATAACTTATCTAATTTCTTCTGTCTTTTAATTGCATCATTAATCATTTAAATTCCTCCATTCTACAAGTACATCCAAATAGGTATATGTACCATTTTTTTTATGATATTTTTCAACAATTCTTTGTGCATCATTTCTTTGAATACCTCTAGACATTAATAATTTTAAAAATCTTTTCCTAGATATTTTTTTTGATACTGGAATTGATTGAAAGCATTTTGTTATTTCTTCTGCTACATTTTTTACTACACGAACAACACCATTAAATACATTTCCTATCAATTCACCAACTTGCTTAAAACTTTCTCCTAGTGCTTTTACATCTATAATCTCGTATTCATTCATATAGCATAATTCCTTTCATTTTTTAATGTAAGAAATAAATTAATCATAAATTTATCTCTATTATTTCTATAATAAATTCCTTTATATACATCTAAATCAAATCTATAACCATCCATAAAGAATTGACTAGGTTCTAAATCTTGATAATATGGAACACCTTTTTTTATTTCATATTTAATCTTTATCTGCCCATATACAAATTTAAATTCTTTAGATGTTGGTAACTCTTCTTCATAAATACCATCTTTGATTTCTTTTTGGTGTTCAAACAACAAATACTTATATGCTTGAGGGCAATACTTTTTTAATGCTCTTAATTTTTTATTAAATTGGTTAGTTGAATTAATATCATTAAAAGATTGATTAAAATTGTTGATGTATGGTTTAGTCATCTTTATCACCACCAATATTAAGTCCTTTTGATAGAATATTTTTTAGATATTCTTCTTGTCCTACTTCTGCACATAATAATCTTTTATCTACATATTCATAAGCATCTTTGATAATATTAAATTGTCTATTTACTTCTTTATCAAACTTAATAACAATATCAGATAGTTCTTGATTTTCTTTTTCAAGTCTTGCTATCTTTTGAGCAGTTTCAATACTTAATATTTCACCATTCATGATTTATCACCTTTTAACAAAGATTTCAGTGTTTTCACTTTGGCTCTCAAATTTTGATTTTCTCTTTTATACCTAGCAAGTTCAGTAGGTTCTTTTAACTTTTCCATAAATGTTTTATAAAGTTCATCCTTGATAGTATCTTGTAATACTTCAACTTCACACTCAAGGGTATTTATTCTTTGTTGCATCGCAATTATCTTTGGAAGTTTAAATATACTGTTACTTTGATTCTTCTTTTTCACTCTTTGCCCTCCCTTTCAAATAATTTTTTAATTTATAGTAAGGTGTTGACCTATCAGTTATTATTTTTTTTGCAACTTCTTCCCAAGTCTTACCATTTAAAAATCTTTCACGAATGATTATTCTTATTTCTTCTTCATCAACAGTTGTAAGAAAATCTTCTATTTTGTGTGCTTCATCAATTAGAGTTTCTTTTTTTGTTTCAATCTTTGATTTTAATTGTGCTAACTTAATACCAATTCTTTCAGTAGGACTACTACTGCCATTTATAGTGGTTGGCATACCTGTTATTTTAGAAGAACCAATTATGGTTGATTCTAATTCTTCAACAGTATCTTCTAATTGTTTTATTTCAATCTTAATATTGTGATATTTAGATAATTCTTTAATTGTCATTAATCAGCACCTCCAGTATTTAGCATTTTAGTTGATGTGGTATCGATTAAACTATGATTGTCTTCATAGCCATATTTTTTCATATCTTCTAATAGCCATTTAGGAATAATTCCCTCCTCCATGAATTTATAAGTTTTATCAATTTCTCGTGAGTCTTTAAAGTAACCTGCCTTTATCATTTTTTCTATAACAATATTTTTTTGATATGTTTTACATAATTCACATTCATCTATTATTTCTTTAAGTGTTGGCATAAATTTATTTTTTCTTATAATGGATTTAATCGCATTTATCAATGTTGTTTCATTGTAAATACATAGTTCCTCTTGATACATATTTATTAATCCTACAAGTTCTTCAGTTTTTAATTCTTTAAAATAATAAGGATATGCTATTTTCAATCTAGCAATTGCACTACTTATCAATTTTGATTGTTCCATCATAAACTCCTTTCAATAATGCCCATTGTTCATCATTTTTTTTAGTAGATGAATTTGTTATCTTATAGTCATCATTCCAACATTTTTGATTAAACCATGTAGAACCATGCTTTATATATTTGAGTTCTATATTTTCTAATTTAATGTAATTTAAATAATTTTTAAGTCCTTGTGAAACTTCTTCATAGGTCGTACCTTGTTTTCTAGCAAGTATATATTTATTTTTGGCTTGGTCTTTACCTTTTTTATTTGGGTAATATTCCCATAATTTATTAAATTCTTTTTCATATTGTATTTGTAAATCTTTTTTTGATGGTAAAGTTGGTACAGGAAGAGCAATATTATTATCTATTTCTAATTCTTTTTCTTGTTCTATTTCTAATTCTTTTTCTTGTTCTATTTCTAATTCTTTTTCTTGTTCTATTTCTATCTTTGGTGGACATTCTGTGGACAATTGTCCACCTTTATCTTTTAACATTCTTTGTTGCTCTTTTTTAAATGCACCAATTGATTTAGAACCAATAAGATTTTCGAGTTGGCTTATATAAATTTCACCATTGTCAAGCAATTGAATTAAACCTATTTTTTTTAATAGTTCCATAGCGATTGTAACTGTGTCAAAATCTGTTTTTGTTAATTCTGCTAATTTTTTATTGTCATAAGGAATTAAAAAATTCCCAACACTTCTGATTAAAATACCATTTGTTTTTAATGATTTTAAACATAGTTTTAAATAAAATAGTGCATATTCTTTTCCTTTAGGTTGTTGTTCTTCTAGCCATTGTATTGCATCATCATCAAAAAAATCTTCTTTCAATTGCAACCAATAGAATTTTGTTTTGTTGTATGTACTCATGTATAACACTTCACTTTCTTAACTCTTGTAAAATCTTTTTACATAAGACTGCAACTATAAATCCCCCCAATAAAACAATTATTACAATTCCAAAAAATTCTAAAATTTTTAAAATCATAAATTTTCACCTCCCTCATCATCGATATCCTTTACAAGGTGATAAACCGCAACCCTTGTTATATGACCATACCTATTTTTAACTTCTACTAATTCAGTTTCTATACCAAAACCTCGTTCTTTTAAAACATAAATAATTCCTGATAATCTAGTTGCACCAAATCTTTTAATTGCTTCCATTGAAGTAATCGATTTATATTTTCTTAAATGGTGAATAATCTCTGATATTTGACTTTTCTTATTAGACATTATTTATCACCATCCTTATCACATTTATAGAATTTATCGCCTTGATTGGTGTAATATGCCTTAATACCATAACCTTGTGATGCACATTCTTTAGATACTTTTTCAATGTGTGTTTCCATATCATTTTCAAGAATATTTGATAGAAGAATAATAATTAAAACTGCAATACAAATAATAATTGCTAGTGGATGCTCACTAATATAATTTTTAATTTTATTAATCATGTTGAACCTCCTTAATACCTAAATATTGATAAAACAATTCAGGGTAAATAAGGTAGTTCCATCTTTCTTTAACCTTAACTGCAGTACCAAATGGCAATCTGCCAGTTTGTAATCCCACTCTTATAAATTGTGGTGATTTATGCATCAATTTTGATGCTTCTTTAATTGTTATCTTTTTCATAAAAAATCCTTTCTTATAATTTGTTTTTTTGTTTTTTAGTTTTGTGGACTAATTTTTGGTTACGATTTTCGTTACTTTTTCTGTAAAAAAATATATTTTTGCATTTTCAAGAGGTTCATTAAAAATTTTCATTGTTTTAAATATTTCTGTTTGAGTAAATGGTCTTAAATTTTTAAATCTTAAATTTAGAGTCTGTTCAGAAATACCAATTTTTTTTGCAAATTCATTTTGTGTCATTTCTAACTCTCTAATTTTACCTTTAAATTTGGAATAATCAAAAATCATTTTCACACCTTCTTTCTTGTATTTTGTTTAGGTTACTTTTTTCTTAACCTAATTACATTTTAGTATATTTTTTCGTTACTGTCAATACAATAAGTAACCATTTTCTTAATTTTTTTATAATTTTGTCATACTATTGTTGCTTTTTTCGTTACTATTGTTTATAATATATAATGTAAATGAGATTGGGGTGATAGCAAAATGTTGGAGGATACTTTTGCAAATAGACTAAAAAAAGCATTAAATTATAATAATATGCGACCTATTGATTTAGCAAATAAAACTGGTATTTCTAAAACACAAATTAGTAATTATTTAAGTGGTAATTATAAAGCAAAACAAGATAAACTTTATATCATAGCAAAAACATTAAATGTAAGTGAAGCATGGTTAATGGGTTATGATGTTGATATGGATAGAGATTGGTTGCCAGATAACGAAGAAGATATAACTAATATCAATATAGATAATGCTAGATATATAGAAACTACTACAAAGACAATAAGAATACCCGTACTTGGCAAAGTTCCTGCTGGTATTCCAATAGAAGCCATAGAAGATATACTTGGATATGAAGAAATACCTGCATCTATGTTAAAAGGCGACAATAACTATTTTGCATTAAAAATTGATGGTGATAGTATGTTCCCTGATTATAAAACTGGGGATATAGTTATAATTAAGCAACAACCTGATTGTAATTCAGGTGATGATTGTATAGTTATGGTAAATGGTGATGATGCTACTTTTAAAAGAGTAATTAAACAAGAAAAAAGCATTATTTTAAAACCACTAAATAACGAATATGAACCTTATTACTTTGATGAATATGAAATAATGACAAAACCAGTAAAAATAATAGGTGTTGCCATTGAAGTTAGAAGAAAGTTGAGAAAATAATTATGAGTAAAAAAACTTATCTAATTCTTTGTATATTTGGTGGATGGTTTGGTTTACATAAATTTGCAACTAAACAAATAGGAAAAGGAATATTATATTTATTTACTTATGGCTTATTATTTATAGGATGGTTTCATGACATATATATTGCATTTAAAATATATAAAGGTATAGATGATTTAAGTGTATATAATTTAGATAAAAACTTCAAAGATAATAATAAACATAATTATGTAAGTGGATATATAAATAAAAAAGGCAAATATATAAAAGGATATTATAGAAAATAAAAAAAAGACCTACTGTTCGAACAGTAAGTCAAAATGAAAAATCACATTTAGTCCACAAAACTAAAAAACAAAATATAAGATATAATGTTATGGATTTTTCTATTTCATTATATCAAAAACATAAGAAAAACACAAGGAAATTGGAGGATTTTGATATATGAAATATAAAGATATTACAGGATTAAAATATGGCAGATTGACCGTCATTAAATATAAAGGTAAAAATAAATATTGCCGAAGTTTGTGGGAATGCGAATGTGATTGTGGCAATATATGTATTGCTGATAGTAATGTTTTGAAACGAGGACAGAAACAAAGTTGTGGATGTCTAAATCATGAAAATCATATTTATAGACCAAATAGAAAAACTCATGGAATGTGCGGAACGAGATTATACAGAATATGGTCGAAAATGAAATCAAGGTGTTATAACAAAAATGACACTGATTATAAAAGATGGTATGGTTCTCGTGGTATCTATGTATGTGAAGAGTGGAAAAATGACTTCTTAACATTTTATAAATGGGCTATAAATAATGGGTATAAAGATAACTTAAGTATTGATAGAATTGATGTTAATGGTAACTATGAACCAAATAATTGCAGATGGGCAACTGATAAAGAACAGGCAAATAATAGAAGAGGAAGTGATGCCCTATAAAACTTCCAAATAAATACGGCTCTATTGAAAAATTATCAGGAAATAGAAGAAAACCTTATAGAGTAAGAAAAACTATTGGATGGGATGAAAATGGTGTGCAAAAAAGACAAACAGTTGGTTATTTTGAAACAAGACAACAAGCATTACAAGAGTTAGCATTATTTAATGAAAACCCTTATGATATTGATGCTAAAAAGATAACAGTTGAGGGACTTCACCAAAAATGGAAAGATGAAAAATATCCTAAAATTGCAAAGAAAACACATCAAGTATATAACATGTGTTGGAATTACTGCCAAGATATAAAAGATATGCCATTTGTCGATGTTAGAATAAATCATTTACAAGCAATAGTTGATGGCATGGGTGATAAATGGAGTGCAAAAAAGGCATTTAAAATTATGTGGCATCAAATGTATGATTATGCGATTAAAAATGATATGAATGTTAAAAAATATTCAGAATACATCGATATAGGCAAAAAAACAACTAAATTAGTACGAATACCATTTGAAGAAGTAGAAATAGATAAGTTATGGGAAAATGTCGATAGAATGGATTTTATTGATACTATACTGATACTTATTTATACAGGTTTAAGAATAAGTGAATTATTAGATATAAAAATTGAAAATGTTCATATTGATAAAGAATATATGGTTGGTGGCATGAAAACAGAAGCAGGAATAGATAGAGTAATACCACTTCATAAAAGGATAATACCACTAATTCAAAGATATTATGATAAAGCAGTTGAAGTTGGGTGTGAATACTTAATAGTTAATTCACTAGGTACTCAAATGAAATACTCTAATTATAGAAGAGAAAAATGGGATATCATGATGGAACAATTAGAATTTTCAAAAGAACATAAACCACATGACACAAGACATACCTTTGCTACTCGTATGGATAGAACACCTGCTAATAAATTATGCATTAAAAGAATTATGGGACATGCTAGTACAGATATAACTGATAAGGTTTATACACATAAAGATATAGAAGAACTTATAGAGGCAGTTAATTATTTAAGATAACTGCTCTTTTTTTATTTATTCTAATTTGTGGGCTACCTGTGGGTTACTTGTGGGTTACGAACCAAATTTAATGGGGTTTAGACATATTCTTAAGCAAAGAAAAACCCTTATAAACATTGAGTTTATAGGGGTTGAACGAATTGGTAATCCTATCGTTTTGAAAATTGTGGAGCACGACGAGCCTTTTTTAATCCTGGTTTCTTACGTTCTTTCTTACGAGGATCACGAGTAACAAAACCAGCTTTCTTTAAAATTTTTCTATAACTGTTATCAGAATCTGCAGGTGTTGTCTGGTCATATTGTAATAAAGCCCTTGTAATTCCTAAACGAATTGCTCCTGTTTGACCAGAAAAACCTCCACCAGATACTTTTGCATTAACATCAAACATTTCTCTTGTTCCAGTTATTTCTAGTGGTTGAGTTAAATCCATTACCAATACTTCATATGGTAAATATTCATTTACATCATGTCCATTTACTGTTATTTTTCCTGTTCCTGGAGTTAATGTTACACGAGCAACACTCGTTTTTCTTCTTCCTGTTCCAGTATAAACCTTTTTACTATCTTTTGCCATTATTTAACCTCCATAATTTCTGGTTTTTGAGCACTATGTTTATGTTCACTACCTACATAAACAAATAATTTTTTATACATTGCGCGTCCTAAACGGTTTTTAGGAAGCATTCCTTTTACAGCTCTTTCTACCATTTCAACTGGATATTTTTCTTGCATTACTCTAGCTGTTCTTTCTCTTAATCCACCTGGATATTGTGAATGATTGTAATACATTTTTTTATCCAACTTATTACCAGTTAATTTTGCTTTTTCAGCATTAATGATAATTATATAATCACCACAATCAATATGAGGTGTATATGTTGCTTTATGTTTTCCTCTTAAAATATGAGCTGCCTTACTAGCTACACGTCCTAGAGGAACATTTTCAGCATCAATTACATACCATTTACGTTCTACAGTTTCTTTTTTTTGCATATAACTTTTCATAAAAATTCTCCTTTATCCAATCCTTAAATTAAGTTTTCCCAGGACTTAATCTATGTGGGGATATTTCAATGTACCGATTAAAATTATACTAAAATTTATAAGTAATATCAAGCTTTTTTCACCTATTTCTTAATTTTTTTCCATTTTTATGGGTTATTTGAATGATTTTTTACTCAATTTTTTTAATTAAAATTTTTATTCCAGTTTTTTGGTTAATGAAAGCCATTTCCCCACCTTTATTTTCTATCTCTTCTTTCACATAATTATAGTCTGCAATATTTATACTTATGCCTTGATATTCAATATTTCTAACATCTCCTGGAATTGTTTGTTGGTTCAATAATTCTTCTTGTTTTTCTGAGGGAGATCTTGTAAACTCTTCCGTTTCTATATAATCTAAAATCTTTTGAGCATTTTCCGCTGTTTGTACATTGATTAAATGCTCCACTATTTTTTTTATAATTCCTTCATTGTAATTTCCTGCAATATTTACGAATTGATAATATTTTTCCATTTCCTCTGGTGATTTATTACTGTATAAAAGTTTTAAAACCTCTTCCTCGTTAGTAAGCAAGTTTATTTTTTCCATAGTAGTCATAAAATAATTGTGTTCAAAATAACTACTGCGTGAATGTAGCTGGTTGATTTGCTCAGTTGGTGTTTTGTTAGATAGACCTGTACTTAAAAATTCGAGATATTTGGTAAATAAAGTTAAATATCGCTCACTTTTTTTTAATTCTTTTTTGATTCTATTTAATGCTGCACATTTTTCATCTAATATGTTTATTGTGTCAGCTTGACAAATAAAGTTTAGAGCAGGAATTATATATTGATCTGGAAAGGTCAAGAAGCCCTTTTGATCATACGTTCCTATTAAAAATTCAACTTTCTTTTCATATCTGATAGTACTATATTCTACCTCTTTTCCATTTTTTCTTAACTCTTTTAATATAGTTTCTTGTATTTTGGATGGTAAATAAAGAAAATCATCTAACTCTAGAATAGTAATTAAACTATCATAATGAATATTTGGTGTTTTTTCTATTTCTTCAATCAAACTCGGTGTCCCCATATCATATAAATTTTCGAGTAGCGTTTCATTTTCATCAATTTCTTCGACTAAATAATTCAATATATAGACTGGTACTGTTTCTAAAACCCTTAATTTTTCTCTATCTAAGTAATAATTTTGATCATCATGTTCAATAGCAGTTATTAACAATTTTACCTTTTTTTCTGTTATGGTTTCCCTTTTAAAAAGAAAATCTAAAAGTTTACAAAATTCTTTATTATTTAATTTATTAATCTTGCTTATTTTTTCTTCTTCAACAATATCGCTTATACTATTTATTGTATTGAATTTTTTATAATTTGTATAAGAGGCTTCTATGATAGGTGGGTGATACTGAATAATTTCTTCTAATCTTCGAGGCGATATATGGAGTATTTTTGCACAATCTATCTCTCTAAAAGCTTGACCTATAAAAACAGCATTCCATTCAAGGAAATACCTAGTAAATACGTCAATTTCTTTCAAAACGGAATCACTATTAATATTGGATAAATATTTTGTCAATAAAAGTTTATACAGATAATCATAACGGGGACGACTAGCTGTTGCAATGTATAATTTTGTTAAATTTGGAACTTTTTCCCTATCAAGATTCTTTTGTGTAGTAATTTGTAATTGATCTTTAATAATTGTATATAATTCTCTTGGCCCTAAAGCCTTTATTCCATATTCTTTTACATCTTCTTCTAAACCATATTTTAGAGGCTCTAATACATATTCCTTCTGTTTACTAGTTAATTTTTTTAATTGGGAAGTTAGCTTTTCAAAATCTATTATATTATATAACATATTCAATTGCTCTTCAGTGAAATCTAAATGCTTGTTCTTTTCTATAAATTTTTTTATTTTATATTCTATTACTTTACTTTCTATATTCATTTTTTTCCTTTCTATTACCTCTACTTTAGGATACTATCCTTGAGGTTTTCATAAATAATACTATCTAAATATAGCCCCTCTGGTGGAGCTGTTACACCGTTTTGTTTTCGGCATTTACTTTCAAGAATTTCTTTTACTTCTTCGGGTCTCTTTTTATTCTCACCAACTTTAATTAATAAACCTACCATATTTCTTACTTGATAACGCATAAAACCATTTCCTGTAAAGGTTATTATATATTTGTCTTTATTTTGTGAATCTTGTTTGATATAGGCCTTTTCTATCGTTCTAATGCAGTTATCTTTTATTATGTTTTCTGTGATGAAAGCTCTATAATCATGAGTTCCTCTTAAATATTTAATCGCTTTTTTCATTGCTTTTATATTGAGGGAGTAATTATACTGAAAAACATAATTTCTTTGTAAAGGGTTATATTCTCCTAAATTAATATAATATTTATAAGTTTTACTTTTCACATGATATCTAGCATGAAAATTGTCTTTTACTAAATAGGCTTCTATTATATGAATATCATTAGGTAAGTTGCTATTGAGAGCCCTTTTTAATTTTTTTTCAGTAATTTTAACATTCATATCTAGATGGGCATACTGCATATTAGCATGAACGTGTTTATCAGTTCGACCAGTAGCATGAATGATGACCTTTTGACTATTATTTACCTTAGTTGCTGCCATTTCTAATTCTTCTTGAATTGTTTTTTTGTTAGGTTGTCTTTGAAATCCTGCATAATTTGTTCCATCATAGGAAAATTTTATTAGAAAACGCATATTTCCTCCTTTTTACACAGATAAGTGTAAATTAATTAGAGTTTTCCACAATTTTTGTTGAAAACTTAAACTTTTTATGTTAGCGTTGATATTTTTTTTCGATTTTATCACAATTTCTGTGGAAAACTTTATACATGTTTATATATATCCTTGATTAAATCTCTAATATCTCGATGATAATCTATTTTTATCTTTTTATTATTTTTGGCTTTATAAGTAAATAAAACGATATCAGGAACTTCTATTTTTTCTTTTAATAAATATTTAGCATTTTCATATAAACTTTTCGTATTCCCTTCTTTTAAAATTTTATAATTTTTAAGGATGATTAAATGATTGGTATAGCGATAAAGCATTTCGCTATCATGAGACGCTATGACAATGGTGATTTTATATTTTTCATTTAATTGAGTTAATAATCGAAATAATTTTTTTTGATTTTTTGTATCTAAGTTAATAAAGGGTTCATCGAGTAAAATTACTTTGGGATTGGTTATTAAACAAAGTGCTATTTGAAATAGTTTTTTTTCACTTGTCGATAATGTATTAATATTACGTTTTAAGTATTCTTGCTTTAAGTTTGCTATTTTTAGTGAATCGATTATTTTTTTAGCAGGATCCTTCATATTTAATTTATAGTAACTTATCATATAATTCATATATTCTTCGATTGTTGTCTTATTATATTTATTCTGAAAGAGATAATCAATAAAGCCAATTTTTTTGGTGATTGATAATTTAGTTTTATTAGACAATATTTCCTCATCAAAGGTAATTGTTCCTTCAATCTTTAAAGTACCAGATATTAATTTTAATAGTGTAGTTTTCCCCTTACCAGTTATCCCACAAATTCCTGTTTCTGGTATAGAAAAGGTTAAATTATGAAAATCTTGATAATCTACTTTAGTGAATTTTATTTCCATAATATTTCTACCATCCTGTCCATATCTGTAATTATATCTTTTACTAAATCATAATCATTTAATTTTACTGATAGATCGATCATGAAGGGAATAGAAAGACCCAATTTGTTAATTTTATTATCCTGTTTTAAAACTTCCACTGGCTCTCCTTCTAAAGCAATTTTTCCTTGGTCTAAAATGTATAAATAATCCAGATCTATTACTTCATCTAAATTATCAGTTGTCATAATAATGGTTATTTTTTCTTTTTTATTTAATTTTTTTAAGACAGTTAAAATCTCTTTTGTTTCATTTTTTGTCATCATAGAACATATATCATCAAGTAATAGTACCTTCGGTTGGGATATTAAAACAGCTGCTAAAAGAAGCTTAATTTTAGCATTTCGGTTTAATTGATTGGGATTTTCAGTAAGTATATTTTCTATTTTTAGAAGTTTAATTATATTTTGATATTGTTTTATCTTTAATTTTTGCTCCATTTTTACATTTTCTAATATATTAAATAATTCTTCTTCGACACTATCATATTTAAATTCTAGTCTATCTTCTAAAATAACCGCTCCTATTTCTTGAAATAAGTCTTTTTTGTTGATATTTTCAAAAGGAGTATTTTTATAAAGGACGGTATCTTTAATGGCAATTAAGCCACCAATTATTTTTATTAAAGTACTTTTTCCAGAACTATTAGTTCCTGCAATAGCAATCATCTTTTCTTTTGGGATAGTAAGATTGAAGTGATGAAAAATATTTTGATAGGTTAAGTTTTTTATTTCAATTAATGCATTACTATTTTTCATTGTTTCACCTCTACTACTTCTGTAATATATTATTATAAAGATTTTTTAAAAAAAATAAACCTTTAATTTGTAAAAACAAACTAAAGTTATTTTAATTTTTGTTTTTGAATACGATATGTGATTTTTAATAGCATTTTATCTGAGATAAATCGACTAAAAAATTTGGCGCATTTCATTTTAAAGCCAGGGATAATTAGTAATTTCTTTTTAAACATTTGATCAATTGCATATTCTGCAACATCTTTAGAGTTCATGGCCTTTACCCCAAATTTTACTTGAGCAACTTGATTAAAGTTAGTATGAACTGGACCTGGTGCCAAGCAAGAAATTGATATATTACTTTTTCTTTTCTTCAACTCATAATATATTGCCTCAGTCAAACTATAAACATATGACTTTGTAGCATAGTATGTCGCCATTAATGGTCCACCTGGCTGAAATGCTGCAGCTGATGCTACATTTAGAATATATCCATGATTTCTGTTAATCATATCTTTTAAAAAAGATTTAGTTAGAATATGGACAGCTTTTATATTAGTATCAATCATTTTTAGGTCGTTTGCTAATGATAAATCTTCATAATTTCCACAACTTCCAAAACCTGCATTATTAATTAAAATATCGATCTGTTCATTTTTTGTTAAGATATATAATTCCTTTACTTTTTGTTCATTGCTTAAATCTAGGGCAATAATTGTTGTTTTAGTTGGGAGTTTCTGCTGTATTTGTTCTAATTTTTCTTTACTACGAGCTACTAAGATTAATTCATATTTTTTCTTTGCTAAATATTTGGCCATTTCTAGGCCTATTCCACTAGATGCCCCTGTTATCAATGCTTTCACAATATCACCTCTTTTTTATTAGATATTTTAATGATTTACTTTAAATTTTTTCTTTTTTAAACCCTTATTGTCAAGAAGATAACTACGTTTATCATCACATCTTTGCTATATTTATATCTAAACTTGATTATATTTTATCATATTAAGTCTATATTATTCAATGAATACTTTTATTCATGGTGAAGTTGTTTTGATTGATATTAAAGCAAAAATAAAAGGCCTACTTCTAAGCCTCTACTTCTTCTTTATCTTTCTTTGCTGTTTTAGTTGTTTTTTCTTCTTTTTGTTTTTCTGCTTCTTCTACTAATTTTATTATTACCATTAAACTGTCGTCTCCTCGACGTTCAGTAAGTTTTAATATTTGGGTATACCCACCATTACGATTTTCATAACGTTTTGCTAAATCATGAAATATCTTATCAACTATTTTTTTATCGTTATGTAAAAATGCTAATGCTTTTCTTCTAGAAACTAAATCACCTTTTTTACCATAAGTGATCATCTTGTCAACAAATTTACGAACTTCCTTAGCACGTGTTTCTGTTGTTGTAATGCTTTCATTTACAATAACTTGTTTGGTTAAAGTTGCAAGCATACTTCTTCTATGTTTGTTATCGCGTCCTAATTTTCTATATGCCATAATTTTTCCTCCTTACTAATCTTCGTCTTGTAATGTTAAGCCCATGTCCTTAATTTTATCTAATACTTCTTTTAAAGACTTTTTACCTAAATTACGTATTTTCATCATGTCTGATTCACTTCGATTAACTAAATCTTGTAATGTATGAATTCCTGCTCGTTTTAAGCAGTTATATGCGCGTACTGAAAAATCTAAATCTTCAATTGATGTTTCTAATGCTTTTGTTTTAGGGTCCTCTGTTTTTTCAATCATCATACCACTGACATTGGCTATTGATGATAGGTCTGTTAATAATTCAAAGTGTTCAATTAAAATACGTGATGCTAAAGCGATTGACTCTTCTGGTTTAATAGATCCATTCGTCCAAACTTCTAATATTAGTTTATCATAACTTTCATCTTGTCCAACACGGGCAGGCTCTACTTCATATGATACTCTTTCTATTGGTGAATATGAAGAGTCCATTGCAATAACTCCTGTTTTTTTTGTATCAAGTAATTGTTTATTGATTTCACTATCAACATATCCTCGACCATTAGTAACTGTCATTTCTATATAAAGTTTACCACCCTTACTTAAAGTTGCAATCACTTTGTCTTTATTGATTATTTCAATATCAGAATCACATTCGATATCTCCAGCAGTGACTTCGCCTTCTTTGTTTACATCTAACGTAATTGTTTTTGATCCATTAGAATGGTTTTTAATCACAACACTTTTTAAATTTAGTATTATTGTTGCAACATCTTCATGAACTCCTTCGATTGTCTGAAATTCATGTAAAATTCCATCAATTTTTATACTGCTTATGGCACTACCTGGTAATGATGATAACATTACTCTTCTTAAAGCATTTCCTAAGGTAGTACCAAATCCTCTTTCTAATGGCTCTAATTCGAATTTTCCATAGAAATTGCTTTCTATTGAATCCGTAATTTTATATATTGGTTTTTCAAATTGTAACATGAAACTAACCTCCCTTTATTTATCGATTTACAATTAACCACGTGGACGTTTTGGTGGACGACATCCATTATGTGGTATTGGTGTAGTATCATTAATTGCAGTTATTTCTAAACCTGCTGTTTGAAGTGAACGAATAGCTGTTTCACGTCCTGGTCCTAAACCTTTAACATACACTTCTACTTTACGCATACCCATATCATAAGCGGCTTTTCCAGCAGCTTCTGCGGCAGTTCCAGCAGCAAATGGAGTAGATTTTTTACTTCCTTTAAATCCTAATGCTCCACTTGATGCCCAACTAATTGTATTACCATTTTTATCTGTAATGGTAGTTATTGTATTATTGAAAGTGGCATGAATATGTGCAACACCTTCAGGTACATTCTTTTTAACTTTTTTCTTTCTAGTTTTATAAGCCATGATTTACCCTCCTTTACCTATTATACTTTCTTCTTATTAGCAACAACTTTACCCTTACCTTTACGAGTACGAGCATTTCTATTTGTTCTTTGTCCTCTTACTGGTAACCCCTTTTTATGACGAGATCCCTCATAAGAGTTAATTTCCATTTTAGTTTTGATATTCATACTAACTTCACGACGTAAATCACCTTCAGTTAAATGATTATTGATTTCATCACGAAGTTTGATTAATTCTTCTTGTGATAAGTCACCTGCTTTTTTTGTTGGTTCTACTCCAGTATTTTTACAGATTGTTTTTGCTAAGCTTCTTCCAATACCATAAATATAAGTTAATGAAATAACAATATGTTTATCATTTGGAATATCTACACCCTTAATACGTGCCATTTAATTCACCTCCTATTACCCTTGTCTTTGGTTATGTTTAGGGTTCTTTTTACAAACAACTCTAACAGTACCTTTACGTCTTACTATTTTACAATCAGCACAAATTGGTTTTACTGATGGTTTTACTTTCATTATAATCCCTCCTATTATTTTCGATAGGTAATACGCCCACGTGTTAAGTCATAAGGCGATAGTTCTATTACTACAGTATCTCCTGGTAAGATGCGAATGTAGTGCATTCGTATTTTACCAGAAACGTGGGCTTCCACAATGTGACCATTTGTTAATTCAACTTTAAACTTGCCACTTGGGATAATTTCAAGAACTTTACCTTCCATTTCAATTGTATCTTCTTTAGCCATCTCTTCACTCTCCTGTTAAAATTTCATATCCATCTTGAGTTACGACTACTGTATGTTCATAGTGAGCTGATGGACTGTGATCCTCTGTTACAACTGTCCAGTCATTACTTTCCATATAAATCTCTGGACTGCCAAGTGTTAACATTGGTTCTATCGCAATTACCATTCCTACTTTTAGGCGAGGGCCAGTATTTGCTACTCCATAATTGGGAACTTCTGGATCCTCATGAACATCAGTGCCAACACCATGACCACATAATTCTTTTACAACACCTAAATTATGTTCCTTGGCATAGGATTCTATAGCATAACCTATATCACCTATTTTATTTCCTGGTTTCACTTGTTCAAGGCCAATAAATAAGGATTTTTTAGTATGTTCCATTAAATATGCTTTTTCCGCATCTATTTCTCCTACTTTATATGTCCAAGCAGAATCACCATGATATCCTTTATAACATGCTCCAATATCTAGAGTGACTATATCTCCATTGTTTAAAACTCTATCGCTTGGAAAGCCATGAACAACTTCATCATTAATACTAATACATAATGCACTAGGAAATCCTTCATATCCTTTAAAAGAAGGAGTTGCTTCATTTTCTCTTATAAATTTTTCTGCTAAACTATCCAATTCTTTTGTAGTAATTCCCTCTTTAATAAAGGGTTTAATATATTGATGAGTTTTATAGACGATATTACCAGCCTTTCTTAGAAGTTCTACTTCTCTTTCACTTTTAATCGTTATCATTTACTCACCTCCAATAATACTACTTATTTTATTGAAAATTTCATTCATTTCCAAATTACCATCGAGATGGTATAAGATTCCCTGTTTGTTATAATGTTCTATCATAGGAGCAGTCTTTTTTAGGTATGTTTTATATCTATTTTGAAATGAATCTATATTATCATCTTTCCTTTGATATAATTTTCCTCCACAAATATCGCATACTGATTCAATTTTAGGTTTACTATTTTCTTCATTAATATTGTAAACGGCATGACAATTTTCGCAAATTCTGCGTCCCGTAATTCTTTTTTCCAATTTTTTTTCATCAATATCTATGATAAAAACATAACCTAATTCTAAACCTATCTTTTTTAAGATTTCATCATACTTAAGTGCTTGTTCATAGGTACGCGGAAAGCCATCAATAATGAAGCCTTCTTTACAATCTTCTTCTGTAATACGATTTTCAATTAATTTATAAGTGATTTCATCTTTTACTAAATTGCCACTTGCTAAAGTTTCATAAATATAATTCCCTATTTCTGTGTCTTCCTTTGATATTTCTCTTAGAATATCTCCAGTTGATATGTGGGGAATGTGATACTTCTTTTCAACTAAATCCGCTTGAGTTCCCTTGCCAGCTGCAGGTGGTGCGATAAACATTATATTTTTCATTTTTATCTTCTACTATATCCTTTTTTATAATTTCTTGTTAATAGACTTCCTTCTAATTGCTTATAAGTCTCTAAGGCAACACCCACTACAATTAATAGTCCTGTTCCACCAATTGAAACACTGGTAGGCAAATTGGTAACCTTTGAAAAAACAATTGGAAGTCCTGCAATTATAACTAGGAATACTGCTCCTAAAACAGTTATCCTTGAAAGAACTTTACTTAGATAGTTTTCTGTTTCTTTACCTGGACGAATACCTGGTATGTATCCTCCATTTTCTTGTAAGTTTTTAGAAAACTCATCTGGTTTCATTTGAATAAATGTGTAAAAATATGAGAATAGAAAAATAAATACAACATATATTAAAAATCCAATAGGTGTTGAATAATTCAAGTATTTTTGAACAAATATTGTGAATGCCTCTTTATTAATTACAGCTGCAACTATACTTGGAATGCTTAATAAGCTTGAAGCAAAAATTACTGGTACAACATTCGCTGAATTAATTTTAATTGGCATATATGAGGTATTCTTTTCATAAGTATTGCTTGATTTATTTGCATATTGGATTGGTATTCTTCGTTCTGATTCTTGAATGAAGATTACTCCTACTAATATTAATAAATACACTAATACAAATACTAAGAATTTTACAACTCCAAAAACCGCTAATTGTGTAGTTGTAAAAGTTACTAAACTTTGAAAAGCAGTAACAAACATTTCTGGAAGTGTTGATATAATACCAGCCATAATAATTAAGCTTAGTCCATTTCCTACACCTTTTTCAGTAATTTGATCTCCTAACCACAATAGGAATGCTGTTCCAGCAGTTAATATAGTTGTTATATATAAGTATTCAAAAGCATTACCTGTTTTTCCATAAAAGGCAAAAGCAAAGGCATATCCTTCTATAAAGGCAAAAGCAATTCCCATATATCTTGTTATTCTATTTAATTTTTGTCTTCCTGTATGACCCTGTTTAGCAAGATCAGAGAAGTATGGAATAATATCCATTTCCAATAACTGCATAATGATTGAAGCTGTAATGTAAGGCATAACCCCTAAAGCAAATATTGAAAATTTCTTAAAGGCACCTCCACCCATAGAGTTTAGTAATTCCAAAAATCCTAAATTACTGGTAACCTTTTCTGTACCTGGTACTCTAATTGAGCAACCTAAAATAAAGATTGCAAGGATAGTCATTGTAAAATATATTCTATGTCTGATATCCTTATTTGTTGGAGTGAATAATTGCTTCATGGTTTTAAGCATACTAGATCACCTCAGCTTTACTTCCTGATTCATTGATCTTTTCTAAAGCAGTTTTAGAAAATTTATTAGCTTGAATAGTTAATTTTTTTTCTAATGTTCCATTACCTAATACTTTAATACCAGATAATTGGTTTTTAATGATACCTGTTTCTTTTAATAAAGCAGGTGTTACTGTTGTTCCCTCTTCAAAGCGATTTAAATCACTAAGATTGATTACAGCATATTCTGTTTTAAACATTGCATTTTTAAAACCTCTTTTTGGAATACGGCGATATAGTGGTAATTGTCCACCTTCAAATACTGCACTTACTCCTCCTCCACTACGAGAGTTTTGTCCTTTTTGTCCGCGTCCACAAGTTTTTCCTAATCCACTACCAGAACCACAACCAACGCGTTTTTTAGAATGAGTAGCTCCGATATTTTTCTTTAATTCATGTAATTTCATTATCCTAATATCTCCTCTACTGTTTTTCCGCGAAGTTTTGCAACTTGTTCTGGTGTTTTAATTGATTCAAGTGCATTCATAGCAGCTTGCGCCATATTTAGTTTAGTTCTTGCTCCTAATGATTTTGATACAATATCACGTATTCCTGCTAACTCTAGTACAGCACGAACAGATCCACCAGCAATAATTCCAGTTCCGGCTTTCGCAGGCTTTACAATAACTCTTGCAGCTCCTGAGACACCGATTGCTTCATGTGCAACTGTACGTCCGTCAATTAGAGGTATTTTTATGATATTTTTATGAGCAGCTTGAATCGCCTTTTTAATTGCATCTGGTACCTCGGCAGCTTTACCAATACCTAGACCAACTTTTCCATTTCTATCTCCAACAACAACGGTGGCTGAGAATCTTCTTTGACGTCCTCCTTTGTTAACCTTAACAACACCTTTAACGTCAACTACTAATTCTTCAAACTCTTTGTTTTTGGGATCCATGTTTTTCTTTTGCATAAATACCCTCCTTAGAACTCTAATCCATTTTCACGTGCAGCATCTGCTAATGCTTTAACACGTCCATGATAAAGATATCCACCTCTATCAAAAACTACTTGTGTAATTTTAGCTTTTTTTGCTTTTTCAGCAATAGCCTTTCCTACCACTTTTGCTGCTTCTATATTACTACCATTAGTAAGCTTTAAATCTTTTTCTAATGAGGAAGCAGATACTAGAGTAGTTTTATTTTCATCATCAATGATTTGTGCATATATTCCAGTATTAGAACGAAATACACATAATCTTGGTATAGTACTTGTACCACTAATCTTATTTCTTATACGATTATGGCGCATTACTCTCATACTATTACGAGATTCTTTTTTTATCATAATAAACTCCTTCCCTACTATTTAGCAGCTTTCTTTCCTTCTTTACGACGAATGTGCTCGTCTTTATAACGAATACCTTTTCCTTTATATGGTTCTGGCATTCTTACCTTACGTATATTAGCAGCAAATTCTCCTACTTTAATTTTATCAATTCCTTTTACATTAAGTTCTGTATTACTTGGAGCTTCTACTGTTAAATCTTCTGGAATTTCCATCTCAACTGGATGAGAATAACCAGCATTAATGACAAGTTTTTTACCTTGAACATTGAAACGATAACCAACTCCAACGATCTCTAAAATCTTTTGGAATCCTTCTGTTACACCTTTAATCATATTTGTAATTAAAGCATTCATTGTTCCATGATTTGCCTTGTAAGAATCATTTTCACACTCTAAAGTAATTTGATTATCTGCTTGTTTCATTGTAATACCTTTTAATAACTTCTCTTGTAATGTACCCTTTGGTCCTGTAACTTTAACGATACCATTTTCTTCTATTACGGTTACGTTTTCTGGTACGGTAATTATACGATTTCCAATACGGCTCATTTTGACACCTCCTTATATTTTTTTATTACCAAATATAAGCTAGAACTTCTCCACCTATATTTTGCTTACGAGCTTCTTTATCTGTCATAATCCCCTTTGATGTTGAAAGAATAGCAATACCTAAACCATTCAATACCTTAGGAATTTCATCATTTTTAGCATAAACACGAAGTCCTGGTTTGGAAATTCTCTTTAATCCAGTGATAACTCTTTCTTTGTTCTCTGCATATTTAAGTGTTAAAGTAAGAGTTCTACCTTCTACTTTATATTCTTTGATAAATCCTTCTTCTTTTAAGATTCTTGCAATTTCAACCTTAATTTTAGAAGTTGGGATTTCAACAGTTTCATAACGCATTTGGTTAGCATTACGAATACGTGTTAACATATCTGCAATTGTATCTGTTACTACTGCCATAATAATCCTCCTTTCCAATTACCAGCTTGATTTTTTTACACCTGGTATTTGTCCTTTATAAGCTAATTCACGAAAGCATATACGACATATTCCGAACTTGCTCATTACTGCATGTGGTCTTCCACAACGAGAACAACGAGTATATTCACGAACTTTATATTTTGGCTTTCTGTTAGCTTTTACAATCATACTTTTTTTTGCCATGTTTCACCCTCCAATTACTTTCTAAAAGGAATTCCTAATTCATTTAATAAATCAAATGATTCTTCATTCGTTTTTGCTGTTGTTACAAAAACGATATCCATACCACGTACTTTTACTACTTCATCATAGTTAATTTCTGGGAATATTAGTTGTTCTTTAATACCCATAGTATAATTCCCTCTACCATCAAAAGCTTTTGGACTTACACCACGGAAGTCTCTTACAAGTGGTAATGAAACGGAAATTAATTTATCCATAAAGTTATACATATTTTCACCACGTAGTGTCACTTTACAACCAATTGATTGTCCTTCTCTTACCTTAAATCCAGCAATTGATTTTTTTGCTTTAGTAACTACTGGCTTTTGACCTGTAATTAAGGCTAAATCGTTAACTGCTGCTTCTAATAACTTTGAGTTTGTTGTAGCATCTCCTACACCCATATTAATTACTATTTTTTCTAGTTTTGGTACTTCCATTATTGATTTATAATTATGTTTATTTTTTAAATTGGGAACAACTTCATTTAAGTATTTTTCTTTTAGGCGGTTCATATTTTACCCTCCTTCCAATTAATCAAGCTTTTCGTTTGATTTTTTTGTAATTCTAATTTTTTTACCGTTTTTATCAGTTGTATGTCCTATTCTAGTTCTTTTATTAGTTTTAGGATCAATTATCATCACATTTGAAGCATTGATTGGAGCTTCCATTTCTATGATTCCTGCGGCTTGCATTCCTGTTGCTTTTTGATGTTTTTTAACAATATTGACACCTTCAACTACTACCTTGTTTTCTTTCCTTAATGTTCTGATTATTTTTCCTTCTTTACCTTTATTAGAACCAGCGATAACTACAACTTTGTCTCCTACTTTAAAGTTCATATTATCCTCCTTCTATAGTACTTCTTTAGCTAAAGATACAATTTTCATATAATCTTTATCACGAAGTTCTCTGGCAACTGGTCCAAAAATACGAGTTCCTACTGGACTCTTGTCATCTTTAATAATGACACATGCATTATCATCAAATTTAATGTAACTTCCATCTTCACGTCGAACACCTTGTTTAGATCTGACAATAACTGCTTTTACAACTTTTCCTGCTGGTATATTAGAGTTGGGAATTGCTTTTTTAACAGTTCCAACAACTACATCACCAATATTTCCAGTTTTGACTTTACTACCTCCAAGTACACGAATTACTAATAATTCACGAGCTCCAGAGTTGTCTGCAACTTTCAATCTACTTTCTTGTTGTAACATATAAATTCCTCCTTCACTTTCGTTATATAATAACTGCTTCTTTTACGATTTCTTTTAAATAGAAATGTTTCGTCTTAGAAATTGGTCTTGTTGATACGATTCTAACAACATCTCCAACTTTAGCTTTATTTGTTTCATCATGTACTGCGTATTTTTTTGAATGTTTTACTCTTTTGTGATATAAAGAATGAGTTTTATAAGTTTCAACTAAAACGGTGATTGTTTTGTTGTTTTTTGCGCTTACAACTTTTCCAACTAATTCCTTTTGTATAGCTTTTTCCATTTTAAGCTGCCTCCTTCTTTACATTTTCACGTTCTTTTAAAACGGTTTTCATTCTAGCAACGGTGTGTCTAAGTTCTCTAATTCTTGAAGGTTTTTCAATGTTACCAGTTGCTTGTTGGAAACGTAAGTTAAAAATTTCTTCTTTTGTTTCTTTTAATTTTGCATAAATTTCTTCATTTGATAATTCTCTAATTTCTTTAACCTTCACTTTACTCACCACCATTTTCTTTCTTTACAAATTTTGTTTTAATCGGTAATTTGTGACTTGCAAGTCTTAAAGCTTCACGAGCTATTTCTTCTGTAACTCCAGCAATTTCAAACATTATTTTGCCTTCTTTTACAACAGCAACCCATCCTTCAACGTTACCTTTACCTTTACCTTGACGAGTACCAATAGGCTTTTTCGTAAGTGGCATATGTGGGAAAATATTAATCCATACTTTACCACCACGTTTCATATAACGTGTCATAGCAATACGGGCAGCTTCTATTTGGTTAGCTGTAATCCAAGCTCCTTCTTTTGCCTGTAATCCGAATTCTCCGAAACTTAACGTTGTATTTCCACGTGAATGTCCTTCATGAGGTAATCTATGAACACGACGGTATTTTGTTCTTGATGGTATTAACA
>CAOJDX010000009.1 GCA_948433435.1 uncultured Clostridia bacterium
TTACTTTTTCCTTTTCAATACAAAAAAGAACATTTTTTTCTTGTTCTTTCTTAGTATAGGTAATAGAAATACTCTATTTTAATTTTCCTTTCATCCCTTTACTTCCATTCATGGCAAAGCCTGCTAAAATATTACTATCGAAGGAATGAGTCTTACTAGATCTCTTTTTATAATCTTTGATTCCAATATTAATCATATCATCTAATAATTCTGTATATTTCTTATTTTTAGGTTCCCATAAATAGAAAGCTAAACTTCCAGGAATAGAATTAATTTCATTAATATAAACTTTTTTGGCTTTTTCGTCTACTAAGAAATCTATTCTACATACCCCAGATGATCCTAGTGCTCTAAAGGCTTTAATTGCTATACTTTCTATTTCTTCTCTTTCCTTATCAGTTAATTCAGCAGGAATTTTTCTAGTGGCAGAAAGCATTCCTTTAGAGGCCTTATTAGGATTAGGTACTTTGAACCCTTGTTTTCCTTTTATTTTTCCGCTTCCAATATATTTTTCTTCAAAGGTTAAGAATTTTTCAGCAGAAATTACCTCTTCAATCTCGCTTAATTTTTGATGTTCGTAATTTCCTAAGACACTAATATTTACTTCTTTTAAATTTTGAACCATTTCTTCTACTAAAATTTTTGAATCATAATTTATGGCTTCATCTATTGCCTTTATTAATTCTTCATCAGTCGCTGCGATTCCAATTCCAACACTACTTCCAGTTGTTGCTGGCTTTATAATTACTGGATATTTTAGTTTTTTCACTCTTTTTAAAGTTTCTTCTTGACTATTTTTGTAATCAATATCATAAAACCAAACGAATTTAGTCATTGGAAGTTCTTCGCCCTCAAAAATTCTTTTCATATAAACTTTATCTTGTCCAGTTGCTGCTGCATAAACATTTGGTCCAACGTATGGAATTCCAATTGTTTGAAAATATCCTTGTAGTGCTCCATCTTCAACATTCGTTCCATGAACAATTGGAAAAATAATATCAATATCTGTTACTACTTTATTAAGCATACCTTTCTTTTGCTTTAAAATATATTTTCCCTTTTCACAATATAAAACAACATTTTTTGCGTATTTTTCGATTAAAGATAAATCTTGATATGATTCTACATCTCTTAACATTTCTCCAGTATACCATTCTCTATTTTTGGTCATATAAATAGGAATAATTTCATATTTTTCCTGATCAATTTTATTCATAGCCTGGATAGCTGAAATAATGCTAACTTCATGTTCTACTGTTTCTCCACCAAAAATAACACCTAGTTTAATTTTCATTATTTTTTCCTCCTTTATTCATTATAAGTATCTGGTAAATCATTTTCAAATAAGGCATACACTTCTTCTTTGGAATTTTGTTTAATACTATTTATAAAAGTATATGCTTCTTTGACATCATTATATATCACAACGTTATCAAAATTATAGTTTTTCTTTTTTAAACCATTTTGTATTGGTTTTGTTTTTTCTTTACCAATTAAAACTACGTAATCTGCAACCTCAGAAATTTGTTCCCCTAATATTTCATTTAATTCGTCTTCTTTTTCTCCTAATTCGATCATTCCTGGAGTAACGACAATTTTAACTCCTGGCATCATTCCCAAAACAGAAATAGCATTTTTAGCCCCTACTGGATTAGAATTATAGGCATCATCGATCATATAGAAGTTGCCCAATTTTTTTAATTCTAGGCGGTGTTCTACTGGTACTACTGATTTAACGGCAGATTGTAAATCACTAATTTCAATATCAAAATAACGTCCTAAAGCTAGAGCTGCCAAAATATTGTAAACGTTATGGTCTCCTAATAACTTTGTTTGAAATTTATATTTTTCTTTGTCACCCTTAAAGGTTACATCGAATGTTGTTCCAACATTAGAACATTTTATGTTGCTAGCATGAACATCAACATCCTTATTATTTATTCCTATCCAAATAATTTTGCATTTATTTTTTAATTTGTAAGAGGTTTGTTTTGGATCATCTCCATTTAATACTCCCACCCCATCAAGTGGTAAAGATTCTATTAATTCAAATTTTCCATCAATAATATTTTGTTCACTTCCAAATGACTCTAAGTGGGCTGTTCCAATTCTAGTTAAGATTCCATACTTAGGATTCACCAAATTACATAATCCCTTAATCTCACCTTTTACATAAGCTCCCATTTCAGCGATAAAAATTTCTGTAAATTTATCCATATGATTATTAACTGTCATTATTAACCCGTTGTATGTATTCAAATTTCTTGGTGTTGGTAAAGCATTATATTTTATATTCAAAATATCGCTTAAAATATTTTTACTACTAGTTTTTCCATAACTTCCTGTAATTCCAATAATCTTTAAATTTGGCATACTTCTAAGAGTTGTTTGAGCTTTTCTTTTATAATAGTTATAAACTCCTCTTTCATATGGGTGATTAATAATATTTGATAGAAATATAATCAAGTTATTTAGAAAAATTGTGATACTTAAAATTAATATCATTAACCAGGCTACTTTAGCATTTCCATGATTTAAAATTAATATTACTATAGGAATTAAATATAAAACTGTTGTCGTAATAATTAATCTGCGAACTCTTTTTGTTACTACTAGTGGTTTTTTTGTTTGTTCATTTGCTAATAGATTTTGCCATTTATAAGTTAAAATTGCATAAACGATTAAAATTAATAATTCGGCTACTATAGCATAACGATTTAAATCATAGATTACAAATAGTCCTACTGCAGCCATAATTATTGCAAGAAGCTCTATATTTAAAAAACTCTTTATATTTTTAGCTACCCATTTTAAGTAACGATTATTCTCATTGTATAAATTTTGTTGTAACATATGAAGTGATTTTTTTGATTTAAAAAACAATTCCATAATCATAGCGATTATGATTAAATAAAATAATAACATCTTTTTTCTCCTACCTATAAAAATTTATTTAATATGTTGATAACCTGATTTAGATTTTCTAAATAAGCGTAATGTGTTCCTGGAAGAATGACTAAGCCTGCATCGGGCATAACCTGTTCTAGTATATGAGCATTTTCAATACTGGCTTCTTCATCATAATCTCCCCAAACTAACAAGGTTGGTTCTTCTATTTTCTGAGCATATTCTGTTAAGTCCTTATTAACTGTATTTACTAATACTTGCCTCATTATAGTAGATGCGGCTTTATAATCTCTTGATCCTATATATTTTTTCATTTTCTCAGCAATATTATTCATACCAGGTAACTTTTTTAATGATTTTAAAGTTTTTACTTTTAAAGATTCTGAGCTTTTTTCTGGTTTAATTGGGCTTCCAAACAGTACTAACTTTTCTATCACATTGTTACTAGAAAAGTTAATGGCAAGTCTTCCTCCAAAAGAGTGACCTATTACAATGGGTTTGCTAATTTTTAGCTGATCCACAAATGTTTCCAACATTTCTGAATAATCATTTAGGGTCCAAGCAAATTTGGGTTCTTCACTTGCTCCAAAACCTGGAAGATCCAAAATAGTAATTTTAAATTTTTTTGCTAAAGCATCACCAATAGGTTTCATCATCTCAATATTTTGTCCCCATCCATGAAGGAGTAAAACATCTTTCCCTTGAATATTACCATATTGAATATAATTAATTGTAGTATCCTTTATTTTCAATGTATCACCTACTAAGTATAATTTTAACCTTTTAACTCTTTAATAATTTTATCGATTTTTCGGCCATATTCTTCACTTTCGTCATAGATAAATTTTAGCTCTGGCGTATGTCTTATCTCAATTCTTTCAGATAGTTTTCCTCTAATAAACGAAGCTGCATTTTTTAATGATGCTGATACCTCTTGTTTTTTTTCACTATTATACAAAGTAAAATATACTTTAGCATAACTTAGATCTTTAGTTACATCTACCCCCGTTATAATTACATTTTTTAACTCTTCATCTTTTACTTCTTCCATTAAAATCATACTTATTTCTTCCATATAAGTGTGATTTAATCTCTGAATCCTTAAATTATTAGCCATGTTATCCTCCTGAATTTAGTATATCATTAGATTTTCTTTATTGCAATTTAATTTAAAATTTGTTATACTATATCTCGTTTTTTAAGGAGCTAGTGAAAATGGAGAAAAAAAGAGCAAATAAAAATTGGAATTATAAAAAAATGTTTTTTCTTTATTTTTCTTCCTTATTCTGTTATTTCTTTGTTCCACCACAAGATTTAAGTTATACTAGTCATTATTACACAGTAGAAGACGAAGAAAATCATATGAAAATTGGCTATAAAAATTTGTGGTTTTCACATCATATTCAAACTATTGAAACGGAAAATGAGGCCTTTGAACGTGGATATTTAGAGCCTAATCCTACTTTTGAACGTTTAATCAAGGCAGTTGATGAAAATAAGAACATTCCATATAAAATGAAAGATTACTTTTATTACTATATTAAAGGCTTATATAAAGATGGTAAAACTAATATTAAAAATAGTTCTATTTTACTTAAAAACATCGAATTATTAGATGGAGTTTATTCTATGCCTCAAAACTTTATAAAAGCTATTTCTGGTTCAAGTCAAACTGTTGGATGTTTTCTATCTAGTTATAATGAGCATTTTATTTGTTTGAGTAAGAAAAGAGAAAGCTATCACCAATATATACTTAATCATGAATTTAACCACATGCGAAAAACTTTGCTATTTCAAGATACTGAAACTAATACAATCATTAATATTTCTTTTGATAAGGAAGCTGGATACTCTCTAGATGAAGAACTAAATTCTTATTATACTTCTTTATCTTTTGTTGAATTTGGTGGTTATCCATATGAAAATATGTACTTATTAGAAAATATTTTAACAGAGCAAGAATTAGAAAATATATATTTTTATGGTAATATTGATACTTTGCAATACAAATTAGAGGAAATTAATTCTTCTATTAATTTTGAAAGATTTATTCAGTGTAGTGATTTACAAGTAGATTATATTTTTGATAATGATCCTTCTAATGATTACGATATAGACTATGAATTGTATAGTATATATATTGACTACTTTTTTAGTAAAGAAAAACAAGATAATTATCAAAATTTTTCAAATAATTTTAATGATTTTTGTGATGTTATTATCCATGATATCCCTACTTCAAGGGATATTAAAGAACAGCTACTTCAAGATCTAAAAAAAGAAAGAGTCAAAATTTTAGAAAAAAGAAAATAACTCATTTTTTTCAAATGAGTTATTTTTTTCGAAATTACAATAACTGGATATACTTCATAATATTGATTATCTTGGTCGTTCTACGAGTTCATAAACTTCTATTATATCATTTTCCTTATAATCATTACATGATTCTAAAGTAAGACCACAATCCATATCTTTTTTTACTTCTTTTACTTGGTCTTTTTCATGCTGAAGGGTTTTGATCTTTCCATCATATACTACAATATTGTCTCTTATTATTCTAGCACTGGCATTATTTTTAATTACTCCATCTAAAACATGACATCCTGCTATTAAACCTACTTTAGAAAATTTGAATAGCTGCCTTATTTCTATTTTTCCAATTACTTTTTCATCATATACAGGCTCTAACATTCCTTTCATAGCACTTTCAATATCTTCTACTAATTTATAAATAATATTATAAGTTTTTATTTCGACACCATTTTCTTTTGCGGTATCCATAGTTTTAGTAGCTGCCCTTACATTAAATCCTATTACTAAAGCATGAGAAGCTTGGGCTAATACAATATCACTTTCAGTTATGGCACCTACTCCTGCTCTAATAATTGATAATTTTACACCTTCTATGTCAATTTTTTCAAGAGAAGATTTTACAGCCTCCATACTACCATTAACATCAGCCTTTAAAACAATATTAATTTCCTTCATACCTTCCTGTATTTGGCCAAACAAATCTTCTAAAGACATTCCTGATTTATTGGTATCCTTTGCTCTTCTTCTTAATGTTCTTTCTTCAGCTATACTTTTGGCATTTTTCTCTGATTCAAAGGCCATAAACTTATCTCCTGCTTCTGGAATACCTGAAAGTCCTGTCACTTCTACTGGAGTAGAAGGAAGAGCTTCTACAATATTTTCAGCTAAATCATTTTTTAAAGTTCTTACTTTTCCGTATACTGTTCCGACAACAATAGGATCACCTAATCTTAAAGTACCATTTTGAATAATTAAACTTACTACATTCCCTATTTGTTTGTCTTGACGGGACTCGATTACAGCTCCTGTTGCATAACGATTTTTATTGGCTTTATATTCGTTCATTTCTGCTACTAATAAAATACTTTCTAGAAGTTCATTAACACCTTCACCTGTGTGAGCAGAAATTTTGTTAACAATAACATCGCCACCCCATTCTTCTGGAGTTAGACCATTTTCTACTAAACCAGACATTACTCTATCAATATTAGCCTCTGGCTTGTCAATTTTATTAATTGCTACAATAATAGGAACCTTGGCTGCTTTTGCATGGTCAATAGCTTCTTTTGTTTGAGGCATAACCCCATCATCTGCCGCTACTATAATAATAACAATATCCGTAATAGAAGCTCCTCTAGCTCTCATTTGAGTAAAGGCTTCATGTCCTGGTGTATCTATAAAAGTCATTTTCTTATCATTACAAGTTACAGAATAAGCTCCTATTGCTTGAGTAATACCACCAGCTTCTCCACTGGCTACATGGCTTGATCTAATATAATCAAGCAAGGTTGTTTTTCCATGGTCAACATGTCCCATTATTGTTACAATTGGTGGACGAACATCTAAGTCTTCTTCTTTATCTTCTATTTCATATTCTTCAAAATTTGAAATGTCAGCAGTTTCTTCTCTTTTTAAACTTTTACCATAGTCAGTTACAAGTACTTCTGTTGTTTCAAAATCAATACTTTGATTTTGATTGGCCATAATTCCTAATCCGATTAATTTTTTTATGATATTAGTAACAGAATCATTTAATGAATCAGCTAATTCTGATACGGTCATTCCATCTTTGTATAGAATAACATCTTCGGCCACTGTTTTTTGATTACTAGTTAGTTTTTCACGGTTTTTATACATTTTCTTTCTTTCTGCTTGAAAGCTTTTCTTAGCATCATTTGCTCTTTTTTGTTTAGATTTTACCTTTTGAAAACTAACATTATTATCTAAATCAATATTAGTTCTAGAAGCGATTTCTACTGCTTTTTCATATGTCTTTTCCTCTTCTAACTCTTCTTCACTTATAATAGATTCAGTAGTTAATTCCGCCTCACTTATATTCCTATCTAGAAGAGTTATTTCGGTATCACTTAGTAGGTAATTTTCATCTTCATAAATTATTCCTAATTTATCACATATTTTCTTGATTTCTTCAATGTCTAAGTTTACATCATTTGCATAATCTAATAAACTCATCATTAAAACCACCTCACTTTCTTAATTATTATTTATTGTTTTTCTGATATTTTCATATCCCTCATCACTGATGGAAGTTTCTAGTCGTCTTTCTAAAATTTTACTTTTTTTTGCCTTTTCTAAAACTTCTAAGTCTTTTTTAATATATGCTCCTCGACCATTAATCTTTCCTGTTAAATCTGGTATTACTTCACCAGTTGTCGTTCTGACAATGCGAAGTAATTCTCTTTTTTCTAATTTTTCGTTAGTAACCACACAGGTACGCATAGGAATTTTTCTTACCTTCATCAATAGTTATCACTCCTATTCTTCTGATTTAATATTGATTCCATCTTCACGAGCTTGCTCTGTTGTCTTAATATCAATTTTATAATGAGTTAATCTACTAGCTAGACGAGCATTTTGTCCCTTTTTTCCTATTGCTAATGGGAAATTCTCTTGGTCTGCTATTACCATCGCTTCTTGTTTTTTTGGATCAGTTATCACCACTGTTAAATTTTTAGCTGGTGATAAAGCATTACTGATAAAGATTGCTGGATCTTTGTCATATTTTACTACATCTAATTTTTCACCATGTAACTCTTGAATAATACGAGCAATTCTAGTTCCTTTTTCTCCAATACAGGCTCCAATTGGATCGATATTATAGTTTTCTGAATAGACTGCTACCTTACTTCTAGAACCAGCATCTCTTGCTACACTATAAAGTAATACTGAGCCTTCAGATAATTCTGGTATTTCAAGTTCGAATAAACGCTTTACAAAGCCATAATGATTTCTAGAAAGTAATACTAATAAACTCTTTCCGTTATTATCTACTTTAGTAACATATACTTTTATCTGACTACCCATTTCTATTTTTTCACCAGGGATAATTTCCTTTTTTGGTAAAATTCCATTGGTACGTCCCAAATCAATATAATAATTATCAGGATCTTCTAAGGCAACTGTTCCTACTAGCATTTCGTCTTGTTTATCTCCAAACTCTCCCATAATACTTGCTCGCTCTGCTTCTCTTATTTTTTGAACAACTACTTGTTTGGCTGTTGATGTTGCAACACGACCAAAATCATGTGGAGTAACTTCTGTATCAATAGTATCGCCCACTTCTAAAGTTTTGTTTATTTTTTTGGCTTCACTTAGTTTTATTTCAATTTCAGGATTAAAGAAAGATATTTTTTCTTTTTCTGCTGGTTCATCATCTTCTTCAGTCTCTATTTCTTCCTCTTCATCCTCATCTTCATCTGTATAATGTTCAAATAAATAATCTTCGTATTCCTCTTTAGTCATTTTATTATCGTCTACAACAGTTAAATAGGAAAATACTTTAATATCTCCTGTATCTCTGTTTAGTTGAACTTTTACATTTGTTTTTGAATTAAAATTTTTCTTATAGGCTGAAGTTAGAGCTAATTCCATAGCTTCATAGACAATTTCAGGATCGATATTCTTTTCTTTGGTAATATTATCAACTGCTTTTAAAAATTCTTTACTATTCATTATCAACACTTCCTTTTTCTTTTGAATGAATATCTAAAACATAGTTTTCTTCTTCTATATCCATTTCATCAATAATTTCATTAATTATTTTAGAAGCTTCAGTAATTCTTTCAATATCAATTATTGTATCACTATCTAAAACAATGTTTAAATTTTTTACTTTTTCTTCTTCAGAAAAATAGACATCGTCAACAAACATATTTAATTGTTTGATCTCTTTGTCCACTTTTTCTTTGATTTCTTCTTTCAAATTAACACCTCCTATTTGGAAACATAAAGAGTGGGATCTTTTCCCACTCCTTTCTCTAGTTAATTATAACATATTTTTTTTTAATTACAAAGTTTTTTCTTAATTTTATTCATATTTATATAAGAAAAATAGTATTAATCACATACTATTATTGGGTTGACGTTCTAACTTTTAATGTTAATTCATCTTATAGGTGAAATAGTTTCCTTAGAAACACAATTCTATTCCAGTTTTTATATTGCTCTTTAACTAAGTTTAAGCCTTTTTTAGATAATTTAGCTCTTCTATATACTACTTCATCGTATTTCAATCCTTTTAAATTACAGGTTATTCTATAATAGTAGATAGTGTTGTTATTTTCATTTCCAAGTATTAAATTATTGTCCAAAAAATAATTCATTATTAAAATTGTTATCGTGTTTTCTATTAATATGATCAAGGGAAGTTTTTTCATTTGTTATTACAGCATTATTGAGATTTTCGGGATTATACAAAACTGTAAGTCTTTTTTCAATTAAAAAAATTCAATCGATTAAAGGTATTACTTTAGCTATTTCTTCCTTTTTTATTTTACCTTCTCTTATAATGATTGCTTTTTCATTAATTACTTCCACAATCGTAGAAGTTGTATCATAATCTACATTTCCACTATCTATAATGTAATCCACTTTATTATTTAATTCATTAATAATATTTTTAATATTGATACCTGTAGGGTTCCCAGATAGATTGGCACTTGGAGCAACAAGAGGAACTCCTGCAGCTTCAATAAGTCTATAAACAACACCATCTTTTAAAAGTCTCACTCTAATAAATTCATCGCCTGCAGAAATAATGTCGGGTAAAACATTTTCTTTTTTTCTAAATTTTATTGTCAATGGTCCAGGCCAAAATGTATCAATTAGTTTTTTCTCCGCTACACTAATATAATCTACCATTTTTTTTAACATACATATATCGGAAATTAATACACACAGTGGTTTTTCTTCAGGTCTTCCTTTTATTTCATAAACTTTCTTACAAGCTTTCTCATCAAAAGCATTTGTTCCAATACCATATACTGTATCCGTTTTAAAAACTGCTATTTTACCTTTCTTTAAAGCAGTTGATATTTCAAGTATAGTATTATCATGTATCTCTTCTTCTTTTATATATTTTGTCATTTTGAAATTTCATCTCCTACCAGTTTTACTATAATCATATTTATATTATATACTAAACAAACACATAATTTCTAATTTTAAAAAATCTGAAATCCGTGTCCTTTTTGTGCTTTTTCAGTATATCCATAATATCATACAAATTTATAAAGTTGTAAATTAGTAGTAAAATAACTTAAAAAAATTACATATGTGCCTTAAAATTAAGAATTTTTATCAAAAAGTTTTCCATCAAAATAGCCTACTTGACTGGTTACTTTATATTCTTTATATTCTTTATTACCAACTTTATATATAATAACCAGATAGTAGTATACTTTTCTACCTTCATCAGATAAAGTATGTCCCTTTTTTATATAGTCTATAACTTTGGCTATTACCTTCTTGTATCCATTAGCTTCTTCACCTAATCTTTTTAATTTTATTATAGAATTATTAAAATCATGATTATGATTACAATAATTGTAGGCATGTTCAGAATTGTTTTATGATTTAATTTATTAATTAATAATTTGTAATAATCATATTAAAAATAATCAATTGATTATATTAAGTTAATTATTATGAAAGTTTTGATTATAACCATATAAGAAAAATACTTTATATAGTTTTTCAACTATTAATGGATGTATAAATACAATATTTTTTTAGTAATCTTAATTAGTTAAGGGATATGTCATTATAATTTTTTATTTTTTTCAAAAAATTGTTGACAAATTAGAAGTAAATGATTATTATAGTAATCACCAATTCGGTTATTAGGCGAATTGGTCGCTAGTATCACACTAGCCAACCCCTTTTTATTCTTTTTTAAGAAGTTGCTCTTCAGGGGGAGCAGCTTCCATTATGAATTTAAAAGAAGACAGCTAATCAGTTGTCTTCTTTTTCTTTTTGATTTAATGATAATTTTTCATAATAAGTATATCTATTTATAGCATTTTCCTTATTTTCTTCTAAAACTTTTTTATAATCTTTATTAATATTTTTTAAAGTTCTATATCTATCCTCTCCACCAACAAAATCCGAATATTTTGAAAAATCTGCTTTGGAGTCTAAAGAAAATTTTTCTGTTTCAGGATGATAATGAAATAACGGAAAATAACCACAATTAGTTGCTTCTTTTTCCTCTTCAATACTATTTGACATCCCTTTGATAATTCCTTGAGCAATACAAGGAGCATAAGCAATGATTATAGATGGTCCATCATAGTGTTCTGCCTCTGTTAATACTTTAATTGTCTGCATGGGATTGGCACCCAAGGAAATTGTCGCAACATAAACATGGGGATAAGTTAAAGCAATTTTAGCTAAATCTTTTTTAGCTGTTTCCTTTCCACTTGCGGCAAACTTAGCTATTGCTCCTCTTCTTGTTGATTTAGAGGATTGACCTCCTGTATTAGAATATACTTCTGTATCTAGAACTAAAATATTAACATTTTCTTTATTGGATAAAACATGATCTATTCCATTGTAACCAATATCATATGCCCAACCGTCTCCGCCTACCATCCAAATAGATTTTGGTTTGATAAAACTTTTTAATTCTTTCAATCCTTCTATTTTGGTTTTCTCTACTATGTCATATAAGTTATTTGCTGTTTCATCTGTA
Source organism: uncultured Clostridia bacterium (assembly GCA_948433435.1). GTDB lineage: Bacteria > Bacillota_I > Bacilli_A > RF39 > UBA660 > UBA2730. The sequence goes on from CAOJDX010000009.1 coordinate 11,933, forward strand.
ATTTCTTCTACATAGGCATTATAAATCTTTTGTTCACTTTTCTTTACTTCTTTGATATTATTTTTAATCATGGTAACGATTTTATTTTTCATTGTGATATCGGCAATTTTCATTCCATAACCGAATTCAGCATTATCCTCAAACAATGAATTAGCCCAAGGAATAGAGTATGGCATAGAAGGAGAACTTGCTCCATAAATTGAAGAACAGCCTGTTGCATTAGCAATTACTAATTTCTCACCAAATAGTTGTGTTAGAAGTTTGATATAAGCTGTCTCTCCACATCCTGCACAGGCTCCACTAAATTCAAATTTCGGCTTAATCATTTGACTGCCCTTAATGGTGTTTTTTGGTAAAACTTCTTTTTGTGTTACTTCATTGAATAAATATTCTGCTTCTTTTTCAATTTCCTCTTCTTGTTTCTTTTCTACCATAGTTAAAGCTTTTTCCTTCTTTTTACCAGGACAAATATTACTACATAAACCACATCCTGTACAATCTTTCAAACTGATTCCTATTGTGTATTTTAAATTTTGATCCTTTATATTGGCATCTAGTAATTTTGTTTTTAAAGACTCAGGGGCATCTAAGACTTCATCTTCTGTTAAGAGAAAAGGTCTAATTACCGCATGAGGACAAACTAGGCTACACAAGCCACATTGAATACAATTTTCACTATTATAATATGGACAAATATCCATAATGTTTCTTTTTTCTAATTTTGAGGTTCCCACGGGGGTGCTACCATCTACTTCATTTAAAAAGCTACTAACAGGTAATATATTCCCTTCCATTTTACTAATCAATTCAAACATTGATTGTTTCTTAGGCATTTCAGGAATATAGTCTACGTTTGGTATTTTTACTTGAATAATATTTGTTAAAGCCTGATCAATTGCCTTTATATTTTTAGTTGATAAGTCTCCTCCCTTACCAGCAAATCTTGCAATAATATTTTCTTTTACTTTACTAATAGCAAATTCAAAGTCAATAATTTTTCCTAACTTGAAAATTAAGGTTTCCATAATAGCACTTATTTTACCACCTAAGTCGTTATTTCTAGCAATTAAAGAAGCGTCTACAATATAGAATTTTATATTTTTCTTTTTCATAATATTTTTGTCATAATTACTAATATATTTCAAAATATCATCTTTATTTTTGGAAGTATTTAATAGAAAGATTCCATTATTGTCAATATGATCTAAAATATGCATTTTTTGTAAATAACTTTCTTTAGTACAGACAATTAAACTAGCTTTATCAATATAATAAGTCGATTTGATTGGAGTTTTTCCAAATCTTAAATGGGAAATTGTAATTCCTCCGCTTTTTTTAGAATCATACTGAAAGTAGCCTTGAACATAAGCTTTTGAATAGGTACCAGTTATCTTCATTAAGTCTTTACTGGCACTTACCATTCCATCTGAACCATAACCATAAACCATAAAACTGGTGTTTGCTGTTGGCAAAATGAATTTTTTGTCATAGGCAATACTTAATTTCGTAATATCGTCTTCAATTCCTAGGGTAAAGTTATGATGACATTCTTTACTATCTAGAAAATCAAATACTCCTTTTATCATGGCTGGAGTTGTATTTTTTCCTGATAATCCATATCTGCCACCAATAATTTTAATTTTCTCATTTACTTCTTTTACCGTTTTTACGACATCTAAATATAGTGGTTCTCCTGTTGAACCAGCCTCTTTTGTTCGATCCAAAACGGCAATTTTTTTCACTGTTTTAGGAAGAGATTTTAGGAAATATTTACTAGCAAAGGGACGATATAAATGAACTTCAATTAACCCTACTTGTTCTCCTTTTTCTATTAAGTAATCAATTGTCTCTTTAATTGTTTCATTAACTGAACCCATTGCTACTATGATTTTAGTCGCTGAAGAAGAACCGTAATAATTAAACGGTTGGTAGTTTCTACCTGTTATTTTATTTATCTCTTGCATATATGAGTTTACAATATCTGGTAGCTTTTCATAGTATTTATTACGAGCTTCTGTTATTTGAAAATAAATATCCTCATTTTGACTAGTTCCTCTTATGACTGGTTTTTCTGGGTTAAGTGCCCTATTTCTAAAGTCTTGTAGAGCTTCTTTATCAACTAATTTTTTGATTTTATCCATATCAAGGACATCTATCTTTTGAAGTTCATGGCTAGTTCTAAAACCGTCATTAAAATTAATAAAGGGCACTTTTCCTTTTATTGTTGAAAGATAGGCAACTGCTGTTAAATCCATTGATTCTTGAACTGAAGAAGAGGCTAAAATAGCAAAACCAGTTTGACGAGCAGCATAAATATCTTGATGGTCTCCAAATATTGATAAAGCATGAGTCGCTAAACTTCTAGCAGCTACATTAATCACACATGGTAACAGTTCTCCTGCAATTTTATACATATTAGGAATCATTAAAAGAAGCCCTTGGCTAGCTGTATAAGTGGAAGTTAAGCAACCTGATAAAAGGGATCCATGGACTAACCCTGCAGCTCCCGCTTCTGATTCCATTTCTACTACTTTTACAGGAGTATCAAAATAATTTAATCTTTTTTGTTGAGCCCAAAGGTCAGTAAGTTCAGCCATAGGTGATGCTGGTGTTATTGGATAAATTCCCGCAACCTCAGTAAATTTATAGGCAACATGAGCACAAGCTTCATTTCCATCCATTATTTTTTTCATAAGTATTACCTCCTTATAATCCTAAATATATTATATAATAAATTTTTAATAATTTAAATATGTTAATCAGTGATATATGGATTTTCCTCTGTTCCCGTTCCTTTGTCATTAATTATTTTTTTATTTAAACAGATAACAGGAATGATTTTGTTCAAGGTGGTAGTTTTTTCTTCTATAATGGTTCCGAATTTATTATAGACATAGGCAGTATTTGAATTTTTAGCATTTGTATTGATTAAATAATAATCCGTTAAATAATTAGATATATTTAAATCAAAGATGTTAGGCAGGCCAATTTTAGTACTACTAGTAGAAGTATAAATATTTAGATAGTTTTGTTCTTCTTTTAATTCACCTGTCAAAAATTTGCATTTAGTTAATGAATCCTTATAGGAAAGAGAATGATAATATTCATTATTCAAATAATAAGCTATATTATTTTTATTTAGAGGATTAAATCCTGATAATTTGTTATTAAAACTTTTCTTTTCTTTTAAGTAAGTAGAAAGCCTTAATTTTAAAACATCCTCTTTTTCCTCAATTATCTGATAAAGATCATCCCCTAATTGAACATACTTATTGATATCATTTTCATTATTTTCTTGATCAATTATATATGGATCTTTAAAAGTTCCTGTTCCTTTTTTTATCTTAATATTTTTCTTTAACGTCATTACTACTCTAATACCTGATGCTTTATGATCTATTACATTTAAAGAACCATTTTCTTCTTTATTTAAAATTTTATTCTGTTCATCATATCCTAGAATATATGATGATGTTCCATTATTTAAAAAACTTTTTTTAGCTCCTGTTTTTAAATAGTCTTCTATAGTTAGAATGGAAAAGTAGTCATGTTCTTTTTGGGAACAATTCACTTTAGAGTCAATATATGTATTTATACAATATTCTGTTGGAATCAATAGATTTTCTACTCCTGGTATGGAATTATAGTAAATTCCTGTATTTTCTTGTTCTGTTTTATTTAACCATTTATAGATATTAGATTCTATATAAGTTGCACCGTTTCCATAATAAAAGACTGCTTCATTATTATTAGATACAATTTTTACTTTTTTATTCTTTATTGAAATAATTCGATAAAGACGATTAAATATTTTAACGTAATTGTTACGTGTTTCTCCCTTAAAGTAATATGTATCATTTTCCTTTATTAGACCATTATCTTTTACTAGGTTATTATTGTTTATAATGACACTTTCTAAAGTATTACTTTTTTTCTTATCCATTTTTTTTTGATAGGAAAATCCTTGATAAATAAAAAAAATACCTGATATCAATAAAATTATAAATATGCTTAAAATACTTTTCTTCATAAAATCACCCTATTTTAAGTCAATTATATAAAAGAAAAAAGTATCTTTCAACGAGAAAGATACCCTATATTTTGACATTTATTTTTAGCTTGGCTATAACCATATTTCACTACAACTAGGTTTACAATACTTTTTGACTTTGTTATTTTCTTGATAAAAATTATTAATTTTTTCCAAATCAGTTATTTCGTCCTCTATCATCCAAATGCATTTACAAATAAAATTATGAGTCACGATTAGTACTTTTTCATTTGGATAGGTGTTATGAATTTCATTTAATATGGATCTCGTTCTAATTAGCCCTGTTTTTAGAGTTTCAGTATTTTCTGGAGTTTTATCTAATGAAAGGCTATTCCATATTTCTTTATTTTCTTTCTTTTAAAAAAACAATAGTTCTTTTCTCTATTGTTTTTTTATTATTCTATTAGTTGATTGCGGTAATTTCTACTTCATAGGATCCATTAGGAGATTCTACTGTAACCACATCTCCTACCTTATGAGATAATATTGCCTGAGCTATCGGAGACTCATTAGAAATTTTACTTTCAAATGGATCAGCTTCTTGACTTCCTACTATTTTATATTCATCTGTTTCATCATCATCTATATATTTTATCTCTACAGTACTACCTAGGCCAACTATATCTTTAGGAATGTCCGTGATAATAGAGACATTTTCCAACATTTTTTCGATAGTTTTAATTCTTCCTTCAATTTGAGCTTGTTCATCTTTAGCAGCATCATAATCTGCATTTTCGGATAAATCTCCTAAACTTCTAGCTTCTTTTATCGAAATAATATTTTCAGGACGTCTAACATTTATTAAATTATCAAGTTCGGCTTTTAGTTCTTCTAATCCTTCCTGTGTTAAGTAAACTGTATTACTAGTTTTTTTTGCCATTTTCTTCACCTCAATTAATATTTATATATATGTTTATACATAACATTGCTTAATTATACTATAAATATCAAAAAAAATCAATAAAATTTAACTTATTTTTACGATTTCACTTAAAAGTAGTTCATCTGTCATACCTGCTATAAAGTCTAATACTTTTCTTTTATTATTAGTATTTTCTAAATACTCTTTTGATTGGGTATTTAGGAAAATGGTATAAATAATATTGCTTTTTTCCTTTTTTTCCAAAGCCTCTAAGTAGTGTTTATATAGTTTATTAATTCCTGCTTTATAATATTCTCTTTCTTTATCACTCATTGACTTAGCATAAATATGTTGGTAGTTATATTTTTTTAGTGCTAGTAAAGCTTGAAACACTTCACTACTCATTTTTATATATGGCTTATTCATACTTTCTTTAATAATATCTGTTGTAATATTATTGATTATTTCTTTATTAGAATTTCCTAATATTTTGGTAATTTCTTCTGGTAATTCTTCCCTTTCAAATAGGCCTAAATTAATTGAATCTTCTATATCTCTTCCAACATAAGCGATCATATCAGATATTCTTACCACACAACCTTCCAAAGTCATCGGAGAACACTTACTAGTATTTTTTAAATTGGTATAACTTTCATTGAATTCTTTTAAAAATTCTTCTTGATCTTTTGCCATTGGTTTATAAATTGGCTCTAATATTTCTCCATTATGACACATAATACCATCTAGTACTTGAACAGTTAAATTTAACCTCTTTCCATTATTTTCAACAATCATATAATGCCTTACACTTTGGATATTATGAGCGAAAAATTGTCCCATTTCTTTTAGAGAGATTTCATTTAAAATTTCTTCTCCCGCATGTCCTAATGGAGTATGACCGATATCATGACCTAGAGCTATAGCTTCAATTAAATCAGTATTTAATCTCAAAGCTCTTCCTATGGTTCTAGCGATTTTACTAACAAACTGAACATGAACGATTCTTTTAGAAATATGATCATTTTCTTTAAAAGAATATACTTGAGTCTTATTCATGTATCTAGTATAAGATAGAGCATGAATAATTCTATCAGTATCTCTAGCAAAAGGAGTTCTTAAATCATTTTCTTCTTCTTTTAAGCGATAAGCTGTCAGAGATTTGGTCGCATACTCTGATAAGTTATTATCAATTAATAAAAAATTTTTTTTAGCTATTTCTAAATTATTATTCATATTTACCTCAACTTTTTTCTTTATGCTTTTTTGATTAATCGTATCATAGAATATTCTTCTATTTCTATATCTGTGTCCAAGTAGATGTAATAAATATCATCTGGGTGCCTTGCAACATCTAATTCTTCTTTTTCTTCATTATATAATTTTTCTACAGTAAACTCTATATTTTTTCCACTAGGGGTAAATAACTCTACAATATCCCCTAGTTTAAAATAATTTCTTTCATATATTTTTACTAATTTTTTTTCTTTATCGTAAGAAATTACTTGACCCAAGTAATCTTGATTAGAAATTTCTTGTCTTCCTGTATAATACTGATCAGTCTCATCTGCTTCATGATCTATATATTGGGTAGAGGTTTCTCTATTAGCTACCTTAGAAAGAATTTCTATTTGTCTTTTTAACACTTCTTCTGTTAAGTTCTTATTGTAATAGTGATCAATTATTTTTCTGTAGGAACCTATTACGGTTGCTAAATAGTAAAGAGAGCGCATTCTGCCTTCTACTTTAAAACTTTTGACACCAATTTCTATTAAATCAGGAATATATCTGGCTAGGTTTAAATCTTTTGTCGCCATAGTAAAGTCATGTTTATTAGCTGTTTTAAAACTAAATCTACATACTTGAGCACAGCCTCCACGATTAGCATCTCTATTAGTAACATAATTAGAAAGCGCACATCTTCCACTAAAGCAAGTACACATTGCACCATGGATAAAAACTTCCGTATCAATAGCTGTTTTATCAATGATTTCTTTAATTTCTTCTTTGGATAATTCTCGCGCCAAAACAACTCTATCTATACCCTCATTTTTAAAGTATTCTATTGTTTTATAATTTGTTGTTGAATTCTGAGTAGATAAATGAACTTCTACTTGAGGATAATTATTTTTTATATAACTAATAATAAAGGGGTCACTTACGATGAAAGCATCTATTCCTGTTTCTACTACCTCATTAATGTATTCTTCTACCTTTTCTATATCTTGATTATGGAAAACGATATTTAAAGTTAAATAGACTTTTTTACCCAGTTGATGAGCAAAACAACAGCCTTCTTTTAGTTCTTCTATAGTAAAGTTGGTAGCATTTGCCCGTAAACCATATTTTTGTCCACCAACATAAACAGCATCTGCCCCATATAATAAATCAATTTTTAATCTCTCTAAGTCCCCTGCTGGTGCAAGTAATTCTACTTTATTCATCTTTTTTCACCTTATATATTGTTTCTTTCTTTAAAAAACCTGTATTATTTCCTATTAAATGGTAAATTTCATCTAGTGGAGTATTTTTCTCTATGTTTTGATTAATACTGTCTAATACTTTTAAGAAAATAGAATGATTGATTCCATCTTCTATTAAAATTAGATAGGGAAAATCTACTTGTTTTAATTTTTCTAAGGCTTCTATATTATTTAAAATCTTACCATATTTAAAAGTAGTGCCAAATTCATTTTCATAAAGATAGTATTTTTCTTTGGTTATTTTTTCTTCTACTTCTAATCGTTCATTATTTTTTAAGTTATGCATTTTATGATAATTGGTAATTAGGTGCCTATTACTCATGGCAACAGTAGGATACCCTATTAATGTGATCATGGGTATAATCTTTGATTTTTCTTTTATTTCTAGAACTTCCTCTAACGTAATTTCATTAGATAAATAGGCATATTTTACTTTTTTTTCCTGATAATAATTACAAGTTTTATAGTTAGTGGTCATATGAGATGCATTCCAAACTAAATCTGTTTTTAACTCTAATTCTTCTTTTAATTTTAATAATGATAAATCGTAAAAGAAAATTCCAGTTATCTGGAATGTTTCAATTTCCTTTAACACTTCTTTTAAATGATCTATATCTTTATTAAAAATCATTTTATTAATGACAATAAATATTTCTTTAGAAAAATTTTCTTTTATTTTTCTTATTTCTGCTATAGAATAATCATTTTCATATTCTACTGAATAATTTTTTAGAGGGAGTATAATTCCGTCTATATTTTGATATTCCTCTATTTTTTTTGTTGGTTTAATCAGTATTTTCATGACATCACTTCCGTATATCTATATTAACCTAAAAAAGAAAAAAAGAAAAGATTTTAATTTTATGTAGTTTATTTCTTTTCTTTACTTTTAATGAAGTATTTTCTTCATTTTTTGATGAGCGTATTCTTCTATTGGCAAGGTATAATCTCCCTTTATATCATTTATCAACTCTTTTATATATCCCCTTGAATTACACTGTTTTTTTTACCCAATTTGATAATTTTTTCAAATCATCTTTATTGATATTTTCTGTCTTTTTCATTTCATAATATAAAAATTTGGCAATTACAAAGTTTAAACTTCTTTTATTTAAATCATCTACACTACTACTAGAACTTTTGATTAAATACTTATCCATGTCACATAAATGCATGAAGTCTGTTGTATAGATATAACTTCCTCTGTTTAAGTCTTTTGCTTGTACTCTATTTTTTGTTAATTCATTGAAATCCTCTTCTAAATCAAGTACTGAACAAACTAAATCTCCACAGGTAAAATCTCCTGTTTTTTTATATCTCGGTGTTCCTTTTTTCTTTTCGCTTGTAACATCATCCAAATACTCCATTACTGGACCAATGTATATTCCATTAATATCCAACATACTATCAATAGGTGTAGTTATTCTTTTTAATATTAAATTTTTTTCAAAGTATATCGCCTTATCAAATGTCATTAAATTTTTATTTTTTCTTGTTTCAATATTATACTTTAATAATTTTAATACTCTATTTTGATATTTAAATACTTGTCCATCGTGTCCTGATCCAACCATCTCTAAATCATAAATATTTGGAATTTCTTCTAGGTTATTTTTTAAAATGACCGTTATTGGTTCATGTTTTTTGTTCATTCTTATTCCCTCCCTTTTTAATTTTTTCATATTATAATACATTTTTATTGATTTTTAAAGTAAAATTTGTATTTTTACGCAAAAAAGATTGTGTTTATCCCCACAATCTATACTTTTTCTATTATAATTTTACATTTATGATTATTTAACTCACATTCATCAACGGTTAATTCTTGCTTAATAATTTCTTCTGCTAAAGTTTCTCCTTTTATATATTCTTGATATAACTCTAACATTTTGTCAACGTCATAGTCTCCCTGGTAATACACTTTAATGTGATCTGTGACAATAAAATCAGCATCTTTTCTTAGACTCTGAATAGTACGAATCATTTCTCTTGCTAACCCTTCTAAGATTAGTTCTTCGGTTAAAGTAGTGTTTAAAACAACGCATACACCCTTATCAGAGGAAGCTGAATATCCTTCTTTTACATGAATTGAAGTTAAAGTATTAATACTATCTAGAGTAAAGTCTTCTTCTTGTAACTTAATAGTTAATGGTTCTTTACTAACAGATGAGGCTTCTTCACTAGATAAATTTTGAAGAATAAGCTGTAAATCTTTAATCTTAGCACCTAATTCTTTTCCTAGAACTTTAAAATTTGGTTTTAAAGAATAAGTTAAGTAATTAGTCATATCGCTTTTATAAGTGATTTCCTTGATATTTAACTCTTCTTTAATAATGATATCTAGTTCTCCTATAATACTTTTCATATCCTCTGATAAAATAATTTCTTTAATTGGTTGACGTACTTTAATATTAGATGTTTCTCTAGCATCCCTTCCTAGACGACAAATATCCCTTACTAAGTCCATTCTCTCTTCAATCTTTTCATTAATTAAGCATTCCTCCACATCAGGAAAGTTTGCTAAATGAACGGATTCTTCATTTGTTAGTTTAGTGTATATTTCATCAGAAATGAAAGGAGTAATTGGAGCGGTTAGTTTGGCAAGAATTACCAATACTTCGTAAGTCGTTTGATAAACACTTTTTTTCGATAGTGAAAGTTCACTTTCCCAAAAGCGACGACGATTACTTCTAATATACCAATTCGATAAATCATCGTTTAAAAATGGAATAATTGCTTTAACTACTTTATTTAAGTCATATTCTTCGTAACCTTCTGTCACGTTTTTGATTAGCCGATTTAATTTGGATAATAACCATTTATCAATTAATTCTCTATCTTTTGTTTCTACATGATAAGTACGAGGATCAATTTTATCAGCATTAGCATACATTTCAAAGAAAGAATAGGTATTTTTAAAAGTAGAAATGTATTTTGAGTAAATTTCTTTCATTCCCTCCGTATCAAAGCGAAGTGGTGTCCAAACTGGAGAAACGTATGGTAGATAAAATCTTACAGTATCTGCACCATATTCTTCAATTGTTGTAAATGGTTCTACTATATTTCCCTTTGACTTAGACATTTTTTTGCCATATTTATCTAATAATAAATCATTTACTAGGACATTTTTATATGGAGCCTTTCCTGTTATGAAAACGGAAATTACTAAAAGAGTATAAAACCAACCTCTTGTTTGATCAATTCCCTCTGCAATAAAGTCTGCTGGAAATTGTTCCTCCCATAACTTTTGATTTTCAAATGGGTAATGAAATTGAGCGAAAGGCATAGAACCAGAGTCAAACCAACAATCAATTACATCTGTTACTCGACTCATTTTTTCTTGACATTTTGGACAAATAATATGAACTTCATCTACAAATGGACGATGCAGATCAATTGTTTCATCAATATCTTCGAGAGCTTTTTCTACTAGTTCTTTACGAGAACCAATCATTTCCATATGACCACAACTGCATCGCCAAAGCGGAAGTGGAGTTCCCCAATAACGGTTTCTAGAAATTGCCCAATCTTTCATATTTTCTAACCAATTGCCAAAGCGTTTTTCTCCAACAAAAGCTGGATGCCAGTTGACTGTTTTATTAGCCTCTATGATTCGATCTTTTAGCTTAGTAGTTTCAAGATAAAAACTTGGTTTTGAATAGTAAATAAGCGGAGTGTGACATCTCCAACAGTGTGGATATTGATGAGTTATTTTTTGTTTTTTAAATAATTTTCCATTTGCTTTTAAATATTGAATTATTTCTATATCAGCATCAAAAACTAAGGTATCTTTCCATCTTCCATCTAGATACTTTCCATCTTCTCCTACTGGGTTTAAGTAAGGTAGATTATAGTCTTTTCCAACCTTCGCATCATCTTCTCCAAAGGCTGGTGCGATATGAACAATACCTGTTCCATCTTCCATGGTTACATAATCAGCACAGGTGACAAAAAAAGCTTTTTTATTTACTTCAAAATCATCAATTAATTGCTCATATTCTAAATATTCTAAGTCTTTTCCAGAATATTCTTCTATTATTTCTACTTCTTCTCCTAAAACTTTAGCTTGCAAAGCTTTGGCTAGAATAAATTGGTTTTCTTTGACCTTTACTTTAACATATTTTTCATTAGGATTGACACATAAAGCTACATTACTAGATAATGTCCAAGGAGTTGTTGTCCATACGAGAAAATAACAATCTTCATCTTTCTTTTTAAATGGTACAATAACTGTATTAGCAACTGACTCCTCATAACCTTGAGCAACTTCATGAGAAGCTAGACCTGTTCCACATCTTGGGCAGTATGGTAAGATTTTGCTACCTTCATAAAATAAGCCTTCTTCAAAGAATTTTTGAAGGATCCACCACTCTGTTTCAATATATTTATTATCATAAGTAACATAAGGATCTTTTAAATCTATAAACTGTCCCATTTCTTCAGTAAGACGAGTAAAAGCTTCTTCGTTTTTCCAAACAATATTCCGACATTCTTTATTAAATTTTTCTACTCCATACTGTTCAATATCTTTTTTGCCAGAAAAACCTAATTCTTTTTCTACTTGTAATTCTACTGGAAGTCCATGAGTATCCCAACCTACTTTACGTAAAACTTTATGACCTCTCATCGTTTGGTATTTACAAAAAGAATCTTTTAAAAATTTGGCCATCATATGATGTAGCCCTGGAAAACCATTAGCTGTAGCTGGTCCATCATAAAAAACAAATTTTTCGCCATCTTTTCTATTTTCAATTGTTTGATTTAAAATATTATAAATACCACCCCAATTATTGGCAATTTCTTTTTCTATTTCTGATATTTTTCCACTTCTTAATTTTTCAAAACTCATATACTTCACCTCTCATTTTATTTAACCTATTATAACAAAACTATAGTAGATTATGAATATTAGTAAAAATACTATTCCTTCTTTTCGATCAATTTTATGATCTTTTAAGCTAAAAATAAATAGAAGAAAAGAAGATAAAAATAATACAAACAAATCAATATAATTGAATGTAATAGAGGAAATTGTTCCAAATATAATTAAAGGAACTCCTAAGACAATACTGATATTAAAAATATTACTTCCTACAACATTTCCTATTGCGATATCATATTCTCCCTTTTTGGTAGCTATTACACTGGTTACTAACTCTGGCAAACTAGTTCCAAAGGCAATAATAGTTAGAGAAATCATTCTTTCACTAACACCTAATTCTTTAGCAATAAAACTAGCAGCATCTACAACGGCATTACTTCCTAGTATTAAACAGATAATGCCTCCTATGGTAAACAATATAGATTTTATAATTCCAAATTTAGGTTGTTCTTCTTTTTCTTCCACCTTTTTTCGCATTACTGTTAGAAGATAATAGATGAATACCAAGAAGAATAATAGAATAATAATTCCATCTGCTCTTGTTAGAGCATTACTAGTAGAATTGGCTAAAAGACGATCACTAATAAGAACAATTAATAAGGTTGAAATTAAAATGGTAATTGGTAATTCTTTTTTTACGGTAGCATTTTTTACATTTAAGGAATGAATACAGCTGGAAATTCCTAATATTAGTAAAATGTTTAAAATATTACTACCTATTACATTTCCTAGTACGATGTCTCCACTTCCACTAAGCATTGATTTTATTGATACTGCAAATTCTGGGGCACTAGTACCAAAGGCTACTATGGTTAGTGCTATAAGCATTTTCGAAATATGAAAGTTTTCAGCTAGTGATGATGCAGCATCGACAAATAAATCGGCTCCTTTGACTAGAACGATAAAGCCTATTATTAAAATAATGAAATTGATTAACATAATTCCTCCTTTTGAATTAGAAATAAAACTTATTATTTTTCTATTAACTTCAAATAAATAAAAACAACTATAAATTTAAGGACGATTAATCCGTGGTACCACCTTAATTTATAGTTATTACTACACTCTTTGATCTCTATAACGTGAGAAACGTTTTTAGCTTATCCCTAAAACGCACTTGAAAGTGATTCAAAATATTTTACTTGTAGCTTTATTTCACCTACCTAAAGCTCTCTAAATACGTTCAAATATTTTTGGCTTTCGCATTTGCTTTCTCTGATAATATATCATAAACTAATTTCGTTTTCAATGATTTATTAAAAAAACAAGTCGTTTTAATTACTTGATAATTCTAATTCATCTATTTCTTCTACTACAGCTTGCTGTTGGTCCATGATTATTTTTAATTTTCTTTTAAAAATTTTCATATTTTTTTCTAATAACTCACTTCTATTTTCTATTTTTTCAGCTTTTAAAAGTGCTTCATTTACAATTCTACTGGCATTATTTTTAGAGTCTGCTACAATTATACCAGCTTCTTCTCGAGCTATTTTTTTTATGTTATCAGCAGTTACTTCTGCTCTTACTATAGCATCTTTAATTCCATTCTCCATGTTTTTATAATGAGCCAACTCCATTTTAAGCTTTTCTATTTCTTGTTGCTGGGCTCGACATTTTTTAATTATTCCTTCTGTTTCATCTATGACATCACTTATAAATTGATTTACTTCTTTACGATTATACCCGTTAGGCTCATAATTAAATTTTTCCAAATTGCCTCACCTCTGGCATATAAATTTCTCTTTACCAGTTGAAATCGTCTTCCTCTTCTTCTACTGTTTTTTTCGTTTTTGTTGGAGCTGTCTTTGTTGCAGTTTCATCTGATATTTTTCCCTCTACATTTACATTATTTGGTGTACATAAAAATATTCCTCCACCTAATTTTTGAAGATTGCCTCCTATTGCATAAATTGTTCCACTTAGAAAGTCTACTATTCTTTTTGCTTGGTCAGGGGTTACTCTCTTTAAGTTTACTACTACTGCATTTCTTGCTTTTAAGTAATCTGCTATTTGTTGTGATTCTGAGTATGCACGAGGCTCTAAAAGCATCATTTTACTTCCTGCTATTCCATTTTCCTCATGATAGGTCTCACGTGATGTTGAGTAAAATTCTTCATCAACAGAAACTTCTTCCTCTGCTGCTTCTTCCCCACTAAATATGTTTTTTAATTTATCTAATGCCATAAATCCAATCCTCCAATTTTAATATTTTTAACTATATAGTATTATAACATACTTTTTTAGAAGATAAAAGTTTTTTTTACTGTGTTTAGTTTTTTCTAAAGAAAATTATGTGGTAATTTATTTTTAAATATCTGCCAATTTTTTCCCTTTTAATTTTGGTTTGATTTTATTTTTTTCTTTAATTACTATTGATTCATTTGCCATTAAGTATATCACACTTATTCCTAATAATATTAAAGAGATAAATAGTAAATTAGTTAGAAAGTATTGTAAATAAGGAAATAAAATTGTTTGTAAAAATTTATTGGATATATTAGAAAATAAAATGTGTGGTGTAAATATCGAAATAAATAATTCTAAAATACTACAGATGATAGTGGGAATAAAAATATATGGGAGTAACTTTTCTTTATTAATCATTAGTTGTAGTAATATGGAAATAATAATTAAGCATAAAAGAATTACTTTAAATTTACTACTTAGTAGATAGTGAATTATCTTTAGTTTATTAGAAGAAATATTATTGATATTACTTCTTATTATATTTTCTATTGTAAGTATTTTAGAACTACTATGATGTAGAATAGTTATTATTGTTTGTTTTTCTTCTTCTGAAAGTTTGGACATTTTTTGAATATCTTCTTCTATTATTTGATTTAGATCAGTAATAGTATATGTCTTTAAATTTTTTCCTGTTAATAAATAGTTTGACTCTACATCAATAATCTTTGCTGTTATTTTTTGAAAAAAATCTTGCTTATATACTTCTTCTATTGTTTCTTTAGAAATTCCACCTTGTTGTAGAGATAAATAAAGTGAATCATATGTTTCTTTTAACTCATTTTCTTTCATCTTAATATTGATCAAATCTAAGTAATTAATATTAGAAGCTATTTTATTGATTGTTTTAGAATTTATCATTATATTAAAATTAATGACTATAGTTAGACTAATTAAAGAGATTAAAATTATAAATGATAAAGTAATAGATATTATCTTTTGCATATGATCACCTATTTTAATTATACCATAGATATTTAGGTAAAATTAAATTTTTATTAATTTTCAAAAAAGTATTGTCAATTTTATTTTGTTTTGATATACTTTTATTGTTTCGTGGCGCTGTAGCTCAGTTGGCTAGAGCAATCGGTTCATACCCGATAGGTCGTGAGTTCGAATCTCTCCGGCGCTACCATTTAAAAAGTTACTAGATTTATTTCTAGTTTTTTATTTGTAGAAAAATGATATGAGTATTTCACAAATAAATAGTAATTTAGAAATGGAGTCAAAGAATGAAAATAATCGAGGTAAAAGAGCGAACAACAACTTTAATCAATCAACTATTGGAAGTATGGGAAGATTCAGTAAAAGCAACTCATCTGTTTTTATCAAGCACAGAAATAGAAAATATAAAAAAATATGTACCTCAAGCATTAAAAGAGGTATCATTTCTAGTAATTATAGGAAATGAGAATCATGTGCCTATTGCTTTTATGGGAATTGAAAATCAAAAGCTTGAAATGCTTTTTATCAAAAATAGTGAAAGAGGAAAAGGCTTAGGAAAACAATTATTAAACTATGGTACTAAAAATTACAATGTTAACGAATTAGTAGTAAATGAACAAAATCCTTTAGCATTAGGTTTTTATGAATATCTAGGATTTAGAACTTATAAAAGAGCAGAACTAGATGAACAAGGAAATCCCTATCCAATTTTATATATGAAATTAGACTAATCGTTATTTTCTTCTCTTAAAAATTTATATTCTTCCTAAGATTATATTGATTAAAAACTCTTTAAGTAAACTAGTAAAATAGTTTATCAAAGAGTCTTTTTTATTATATTAAGATTACTAAAAAGTAAAATGATCAATCATTAACATTTTCTTCTGATTCCCAATTTACCTTTTCTAAAAATTTAGTAGGACATTTTCCGGATTTAAAACTGATTCCAATATGGTTTAATGTACTAAAATTCATTTCGATTTTATCATCGTATTTT
The DNA here is from genome assembly GCA_948433435.1 of uncultured Clostridia bacterium. Taxonomy (GTDB): domain Bacteria; phylum Bacillota_I; class Bacilli_A; order RF39; family UBA660; genus UBA2730. The sequence continues at coordinate 28,394 of CAOJDX010000009.1, forward strand.
GAAAAATATTCCTCTTTTGTCACCCTTTCATAATAACTTCTATCTAGCAACTTATTATTACTATCGTTCATATCATATCCATAAAATATATCTATTATCTCTTTTTGTAATTCTTCATCATTTATGTTAATCCTATAAATATCTTTATATTTAGATAATTCAGTAATCCTACTCCCTAATTTTTTATATGGTGCATATTTAAAAAAGTAGATATAATTGGGACCTTCTTCTTTTCTATAAATCTTTAAGGCATTAAGATATTCCTCCCTTGTTAGATCCTTTTTTCCTTTATACTTCTCAATATTCCAACTATTTAATATTCGACTTTTGTATTTTAAAATATTTTTATCAAATAGATCATTCATTTTATGGTCATACATATATTGAAGACTTAGTAATCCCTGATCTATATTACATTCCTTATTTACTAAATGATAAAAATATAACGGCTCGTTTATCTTAATTAGTTTTTGTGTTTCAATATATTGATAAAATTCATCACAAGTTATATGTTTTGGGGGCTTTTGGTACTCATAAATATATAAGAAGTAATTCACACTAACATAATTATGCTCTTTTTTAAATATTTCTTTTACATCTAATAATAAAGCTAATTCACTTTCATATTCATGAATACCTTTATATTTTCCCCAAGAATGCTCAAACCAATAATATTTATTATACAATTTATAGGTTAAAAAAGTATGAGAAGGCAACATATCATTGTCTACTATATAAATAAAATAGGTTTTACATTTTATTTTGTTTTCTTGAAATAATTCTCTTTGTAACTCAACTTGATCCCAGCAAACTCCACATTTTGACTCTAATAATTCCTCTTTGGTTTGTAAATAATAAAATTTATCAAACTCTTCTTCCCATTTTTTTGGATTTGTATGAATTATATTTTGGCCTACTTTATCTTTAAATCCATATTCAATAGAATCCATTATTTTCATTATACTTTTAATTTTCTTATTCATATGTCCTCTCTTAGCAAAAATATTCCTACTTTCTTTTTTGTATTATACCATAAAAATATTTTTATAGTATTTAAATCATTTTTATGATATAATAAGTTCGTTTCTCAAATTGTCTTTTTACTATTCTTAAATAAAAGATCACTTTAGTTGAGAGAAAAAAGTTTTTACTTGGAATTAACAGGTATTTAAATTATATAAGAAAGGATAAACGATATATGCAAAAAGAAATTATTGAATATGAAAAGTTAAGATCAATTGATATTAGTTATGAACAATATACTTATACTGAGTCTATTAAAACAGAAAGTAATGGAGATTATACTGAATTTTTTAATATGATAAAAGGTCAGAATTACACTTTTTATTATTGTAATGCAGTAGGTAACCCAAAAGATGGAAAGTTTACAATTGAACATGATTCTATCTTTATTCAGCCATTTTTAACATTAGTTCAAGAAAAAAATTCATTTAAAGTTATGGATGACCATAGTGAAAAGTTTATCGAGTTTTCGAAAAATGAAAATAATGGAGTGGATATTTCTATTCATTTATTACCAAATATGATGGATGGTACTATTTGTGTTAAAAATATCATGTTTGATCTTAGAAGTAGAACGGATGCTATGGAAACTGATGTAAAAAAAAGACTTTCTATGTTCTTTGACGAACTTATTAAGCTAATGCCCCTATTAGAAGAAAAGACTTCTCAAAAAGTTTTTGTAAAAAAATAAAACGATGAGTTTAATAGGTGTTAAGTCATTATGAATAAAACAAAGTTAAAAGCTATTCGTGAGTATTTAGAACAAAATAAAGATCCTCTTTCTCCTTTTCGACTTGATCTTCACTTACAGGAATTTAAAACGGTATATGGTGCTATTGAAGATAAAATAGCAATTTCTGATCAGGATAGCTTCTATTTACTAAATGATCAATTTTCTAAGAAAATAAAAAGAATAACAAAGAAAAGTATTTATATGCCAAATATTTCTAGATGGTATTATGATATTCTTACTTACTGTATTGATGAAGATTATCTATTGCCTATTAATATCGATCTTTTAGCTCTTTCTAATCTGCAACTTAAATTTTATTGGGAGTTTCTTGGGAAAGAAACAACTAATTTTTATGATAATAAAAATAATATTTTAGCTGCAAAAAGTGCTTTAGGTAGTGGATATCTTTATACAAAGAAAAAATAGTAACTGATTATCTATACAATAACACATATAATTTAGTCATTAAAGATTGAAAAAGGGGTTTTTTTATTTTAAACTGTGGCTTTTCCTTTAACATTTCTGTTACTATTTTGTCCACTAACTTTTGATAATTCTTTTTTTCTATCAAGGTAAATAATCTTTTTTGAAGTTTATTTATTTTTTTTATATTTTGATAGAATTCACTATTTTCTTCTAAATATTTTTCTTTATTATTAATCATTACATCATTGAACCCTGTTTGATAAGCACCAGGTTCAATTAGGGACATTGAGATATTGCTATTTATTTGTTTTAGTTCTTTCTTTAATGTAAAACATAATATAGATAAGGCTGCTTTGGATGAAGTATAACAAGATAAGTAAGGTAATGGAAGCATTCCAGCTAAGGAAGAGGTTACAAATATTTTTCCCTTAATATGTTCCCGTTTAAATTTTAAATAAGATCTTCTAACTACTTCCATTGTTCCGAAAACATTAGTTTCATAATTATCTCTTAATACATCAATATCCATAGCCAGTAAGGTGCCTCCATTTCCAATTCCAGCATGAGCCCATACAATATCATAAGATAGCTTATCTAAAAGATTCAGATCCTCTTTATTAGTGATATCTAATTTTAAGGGAATGATATTATTACTTCTTATTTCTATATTTTCTTTTAAAGATTTTAATTGTTTTGTTGTATGAGTACATAGATAAACTGTATGTCCTAAGTTAGAAAGTTTTTTTGCTGTTTGATAGGCAATACCTCCTCTCCCACCTGTTATTAGGATGCGCATATAATCACCACTTATATTATTTCCTAGAAATAAAAAAAGAAACCTATTATTTATGGTTTCTTGTTATTATAAAGGAAACTCCTTTTTTTTCATTCTTAACAACAATATTATAACCAATTATATTTAGAGTCTTCTTAACAATTGAGAGACCTAGACCAAACTCTCCTTTGATTCCCTTTCGGAACGGAGTAAAGATTCCTTCTAGTAAATCATTGTCAATATTTGATCCATCATTATATAGAATTAATTTATTTTGTTTAGCAGTGATTTTTATTGTTTTACTAGCATATCTCATAAAGTTATTTAATAAGTTATCTAATATTGTCTCCCAATGCTCATAAGTTCCGACGAATTTTGATTTATGGTCTAAAATTATTTTAAATTCTATATCCTTTCTTTTCCATTTAAATTTATCTACTTCGTCTTGAATTAATTTTTCCATATCAATGGGAACAATTTCTACCTTACTACTTTTTAGATAATCTAGTTTATTTAAGTAAAGAAGTGAGTGTACTTTTGTTTCTAATTTTTCTGTTTGGTCTTTGATCACTTGAAGGGCATTAGTGGGATCTTCAACTTGATCATCGACCGCTTCGATATATGATTTTATAACTGTGAGAGGTGTTTTAAAATCATGTGAGATATTTTGATACATTTGATTGCGATATTCTTCTTGGTTTTTTAGAGAAATTCGCATATCTTCCATTGCTAAACCTAAAGACTTGATTTCGTCTGATGTTTTAAAGTCTATTTTATGGTTATAATCAGGATTATCAATATTATCAACTTTTTCTTTTAAACGCTCTATTTTAATTACAATAATAGAACTCCAAATTCCTAATATTAATCCGATTAAAAGGAAGGTTCCTAATACTATTGGCAAAATAGCATTTAATATTTCTGCTTTAATTTCTTGAATGTATAAATCGTCTGTTAAAGCAATTTTAGTTATTCCATTTCTTTGTATTTGATAGTAATAATATGTTTTATGTTTATAAACAAATTTTCCGTATGTATTTGTTATATATTTTATTAGTTCTTTAGTATTTTTTACTTTTAATACTTCTGAGAGATTATCGCTACTTACTACTTGGTTATCTATAATATAAAGATAAGCTACTGTAGATGTGGTTAAATCTTTCTCAAAATCTGATTGCATTAGTTTTAAAGGTTCACTAAGATAGGAGTAAATATTTTTTTCTGCAACAGGTATTAACATTTTAGGTAAAACAATACCTAGGGAAATAAAGACTATTACAAAAATTAAGACGATGATGAAAGCTAACTGCTTACTTAAATTACCATTTTTATAATTCATGATAGACGGTAGCCAAAACCATAAATTGCAGAAATTTTAAGTTTTGGCATTTTCTTTCTAAGTCTTCTTACTAAGTCATCTACTACTCTGTCTGTTCCAAAATAGTCTTGCCCCCAAATTGTATTTAAAATTTCATCTCGGGAAAAACCCTTTCCGATATTATTGATAAATAATAATAAAAGATCGAACTCAAGAGTTGTGAGAGTAAGTTCCTTTTCTTCCCTTTTGACTACTCTTTTATTTACATCTATTTTATAAATTTCATAATTTATAAAATTATTATCTTCATTTTTATAAACTCGTTTTATGATATTGTTTACTCTTAAAACAAGTTCTTTACTTGAATAAGGTTTCGTTATGTAATCGTCACTACCAAGTTCTAAGCCTAGAATTTTATCTAAATCTTGATCTCTTGCAGATGTAAATATAACGGGTACATTTAGATCTGTTTTTCTTATAGCACCAATTACATCATAGCCACTGTAATCATCTCCTAACATGATATCTAGTATCCATAAGTCTACTTTATTACCGATATAGTTTATTGCTTCTTTTCCTTTGGTGAAACATACTACGTTATATCCAGCTTTTTGTAAGTATACTTTAACTAGATTAGAAAGATCTATTTCATCTTCCACAAAACATATTGTATACATACTATCACCTACTTTTCTAATAGTTAGTATAGCACTAAATCATTATTTTTTCTAATCTTATCGTCATTACCTCCATTTTATATATAAAGTAAGTATATTTATATTTGCTCTTTTCTTTTTCTTATCGGCATCCCTTCCTTTCTACAAATTCATCATATCGAAAAATTATCGATGAATTATCAAATTTTTATGGGAAATTATGGGATTAAATAAATATATGAGTATCATGTAAAATGAGTAATTACCAACCACTATTATTTATTTATTTTTGATTCTACCTCTCTACAGTCCATTTTAGGCTTAAAGATGCCATAAAGTCATAATTTATACTTAATATATAAAGAAAAAGAATACTAGTAATTCGTATTCTGATTCTTTATTTTAATAAATTTTTATATTTTTCTATCAGATGATCAACAGAGGCACATCCCATGAAGCATATAACTGATTTTTTTTCATTTTCTAGTTTATTTATTGTTTCTTCTGAAATAATCTCGGCATTTTCTATTTGATCTATTATTATAGAAGAGTTTATTCCAGGATAATCTGTTTGTTGTTCTCGATTACAATCAATTTCTGTTAAGTATACTTTATCCGCTATCTTTAAAGATTCAATAAATTCCTCTTTAAAATCTTTTGTTCTAGAATAAGTATTTGGTTTAAATATTGCTACTAAACGTTTCTCTGGGTATTTTTCTTTAATTGATTCTAATACAACCTTTATCTCAGTTGGATGATGGGCATAATCATCAATAATGATGGACTTTCCTATTTTTTCTTCGGCAAAACGACGTTTGGCATTTTGAAAAGTTAATAAAAGTTCTTTGATTTTGGAAATTTCAATTCCATACTTTATACAGATAATAATTGCTGCTGTTGTATCTAATATCATATGATTGCCATATAAAGGTACTGAAAAATTTTCTACAAATTGTCCTTTTTGATATAAATCAAAATTAACTCCTTCCTGGTTTACTTTATTATTTTTTATGATATATTCATTATTTTGATTAAACCCGTAATATATAATAGGCGTTTTTGAATGTATTTTTCTAATATTTTCATTATCTCCACAAGCAACTATTGCTTCTGTAGTATGGCTTGCAAATTCTTTAAATGTTAAAATAATATCATTTAAGTCTTTATAACATTCCATATGTTCTTTTTCAATATTAGTAATTACAGAGTATTTAGGATAATAAGTCAAAAAGTGTTTATTAAACTCATCTGATTCTAATACAAATATCTCATTTTCTTTCTTGGCATATCCGTCACCAGCACCAATAAAATAATTGCATCCTACTGTATTATATAAAATATGTTTAATAATTGAAGAAGTAGTTGTTTTTCCATGAGTTCCACTTACTGAAATTGTATTGAATTGTTTTGTAAGATCACCTACTATTTCGTTATATTTTTTAATTTTAAGTCCCATTTTCTTTACTCTTTGCAATTCAGAATGGTCTTCTTGAAGTGCTACTGAATAAGTTACTATGGTATCTTTATCTAGGTGATGGTCATGGTCGTAATAAATTTTAATATTTCTTTCTTCTAGACCTTTCTGAGTAAATTTATAATCTTTGGCATCATCGTAACCACTGACTTTTGCTCCCAAATCATATAATATTTGAGCTAAAGTTGACATACCTGTTCCCTTTATTCCTAAGCAATAATATTTCATTTTTTTCCTTCTTTCCTACTGTATTATATGCCTAAATAATTTTTTACTTCAATGTTGTTAGCTTTTTTTGTTCTTCATCTTTAATCGTACTACTAGTGGATTCGTTAGCAGAATCCATTTCGTTTTGTTTTTCATCAACTGCCAGCCAACAACTACTAATATCAAGGGTTGTCACTATTTCATCATTTACAATACCAAAATCGTTACTAGTATTAATCACACTCATTGTTGTATTGATGATTAGAGGTAAAAAGAAGATGATACAGGCTGCTAAAATGGAATTTCCAAAAGCTTTTAACCCTTTTTTATCCTTATCGGGATTTATCGTTAATTTAGTGAATTGTAATATTCCTGAGACTAGTAAAATGATTGGTACTACAAATTGAATTATAGTAAGTCCCCTTTTAATTATACTTAAAATTGTTGCTAGTGTATAATCTGCACAAACTGATTCTGCAATATAAAGCATACTACCACCTTCTTTAATTTAATACTCTTCTAATTGTTATTACAGATTTTTTCCCATAAAATGGAGTGGCATCTTCAACTATTCCTGTTTTGGAACTTTTGGCATGGACAATTTTTTGTCCATCTCCTTCAAATAAGGCAACATGGCCAGCATAACAGATTATATCTCCAGCTCGGGCTTCGTTAATACTTGGTACCTCTGTACCTACTGATCTAAAGGCCAAAGATTGTCTAGGAACATCTATTCCAAAATTAGCATATACCAAATGGATAAATCCACTACAATCAGTTCCATTTGTTAGACTGTTTCCACCCCAAACATAAGGTCTACCAATAAACTGTTTGGCATAATTCACAATCTTAGTCCCCATTTCTGTATTTTGAGTATTAGAGGTTGTAGGGTTATTTGATGTATTATTAGAAGGAGGAATATTACTAGTATCATTCATTATAGTTACTTTGGTATACTCGTCACTTATCGTTGAACTGTATGAACCACCACTTTCTCTAACTGAGTCCATCTCTGCTTGTGTATTTTCCGCTGCTGTCCAACAACTTGATAAATTTAAAACAGTCAAATCATTATCATCGCTTATTCCCACTTCTCCAGATTCATTTATAATATTCATCGTTAAATTTATTGTAAGTGGTAAAAAGAAAATGATACATGCTGCTATAACAGAGTTGGTAAAAGATTTTAATCCCTTTTTATCATTATCGGGATTTAATACTAATTTGATAAATTTAACCATTCCTGAAATTAATAAAATCAACGGTACAGCAATTTGAACTAGGTTGAGTGTTCTTCTTATAATTACTAAAATTGTTGCTAAAACAAAGTCTGAACATATACTTGCATTAGCTATTAAACTGAAAGACACATTTATCACCTACTTTTTTTGATTTACTTCTTCTATTATACTTATTTTATTAAAAATTTAAAGTCGTTTCTTGTAAAATATTCTTCTTCTCCAAAAACAGAATAAACTTCAAAAGCTCTATAGACTATTAAGTGAGAGTTTTCGATGTAATAATTAGCATGATCAATATAGTTTGTTATATTTCTATGTTCTAAATAACAACTATAATTGCATTCATTTTTATCAATATATCCTTTTTCTACTTCATCTAGATATTTTTCTTGCATAGTTTTGGCCATAATTTCGTTTATTTCTGCATAAGTTATATTAAATTTTCTGATAATTTCTTCGTTGGTTAGCAATTTACAATTCTCTTTTAAATCAAAGACATATGTTTTATAATTGTATGAAAGCTGTTCTAATTGGTCAACATCTCTAAAGGTCAAAACTATGGATAGGATATTTTTATTTTGATTATAGCGATATGTAACTGTTTTATTTTTATTTTTGGAGTTCAAGTAATCTTTTGTTAATGTGATTATTTCTTCATTAACTTTTTTTGCTTGCTCTCCTTTTATATTGATATATGGTACCTTAGCATTATTTACTGAAGAATATTTTGTGTAAACATATTCTTTTGTATTATCTATCTTGTAATTTGTATAAGTACTTTCTTTTTGATTTTTTACGATTTGTAAGATCACAAATAAACCAATTACTATAATTAGTAAGACCAATAATTTTTTATTATATTCTATTTTCCTATTAGTTTTCATTCTCCACATTCCTTTTACTTATGGCTATTCCATCTCCTACTTCATAAAAAGTTGTTTGATAGGATTGATTTGTTGTTAAAAACTCTATATAACCTTGAATCTTTCTCACTAATGCTCTTAAATTTTTGCTTTCTATCTCTTCTAATTCTTTTTTTACTAATCCATGAAAATTTATATTATCTGTTATGATATAACCCCCTTTTTTTAAATTATGTTCAAAGGTTAAAAAAAACTTTTTGTTTTGAGCTTTAGCAGCATCAATAAAGATTAAATCATACTTTTCTTCTAAATTCACATTACTAGCATCGTTGAACATTAAAGTTATTCTGTGTTCTAAATTAAATTTTTTAATATTTTTTAGAGCTTCTAGATATCTTTCTTCATCTCTTTCAATTGTTGATATTTGAATGTTTTCATTTATTAAAGCCATTCTAATTGCTGAATATCCAATTGCCGTTCCAATTTCTAAGATTTTGATAATCTTATTTTTTTGAATAAAATCTGTTAAAAATTCTATTCCATCGTCTTGCATAATAGGAACTTTATTTAGTTTAGCATATTCTTTTATTTTTTCTAGTTCTTCATTTACCATATCCAATTTCCTGCTTCCTTAATTTCTTGTACTTTTTGCAAGTGTTCATTACTATTTTTGGTATAATAAATATTGCCAAGTTTATCTGCTACAAAGTAATAATATGAACTTGAAGTTGGTGCTGTAGTGGCTTCTAGAGATGATTTGGAAATACTAGCTATAGGTCCCACAGGAAGATCTTTCATATTCATATCTCTTGTATTATAAGGATTTTTAGTAGCAAATTGTTTTGAGGTTAAATCACTTGTCATAGGAAGTTGTAATGCATAATAAGTAGTAACATCACTACCTAAATTCATTTTTACTTTTAATCTATTTTCAAAAATACCTATTATCATTTTTCTATTTTCGGTAGTCGTTCCTTCTAATTCGGCCATACTAGCTAAAGTAATATATTCATGGATAGTATGTTTTTTATTTTGTAAGTTTTCTTGGTAGGATGATAATACTTTATCTGTTTGATCAAGCATTTTTTCTATAATTGTTTTTATAGCTACATCTTTATTAGCAAATTGATAAGTATCAGGAAATAAATATCCTTCTAAGGGATAATAAATACTAGCATTTAAAATATCCTCTGTTAAAAACCAATACTTATCTATTAATTCTTGAATATAAATATTATCCTTCATTACATTTATTACTTCTTCATAGCTATTAGAGGTTTTTTCACTAATTACTTTTGCATAATCGGTAATTCTTTTTCCTTCCTTAAATGTGATATTAATTACTTCTTTATTCATCACATTTCCAGTACAAATTGTATCGATTATTTCATTTAAGGTCATCTTCTTTTTTAAATCATAGGTTGCAGCTTTTAGAGAAGCACAGTTATTCAATTTAGTATACACTAAAAAGAAATTGCTATCTCTTATTAATCCTTTTTTTTCTAAAAGTTGACCAATTTTTTTAGTTGACATTCCTGTTTCTATTTTTACTTCTATGATAGCTTCTGAAGTCTTATCCATTGGACTCACTAAATAACAATAAACACCACTACTAGCGATAAGAAGAAGGCCTAATATTACTAAAATAGCAATTATTGCTTTAACCTTTTTTTTCATTTTTCTTCTTCTCATATTCTCCCTTTCATAACAAACAACGAGCTAGTTAGTTTTGCTCGTCTTGATTATTCTTTAATTCATCTTGAATTGTTTTTAAGATCGTATCAATGATTTTCCATTCTTGATCTGTTTCTATTGCTTCTAGTTTAGAATGTTCCTCTTCAGGGTGGTAAATTGAGGCATATACTTGTACATTTCCTTCCTCGTCCTTAGTGTTGTCTGTATATACGATATAATCTTTATTAGTTTCTTCACTTTGAAAAGTAAATAAAACATCATATTTTACTTCTTTTCCTTCTTCATTAATAATTGTAAAACTATTTTGTTCCATTTTTATTTTCCTCTCTTATCTAAATAACTTTGTAATATAATAGTTGCTGCCATACTGTCAATTACTTTTTTTCTTTTTTTTCTTGAGGTATTATTACTTATTAGAATATCAGTTGCCTGCTTGGTTGTTAATCTTTCATCTTGTAAGTAAACATTAAGGTTACAATTTTTTTCTAATTTTTCTTTAAAGGTTTCACTTAATTTGGCTTTTATTCCTATCGAGTTATTCATGTTCTTTGGATATCCTAAGACAATTGCATCTACTTTCTCTTCTTCTATTATCTTTTTTATTTCCGAAATAAGTAAATCGTAATTTTCTTCATGTCTTATTATCCTTAAGCTTCTAGCAATTGTGCCCGATTGATCAGAAATTGCAATTCCTAAAGTTCTTGAGCCTAAGTCTAGACCTAAATAACGCATTATTTTCTCTTTTGAAATTCTTCTAAAAGAACTTCTACAATTTTAGCTCTATCAATTGTCTGCATTTTTTTACGAGCATCTTTATAACTAGAAATATATCCTAAATCTCCACTGATTAGATAACCTACGACTTGATTTGTGGGATTATATCCTCTTTCTTCTAAAGCATTATATACTTCTTTTAAAGTATAACGAATCTCCTCAATATTCATATCCTCAATATGAAAAAGACTTGTTTCTTCTAAATTCATTAAGTTCACCTCACTATCTTTATTCTAATTTTATTTTATCATTAATTTATTTTTTAAGCAAATTTCTTTACATTGTATATGTAAATGCCATAAAAGTTAAAAATACTAAGTAGATCAAGGAGATGATATATCCATTTATTTTTTCAAAAGTACTACTCTTATATTTTACTCCTAAAGCCATGGTAATTAATAGCCCTCCTATTAAACCACCGATATGAGCAAAGTTATCGATTCCAGTTATCATTAGTCCTAATAAAAGATTAGTAGCAATTAAGGGAATGATTTGACTTTTGACAATACTTCCTAAATATACTCTATAATAGTAACCAAAATAGACCAAACTTCCCATTAGACCGAATATTGCTCCACTAGCTCCGACACTAACATTATTTCCTAAAAATATCATAGACATTAAAGAGGCGGTTACAGCACTGAATAAATATACTAAAAGATATTTTGTTTTTCCTAAAAAGCTTTCTAATTGAATTCCTATTACATAAAGAGCATAACAGTTAAAAAAGACATGAAAAATATTGGCATGTAGAAAAGTACCTGTTAGTATTCTATAATACTGTCCACTTTTAATTAAGGGATTATATATGCAGAATTTATTTAAAAAGTAGTTACTTTCGTTAAAAAGAAAGGGAATTAAATAAAGTAAAGTATTTATGGCAATTAATATATAAGTGATTATTGGATATTTAGGACGAAATATTTCCTCTACTTTTCTATTGTCTCTTACATTATGCTTATTAATATCATTAGTAATTTTTAGAAATAATTGTAATCCTTCTTCAGAGTATCTTAATTTATTTGATATATCAGGAAAGGACTTTTTTAAAATAGTACTTTCTTTAATATCTTTTTCTTTTCCTATTTTTAAACAAGTAATATCTTTTGCTGAATTTTCCATAAATGATTCTTCTATATCAAGAAATATACTTAATGTATTTATTTTAAATGTTAATGTTTTAGCTTTTATTTTTTTGACAATTCTTTTAGTTTTAAAGAGATCAAAACCAAATTGTTCTTTATTTAGTATATTACCAGAGACAATTCTAACTATTTTATAATCCTCTTGTAAATTTTCAAGCCATATTTCATTATCTACTCCCTGTAAAATTACAGGATTATAGTTTTTTTCCGTTATAAAATAATGTAATAATTTCATAATTAACATATTCTTATCATCCAGTAATGACTCATCTACTTCATATTTCAATGTATCTCCTCCAGTCATATTATATTATATACTATAAGTTTGAATTAGAAAAGGACTAAGTTCTAAACTTTAAGTGAATTTTTATAAATAAAATCTCTATAAAAAAAGCATCATTCATCGTCATTTTATTTTTTTAATTCATTATTACTATAATAAAATTTAATTTTTCATAATTTAATATTTTTTATCATAATATTTTTTAAGGAGAAAAATATGAAAATAGTTAATTTTTTTAGAAATTTTTTGATCATTTTTTTTATTTTTGGTTTTTGTTTATTATTTAGGCTTGACTATCATTTTTATACAAGGTTAACTTTTCATCTATTTAAACCTTCTCTTTCTTTTTTTCAAATTTTTAATCTAGTTTATGCATTTCTTATTTCTCTATCACTTTCAGAAATTATTTCTTTATATCATTTTAAAGATTTAAGTAAATCATTTTTTTTAAAATTTTTTATTAACCTTAGTAGTTTTATGTTCATTCGATTTTTCTTTAATTTTCATTATCTTTTATTTACCTTCCTTAGTAGTCTTTCTTTATTTATTAGTTTACTCTATCTTTATGAGGAGATTTCCTACTTAAATGAAAAAAGTACTAAGTATTTAGATATTAATGTTCTTTATAGTTTACTTCTTAGTGCTTTTACTTTTTGTTTATATGTATTAAATTGCTCTTAATTATGATATAATTAGTTCATATGGAGGTGGAAGTATGAAGCAAATTATTAAAAATGAAATGATTCAATATCATACATTATCGATTGAGGATAACATATCGGTCTTAGATTTTTTAATTAAAGATTGTTCTTTCAATTTTGTTCTTCAAAAAGTTGATACGACTTTATTTGAGCAAATGTTAAACAGTCCAAATGAACATTTATATTTAGAACATCAATCTTTTATAGCAGGATATAATCCTAATTGTAGAGATGATTCCTATAGAAGTAGTGGTGGTTTAAAGTTGTCCGATGAAAAAGAGAAAGTATTAGGCTCTTTCTCTATTTTTCCAGATAAAGTTATTTATAATCCCTTTGGTGGTTTTTTTCACAAAGAGCGAGATTGTTTTGTCTACTTTGGCACATATTATTATACTACGATGAGTATGATTGAAATTTTAATGGAAGTTTTGGATGGAAAAGATCTTTTAGTTTGTCTGGGAAATGATTATAAGCATCTTAATTATGTTCCTATTTTAGAAAAAATTTCTATGGAAGAAATGGTAGCCTATGCTACTGATCCATTAAAAGGAGAAAAATTGTTACAAAAAAGAAGATCCTATTAACCTTAATAACATCTCCTTAATAGCTTAGGCTATTTTTTTATTAATGAATATAGTTTTTGATCATAATATTGGTCACCTAATTTATAACTTTCTCTTTTAGTTGACTCATAAGTCATGCCCAGACTTTCTATTAATTTAATAGAATTTAGATTATTTACTACTGATTCTGCTTCTACTCTATGAAAATTTAATTCATCAAAGTTATAATCAATTAGTCGTTGTACCGCTTCTTTGGCATAACCTCCTCCAGTATGGTTATAACTCAAAATGCAAGCCAATTTACTACTTTCATTTAAAATATCTGGAATATTTTGAACTATTCCAATAATCTCATTTTCACTTTTGGTAACAATTCCCCAACGAAAATTTTCTTTTTTAGCATACCATTCTTGATATTTCGCTATTAATATTTGAAACTTTTTAAAACTATCAAACGGTATTTGAGAATAGTATTTATGCCATTCAAAGTTATTATAAATATTATCATATAATGCCTTGGCATCACTATTTTCTAATGCCTTGGCATCACTATTTTCTATTCTTCTTAAAATTAGTCTTTCTGTTTCTAATACTTTTAATTCTATTTTATTCATACCCCTCACCTGTCGCACATTATACTACAAAGTTGTGTATTTGTCAATCTTCTGATATGATTGTAATTACTTTTATCTATGATAAATTGCTAAAATTATTTATTTTAAATCAATAAAATAGTTATTACTTTACTATAATGTTCCTTTTCTTCAGTATAAGTTTAATTAGTAAATATATTTATAAAATTTGACGAAACTTGACTGCGAACTATACTTTGCTTTATTATAAAGCAGTATAGTACTTATATTTTTAACTTATACAATCTTATTAATTATTCAAGGAGAGGAAAATTATGAATTATAATTGTCTTACAGAAATTCAAAAAGAAATATTAAAAAAAATAGTTGACTATTCTCCAATTGAAAAGGAAAAACTATCTCATTTAATTGGTATACATGGGATTGAGTTAGAAAAATATTTAAGAACTCTTATTGAATATAATTTTATAACTACTGATTGGAAACAAAAACAAATTATTTTAAATGTCACCGAAAATTTTATTCAGCATAATCCAGTTTTTTTCTCAGAAGAGAAAAAAATGTTTCAACTAAGAAATAGAATTGAATTATTACAAAGTATATCTGGTGATGATTATGATCAAGACTATTTAATCACAAAAAAAGAAAAAGAAGTTTTAACTTTTATTATTAAAAATCCTGGATTATCTCATAAAGAATTAGCCCTATCTTTAAAAATGAAGCCTTCTGCATTAACAAACAAAATTAAAATTTTAAAAGAACATTTTCTTGTCCAATCAATTAAATTAGGAAGGAATGTTTATTATTATATTAATTGTAAATTTTTAGAAAATAATCCCACCTTTTTATTGGATTACCAAGAACAAAAAAGTACTTTGGTTGATAACGAAAAAATATTATTAGATATCAAAAATAAGTTATTAGAAAATATACCTGCTCATGAATATGATCAAGGTTATTTAACCACAAAAAAAGAAAAAGAAGTATTAACTTTTATTAGTAAAAATCCTGGATTATGTCATAAAGAATTAGCCCTATCTTTAAGAATGACACCTTCTGCATTAGATCATAAACTTAAAATCTTAAAAAAACATTTTCTTGTCCAATCAATTAAATTAGGAAGGAATGTTTATTATTATATTAATTGTAAATTTTTAGAAAATAATCCCACCTTTTTATCGAGCTATCAAACAGAAAGAAAAGAATCTTTAATTGATAATGAAAAACAAATCTTCTCTTATCTTAAAAATATTTTAATATTTTCATCCTCTGTGCATTCTAAATTATTATTAGATCATCTTGATTTTTTTCAACTATTTTTCTCTATATATGAGTTAATTCACCTAATAAATCTATTAGATATTTATAGATTAGATATAGATCCTTCTTTTTCTAACCTAAACCTACTTAAATTAAAAGATGAGAATTTTCAAAATATCAACAAAAAAGAATTATTAATTAAATATAAGATAGTTTGTCTTTATTTAAGTAATGAATATAATGATCAGAAAGTAAGAACCATGAAATAACATAATTATTATCAATAATCACTTTCTTAAATACTTACAAGCCTAAGACATAAAAATAGGTTATGAAGGAATTAATTGTGTTCTTCTATGCTTCTAGTAAATATTTGAATATCTTTATCTTATTTATCAAAATTTTTACTTAAACTAACATCTTGTTTCATGATAACTGGAAATTTTTCTTCATGTTAATTGCTTCCTTCTATTCTTTCTAAATACTCTTGAAATTCCTTTGGTAATTCCTTTTCAAACTGTAAATGTTCCTTAGTTATTGGATGAATAAAACTGATACTTTTTGAGTGAAGCATCTGTCCAAAATCTGTTGCCTTTTTTGTGTTATATATTGGATCATTTACTACTGGATGTTTAATATAAGATAGATGTACTCTTATTTGATGTGTTCTTCCTGTATCTAGAATACATTCTAATAAAGTATTTTTATCATATCTTTTTAAGACTTTAATATGAGTTATAGCATTTTTGCTATTTATATCTGTAATACACATTTTTTCTCTATTATTTTTATCTCTACCAATAGGAGCATCAATTGTAGCCGTTTCTGGAATAATAGTTCCTTCTACTAAGGCTAAATAATGTCTTTCTACTTTTTTCTCTTTAATCATATTAGATAATTTTTCTAATACTTCTTCTGTTTTAGCAACTAACATTAAACCACTTGTATCTTTATCTAAGCGATGAACAATTCCTGGTCTAGTATTCGTAGTTTCACCTAAATTTAAGTAATATAGAAGAGCATTGACTAATGTATGAGAATAATTTCCAGCGGCTGGATGAACAACCATACCGCTTTTTTTATTAATCACCATCAAGTATTCATCTTCATAAATAATATCAAGAGGAATATTTTCCGGTTTTATTGTTATTGTAAAATCAAGTTGATCATTGATTGTAATTATATCTCCTTTTTTTATTTGGTAGCTAGCAGAAACAGATTTATCATTTACCATTATTTTTTGTTGTTTGATTAATTTTTGAATTTTACTACGGGATATTTCTAATGTTACTGCTAAGTAACTATCTACTCTTTCTAAAATATCATCTTCTATTTTTATTTCTTCCATTTACTTCACTCCTTATTATATCTAACATTAATAAACTAGTTCCTATTACGATCGCAATATCTGCTATATTAAATATAGGAAAATAATAATTTATTATTTTAAATGATAAAAAATCAATCACAGCATTTAAAAAAAGGCGATCGAGTAGATTTCCTATTATCCCACCAATAATTAAAGAATAACTAATTAAGGATAATTTTGTAGAATTCTCTTCTTTTTTAATATAAAAAATTAGTCCTATTAGAAAGATTATGCTTATTAAAATTAAAAATAGTTGATTGCCTTCTAAAATAGACCAGGCTCCTCCCGTATTTTCAGTATGTGTTATATAGAAAAATTTGGGAATTATCGTAATAGTTTCTAGAAGCTGTAAATTAAATCTAATCATTGTTTTGAGGATTTGATCTATAATAATTATAATTAATGATATGGTTATTATTTTCCTATTTTTCATCATCTTTACTTTCTCCATTTAGTAATGTTATTTTATTCACAATTATTTGCAATTCATTTAATCTTTTTTCTAATTTTCCATCTACTTTAACAATATTTCCCTTTTCTATATCATTATATAAGTTATAGATTTTCGGAAAAAGAATATACTGAACACTAGCTTTATCATCACTTCCTGTAAAAAAAGCCATATCATCTCCTTTTTTTGTTTTAGCATTCCTTACTTTATCAATGAAAACCAAAGTTTTGATTTTTTGATTCAAGTGCTTATTTAGTTCTATTAAAGGAATAATATCTTGATTTTCTTTAATATATTTTATGGTAGGATGATGAGTTAAATAAAAACCAAATAATTTTTTTTCTTCATGGAGAAGTATTTCTGGGCTAAATTCTTCTTTTTCCATAATAATAGGCTTCATTACAAGTGAAGGATCTAAGTCCTTTGTTAATGTTGCATAGTTCATCAAATTATCTAAGTTCTCTACTAATGTTGCTATATTAAAGCCAAAATTTCTAAAAGCAGAAGCATATATTAACGACTCAATCGTCTTCTTAGTCACTCCTCTTAGTACTAAGCGACTGAAACAATCAAAAATATCAGTAAAATGATTAGATTTTCTAGCCTCTATTATTTCTTTTGTCGCTACACTTCCAATTGAGGTGATGATAGAAAATGGCAAATAGATTGTATTTTCTTTTACCAAATAACGATCTGTACTAAGCAGAATATCTGGCTTTGCTAATTTCATATTTTTAGTCTTCATTTCTAAAATATATTCATAGGTTTTACTAGAATCATTTATTACATTAGACAATAAATTACTATAAAATATTTCTGGATAATATACTTTAAAGTAAGCTAATTTATAAGCAATCAGAGAATAAGCTACTGAATGTGAACGATTAAAACCAAAACTTGCAAAATTTAAAATTAGATCAAATATCTTTTTTGCTGTTTCATAATCATGCCCTTGTTCTTGACTTTTTTGAATAAATTTGGCCTCTTCTTGTTGTAGAAGATTTAATTTCTTTTTACTCATTGCTCGTCTTAGAATATCAGCCTCACCTAAAGTATATCCTGCGTAAATATTGGCTATTTGCATAATTTGCTCTTGATAAATAAAAATACCGTAAGTATTTTCTAATACTGGTTTTAAGGAAGGATCAAGATAAGTTATTGGTTCTTGCTGGTGCTTTCTTTTAATATAGGAATCTATATTAACAGCCGGTCCAGGTCGAAAAAGAGCGATCGCTGCAAAGATATCTTCAAAAGTGTTTGGCTTTAATCTTTTTAAAAAATTACGCATTCCAGGTGACTCAAATTGAAATATTCCTGTTGTTTCTGCAGTGGCAAAAACATTCAATGCTTGTTGGTCATTTAAAGGAATATCATTAAAGTTTATTTTAGTATGCTTATTCTTTTCTATATCTGTTATAATATTGGCAATAATGCTTAAGTTTTTTAAGCCTAAAAAATCCATTTTTAAAAGGCCCAGCTCTTCTAAATATTCCATAGAATAACTAGTAAGATACATATTATCACTTACTGTTAAAGGCAGTACTTCATCTAACTTTTTTTCACACATCACAATACCTGCAGCATGTGAAGAGGTGTGTCTGGGAAAGCCTTCAAATTTTAAAGCAATTTGGAAAAGAGTTGTTAAAGTGGTATCACTATCTACTAGTACTCTTAAATTTTGATTTTTTTGGTAAATTGCAGATAACTTATCTTTGGTCATGGCAGGAATTATTTTAGCTAGATTATCTATTTTATATATAGGAATATTTAAAACTCTGCCAACATCGCGTATTACTTGTTTAGCTCCTAGTGTCCCAAAGGTAACGATTCCAGCAACATGTTTTTTTCCATATTTTTCTTTGACATAGTTAATAACTATTTCTCTTTTATCATCTGGAAAATCAGTATCAATATCGGGCATTGTTTTTCTTTCGGGATTTAAGAAACGTTCAAAAAGTAAATCATATTTTAAAGGATCAATTTCTGTAATTCCTAAAGTATAAGCTACCAAGCTTCCAGCTGCTGATCCTCTGCCTGGTCCAACTAATATATTATTTTTCTTAGCAAATTTGATAAAGTCATAAACTACAAGAAAATAATTACAGAATCCCATCTCATTAATGATTTTCAATTCATAACTTAGTCTTTTTTTATATTTTTCAGGAATATTTTCTCCTATCCTTTTTCTAAGACCAAATTTTGTTAATTCAAAAAGAAAATCAGAAGGAGCCATTTTATTTTCTGGATGATAAATGGGTAATAATAATTCTGCTTTAGGAAAATTCAAATTACATTTAGCTATTATTTTTTCTATGTTCATTAAACTTTCATTACTGGTAAAATCCAAAATATTTTGTATATCTAATTCGTGATTTAAATAATCATAAGTAATCTCATCTGTAATTGTTTTTCCATCACGTACTCGATATAAATACGGTAAATATGAAGCATCTTCTTTATTTAAATAAAGACATTCTCTAAAAAAAACAATATTAGTAGTAATAGTTTGAGCTATTTTCTCTTCTTCTTTTGTTGAATACCCTAAATAAAGATCTTCATAATACTCTTTTAAGCTAGAGAACAACTCTTTTTTAGAAAAATTTACTATGCATATTAAATTGTCTTTATATTCTTTTAAATCCTCTAGTTTTACTATTCTTTCATTTTGAATTGTTGACAATTTAATTAATGATTGATATCCTCTATAGTCTTTTATATATAAACAAATATCTAATTCGTCTGTTTTAATTTCTAGACCTATTATTGGTTTCAAGTTATTCTTTATACATTTTTGATAAAAGTTCATTACTCCATACATATTATTATCACATAAAGAGGCTGTTAGTTGATTATTTTTTATTGAATACTCTATAATATCATCAATTCTTAACATACTGGAAAGGAGTGAATAATTGCTTTTTATATTTAATATCATTAGCATTCTCCTTTCTAATTCACTATTATTTTATCATATATTTTGCTTTTATTAATAAAATATTGATATTTTATTATACAAAAATGTAGAGTTACAATAGATGTGAAACAATTTTATATAAAAAAAGTGAATCA